>DATBEG010000098.1:0-9572 GCA_036276155.1 Bryobacteraceae bacterium | reverse complement strand
AACAGCAGCGGCTTTTTGACCGATCAGCGCACCTCAGCCCGACAATTCAGCCCCCGAATGCCCCCGGCCTTCAGAAAATGGCCGCCTGACCCCCACGGTATGGACACACTTTCCTCCGATAACACAGAACGTGCGCCTTCTTCTTGCCCTATCGCGGCTTGCCTGTGGCGCTGATGCGAAACACAAACTCTCGCTGGATTAGTCTGAAGAGCAAGGATTATGCCGACATCTGTAGAATCCGTCCAACAGCTGAAAGACCTCTGGAATGACGAGGTCGCATCGCAACTCCAGCACGACCAGCTTGCACTCTTGCGCTACCGCTCCAACCTGCTTGGCGCCGACCTGCGCATTACGAATTTTGGCGGCGGCAACACAAGTTCAAAGATCGAATTGCCAGACCCGTTCACAGGCAAGCCCGTTCGCGTGCTGGCCGTGAAAGGAAGCGGCGGAGATCTCGGCTCAATCAGGGAGTCTGGGTTCGCACTCCTCTATCTCGACCGCCTCGAACAGCTAAAAGATCTGTATCGCGGTGAAGAGCTTGAAGATGAAATGGTCAGCTACTATCCTCTTTCTGCTTTTGGGCAGAACCGGGTAGCGGCTTCTATCGACACCCCGCTGCACGCGTTCTTGCCGTTTCCGCACGTCGACCATCTGCATCCCGATTGGGCGATTGCGATTGCTGCAGCCGCAAACGGCAAACAGAAGCTGGAAGAGTTCAATAGCCAGTTCGGGCGCAAAATCGTGTGGTTACACTGGCAGCGCCCTGGATTTGAGCTCGCTCTCCACCTTGAAAAAGCTGTTCGGGAGAATCCCGGTTGCGATGGTGTTCTGCTAGGCAGTCACGGGCTGTTCACCTGGGGCAACACGCAGCGCGAATGCTACCTGAACAGCATCCGCACCATCGACCAGATGGGCGAGTTCATCCTGCAGCACCGGAAGAGAAGCAATGTTCCCGCATTCGGCGGCGAAAAATACAAGCCTCTGCCGAACCGAAAAGATATCGCCGCAGCGATTCTGCCCACCCTGCGCGGCATTATGTCTTCGAACCGCCGCGTGATCGCGCACTATACGGATCACGAAGATGCCCTACAATTTGCCGGTTCTCAATGGGCTGCTGAACTGGGCGTTCTGGGGACGAGTTGTCCCGACCACTTTCTGCGGACCCGTATCTCCCCGATGCTCGTCGACTGGCATCCTGCTGAAGAAAACGTCGAAACGCTCAAGGCGCTGATTACCGAGCGCGCGGAAACGTATCGCAGTGAGTACGCAGCCTATTACAGGCAGTGGGCAACACACGATTCGCCCAAGCTGCGCGATTCGAACCCTTCCGTCGTCCTCATCCCCGGTGTCGGTCTCTTCGGCTTCGCCAAAAACAAGAAGGAAGCGCGGATTACAACTGAGTTCTTCATCAATGCCATCCACGTGATGTCGGGAGCAAATGCCCTCGGTTCCGGACCGGCGCAGCATCCCTTGCCGCAGGCGCGTCACGCGAAACAGTCTCACGGATTCGATAGCTGCCGCAACTACGTAGCTCTCCCGCGCTCGGAGGCGTTTCGCATTGAGTACTGGGCGCTCGAAGAAGCGAAGCTGCAGCGCATGCCGGCGGAAGCGGAATTCAGTCGCAAGATTGCGCTTATCGTCGGGGCGGGCAGCGGTATTGGCCGCGAAGTCGCGCTGATACTTGCTCGCCAAGGCGCGCACATCGTCATTGCCGATCAAAACGAAGACGGAGCGAAGGAGGTCGCCGTCGAAGCCGAAGCAATCGCTTCCAGCGATCTGGTGGCGCATACCATCCTCGATCTGAGTTCGTCCGACAGCCTGGCCCAAGCCATGCGTTTCACTGTTCTTCAGTTCGGCGGCATCGATGTAATCGTCAACACGGCAGCCATCTTCCCCGTTGCGCAAAAAGACGGTCAGTTGACCGAGGGCCAATGGCAGAAAACTTTCCTCGTGAATGTCACCGGTAACTATATGCTGGCTCGCGAAGCAGGCTCGGTGCTGCGGGATCAAAAGCTCGCTGCCTCCATCGTGCTGACCAGTTCTGCCAATGCGGCGGTTCCGAAACAGGGAAGTGAGGCGTATGACGTCAGCAAGAGCGCGCTCAACCACCTGATTCGCGAGCTCGCGATGGGTCTGGCGCCGCTGGTGAGAGTCAACGGGATCGCGCCCGCAACCGTCGTCGCAGGTTCTACCATGTTTCCGCGCGACCGCGTCATGCAATCGCTGCAGAAATACAAAATCGACTTCTCAGAGACCGAGACAACCGACGAACTGCGCGATAAGCTTGCCGGGTTCTATGCGCAACGTACGCTGACGCGCAGGCCCATTCTTCCGCAGGATTGCGCAAAGGCAATCGTCTGGCTTGCCGGTGACGACAGTTTGAAAACCACGGGCCATATCATTCCCGTCGACGGCGGCTTGCCGGAAGCCTTTTTGCGATGATGCCGAATCCTGCACTTGGCGTGTTCTTCCACTGGCTGGGAGGATTGGCCTCCGGAAGTTTCTACGTTCCCTATCGTGCCGTGAAGCACTGGTCGTGGGAAACGTATTGGCTGGTTGGCGGCGTATTCAGTTGGATTATTGCGCCCTCGCTGATTGCCGGACTGTTGACGAAAGATCTTTGGGCTGTCATCGCTGAGGCGCCGGGCGGCACCATTTTCTGGTGCTACTTGTTCGGGCTGTTGTGGGGCATCGGAGGTCTCACATTCGGTCTCACCATGCGCTACTTAGGCTTGTCGCTCGGTATGGCAATCGTGATGGGTTTGTGCGCAGCCTTTGGCACGCTTATGCCGCCCATTTTTCGTGGAGAGTTTGTCGCGCAAGTACTTGGTACGAACTCCGGTCGTGTCATTCTGCTGGGAATTGCCATTTGCCTTTTCGGGATTGCCATTGCAGGTCTGGCTGGTCTCTACAAAGAGCGCTCGATGCCCGTAGCGGAGCAGCAGGCTGCCATCAAAGAATTCAGTTTGAAAAAGGGCTTTGCTGTTGCCGTTCTTTCGGGCATCATGAGCGCGTGCTTTGCCTATGGGCTCGCGGCCGGCGATCCCATCAAAACACTGACCCTTCGCCACGGCACCTCGCCGTTATGGCAAGGCTTACCGGTCCTCGTTGTTGTGCTTCTTGGCGGATTTACTACGAACTTCATCTGGACTGTTCTGCTCAATATCCGCAATAAGACAGGGCACCAGTATCTCGCTTCGGAGATTCCTGTTCAGTTCGCTGATCCCGGCGGTCCGCAATCCATTCAAGAGACCGCGCTTTCCGGCCCGACAACCAGCGTGCTGACCCATCCTCCGCTTGCAGTGCTGCGCGAGACAGTGCGTGTTCCTCTTGTCTCGAATTATCTGTTTTGCGCCCTGGCAGGTGTCACCTGGTACATGCAGTTTTTCTTTTACACCATGGGCGAGACCAAAATGGGTGCATACCGCTTTTCAAGCTGGACCTTGCACATGGCGAGCATCGTCATTTTCAGTACGTTGTGGGGTCTGGGACTTCACGAATGGCGCGGCGCAAGTAAAAAATCCAAGCGTCTGTTGGGTTTGGGATTAGCGGTACTAATCGCGTCGACCATCCTCATCGGATACGGCAATTATTTGGCGACTTTGCGTTAACATGGCGGCATGTCGCGCCGGAAATCTTCAAAAAATCTCACTGTAAAAAGCTTCCTCGGCCAGATGCTGTTGAGTCGTCGGGGAGTCTATTTGATCTCGCGAGAACACAAGCTGCGCTGTTTCCGCTTGGTGCTCTGGACTGACATCCTCGCTCGCCTGGATGCCTGACTAAACGCGGCCGGAGATATAGCTTTCCAGTTGCTCTATTGTCTGTTCGTGTGATGTGATAATCCACTTCACCAGATCACCGAGCGACACTACGCCTTCCACCTTATTGCCGCTCATCACCGGCAAATGGCGGATGCGATGCTCCGTCATCAGACGCATGGCGTCATCGACAGTAGTATCTGAACCGATTGTGCGTACCGGCGAACTCATGATGTCGCTGACCGCGGTAGTCTTCGATGACCGTCCGGACAAAATAATCTTCCGGGCGTAATCGCGCTCGGAAACGACACCAACAAGACGGTCCCCGTTCATCACGAGAAGCGCACCCACGCGTTTATCGGCCATGATCTCCAGAGCTTCGTAAACCGTGGCGCCGGGATCGACAAACCAGATCTCGCCGCCTTTTTCCTTCAAAATCGTCTCAACGCTATCAAGCACTTTCATGGTGCCGCCCTCGTCTGGCTTACAACGTGGACCCTTCTGCCGCCGTTTCGTTACGGCTTTCCATAGGTTAGATATATGCCTTTGGCATATAAGGGAGTAATGTCAATTGCCACCACCACCCGCAGGGACCTGCTGCGCGCAGCGGCCGCCAGCGCGACCGTTCTTGCCGCGCGAGCCGGAACCAGTTCCGCCTCCCCTACCGGTTCAATGATTGGCGTTCCGTTCCAGCCCCGCGAGAAGGTCCGAATGGGCCTGATCGGCGCTGGTTTGCGCGGAAACTCGATGCTCAAGACGTTTCTCGCCACAGGTGGAGTCGAGTTCACGGCAATTTGCGACATCGTGCGCGATCACGCGCTCGAGGCGCAAAAAACGGTTCAGGCCGCCAGTGCGCCGGAAACTACGCTTTATACCGATGGCGACCATGGGTTTGAGGATCTGGTGAAGCGCGATGACGTGGACGTTGTTTATATCGCGACACCATGGGAGTGGCATGTTCCCGCAGCCGTGGCAGCGATGAATCAGGGCAAGCATGCGCTTGTCGAGGTCCCCGCCGCAACGACAATCGAGGATTGCTGGAAGCTTGTGAATACATCGGAGCGAACTCGCCGCCACTGCATCATGTGCGAAAACTGCTGCTACGGCGAGAACGAACTCATGGTGCTGAACATGGTCCGTGCAGGGCTGTTCGGCGATATCGTGCATGGAGAAGGCGCCTATATCCACGACCTGCGGCGCATTCTGAATGAAAACCGCAGCGAAGGCCTTTGGCGCCGTTTTCCGCACACGCAGAAAAACGGCAATCTCTATCCAACGCACGGACTCGGGCCCGTCGCAAACTATATGGGTGTCCAGCGCGGAGACCGTTTCGATTATCTGGTCTCAATGAGTTCGCCTCAGCGCGGGCTCGACGCCTGGCGTGCGGCAAACGTCCCGAAAGACAGTCCGAAATGGAAAGAGAAATACGTCTGCGGCGACATGAACACGTCGCTGATAAAGACTGCGAACGGCCTGACCATCATGTTGCAGCATGACGTCGTGAATCCGCGGCCATACGATCGCATCAATCTCATCTCGGGAACGAAGGGCGTCTTTCGCGATTACCCTCCTCGGATTTACGTCGACGACCCCGATAAAGAAGCTTTTCTCCCGCTTGATAATTACAAAGAGCAGTACACCCATCGTTTTTGGAAGCAAAACGGCGAGCGCGCAAAGGGCGAAGGCGATCACGGCGGTATGGATTTCGTAATGGCCATGCGGCTAGTGGAGGGCATGCGCCGCGGTCTGGTGCCGGATATGGACGTCTATGACGCTGCCGCGTGGAGCGCGCCCGGGCCGCTCAGCGTTGCTTCAGTTGCGCAAGGGAGCGCGCCCCAAGCTTTCCCCGATTTCACACGCGGACGCTGGAGGGAAAGGCGCCAGAACATGGCCTGACGCGGCTGGGACGTCACTTGTGGTCTTCGAGCGAGATGACGTAGTAGACTGCGGGACCCGTGCCCGCGTTCTTCCAGTCCTTGAGATCGTTGAATGCCGAATACACAACATCGCCAGGACTGAGGGTGGCAGTCTGGCCGTTGATGGTGCATTCAATCGTCCCCTGTTCGACGATCAGGATCTCTTCGTGCGGTTGCCGAGCGGCGGGATGAGGTCGCTGGCCGGACGCCAATTCCGTGGCGTGCATAGTCAGGTGCTGCCCACGCGTTGTGTGGCCATTGAAAATCGCCTTGGAACGCGAGATGCCCGCCGGGCTGCCATGCCAGGGCAAATCAGCCAGCTTGAATGGCTTTCCTTCCAGCGTTTGTGAGTTCCCCTCGGGTTCGGTTTTCTGACCTGCGGCGGCTACCGCCGGCAGCAGCAAGGTCAATGCTCGTCTTGAAAGTTCCACTTTTCCCCTATCTTTGTAACCATTTCGGCGCGCCGGGAGCCATTATGTATTAGTCTCCAGACTGCTAAACTCAGCTCCTTCAAACTATATGCGTCGAATTACTGCCGCGGCTCTGCCCGCGCTTGCTTTGCTTGTGTTCGCGGGTTGGCGCACAGCCACTTCTGCGGAGCAACCGAAATCCAAATCCGCAAAAGCGAAAACCCACGTTCCCGGGGGATTCGGAAACTCCGAAGCCATTTCGGAGAACGATATGCGGATCTATGAGTACTTCCTGGCCTCTGACCAGTTGGAAGGCCGTAATCTGCCCTCCCGCGGTTACGATACCGCAGCTCTATTTGTCGCCAGTAATCTGGCCGAATGGGGTCTGAAGCCAGGCGGCAGCACAGGCGACACAAATGGTCCGCTGCAGCCGTACTTCATGCCATTTGAGCTGATCAGCAAGCAGATCATCCCGGACGAAAGCAAAGTCTCTGTCACCGGTCCCGCAGGCCGCGGTGGCCGGGGAGGGCCAGGCGGTCCGGCTGGGCAGGGCGGCGGCAATGCTCCTACGGGGGGACAAGGTGCTCGAAACGGGGGGCCGCGTACGACAAGCTTCGAATACGGCAAAGATTGGACCATCACTGTGGGACGGCGTGGCGGTGGGATTGAGCCATTTGACTTGTCAGGCAATCTTGTCTTCGCAGGCAACGGATACGTCATCAACAAAACCAAGATTGATCCCTTCCAAAATCTCGACGTAAAGGGGAAGATTGTCGTCGTAGCCGGAATCCCGGCTGAACTGGCGGCGCAGCAGAACGCAACTGACCGCGCTGCCGCGCAAGCTGCTAATCCGCTGGGCGAAGAGTGCACAGATTTCATGACACCGGAACAAGCGGCGGCAAAGAATGGCGCGCTGGCTGTGGTCCACGTCGCCAGTTTTCAGCAGTTAACCGCGATGAATGAGCCCAATGCAGGTGGTGGATTTGGCGGAGGCGGTTTTGGTCCGGCTGTGGTCGGCCGTCCGAGCGGTCCCAATGGTCCCGCCTATCAGGTGGCGAAGTTCAAGCCGCAGCTTGCCTGTCCCGTGGTTCCCTCCATTACCGCGGGTTTGGCTCTGACGAGCGCGATCTTCGCCGGTGAGAAGAGAACAGCCGAGCAGATATTCGCAGCAGCGCTTGAATCCGGCAAACAAGAACCGTTTGCCTTGGCAGCCGAAAAGAAGGTCAGCTTGCGTCTGGGACTGAAAAGTGAACCGGGACATGCGGAAAACGTTGTGGCCATGCTGGAGGGCTGCGATCCGGTAAAGAAGAACGAATATGTCGTCATCAGCGCGCATCTCGATCACATCGGTTTAAGCGCTAACGTCGCTCCGGGCGCGCACAACATCAACAATGGCGCGGACGACGACGGCTCCGGCTCTACCGCGCTCCTGGCCATTGCGCACGCCTACGTGGAGGGCGCGGCGAAGGGAGTTCGGCCCGATCGTACGATCATCTTCCTGTGGAATGCCGGCGAAGAAAAGGGACTGTGGGGGTCACAATACTTTGCGGAATTTCCCCCGGTCGATCTGTCAAAGGTGGTTGCCGATCTGAATATCGACATGATCGGCAGAACGAAAGGCCCCGACTTCAAAGATTCCGACCAAACACACGTGCTTGTCAGCCCGGGAGAGATCATGCTGGTCGGTCCGAATGTCAGCAGCAACGATCTGGAGAAGACTATTGAATCAGTCAACAACGGCTACCAGAAGCTGACGCTAAACCACTTCTATGACGCCACAGCGCCCGACAAGACGCACGACAATCTCGGCCCGCAACCGCGCGGCCAGCGGATCTTCTACCGTAGCGACCACTACAATTTCGCAAAAGTAGGCATCCCCATTGTGTTCTTCACGACCGGTCTGCACCCTGACTACCATCGTCCGACCGACACGCCCGACAAGCTCGATTTTCACGAGATGCTCGTCGTGTCGAAGACAATCTCGGCCGTCGCCTGGGAATTGGCTCAAGATCCGGGCCGTCCGAAGCTCAATGAGACCTTACCCGATCAGCTCAAGAAAGATATGAAAGCCGCACAGGACCAGGGCTGGGGCAAAGTAACGCCCATCCTTACACCGCTGCCGGGCGAGCCGTTCTAGGCTCGCCACTCGCTCGTCTGCGGCGCTAACATCCGCACAAGCGCCACCACGGAGGAAGTAAACTTCCATTCAGGTTTTATGAAGCGGCGTCTCCTCCGGCGAGCCCTGCTGACGGCCAGCCTACTCGTATCGACATTCATCGTTGGGGTGACCGGATTTTGCGTCATCGAGGGCTGGGGCGTGTTCGACGCCTTTTACATGACGTTGATCACGATCTCCACCGTCGGATATGGAGAGGTTCACCGGCTAAGCCCTGCGGGACGAATCTTCAATTCGCTCCTTATCTTTTTTGGCGTCATTGCCATGTTTTTCGCGGTCGGCGCGTTGACGCAAACCATCATTGAACTCGAATTACAGGACCTGTACGGGCGAAGACGGAGAAAGCGGATGATTGCGAAACTGCAGAATCATTTTATTGTTTGCGGATTTGGAAGAGTCGGACGAAACGCCTCCTATGAGCTGCAGCGGGCGAATGTGCCATTCGTCGTGGTCGACAAAAGGGAAGAACGAGTGAGCCGCGCGATGGAAGCGGGCATGCTTGCAGTCATTGCGGACGCCACCAACGACGACGATTTACGCGCAGCAGGCGTTCTGACAGCACGCGGGTTGATTGCCGCTCTTCCCTCCGACGCCGAGAATTTGTTTATCATTCTGTCGGCGAAGGCTCTCAATTCGGATCTTCTGGTGGTGACGAGGGCGTCAGAGGAACAGGCCGAGCAGAAACTCCGCCGCGCGGGAGCGCACACGGTTTTCGCTCCGTATACGATGGCCGGACGCCGTCTTGCCCATGCACTTTTGCGACCGCATGTTGTGGAGTTTCTCGATTTGGCCACAACTGAAGTCGGACCGCAGATCATGGTGGAACAAGTCTGCGTGAGGCCTGGAACTCGATACGTCTCGAAAACAACCGGAGCGATGTTGTCCCAAAGTGGTGTGAATGTGATTCTACTCGCGATCCGGCATGCCGACGGTGAGATGAAATTCAACCCGCCGCCGGATTCGAATATCGCGGCAGGCGATTTCCTGATTGTCTTAGGTGAGCGGCCAAATCTGAAGAAGCTGGAAGAAGCGTTGACAGGCAAGTAAGCCAAGGGGAGACGTCTTCATGGTATCCTCTCTTAAGGGTGTGCCACAGAATGCGTGTGTGCCGTCACCTTCTGCCCTCCTTCATCCTGGCTAGGACGAAGAATCCAGAATTTTTTGAGAACAGCAAATGGCGAAAGAGAAATTTGACCGCAGCAAGCCGCACGTGAATATTGGGACGATCGGGCACATCGATCACGGCAAGACGACGTTGACGGCGGCGATCACCAAGACACTGGCGAAGCACAATCCGAAGGTAAAATTCCGG
>DATBEG010000097.1:0-18451 GCA_036276155.1 Bryobacteraceae bacterium | reverse complement strand
CCCAACCGCCTTTAAACTAAGAACTTGAACGTAAGAACCCGGAGCGCTCTGGAGGCTCTGATTTTCCTCCTTGGCGCCCTTGCTTATCTCTGGCTGTTCTTCAAACCGCATCCCGCCACAGGATTAGTACTTGCCCTGTCCATTGTCATCTCCTGGCGCGGCCATCGCCGCTCAGCTCGGGAACTAGGTCTAGGTTTCGGCACCCTTTACCGCTCGTTCTCCCGCTGGCGCTATCTCTGGATCGTGATCACCGTGCTCTTTTTGGTGCTGGGCCGGCGCATTCTCTTCAACCTCCATACACTTGAGCGCGGACTCATTTACTTCGTCTGGTGCGCCGCACAGCAGATCGTTCTTCAATCGATGATCTATCGGCCCTTACGTGACTCCTCAAAAGCACGTTGGCCCGCTGTTCTGCTGGCAGCGGTTGCGTTTTCGATAATTCATGCACCGAATCCGGTTCTTCTTCCCGCGACCTTCATTTGGGGCGCGGCTTCCTGTTTATTGTTCGAAGATTGTCCGTCACTCTGGGGCCTGGCTCTTCTTCAGGTCATGCTCTCGTCCCTGCTACTATGGCTAACTCCGTACAGCATGAATCACGGATTCCGCATCGGACCCATATATAATAAATGAAGTAATTAAAAGTAATTGACTTCCATTTTTCATAACTACATCAAAGCAACTACTGTGCACTTCTCTCGCTTGTAGGTGAAACCGAGCCGGTGCGCCCGCACGTCTTCTCTTATGGGAACGCCGCTTCTTAGCTGGCGCTCCCTTAATGCAGTTGCTTTGGTTGGTTTGCTAATGCCAATGCATGTAGACATGCATTGGGGAGCAAATTAAGATTAACTCCAGTTCAGGATTTACAAAACTACAGGAATCAATCTCTATGAGACTTACTCAGTACCGTATCCTTCCCTTGCTCGCTATCTCTTGTTTCGGCGTCACTTTCGCGCACGCCCAAGGCGTGGATGCTTATTTCGGCGTCGGAACCGCAATGGTCGGTTCAAGCAATCAACAAATCGATACTTTCGGCACCGGAACCTTGTACAACACTCCCGGTATGACCGGCACATTCGGCAAAGCAGGAGCCGATTTCTTTATCAACAAATGGCTTGGTATCGGCGGTGAGACCGACTTCCGGTTCAGCCAAGGGAATTACGCTGGCTTAAAATACCGGCCCACGTTCTACGATTTCAACGCTGTCCTGCGTCCGCCACTCCACTTACACCGCGTCGTTCCGGAGCTTCAGGTTGGACTCGGCGGCGTCAACCTCAAGTACTATTATCCTCAGTCTTATTGCGACGCTTTCGCGGGCTGCTCGACCTCGAACACTTATGTCGAGAGCTCGAATCACCTGCAAGTGCATCTCTCTGCCGGGGTGCGTTTCTACATGACTCCTCATGTGTTCTTCCGCCCGCAAGTGGATGCGCACTACGTCAATAACAACTTCCAATTCGGCAGCCCTTGGGTTACCGAGTATGGAGCAGCGCTTGGCTATAGCTTTGGCGAACGTTAAAGCTATAGGCTAGTAAGTCAAACCAACTTCCGGACAATGGGTCCCGCCAATTGCGCAGCATGCGCGCCAGTGTTCCCACATTGCCTGGCCAGCAATACCAACCGCACCTGATCGAGAGGGTAAAGCACGGCAGCATAACCGTCACCCTCCGATCGAGGTGCGTGGCTACAGGGCGCAGTACCGGTTTTTGCACGCGCCCTCAAGCCTAGCCCTCGTGCAGTCCCCAGTTCTGCTGATCGTTTCATCCCTGCCAAGGCAAGTTGTACGCCAGGTTCGCTTCCTTCTCCTGCCAATCGTGCAAACGCCGAGAGAACGGCCGTAGCCCGCTGCGGCCATCCCGATCGTAGGCCAATCAATTCATCCGCCGTGATTGCGTCCGCAGGCCCTTCCAGCCCGTACGACAGACAAACCGATTCGAGCGCAGCCCTGTTCAACTCTCCCGCCACATGCCGGAAATAAAAGTTACACGAGTTTGCCAACGCCATCACAACGTCCTGCCGTCCATGGCCGTGCGGCAACCAGCATCGGTCCGCCTCGCCCCGGCATACTAAATTTGGAAACCGGCTGTGCGTTCGCCCATACGCGACCACCAGAAACGGCTTCAGCAGCGAGCCCATCGAGACCGCCCGGTCCCGCGCCTCCCACTGCCCCACGCGATTGCCATTCCGCAGATTCACAGCCAAATACTCAGTCCCGCACGTCTGCTTCGCGGCCCATGCCACGAACGGAACCGCCAGTAAGCCACGCCGCGAAATCATTTCATCTCGTAGAGGACTATCTCAGAAATCTGGCGCCCCGCGTCCGTTCGCTTCAGCGATGCGCGCTGCAACCTGATCAATGCATCCCCCAAGCTCTGCACATCGCCTGCAAAGAACGCCGGCCGTCCCTGCGAGGACGCCATTCCCGGGGCTCCGCCTGTGCGTCCATCAATTAACCGGAACAGCCTCGTATATTTGGGCCACTCCGCCGCATGGTTATAGCCCGCCGCATAAGTCTCAGTCGTGGCCGCAGCTCGCGTGTTCACGTTGCTCACCGTACCCTCACCGCGCGACAACACCAGCACGTTGCCTTCGACTCGGACCGTCAATGGATCCAGCCCGCCCGATTCCATCGCCGCGCCCAACATGCCCCGCAACGCACGTCCGAACGCCGCCGCATCTGCCCGTTCGCACGCGATCATCAGGGCGCTCCCAGGCACTACAAATACGTTATCGCGCAGCGCCGCCGTACTCTGCACATGTAACAGCGCGGTCGGCTGCATAGCCGCCACTGTTTCCACCAACGTGTCCACCGGCTTCCGCGCCGCCTTGACAACCGGCCGCTGATCGATCCTTGTCTCCAGTCCCGGCGCATAAGCCGGCTGCACAAATCCTGCCGGAGCTGCCGGCGCCATCTGGTCCATGAACGGGTTTGCCGGAGGCGTTTCCCCATACACCACCTGCTCCAGCGCATCAGTTAACTGCCCCTTCGCCGGATTCGCCCACGCTCGATACAACGAATCGCCCGGCGTCACCGCTCCCACCAGCATTTCAATGGCCCCTGACGCGCTTGGCGCAGATGTTCCAGCCGCACGAACCAGCACGCGTTCTTCTTCGAATCCTTGAGATGTCTCAAACAGATCCGAAATGCCCGCCGCATACTCCTTCAGCTCCGTCTGATTCTGCTGTATCCAATACGTGCGGAACTGCGGCGTCCTTTGCACGTCGCGCAGGTCGTACACTAATCGCAAATCGCCCTGCCTTTTCCCCACCGTGATGCTCTGAAACCACTCGTCCTTCGCAAGCGCGGGCGCCGATTGCCCCGCTAACAGTTCCAGTGTCGTCGCCATCAACGATTCGTCCGTCGCGATCGCAAACACATCGTCTTTGCTCGCAAACGCCACCGTTCGCCCGCTCTGCTGGTCCTGCTTCACATAGAAGGCTTGACCCCCCGCTGCCCTCGGCTGATATTGCGATCGCTGCTTCCACAAATCGCTCGCCTCAATACTTCCATGGTCCAGATGCGTAATATACACGAACTTCAGCGCGCCCAAGTTATAAAACGCGAACGCCGATCGCGTCCCCGCCACTTGTTGCAACAGCTTCATCTCCGCCGACACGCCCGCAGCCTGCTCCAACTCACCTTGCGCCTGCTGCAAACGCCCGATCAATCGCGATCGCGATAGCACATCGTAATTCGTGCTGCCCACCCACTTCACTTTCTCCTGCGAGTTGTTCCACTCCCCCAGCAGCTTCGCGAAATCCTTGGCTTCAAGATACAGGAGCGCCCCCGCCGGCATATCGGACGCCATCGGCGGAATGTTCACTGCAAGCTGCGCACGCAACCACCAGCCAACGGAGATCGCACCGAGCAACGCGCACGCACTGACAATCCGTCTCATTCCGCGCCTTCTTCGTTCTCCACCGGAGCAACATCGTCCGCCGGCAGCACCTTCAACTTCGGCTTCACAATCCGCTGCTGCGCAATCCCGTTGCTCACCTCAGGACTGCGCGTTTGATTCACGGCCCGTAATCGCAATTGCTTTGCAATTTGCGCCTCCTCTTGCCGGGCATGATCTTTCTGCTTCGTCGAGGCAGCTTCACTCTTTTGAATCGCGTTCAACAACCCTTCCGCCTGCTCCGGCTGCCCCACCGCGATGTGTATGTCTGCGATCTGTTGGGCCAAATCGGAATCAAACGGCTGGCCCGTATACGCAGCAATCGCCAGATACCGTTGATTCGTGCGAGCGGCCGCATCGGCCAGCTTGTTCCTTTCATCTGCCAGCCCCGGCGCAATCGCGATCGCCTCCGAATACAGCCTCACTTTGGCCGCCCAATCCGTCGTCTGCGCCGCAGCATCCAGCCGTGCCGCAACAAAATACGGCTGCGCAGCCTCTGCCGGCGAAATCGCCTCACGGGTCAAAACATCCAACTGCGTTGTGCCCGCGACAGTGGATTTGGCCGCTCGCATCGCGCGCGCAGCATCGATGCGCACCTGATACGCAACTTTCAAATCCTTTCGCACAGCGTCCAACGCCTTCACATCGCCCGCCGTCCTTGCCTCTGCCAACGCCGCCATTGCGTCCCAAGGCTCGGCTTTGTGCCACTGGGCGTAATACGCGTTCGCTTCCTTGCGTAGGCCCTCGTCTTCGAGCAACCGCCCTGCCGGTTCCAGATTCACAAACGGCGCATCCCCGCTCAACACCGCATCGCGCACCAAATCAAGCCCCTCCCCGGTGCGCTTTTGCTCAAACCGTAGCTTCGCCAGGCCAAAGTACGCTGCCGCGCCAGCCGTACCCGCCTGTATCTCCGTCGTGTACTCATACTCCACCAATCGGTTTGCATCATCCGCTCGCCCCAACTGCCGCAACGCCTGCGCCACACTCAGCAACACGGTTCCACCCGGCACATCCTCCGGCTTCGCCTGCCAACGGGTAATCAGCTGCGCTAGCCTGCCATTCAGAATCTCCAGCCTGATTTCGGCTTCTTTCGGCCGGTCTGCCTCCGAAACACTCTCGATGGTTTGCAACGCATCCTTGTAACGCTTCTGCATCTCCAGATAGTTCGCATACTCGCCAAGTTGCGAGTTCAGCTCCGACTGTGCCGCAGTCCGCGCGTCGCCCGCTGCGGCCGTTACCGCCTTCTGCTTCCGAGCGATCATCTCCCGATAGAGCGGGTCCCGCTCGGCCTCACTCAGCACCGGCGACTGCGCTAATATCTGCAGAATCTCCCCGCCATTCTCGTCATGCGCCAGATTGAGCAGCCAATCGAGCGCGCTCCGCCGGCTCTTCGCCTCCGTGAACATGCCCTCAATGAATGGTTCGAACTGATAAGCCCCGCTTCTCTTGATATAGAGATGTAGCATCGCATCGGCGTTTGGCTTCACCTGATCCACTACGCCGTGACGATTCGCATGAATAAACAGCACCCGCGCCGTCTGCCAGAATGACGGCTTCAACGCGCCCGCATCTATCTTGACCTTCAAAACGTCGAACGCGTTCTGCCAGTTCTTCACCGCTGCCGCCTGATTGCCCGCTTCCCAGTCGAGCGCACCCAAGCGGTCCAGCACATCCGCCCGTTGCGGACTCAACTCTTGCGCATGCTCATACTCCGTGCGCGCCTGCGCCGCTCGGCCCGCATCATGCAACGTATCGCCCAGTTCCACATAGCGCTCCGATGCGATGGGACTCCACTCCACCGCCGCAGGGAGCAGATCGTCCGCCCCCGGCTGCTTCTCATACGCCAGATAATCGCCAAATCGCGCCGCATAGTAAACCCAGTTGTCGCCGGATAGGTGATTGCCGCGCGCCTCAGCCGTTTCCGCGACCTCTGTTCCTACCGTCCGTGGGCCCAGCAGCGTGTTGAACGATTGTTTCGCTTCTGGCTTTGCGGATGTGTAATACAAACCTGTCAGCGCCAAATATGCAGGCGTCCAAAGCCGATCCACCTTCGACGTTGCTCTCGCTACTAGAGCCGCCTCCGCCTTCTGTTCATCCGTGTCTGCGATCAGATGCTGAACCACGCCATTCCCGAAGTCGCTGTGCGGTATGCGAGCCGAATATTGCGCAGGATTGTTCGCAATCAACTTTGCGTAGCGTTCCGGGTCCACCGACAGCCTCGGGTTGTCAATCATAATTCGCAGCTCATCCGCTGCACTACCCGCTGTTTCATAAGCGCTAATCGCCATCGACAGTACCTCATTCCGCTGTGACGGGAACACGTCTGACGCGTCCGCCTCCAGTTGCTTGCCCAGTGGAACAAAATGTAGCCGCGACCGCTGGAACTGATCCAACTCTCTCCACATCGAGGTGTTCCTCGACAGGTATTGTGCGTACGCTTCGCCGAAGCCTCCGTTTTGGAGCAGCGCATGCAAATTGACGTTGCGGGGCACACGACCGGCCGTCAGCAGCAGCTTCGCTTCCGCGTCCTTCTCCTCAGCCGTGAAGAACTCGTTCATCGTTGATCCGATCGCGCCCATCCATCCGCCGGACTGGAACGTGCGCTGGTGCTGTCTTGCCAATTCAACCGCTTCGGACACCTTCTGCAACGCGATGTCCTGCTTGCGCTCAATCGTCAACACACGCAAATATGTCTCGTATCCAGGCGTCTGGTCCGGATCGCCTTTCACTTGCGCCAGACCATCCTCAAACATCTGTTGCGCCTCCGGATACATATGCCAGGCCACCAAGTCGGACGTCGCCTGAAGGTAATTCGCTGCATCGGGCGGCCGCCCATCGATCAGCGCCGAGTGCAGCATCTTCACCGCCTCATCCTTGCGGCCCAGCCGTGCCAGCAGCGTCGCCTCGCCCTCCAGATAAGCCCGATTGTGATACGTCAACTCATACAGCCGCTGGTTCGTCTTCAGCGCATCTTCAAACCGCAGCAGTCGCGTTTGCAAATCTGCCTCCGCAAACAAAAAATCCGTGCGGTCCGGCCGCACATAGCCGGCCTTGTCATACGCCGACACAGCCTCCGGATAGCGCCGCAGCACAGTATCGATGCGCGCCAGCACCATCGGCCATCGATAATCCTTCGGCGAGGCCTGCTCCGTCTTTTCGTAATAAGACGTCAAGCGATCGCCCAGCTGATTCACCTGCGCAAACCGCGCCGCTTCCGACGTCACCGTTTCGTCTTCCGGAAACCGGTTGATCACTTCGATGTATTGGTCCAGCGCCTCACCCGGCTTCTTCAACCGGACCAACGCCTGTATATATCCGCGTCGCAGCCCCGCAATCCGATTGTTCTTCTCCGCCGCGTTCAACGGAGCTTGTTGCATCGCCTGCAATTCGTTTGCGTAGAACTGGGCCAACGCCGCATCGTCCCCAGCCCGCGCCCACGTGTCCGCCTTCGCCGCCAGCAAGTCTGCGTTATACGGATCGCCAACCAGCAACTGATCCAATTGCGCCCGCGCCGCCGTGTAGTTCTTTGCCTCAACATTCTGCTGCGCCGCTTCGCGTAACAAATCGGTTCGATACGGCTGCTGCGCCCGCTGTGATGCTGCGGTCAACACCTCCGCCGCGCGTGCCGGCTGATCGTTGCGTTCATAGAAATCTGCATTCGCGCGAACGATGCCCAGAATCTCCGGATTATCGTGCAACAGCGCCGTCAGATCCCGCTCCGAGCCAGCCACGTCCTTCCGCCGCTCACGAAAACTCGCCAGCGCGAGCCGCGCGCTCAGCTTTTCCACCGGATCTGCCGCTACCTCCACAACCCGTCCGAGCGCGTGCTCCTCAACCGCCGGAAATCCCAATCGCTCCGCATCCGCGCGAATCTCGTCTATCTCCGTGGGCCGTGACGCCGTACCCAGCTCCGCTTCAAGCAAATGCTCGATATCAAGACGTCTGTTCTGGTCCTCCAGCAACGCCAGCCGCAAGTGGAAGGCCGCGGGATTGGAACCACTCCGCGTGGCCGCCATCGTCGTTTGCTCCACCAGATCGTGCGTCGCCTTCCGCCTGCCCAGCCGCAATAGGCGAGCCTGCGCCAAGCCGTTCAATCCCTTGTCACCGCTGCCGTCGCGATACGCCAGCACGCCGCGCACATATTGATCGACGGCCATTTGCATCTGGCCCTTGTTCTCATAAATCGCGCCCGCCTCATAGGCGAACAACACCGGATCGGCGAATGCCTTCCGCCCCTCGGCGATCAGCCGCAGTGCATCGTCATACCGGAAGTAGTCCCAAAAGACGGTCGCCGCGTCGAGATACCCGTTCTGCTCGCCCGGATGAATCGCCGGAATCCGATTCCAATACGGCGCCGCCTTCGCGAAATCATCGCGCTCCGCATACAACTCACCCACGGTCGTCAGGTCTTCGCCGTTCAGCGGATCGCACGTTGTATCCTGCTCGCCTACTCTCACTGCTTCGCGAAAGGCAGCCTGATTGTTGTAACTCAATGACCTGTGAATCGATAGCGCCAGCCGATCCGGTTCCAGATCGCCCGGATTCAACTGCGCCAGTTCTGCATAGGCAGGCGCCGCCTCCTCATAATGCGCCAACCAGGCGCGCCCTTTCGCCTGAAACTCGAGCGCCAACGTGTTGCTCTTCGCCGCCGCATCACCCGCCGACGGGAGCTTTGCCAATTCTTGCTTCAATTCACCCGTCTTCGACAAATACGCCAGGTACGCCGTCTCTAAATCGGAAGAGAAGTACCAGTTCTCCCGCAGCAGTGCCACGGCTGCCGGCTCGTTATGGATAGCACGGCTTTCATACGCATAGACCAGATTGCGAACAAAAGTCAAATTATGCGGAAACCGCCGATGCGCATACAAATTTACTTGCACATAGAGCTGCGCATTGAGCGCCTGGTCCGGGTGTACCGCTTCCAAGTACGCCTCAATCTCCTCGCCTGTGAAAACGTCCACCAACTGCTTCGTCAACCGTTCGTAATCACTGCTCCGCTCCTGCTTCAAATAGAATCTCGCCAGTTTTTCGGACCAGGTTGTCCCTGGAAACTTCTTGATTGCCGCCTGATAGGTCTGTTCCAGGTCGCTATCGAACCGGTTCTGCTCCACAAATGCTGCCAGCCGCTCGTATAGGCCCGCATCGTTTGGATTTTGGTCGATCTCACGCCGCAGCAGGGCGACCGCATCACGAAGCTTACTCTCTTGCGTCAATCGCGATATGTAGCGGTCCAGCACGCGCGCGTATTCGCCGGATCGCGCCGCCGCCGATTGCCCACCGGTAACCGCGCCTGCATCGCCCAACGGAACATGCTCCGCGCGCGCCGCTAAGTCTTTCAGCAAACCGTCGTACAACGCAAACTCATCCTGCTGCCGCTTCTTCCGCGCGTAGACGTCCCCCAGCATCAGCGCGAGTTCCACATATCCCTTCGCCTTCGGGTGCCGCGCCAGATAACCCGGCAACGCAGCAAGCAGAACATCGTCCTGCCCATACACGCCATATGCCGAAAACAGCCTGGTCGACAGATCCTCTTCCTGCTCTGTCGCATTTGGGAACTCTTGCCGGAATCGTTCAATTAGGCGCGCCGCGCCCGCCCGATGAAAATAGGAGCGCGCAGTCTGGCTCGCGTTGCTGTAATCGAACTCCGCGCCGCTAGAATTCAGGGCGACTGACAAAATCCCGTTCAAGAATCCGGGAGTCCGATCCATCGCCGCGATGTTTTTGTAAAGACTCAAATCGCGCGATGCAAACTGTATCGGCTGTTCGGGCTCGTCCAGCAGCAGGCCCGCCAAATTCGCCAAACCGTCGCGCCGGTCCGCTTCTGATCCCGCTTTCAACCCATATAGCGTGTACCAGCTCTTCGCTTCCGAATCGTAATCGTGCAGCCGCGCAAAAATCTTTCCTAGTACGCGCAAGTCCGCCGCCGTCCACGCCGCATTCGCCGCTTCATGCCGTTGAACAAACTCGATTAACGCAATATCCGCCCGCTCCTGCTGACCCGATTGCTCGTAATAGAACTCCATTCGCAGCGCGGCATCCATGGCATGCGGTTGTGTTTTCTGCTTCGCCTCCGCATCGGCCAAGAACGGCCGCACTTGGTTGCTTTGCTGTAGCAGCGCGTAATACTGGCTCAGCAACTCCTCCGGCCACGCGGGCGTGAATTGCCGCGAATACACCGCTAGCTTCGCGTCGTTTGTATCTTCAAGCGACGCCTCCGCCGACAAGATCTTCGCCTGCTCATCTGGAAACTTCGCTCGGAACCGATCAAGCACCGCGCGCGCACCCACTTTGTCCTTCCGCTCAATCAATGCCGAGAAATATTCAAAATAGAGATCGCTCTGACGCTCCGGCCAGCGCGCCAACCACGCTTCGTAGATCTCGTTCTCAGCCACGACCGGCAGCCTGTCCCTCTTCACCACCCGCAGGGCGCTTTGAAACGCCGTCCACGATCTGGTCTGGGATGCGTCACGCAGGCGTTCTTCGATTGACACGGGCGCTTTAGAGGCGGCCAATAACGAATCCACTTGCTGCCGCGGTTCGTTGCGGCGCTGGTAGTAATCGGCCACCGCCAACATGCCTGCCGTTTTATCGCTCGCCAGGTCCGCCGAGCGCCGCCAATCCGCTTCCGCCGCCTTGTAATCCATTCCGCGCTCGTCCTCACGCGCTCGCATCGCATACAGGCCGCTGTTCCGCGCATCTTTATCGATCAACCCGCCGAGCGTTTGCCGCGACTCCGCCGGCGCCCTTCGTCCCTCCACTGACCCGCCCGGCACGTCCATCACGCGGAATAGCGCCGCTTCCAAGCCCGTCCCTGCCGCTACATTCTGGGCCCAATTCGCCAAATTCGCGCGCAACGCGACACACGGCAGAAAGCCCGCTGCCAATGCCGCCCACACAGCCTTCCTACGGGACCACTTCAAGCGGCACCTCCTCATGGCTCACGTTATGCGCCATGTCTTCCGCCGTCACGTGTATGCTGTAACGCCCTGCCGGCAGTGTGTCCGGCACAAATAGCGTGCCCGTGTTCGTGTGATCGCTCGGCGACCAGCGAATCTGAACCGGTTCCGCGCCATACAGCCAGGCCGTAATTGTGCGGGTCGATTGCGATGCACGCACTTGCAATTGAATGCGCTCTCCGGGCCTCGCGCGCTGCTTACTCAGTTGCGCTCGCACAACAGGCGGCTGGCTTTGGATCAGGAACGTCTTCTGTTCCCGGTACACATGTCCGTCCCGGTCGCGCAGAATCAACCGCACCGCGTGCAGGCCGTCCGACATGTCCGGCGGCGCCAAAAATCGCGTCTGCCAGATATCCTCCGCCTTCAAATAGCGCAGCGGCTGCGTCAATCCGAACGGAAACAGGGCGATCACCGATACGATTGACGTATCCGTTCTCACCCGCAGCACCGGATCGCCCGGCCGAATTAAGCGAGGCCGCAGCAGCGCCCTCGGCGCAGCCAGGAAAGACGTGTATGGCGTCACAAATTTGTACTTGCGCGATAGCCGTATGATCTCCGCAATCGATGCCGCGTCCTCGCCCTCGCGATCGATCTTTTCGAGCAATGCATCCACCCGCGCCCGTGCCCACGTGGCCGGCAGATACTCATGACTAATATCGTTCGCGGGCAGCGTGAACCCCGTTGTCTGGTTCGTTTGCCTTTGTCCGTTGCGCGTGCTCTCTACACTCGCGTTCCCTGCCCCGGGCCGCTTATATTCGCCTACCCAGGATGCCTTTGTGCCAGGGAAATCGTTCTGCCCCAATCGGTAGACTAAATCGAAATTCGTCTGCGGCGTCATGGTCAGCCCCACTCCATCGAACGGCTTCAGCCCAATGCTTGCCACAAACGTCTTCAGCTTGAAGTCCACTGGCTCAGTCGAGCGCACTTCCTCCATCATTCCCGCATGCGAAGCCAATCGCTTGCATAGCCGGACGTTCGCATCGTCACCAACCGCCAGCACATAAATATGTGGTCGATTCCCCATCGGCAATTTGTTCCAAGCGCTATCGAACCACTCACCAAAACGCGCCGGCAGAATCGTCCCCTCCGTCATCTCGCCGTCGCTCAACAGCGCGATATAAGCTCCCGGTGCAGATGCCTGTGCGAACGCCTCCGCATATGCCTTTTGAAGATTCGTACCGCCGCGTAATGGCGTTGCCCGCACAAAATCGAGCGCTTTTGCAACCGCTTCGGGCGTTGCCGCAACCTCCGTCGCATTCGCCGCCGTAACGTCGGAATTGAACACCAAGACATTGAATTTGTCCGTCGGGCGCAAGCCGCGCAAAATAGCTTCGAGTGATTGAAAACTGCGTTCCAACTTCTCCCACTGGATCGATAGCGATGTATCGAACAGCACCACCACAGTCCGCGGCGCTTGCGCATCCGCCTGCGCCTGCTTCGAATTTTGCAAGATCGCCGAAGTCTCGAAGTAACCCGGATCACCAGTCGCCGGCTCCCGATAAGCCTGCACGGCCGGCTTTGCCTCGTTCCGCAGCCTGTATTCAAACGAAATATCCTCGCCCAGCTGCACATTCTCGCCCGTGAATTGCGCTTCTATGTCATGTGCGCTCTGCTTCGTGATCTTCATCGGATAGGTTTTGCCGTCGATCTTGAAGTCGCTCAAGGTCTGCGGGTCAAGCAGATGAATCGTCACCGAAAACCGGTCCGCCATTTCCGGCGCATATGTCGTCGGCTTCAGCGGCAGCACAAATGCGCTAGCCAGTTGCTCCACCGGCACAGTCTGCCTATATTGCAGTTCGATGCGCTTATAGCCCTGCCCGGGAATCGGCACGATCTTGGCCGTGAATCCCGCGCTGTGTTTGGCCTCGCCTTCCGCATTGCCTTCGCTCACTTCATCGCTCTGTAACAGTCCCGGATCTATCGCCTGGTTACGAATCTGCTCATACAACTCACCCGCCCGCTTGCGTTCCAGAATCACTCCCGGTATCCGGACCACGCCGTCCCACACCGCGAAATCGGAAATCGCCGCATCCCCCGGTAGGACCAGCGAATATGCCCCCTCGAGAATCCGGTCCGTCTTGTTGTGAAAGATCTCTCGCATCGACACAGTCGCGTGACCGCCATCCACAACGATGTCCACCGCGAGCTCGCTCAATCCCAGAACCGTCGGATCGGGCGCCTGCTTATCGGTAGGAACGATCACCCCGCTATCTGCGCACAAAACACACGCCAGAACGTTGACAAGGACCAGCAGTCTCGTTGCGCGTTTCACAATTTGCTTCCCGCGTCCGCCATGCGGACCAATCCGTTATCCGTTCCCACGTACACTACCCCGCCCTTCGCCGCCACCGCCGTAACGTTCAATGACGGCAGCCCATTTGTTAGAAACACCCATCGTTCCGTTCCGTTGCGCAGCACCGCCAGGCCGCGCCCAGCCGTCCCTACATACAATGCCCCGTCAGTTGCCAGCATCGCGTTCGGATTCACTTCGACTCGCCCTTCACTCCCGGCAAATTCTCGAAATGTAGTCAAAGCGCCCTGTGCCGTAAACCGGACCACGCCCGAGCCATAAGTCCCCATGTACAAATCGCCCCCGAAATCCGCCGATGCCGTGATCCAGTTCTGCCGCAGTTGCGAATTGGCCGTCGTGAAGCTCGCCTCTACTAACCCGTTCTTCAAAAGCGAAAATCCGCCCAGCGTTCCCGCAAACAGCTCCCCGTTTCGTTGCGCCAGCGTGTACACATGGTTGTTCACCAGCCCTTGAAATGCATACATGCTGCTGACGCGCCCCTGGTCCACAAAGCTCAACCCGGCAGGCGTCGCCACGACCAGGCTGTCCGGTCTGCCGCCGAAGAGAACATCGGTCACATGGCTCGCAATCAGCCCGCTTGACCGGTCTAACACTTGCCGCAACCGCCCTCCCGCATCAAACAGCGCCAGACCATTCGCCGTCGCCACAGCCATGCTCCGCCCATCGCCACTTTCCTTGATGCGATTCACGCAAAACAAACGATCGTCTTCAAAATGCCTCTTCTTTTCCGGATCTCGCAACGGCAGAATGTCCAGCCCTCGATCGAAGTAACCCACCCACAGTTGGCCGAGTTCGTCTACCTGCAGCGCTGCGATGTGACCAGCGCTCAACATGCCTTCATCCGCGCGCACAACCGCTTCCTTTCCCGGCAACTGCCGAATCGAATCGGGCGAAACCGCCATTAATTCACCGCCCAAATTTGCAAATGACACAATCGGACCGCCCTGATCTTCCGTCTCATGCCGCAGCGGACGCGGCTTCTCTTCTTCCACGTTCACCGCCGCGATGCCCTCGTCTATCGTCCCCACATATAACGTCCCGCCATGCAGGCCAAGCGCTTGGGCGAAGAAGGCATCGGCGATTCGCCGCCGGAAATGGTTCTGGGTAAACTCGGCCACGCCCACCGGCGTGCCAATCCATGTGCCCTCTCCATTTGTCGCGATAGAAAGCACCTGCGGGTCGGGTAATTCGCTTTCAAATCGCGTTACCTGCCCGCCTTGCCACAGCATTGCGCCGTGCGTTCGCGTGCCAACCCACAGCGCGTCCGCGGAGCCTGCCAGCGTCGTCACCTGCGTCTTTGCAAACTGGGCATGAAAAAGTTCCAGCCGCTTGCCGTCACTCACGTAGAGCCCCGCTTCCGGCGTGCCCACCAGGACGCGCCCATTCGCCAGCGCAAGCAGAGCAGTCACGGTGCGCAAACCCCGCTCACCAGGCAATAGTTGCTTCATGGACTCGCCATTGAAAATCAGCAGCCCGGCGCCATTGGTCCCAATCCAAAGTTCAGGAACGCCGATACCCGTCCGCACAGCCATTGCCGTCAAGGGCGCCGCGGGCAAGTCCTGCCCCACTCGCCAAACCTTCTGTGGCCGGCTGCCTTTATCCATGCGAAACAGAGCCGAAGATCCCGCTACGAACAGGCTGCCGTCGAAAGCTGCTGCGGAACGATAACCGGCCGGCGTGGTGAAGTATTCGAACCCGCTCGCCGCCATGCGAACCGGTTCCAGCGTGAACGCGGTCTGCGAGGCGTTCTTCACTTGCATCGAAGACTCCTGCAAGGCGTGCGATGCCCGAACCCAGGTCAGGGCGACCCACGATGCAATCGCCACGGCGGCGACCAACAAGATTGCCGCGTATCGAACGGAGCGTGTCGAGAGCGAGAGAGACCCGAGCCGGGGCTGCACAGTGCCTCCAATATAAGTCAACGTCTGTCTCTTGCAAGCCCTTTTCAGCCGATTGTCAAATTAAACTTCTGATAACCGGGCCGGAGTAATTGGAAAGTAACCGTGCAGGATTTCTTGCTGTACTTTCATCTGCCGCCGCATCTATCTTCAGTACTGTAACCAAGGAGCTATTACTTATGAAACGTACTGCGCACGCGCAATGGAAGGGTGATCTTCAATCTGGCGCCGGCATCATCTCATCCGCCAGTGGCGTTCTTTCGAATGCCCAATATTCCTATAAAACCCGCTTTGAGCAAGGTGTCGGCACCAATCCGGAAGAACTCCTCGCTGCCGCCCACGCCGGCTGCTTCTCCATGGCGCTGTCGCTCATGCTCCAGCAGGAGGGTCTCAAGGCCGATAGCATCGATACCACCTGCACCATCACATTAGATAAGGAAGGCGACGGGTTCGCAATTACTCACAGCCACCTCGAGCTCAAAGCCGCAATTCCCGGCGCATCGGAAGAGGCCTTCGAACGCGCGACCCAAGCCGCCAAAGCTGGGTGCCCGGTCTCCAAATTGTTCGATACCGAAATCACTCTCGACGCCAAACTGGTTCAGTCTGCACGAAACGTCAGCTAGGCCAGTAGCGCTGACCTTGACATTCTAGGTGGCAAGCAGTAACCTTCACCTAGAATGTCTGATGAGCAGGATCGGGAACGCATAGAACTATTGCAAGGGACGCTCGACCTCTTAGTTCTTCAGACGCTCCGGCTCGGGCCAGCTCATGGGCATGCCATTGCGAAGGCCATAGAACATACATCCGACGACGTTCTACAGATCGAGCAGGGATCACTTTACCCGGCTCTGCATCGGCTCATCAAGCGGGGCTGGATTTCCAGCAAAGAGGGTTTGTCAGAGAACAACCGGCGAGCACATTATTACCAACTCACGCCCAAAGGCCGCAGGCAACTGGATATTGAGACCCACAAATGGAATAAGTTAGCGGGCGCAATTGCTCGGATTCTGAAACCCGTAAATCAGGAAGGGTCGTAATGTCGCGGCGTCGAGACATGCTTCGGAGACTTGACGAGGACATCCGTGACCATATTGCACGCGAGACTTCAGACAACATCGAGCGTGGTATGGCGCCTGATGCCGCACGTTGCGCGGCGCTTCGTCGATTTGGCAACGTCCAATTGGTGAAAGAGCGGACACGAGAGGTCTGGATCGCGGCTGCTGCTGAACAGCTATGGCAGGACGTAAAGTTCGGTTTGAGGATGCTCCGCCGAAACGCAGGATTCGCGACCATCGCAATTTTGACACTCGCCATAGGAATCGCTGTTAACACCGCCGTTTTTGGCGTTGTGAACACCGTTTTGTTGCGCCCACTTCCCTACCCGGCTCCCGACCGCCTGGTCGTGTTCTCTGTCGGAGTCACATCTGCGACGGCCGGTCGCTTCAAACAAGGGATCGAAGGTGCAGATTTTCTGGAGTGGCGGAGCCGGGCGAAATCGTTCGACAAGTTGGCTGGCTATATCTATTCGGACAAGACGATCGCGGGCAGGAACATCTCGGATCAAGTGCGAGCCATCTCGATCGCGGGCGATTTCTGGTCGCTTTTAGGAACAAAGGCGGCGTTGGGCCATCTCTTTGAGCCTGGGAAGTCCCAAGATGAGGCGGTTCTCTCTCACTCGGTGTTTGAGGCCCAATTCAAGGGCGACCGCGGCATCATTGGTCACATCGTGACGATTGACGGCAAGCCCGTGACCGTTGCCGGAGTTCTTCCGTCCGACTTTCGGTTCTACTTTCCTCAGGACTGGTGGAGCGGGCTTGCTCCGGCGGAAGCGGGAGTATTTATCTCTGTTCCGCCTCTTATCAGGCCCAAGCCCAACCGCCTCTTTGTCGTAGGCCGCCTTAAGCAGGGCATTTCAATCTCACGCGCTCTCACCGAACTCCGAGGAATAGAGGGGGCGATTCTAAAAACATATCCGGATCTTTGGTTTCCCGGCGTTTCAAGAATGGCGTTAATTCCATTGCAGACTCAATTGCTCGGTGGAAATCGGCAAGGATTATTAATCCTTCAATGTGCCGGGTTATTTGTGCTTCTGATTGCATGTGCAAACATTGCCAATCTCCTCCTTGCGCGAGGCGCTGCTCGAAAGCATGAGATTGGAATCCGGACGGCGATAGGCGCGGGCGCTTTCCGCATTCTCAGACAGTTCCTCGCAGAGGGGATTGTGCTCGCTGTTTTCGGCGGAGCAATCGGGCTCCTTCTGGCCAAGGGAATTGTTCTTATGTTTATTCACTTCGGCCCCCACTCGCTGCCCCGGCTTTCGGCGACTTCTATCGACAGCGGGGTGATCGCCTTTGCATTCGCTCTCTGCCTAGGAAGCGGCGTGGTTTTCGGATTTGGCCCAGCTATCGCGCTTTGGAAAACAAACCTTCAAGACGGATTGAAAGAGGGAGCGAGGAACTCCTCCAGCGGTTCAGGCGGGATTCGCGTCCGGCGCTTTTTGGTCGCGGCCGAGATTGCTTTAGCTGTCGTTCTTTTGACGGGCGCCGGTCTGATGGTGAAAAGCTTCTGGCAAATGTATACGAATCCTCCGGGATTCGATCCGGACAATACTCTCGTCGTCAAGGTTGCCTTGTCAGGTCCGCAGTACGCGGGCAAGGCAAAACAAGTGAGCTACTTTCGAGAACTGCTCGACCGGCTCAGATCGATTCCAGGCATCAAAGCGTTCGGACTGGCAAACGCTCAAGATTACATCATCCAATCAAAGGATCCAGCCAATCCTCCGCGAGTGGATGAATTCCGTGACAGCCTTGTCTCGCCCGGTTATTTCCAAGCGGTCGGTATGCGCCTGCTGAAGGGACGTTGGTTCATTGCCACCGACCCACCGGACGCCACCGTCATTAACGAGACGATGGCTCGCCGCATGTTCGGCGACAGAGACCCGCTCGGACAGCGTATTGACGGGTTAGGCCGACAGGTTCTCGTCATCGGAGTGGTCGCAAATCTTAAGTACGCAAAGCTTGATGCCGATCCGGGTCCAGAAATCTTTCGGGCCTATGCGCCAAACCTCTATGGCGGAAACGTAAACATGACGCTTGCTATCCGCATGCCCAGCGATCCATTGGGAGTTGCTCCGACACTGCGCCACAGCATCGGGAGTATCGACCCAACACAGCCTATTTACGATATCGAGACGCTACAGCAAGCTTTGGCCGCCTCTATTGCGGTCCGCCGTTTCGAGCTGTTTCTCTTACTTGTGTTCGCGACAGCCGCTCTCATAATGGCGCTCATCGGAGTTTACGGTGTCATCGCTTATTCGGTAACTCAACGCACGAAAGAGATAGGAATTCGAATGGCGTTGGGAGCGCAGCGTGCTCAGGTGATTCGAATGATCGT
>DATBEG010000096.1:0-6907 GCA_036276155.1 Bryobacteraceae bacterium | reverse complement strand
CTTCTGACCGCGGCAAACTGGGCGGCATTAAAGGGGGTCAGGCAAGAGCCGAAGCGCTCACCGCGAAGAAGCGATCACGGCTAAAGGGGCGATGGGGTAAGAAAGCATGACTAGACTACCTGCCGTGGGTCGAATACGGGGGATGTACTTGCTGAATGTCCTTCGCGACATTGAGCAACAGACGGGCGCGGACAAGCGGGCACAGACCGTCCCGCACGACCCGTGCCTCTAAGAACGCAATAGCTAAACTGTTGGTTGAACTCGGCGCTGCTTGTCCAGACTATATTGACCTAATGCTTGTAAATCAACATCGTAAGTGATTGCACTGCAATGAGATATGTCACTTTTATTACAGCATTCAGCGCGAGCGCTTCTCCGTTAGCTGCTTGTTGCCCGGCCCTGATAGGATCACGTCGGAAATCGTGCTGGCAATGAACAGCAGCGCCGTAAAGAGGGCCATCGTCCAGTTACTAAGACGGTCGATGACGAGGGATTCGTCAAAATACGGCGTCTCGGGCTTGCTCTTATGCTGGTCTTAATTGCTCACTTGCCGGGTATCCAGGTTTGCCCGTATGGGGCTTTACGACGTGACAGGAAAACGGCCTAACCTGGAAACGCCGCCCTCTTCCGCCCACCCGCTCGGTTCTTCTCTACCCGGTTCTGCCATGCCGCCTGTAAAGCACCCCTGAGCACGTCCTCGTTCGCCGTGGACAAACGAATGTGTGTCGCTCCCGATTTGCCCCAACCTCCTGCAACCGGTAGAAAGATCTCCGGCTCTTCCGCAACAAACGCGGCCTGCTGTTCCGGTGTGAGCATCAGGTTGCCGTAACCTTTGTTCTGGTGTGCGAGTGTGGCGAAGATTCGCCCGCCCACACGAAAGTCCGGCGCGCCCATGTGCGATTTTTCTTCAGCGCCCGGCAGACTCAGTGCGATGCGTCGGAAGTCGTCGACGGTCATGCCCCGTTTCGTTCCAGCTTACTCTGCCGCCCAGCTGGTCGTACTTACTCCCAAGTCGGCCAGTGCGGGTGTAGCATGCGCGGAAAGAGGGCTAGGTAGCTGCAAGACATGTCGAACTTCAAGTGCCTCTTCCGGTGTTAACCTAATAGCCGCTATGAGCATTGCCGAAATCCTTGCCATCGACTACGACGCTGAAATTGCCAACACAAGACGCACATTAGAACGCATTCCGGAAGCCGACCCGCAGTGGAAACCAGCCGAGAAGTCGATGCCTATCGGGCGTCTAGCAGCGCATGTCGCCCGTCTGCCCGAGTTCTGGACCCTGATCGCAACTACGCCGGAACTCAATTTCTCAACCTATAAGATGCAGCCGCTGGTGTTCGAATCGACCGGACAGTTGCTTTCCGAGTTGGATCACAGTTCGAAAGAAGCAAAGGAACGTCTGCTCAGCTGCACCGATGAACAGATGCGAGAAGACTGGCAGGTGCTTTGGGGCGGCAAAGTCATCGCAAAGGGCCCACGCGTGCTGTTGTACCGGACGATGTTCATGAACCATTTGGTTCATCATCGGGCGCAACTTGGCGTCTATCTGCGATTGCTGAATTTACCGGTGCCCGGTCTCTACGGACCATCCGCAGACGAACCGATGTAGCAAAAAAAATTGCCGCTCCGACCCCTGTCAGTAGGCCGGAGCGGCTGAGGGAAGAAATTCAATTACCGGTGGTGACCGCCGCCGCCACCCGAATGACCGCCACCGCTCGAGTGTCCGCCACCGCCACCTCCTCCACCGCGTGAAGACGGTGCACTGTAATGCTGTGATGGTGCGCTGTAGTGTTGCGAAGGCGCGCTGTAGTGTTGCGAAGGCGCGCTGTAACGCGGCATTGACGGAGCGCTGAAGCGCTGGTTAGTCGCAGGCGCACTATACCGAGGCGACGGCGCGCTGTATCTTGGCGCCGCATAACTTCCGCCGCTGAAGCCATTCGCGTACCCGCCCGGTCGAGCCTGCTGCGAATAACCGCGATTCATATTCGAGTTAGGCTGCGCTTGGCCGAAGGTGTGCCAGCCGCTCTCCTGGTTGGCTCGCGCTTGCGGAGCACTACTTCCCTGCTCCGAAAAATTCTGCCGGTATCTGGACGCGCCGCCCGGATCGCCAAATCGGCTCCAACCACTCGATCCTGCAGAAGAACGCTGGCCCTGCACGGAATAGCGAGCTGCATTGTTCTGCGCAAAACCGTTTTGCGAGAAGCGCGTGCCCGCTGAACTCGTGAATCCGTTTGCCCCGCGGGCATTCGTCAAATTCGTATGGAAGAACTGACGGTTCGCGACCGACGCAAGCCGCGGATTCGCAACTGCCTGACGGGAAGCGAACTGATAACTGCCGCGCGATACATTCGCGGGAAGCTGTCCGCGGAACACGCTCGCATTCATCAACTGTTCGCGACCGGCAAAGCCAAACCGCCCATGCGGACCGCCGAATGCGTTGTAGCCGTTGTAGACTGCGCCGCCACGAAAGCCTGCGTTGCGATACATCCCGAGTACATTCACGCCGCGGTATCCACCGAAGCCGTTGTACCCGCCGCGCAGCCAATGACCCCACCAGCCGAAGAAGGATTCAAAGGGAGCCAGGGCCACCCATCCGAGTCCAGCACCGATGCCGAAGAAGCCCACCAGCGCGGGGCTCCAGAAAGAACGCGCGCCAAATGCGCCAGGCCACCAGCACCAGCCATAAGCGCCGTTGTTGAACCAGCGGCCGTAATGATACGGAGCCCAGCCCCACGGAGCATAATCGACCCACGTCCAGCCGTAGTAGGGCTCATAATCCCATTGCCCATCGCTATACGGCGCCCAGTCAGCAGTGGGAGGCTGCGGCGCCCACGCTTGGCCGTACTGCGAAGGCACCCACTTGCCGTAGGCGTCCAAATCGTCCGCCCCATACTCGTCGGGACTGACGTATTTGTAGCTTTGCGACGCCAGCAGTTCGCGGTCTCGATTGGCGCTCCAGTCGTCGAACTGGTCGCGCGCGATCTCATAAGTGCTCTGAAATTCGGGGTCCTGGGGATTGCCGCGCACCAGCGTGGATCGTCCCGCGGTCAACTGCTCCGAACCACGGGGGCTGAAGATCTGGCCGCTGCCGGAACGCACCGTGATCTGCGTGGTGCCATCGTCAAGAACGGAAACGCGGTATTCCCCCTCTCCCAGCGGATGAAACGCGATGCTGGGCGTATCAATCTCCGCTTGCGCGCTTTGATTGCGCAGCACGCGATAGATGATTGTGCCCGCTCCAAGCTGCAGTTGATATCGCTGATACTCGAGATCGGCGAAACCGACATCGGTATTCGGGGCCAGACGCACAAGATTCGCGTAATCCAACTGCACTTCCGCGCGCGAACCGGGCGAAGTCTGCACATGATCTTGCGCCATGAGCGGCGCGTTGACGATTGCCGCAACCAGCTGCCCATTGTCTCCGCGCCTCACATTCACGTCGCCCTGCGCGATGCTCAATCGAGCTACGCCGTGCTGCGAATCAGCTCCCTGATCCATCCCCGGCTGCATGCTCGCATCGCCTCCCGCAGACGGCGGATAAGCGCCGGTTTGCGGATACTGGCCTGGAGCACCGTATTGCGGATACTGCTGCTGCGCGGGTGCATATGCGCCAGGAGCCTGCGGGTAAGGTGACCCTTGCGGATAAGGCGCGCTTTGTGGATACTGTTGCGGCGAAGGCGGATAACTTTGCGGCTCCCCGGAAGCGCCGGGATCAGAATAAACACCGGAAGTGCTGCCCGAATTGTATGCAGGCGCAAACTGAGCCGAGGCGACCGGCTGCAAACCGAAAAACGCCATGACATACACCAGAATGCTTGCCGTGAGACTGCGGAACATTTGTCAGCTATCTTCTATACACGTCGCCAGCCAAACAGAAATTATTTGGCTGCAATCACTTAGGCAATGGGAAATCGCCGGCGGATGGCTGAAATGCACCGCGCTGCACGGTTTGCACCGGAGTTCGGTTAGTTTAGGTAGGAGATGAGGGAGGCTTCCTGCATGGATAAGGAACTCTGGACGGCCGTCGATCAGTATTTCATAGAGAAACTGATTCCGACCGATCCGGTGTTGGAACGGGCTTCGTCTGCAAATGCAGCCGCGGGCCTTCCACACATCGACGTGGCTCCTAATCAGGGCAAGCTGTTGCACCTGATCGCGCGCATTCATCGAGCTCAGCGCATCCTCGAGATCGGCACGTTGGGAGGCTACAGCACTATTTGGCTCGCCCGCGCTCTCTCTGCGAACGGAAAGCTGATTACGCTGGAAGCCGAACCCAAACACGCGGAGGTCGCGAGAGGCAACATCGAGCACGCTGGCCTTTTATCGCTCGTGGATCTTCGGCTTGGACCAGCTTTAGATTCACTTCAGACGTTATGGCAGGAATCATCACAACCGTTTGACCTGATCTTCATCGATGCCGACAAGGAAAACAATCCAGCATATCTGGAGTGGTCTCTACGGTTCTCTCGTCCGGGCACGCTTATCATTTGTGACAACGTGGTGCGCGACGGCGCCGTCATCGACGCTCAGAGCAGCAGCGCCGATATTCAAGGGACACGCCGATTCTTTGATATGGTGGCTGCCGATCCCAGGTTAGACGCCACCGCGCTTCAGACCGTAGGGACGAAAGGGTACGACGGATTCGCGCTTGCGCTGGTTATCGGCTAGGCATGGAACTTTTCTGTCGCTCATTGACTTCGAATCACCGATAATCATTTCTCGTGGCCGATTATTTGGGTTCTGCGACTGTGTCCGATCACGAAGGCGCACAGCGGCGTCCCGCTTTCTATGGTTGGTGGATCGTCGCTACCGAGTTCCTAACGCTTGGCATTGCACTCGGAATCCCGTACTACAACCTCCCGTTCTTTTACGACTACTTTCAGAAGACGTTCCATTGGAGCTTGAGTCAAATCACGCTGGGGTTCCCGCTTGCTGCTTTGCTGACAGTGTGGGTTGGGCCGATCGTCATTCCGCGCTTTAGCCCAAGGAAACTCATCATTATCGGTAGTGGGCTGACTGCTCTTTCCTTCTTTGGATTCGGAGCGATGGGCGGAGTAATTGGCGTTTACTTCGTTCTGTACTTTATCTACACACTCGGATACATCGTTTCGGGACCGATTCCGCATCAAATTCTGGTCTCGCATTGGTTTGCTAAGAAGCGCGGCAGAGCGATGGGAATCGTGTATGTGGGGGTGGGATTACTGGGCGGCCTGGGCTCTTTGTTTGTTCGTTCATTCACGGAGAGTCATGGCTTTCGAATGGCATTGATGGCAGTCGGCGCGTCGATGTTCATCATATGGCCACTAGCCCTGCTTTTGCTGAAGGACACACCCGCCGACGTGGGCCAGTATGCCGATAGCGCGGATCATGCGCCGAAAGACGTGAAGACGCCTGCGCAACCGTTCTCGCATCTGCTACGCAGTCCGGCCTTCTGGCTCCTTTTGACCGGCAGCATTTGTTCTATCGCGTGCATTGGAGCTATTAACATGCATATGAAATTCGTTTTCCGGGACGAGGGCTTCGTGAATCAGAAGGCACTGAACGCCGCGTGGACAGATGCATCTGTACTTATCTTGTGGTCGAGTATCGCGGGACGACTGAGCGTCGGTTATCTTGCCGATATCTTTTCAAAGAAGAACGTGATGACGACAACCTATGTCGCGGTGAGCATCTGCATTCCTCTTTTGCTCTCTGTCAGGCCCGAGAGGACGGCATCTATTCCGGTCTTTGCGATTGCCTTCGGCTTCGCCATGGGCGCGGATTACATTTTGATTCCGTTAATGGCTGCCGAACAGTTTGGGCTCAACACGCTGGCACGCGCTATGGCGGTCATTCTTCCGCTGAATACGATTGGCCAAACATGGTGCCCGTATCTCATTTCGATCTTACGGCAGCATTGGGGCAACTACACTGGTGCGATGACAGTAGTGTTTGGAATCGCCATGCTGGGCGCGCTGTCCATCGCGCTGTTGCCGAAACGCCGTGGGTTCGCGTGAGACATGCGGAATCGCAGATTATCACGGACGCTGAAAATGCGACCGGGCTTGCGCGCCGGCTCTCGCTGGGCGATTCGATAGCGATCGTCGCTGGAATCATTATTGGCGGCGGGATATTTCTCGTGCCGAATCTGGTGGCGCGGGAACTGCCTTCTACACCTCTGATTCTGGGTATCTGGATCTTCGCCGGATTCGTTTCGCTGCTGGGGGCGCTGGGATGCGCCGAACTGGGAGCAATGCTTCCAGCAACGGGCGGACAGTACGTGTATGTGCGTGAGGCGTACGGACCTTTCGCCGCATTTCTGTGCGGTTGGTCGCTGTTCACGGTGGCGCGCACTGCGCAGGCGGCGTGGATGTCTGTCGTGTTCTCTGTGTATGCGGCTTACTTCGTGCCTCTGGGCCCGTGGGGCGCGAAGCTGCTGAGTCTGGCGGTGCTCGCGCTTTTTGCATGGGCGAATTATCGCGGAGTGAAGCTGGGCGCCGCGCTTCAAAACAGCTTTACTGTGGTGAAGATTGCAGGCGCGTTGGTGATCATCGCGGCTGCCCTGCTCTGGCACGGACATGCAGCGGCGGCCACGCCTGTGCCAATGCCTCCGCCGAGCAGTTTCGGAGTGGCGCTCATTTCCTGCCTGCTCGCGTATGACGGATGGGTACAGTTGACTTTTGTTGCGGGCGAGATTCGCAATCCGCAGCGCAATGTGGTGCGCGCCTTGACGCTTGGAACGTGTCTGGCGATGTTTATTTACATATTTGCGAACATTGCTTACCTTCGCGTACTTACCATCCCGCAGATCGCGGCGAGCCCGCGCGTAGCGGCCGACACGGCCGAACGAGTGATGGGCGGAGCCGGTGGAACATTGGTCTCGCTCTTGATCCTTGTCTCCATATTGGGGACGCTGAACGGCTGCTTT
>DATBEG010000095.1:0-55322 GCA_036276155.1 Bryobacteraceae bacterium | reverse complement strand
CCGGGTTTCGAGTGAATGCGCCGCTTTCCGCGTTCCACGAACTTAAAATGCTTCACGGCATTGGTGACGTAAATCTTTTCGCGATCCAACCCCGCCTCATGCATGGCCTTGCTCAGCAGACGGCCGGATGGTCCGACGAACGGTTCACCTCTCCGGTCTTCTTCATCTCCCGGTTGTTCGCCAACCATCACGACCTTGGAGTCGCGCGGCCCGGCGCCGAAGACCACCTGCGTTGCGTGCTGGTAGAGATCGCAACCCCGGCACCCATGTGCTGCCGCGCGCAGTTCAGCGAGATCGTGTGTATCCGGAATAAACGGTGCCGCCGACGTTTTTTGCGTTTTCGTCATTTCAAGTACTCGTCCATCTGCCTTGGCGAGGAGATCGGGAATGATCTGCGCTTCCGGCAGCGTTGCCCAGTGCCGAACCGGCATCTCGGCCTTCATTGCCTTCACCTTAACGCGCGCGGGATTGAAGACCGCAGCGTAATACTCGCGCCAGAGGTCTTCAAGATCATCCTCAGACGGCGCCTGGGAGTGAGGAATTCCTGGACCATACGTCAGGTGTTCGGTATCCCAATGGACGCTTTCCTCTGGTGTGAGAATAGACCAGCGCATATTGCCGAAGCGCTGCGCAAACCAGGGGGCCAGCGCGTGCAAAATGCGGTGATCCGGCCGATGCCATGCGACGTATTGCTCCGGTTCCGATTCCGCTATGCGACGAAAGCGAACGAATGCTTTCATCTTGTGCATGTCACGGCTGACCGCTTTCTGCATGAGGCGCAGTTGGTGAACATCGTCGTCAATGTCGATCTTCAGGAGGTTGCGCTCACCATGAGTGAGGCGATACAGAACGCGATAGAGCAATGCCCAACGAGTGTCGTCGCCATGGAGCGCAACGATTTGAGCAGAATCGAGAAACTCCCGCGGAACTGAGGTTGTTTTCTCGGAGCCCTCGGGCGGCGACCTGTCACTGAATAATCCGCCATTCCACGTTATTTGGTCGGGCGGGATTCCGGCGCTCAGAAGCTTTCGTGCGGTGTTGCGCCAATCGTCAAAATCCGTGATGTGGACACCGATCAAAGCTCGCCCGTTCGCGCCGTGTTTGCGACTTCAAATAGATCCAGTTGTTGCGCGGCAGGGACAAGGCGCTGCGTCAGCTTGGGCTTGTCGATTTGATGAGCTGCCGGATTGCTATCTGCGGTGAGAATGAAAAACTGCGACTTTTTGACGGAGATCTTGAGTCTCGCGAGATCAGCCAGAGTAAGCGCACGATAGCGGCGGATCTTGAGAATGCGTTTCACGTTTCTGACACCGAATCCGGGGACGCGCAGCAACGCAGCCTGACCGGCTTTGTTGACATCGACCGGGAAAAACTCGCGGTGCCGCAAAGCCCAGGCGAGCTTGGGATCGCGGTCCAGGGGCAGGTTTCGATCGTGCTCCGTCGTAAGTTCCTCGGGCGAGAAACCGTAGAAGCGCATCAGCCAATCTGCCTGATAGAGCCGGTGCTCACGGACGAGAGGTATTTTGTGGAAAGGCAGCGTAGGATCGGCATGCGGGATGGGGCTGAAAGCCGAATAGTAGGCGCGGCGCAAACGATAGTTCTTGTAGAGGTCGGCTGACTTTTCGAGCAGCATCGCATCAGGAGCGTCTGTTGCCCCGACGATAAACTGAGTGCTTTGCCCCGCGGGAGCAAACTTGGGCGATTTTCCGGCGCGCGTCGTTTTATCGTTTGCCTCCAGAATGCCGTTTGCAATCTGCTGCATGGATTGCTCGATCACCCGATGTGTCTTTGCCGGGGCTAATCTCGCCAGATCACTATCACGCGCAAGTTCCACGTTCGCGCTTAGACGATCGGCCCAGCGACCAGCTTCCAGCAGTAACTCTTCCGACGCGCCGGGCACCGCTTTCAAATGAATGTAGCCGCCGAAGAGATGGTCTGTGCGCAAAAGCTTGGCAACGCGCACAAGCTGCTCCATCGTGTAGTCGGGGCTTTGAATGATGCCGGAGCTGAGAAACAACCCCTCGATGTAATTGCGTTTATAAAACTCGATGGTGAGAAAAACAACCTCTTCCGGGGTGAAGCGGGCGCGCGGAGTGTCGCTCGAAATGCGATTGACGCAGTAACTGCAGTCGTAAATGCAGTAGTTAGTGAGAAGTAGTTTCAGTAGAGATACACAGCGTCCATCAGGAGTGTAACTGTGACAGATCCCGATGCCCGTGGTGTTTCCGAGTCCGCCTTCAGCGCGAGCCCGTTTGGACCCGCTACTGGCGCACGAGGCGTCGTATTTGGCCGCATCCGCCAAAATACGCAGCTTTTGTTTTATCTCCACCGCTATCCAATAGATGAGTGAAGATGGACTTGCGTTCTATCGAGTTAAGCGCGTACGCTCTCGGCTTGTTCGGCAGAAGCGTCTTCGAAATCCCCGGTTTGACGCTCCGCGTGCAGACTGAAATCGAAGTTGCCCGAGGCGTCGAATTCAAGCGCGAACGGCTGAGAGACGACGCGAACGTTGGCCGCGAGATTCGGAATGAGATTTTCACTCACTGCAAGGTGCACCAGTTCCAGGGTGTTGCGGATGCGGCAGTAAGTTACTTGCGAAAGATCGGTGCGGCCAACCGTTGGTGCAATGGCGGCTAGAGCTTGCTTATCCGTCGGATAGTGGATGGGTGTGCGGATGCAAGCTGGAGTTGAGGCGGTCAGCGAATTGATATAGGTGGGCTTCCAATCGATATCATTTACCAGCCGGTCAGTTACGACGTCTGCCATTCCGAGCCCCACACCGCTGTGATACGTCAACTCGCTGAGACCGCGGGCGTAGACGCGATTGACAATCGGCGTATCGGGGAATGGATTGTAATGGCCGTTCACACTGCGATTGATCACCTTCGTATCCATGCCGGCGCCGCTGATGTTCTTGCCGATTTCGTCTACGATCAAGACGTCAATCTCGGACGCAGGAAGTTTCGCCATCCACGATTTCACCTCGGCCAGGAGTTTTTCTTCCTGATCGATCATCGCCTCCAGGCCATGCGCGGAGGAAACCGCGGTGAGTCCGGCCGTCTCGTGATGCGCGCCTTCCTGAATGGCCAGACCGCCGAGCACTTTGTTTGTCGAAAAGACTTTCGCGCCGACGCTGCGAATCATCTGCTCGAGCCCCATGCGATAGGCGTAGGTGTGATAACGCCGGGCTCCGTCAAATTTGCCGAGCCCAATCGCCATCATTTTGAACAGACCGCTTTCAATCTCGCCGACGAAGTCCGTGTGCCACTTGACGCGAGCTATGAGGAAGATGGCGTCGGCTTCGTAGGCGTTCTTGTCGAGGAAGGTGTCAATGCCCGCGGGAGTAGCGCCTAAGGGGACGGTTTCGAGCGAGCTACGGACAGGAACGCCCATAGTCGCTTCATGAATACCGTAGTGCGCCAGCACGTCACTCTGACCTTCAGCGGAAGCCGCTCCGTGGCTGCCCATGGCCGGAAAGATGAACGGCTCGCAGCCTTGCGCTTTCCAGAAGTCAACGGTCGTCTTGACAATGGTGTTGATGTTCGAGATACCGCGGCTGCCCACACCGATGGCAATGCGAGCACGTTTCGGCACACGTTTAACGAAGTCAGCGCTCGAGAGCTCCTGACGGATATGTTCGGGAATGTTATGGATGGCGCGGTTTAGGAACTCTTGTTCCGCGAGGACAAACCTCGGAAAAACCATGCTTCAAGAATACTCCCGTCGGGGAGTTCTGACGTCAAATCAGGCGTGTTCGGAAGAGCCGTTCCAGCTCTGTTCGAGCATAAGCGCGTACTCACCGGATGCGTAAAGATCAAAGGTGAATTCGTCGGGCGGCGGACGATGCGCAGCCGACTCTCTGAGACGATATTCGTACCACTGATCGAGGTGACGATGGTAGCGGCGCAGAAACTCGGGGCTGAACGCGTCAACGCCGGGGAAATCCTGAAATATGGCGTGCAAGCCGACGGAGCGGCGGAACAGCGCGCAAAAATCGAGCACGCCCCAGCCTTCCAGCTTGGCGCGCACATGCGCGGGAACGTGTTCTACCAACAAGATGGCGAAGGTCTCAGGACGGATACGCACGTTCGAGAAACCGCCTGAGCTAGCCGTTGTCTCCATACACTGTTCCATCCAACGGATCAGGTCTTTCCCGATGTAGAAGAGCATTCGGAGTTCCGCGTATCGACCGCGCACCAATTGCTGATCCAGGTCCTGATTGGCGCCTGGGTCCGCAGGGAGAAAGCCTTGCAGCGCCAAGCTGGCGCGCGAGCTCTCCATCAGCACCGAAGTATCTTCCGGCGCTGAAAACGGATGCAAGATAAGCGGTGGTAACCGAAATGAGGAGGACGTTCTTAAGCCGCTATTCATCTCTTACGCCAGCAAGTCTTCGAAACTGACACCCTGAATACGTATCGGCACCGCGTCCTTAATGAATTAGAATCACCGCTCGATTCTCAGGATGGAAATTCGCTGCATGTTCTTTTAACGCAGCATAGCGACAGGTCCTGCGATGTCTTTGGGCCGGTTCAACTCGAGTTGAATTAACGTATCAAGTTGCTCCCAGGAAATTGCGCCCGGAATGGGCCGCCCATTGATGAAGAAAGTGGGCGTAGAGCCCACCTTCAGGCTGTTGCCCTCGGCGATGTCTTTGTTCACTTCATCAGCCGATGCATGCGAATCGATGCAGGACTTGACTTTTGCGGCATCTACTTTCTGGGTTTCCGCCAGTCCGCCGGCGGTGTTGCGCAGATAAGCCGCAAATTTGTCTTTGTCCTTTTGATACTGGGCGTTTACGTCAGTTTGGTGTTCGAAAACCCAGTCGTGATAGGCCCAAAATGCCCCCGTGCCTGCGTCGGCCATACAAGCTCCTGCTTCGGCAGCCACCCGCGCCCAAGGATGAATGGCCGGAATGGGATAATTTTTCATCACCACGCGCACGTCCTTCGGATATTTCTGAGGGATATTGGCCCGCAGGGTCTTCGCAAGTTGCTGGCAATAGGGACACTCAAAATCGCTAAACACGACAATAGTAACCTTGGCATCCGGCACACCAAAAGCTGGGCCGTTGGGAGTAAGCCGGCTTAGCGTCTCCAGGAAAGGCGACTCGTTCAGGGACCACAGGTTTCCGCTCAACACGCGTTGTCCGTCTTCAGTGATGTAATACTGGTGTTCTTCTTTGTGCGTGCCCAACGAAAGATGGACGTTGAACACATAAAACCCGGCATATTTGGTCGGCTGTGGGTCGTCTATTTGAATGGCGACGTTGGGCGAGACTCCTTCGGCATACCGTAAGTAAGTCGCTAACTTCTGCTTGTCTACATTCGGTGTTGGGGTCGCGCTTGCGGCCGCCGCCACGCATGTCCCCATAAAGACAGCGAGGGCCAAGAAACTTCGCATGTGTTTTCAGTGTACGAACCATTTGACGCTTTTGCTTCAATCTTCGGCAGGAGCGGGAGAAAAGTTGAGGCACGCGATACTGGGCATTGTCCCGGCTGCACCGTTTTTTGCCCTTGTTGACTCTGGCGGTCGCACTGGCAGCTCTTTATCTCTATAACTTGAACGGAGTGGGCGTCCTGCAGACCGACGAGCCACGTTATCTGGCCATTGGGCAGGCCATGACACGTTCCGGCGACTGGATTACGCCCATGCTTTGGGGCCACCCGTGGTTTGAAAAGCCAGCCCTCCTATATTGGATGACCGGCGTAGGGGCTGAGATCGGTCTTGGCCCCGAGTTGGCCGGACGGCTTCCGGTTGCCGTGTTAAGTCTCGCTTTCCTTCTTGTGGGCTATTGCCTATTTGTGCGCGAGTTCGGCCGCCCAGCGGCTGGGGCCACAATCGCGCTGCTCGCAAGCTCGGCAGGTTGGCTTGCTTATAGCGAATTGGCGCTCACAGATCTGCCGCTCGCGGTGTTCTTCTCGCTGGCTGTATTTTTGGCGCTGCCGCTGGTTCACGAAGGCGGGCGCAACACGCAAGTGAACGCGCGGTTTCTTCTGATCGGGGTGTGTTTCGGACTGGCTTTACTTGCCAAGGGACTCGTGCCGATTGTGTTGGCCGTTCCGTTTTGCTGGTTTTTGCGCGGACACTGGAAACGATGGTGGCTGGCTTGTCTAGCAGCGGCCATTATTGCGCTGCCGTGGTACGTGGCCGTCACCGAGCGCAGTGGCTATCCATTCATTCAAGAATTCTTCCTCAAGCACCACTTGCAGCGCCTCTACTCGGCGTCGTTGCAGCACGTTCAGCCCTGGTTCTATTACTTCCCGGTTCTGCTCGCTGCGCTGTTTCCCTGGACGCCTTTGTTTGTTTTGCTTTTGAGGAGAAATATGGTCTGGGATGCGCGACGCCGGTTCCTGGCGAGCATCGTGGTGTTCGGATTTGCGTTCTTCAGCGTGACGCTGAACAAACTGCCGGGATACCTATTGCCGCTGCTGCCGTCCGCGTTCGCGGTGCTCGGCTCGCAACTTGAGAACAGGCGGCTGGTTGAAATTCCGCGTTGGTGGTTGCTGCCTTCGGCGTGTTTAATTGCGTTGGTACCGCTGCTGGTGTCCGTCGTGCCTGGGTCACTAGCGCGCGGGAAGTTTTCGTTCGCCGCCATTCACCTCAACCGAACTGAAGCGTTTTACGTGCTGCTCCCCATTGCGGCTCTGGTTTTGGCCCGGCGCTCATGGGCTGGTTTGATGATGGTGCTCTGCCTGGCGACAGCCGGGCTGTATTTGAAGGTGGAGAGCTATCCGGTGCTCGACAGACTAGCTTCGCCGCGCCAACTCTGGAACGAGATTGAGAGCAAGTCGAGTGGCCTGTGCGATACCGGCACGAATCGCGAGTGGCTGTACGGTCTCGAGTTCTATCGCGGCAGCGAAGTGCCTCCCTGCGCGCCGAAGCAGGGGTTCCGATATGAGATCCACTCGAGCGATCATCAACGGCCGGTGGTTGGACCATTTGCGCAGTAAGGCTGCGCGAAGACGAAGCGTTGGAAACTAAAGGTATTGGCACTCGTACTCAACGCGCAGGATCTTTCGAAAAGGTACGGCGCTGTGCCGCTGTTTCGTGGCATTTCCTTCAACATTTTTGAAGGCGATCGTCTGGGCCTGATCGGGCCCAACGGGTCTGGCAAATCAACACTGCTTGAAATCCTGGCGGGGCGGAACCAGCCGGATTCCGGCGAACTGGCATTGCGCAAGAATACACGGGTTAGCTACGTGGCGCAGGAGTCGCGGTTTGCGCCGGGCGAATCGGTAAAACAGATTCTTGAAACGGCGATGGTATCGGCGGCGGTTCCCGAATCTGAGCGCGCCCGGCGAGTGGCCGAAATGCTGGGCCGCGCTGGATTTCCGCAGCCGGATGTGGAGGCAGTGACGCTTTCCGGCGGTTGGCGCAAGCGTTTGGCTCTTGCGCAAGCGCTCATTGCGGATCCCGACATTCTGCTGCTAGACGAGCCGACGAACCATCTGGATCTGGCCGGTATTGAGTGGCTGGAGAAGCTGTTGGTGCAGGCGCGTTTCGCGTGCGTGGTGGTGAGCCATGACCGCTACTTTTTGGAAAACGTTGCGACGAACATGGCGGAGCTGAACCGTGTGTATCCGGAAGGGCTGCTGCGACTCACCGGGAATTACAGCGAATTCCTCAGCAAGAAAAGCGAGTTTCTCGCAGCGCAGACCCGGCATCAGGAAGCGCTGGAAAATCGAGTCCGTACGGAACTCGAATGGCTCCGCCGCGGTCCGAAGGCGCGCGCCACCAAAGCTAAGGCGCGCATCGACAATGCGCACCGGATGATTGCCGAACTGGGCGATCTCAACGCCCGTTCACGTTCAGGCACCGCGAATGTCGATTTCAGCGCGACCGATCGCAGAACGAAACGGCTGGCCGAGTTTAAAGGCGTCAGCTACGCATTCGGAGAGCGTAAGATTCTGGACGATTTCAGTGCGGTGATCACGAACGGCACGCACATTGGGCTCGTCGGCGCAAATGGCAGCGGCAAGACCACGGTGCTGCGCCTGCTGCGTGGCGAGTTGCAGCCGCACAGCGGGGAAGTGGTGCGTGCGCCGGCTCTGCGCATCCTTCATTTTGATCAGAACCGGCCGCTTGATCCCGACCTGACATTGCGTCGCGCGCTCGCGCCTGACAGCGATTCGGTTGTGTACCAGGAGCGCACAATTCATGTGGCGTCATGGGCGGCTCGCTTTCTGTTCAACGATGAGCAACTGAATCAGCCTGTGTCGCGATTATCCGGCGGCGAGCGTGCGCGAGTGCTGATCGCCAGACTGATGCTGGAACCCGCAGACGTGCTGCTGCTGGACGAGCCGACGAACGATCTTGATATTCCGACGCTCGAGATCCTGGAAGAAAGTCTGCTCGAGTTCAGCGGAGCGCTGGTGCTGGTAACGCACGATCGGTTTCTGCTCGACCGCGTTGCGAATACGGTTTGGGGCCTGGATGGCGAAGGGGCGTTGCAAACCTTTGCCGATTACGGGCAGTTCCAAGCATGGATTGCTGACAACCGTCGCGATCAGAATCGGGCAAAGCAGCAGAGTGCGGCGAAGCCGGATAAGACTGCCGCGTCGGTGAAAAAAAAGCTTTCCTATCTCGACAGCCGAGATTTCGAAACGATTGTGGAACGTATCTCCGAGGCAGAGCAGGCGCTTGCCGTCAAGCGGGCGCTGCTCGAAGATTCCACAGTGTTCAGCGACCCCGAGCGCATCCGCAGCACAATGCAAGAAATTGCGGAAGCGCAGGCGGCTGTGGATGCGCTGTATGAGCGCTGGAGTGAGTTGGAAGCGAAGATCGGGTAATCTAATCCACCCGCAGCGCCTTGATCGGCGAAATCGATGCCGCCCGCCCGGCCGGAATGACAGCGGCACAGAAAGCGCATAGCGAGAGCGACGTGGCGGCCAGCATCAAGGCCACCGGATCCCAGAATGTTACGCCATAGAGCTGTGCCGAGAGCAGCCGTCCCGCTGCAACGGCCAGCGGCAAACCGAGCGCAAGGCCGAAGAACACGCGCTTGAATGCTCCTCGCAACACCAACTGAATGACACTCGTGTGATCGGCTCCTAGCGCCATGCGAATTCCGATTTCATTCGTTTTCTGAGCCACCGTGTAGGCGGTTACGCCATACAGCCCAACCGCGGCCAGCAGCAACGCCACAACGCCAAACAGTTCGGCGAGTCCGGCAACCGCGCGCTCTTGATCGAAGGTGAGATCCACCTGCTGCTGCAGGGTGCGCACGCTGTTGATGGTCAGGTTCGGGTCAATTCCGGCGAGGATTCGCGTCAATACCGGTTCCATTGCGCCGGGCGAGGCGTTTGTGACCAGCATCATCGCGCCAATGAAATGCGAGGTAAGGTCACCGCGGTCCAGCATGGGGTGCTTGTATTTGATGTGTTGGGCCAGGGAAGCGTAGAACATGGGCCGCGCTGGTTTCCGCAGGCCCCAGCCCGCGAACTTGGCGTCGCGTACAATGCCGACGATCCGGTACGCGTTGGCATTTTCCGGCAAATCGATTCCGAAATGCTGGTCCATCGGATCTTCGCCGGGCTTGAAAAAGCGTTTGACAAATGCCTGGTTGACGATGGCGACCGGCGCGGTGTTTTCGTTGTCGCCTTCCGTAAAGTAACGGCCGCGCAGTAAGGTGACGCCAAGATTTTGCAGATAGTCGGTGCTGACCCGGTCCCACGATGCGCCTGCATCTTCACTGAACTTCGGCTTTGGATGGCCGGAGACCAGGATCAGCTCACCCCAGTTGTCTGTCAGCGGGTTGTACAGCGCGAGGCCGCTGCCTCGAACGCCCGGTAGAGCATTGATGCGAGCTTCTATCTGTCGATACAGCGCCTGCAATTGCGGCTGCGTGTAACTGGCCGGCGGCCGGTTCACAGACACGACAATCCGGTTTGCGATCTGGTAACCGAAATCCTGGTGCTTCAGCTTGTCCAGGCTTCGCGCGAGCATGGTGGCGCCTGCAACGAGAACGATAGACAGCGTGGCTTGCACGATCAGCAAGGCTTTGCGTGTGAAAGAGGAGCTATCGCTGGTGCTCCGGCCCGCACCCCGCAGAGCTTCCACCGGATTTGTGCGCGTGGCGAACCAGGCAGGCGCGGCGCCGAAAATAATGCCTGTTAATAGGGCAACCCCGAATGCAAACGCAAGGATGACGAGCGAAGGCGCGGTAGTGATGGGCAGAAAATGCGCGCCGCGGAACGCGAGCCCCAGGAGCAGGCGAGCGGCCCCGAACGCTACAACCAACCCGGCAACGCCGCCCGCAAGAGCCAGCACAATACTCTCAAAGAGGGCTTGCGCAATGATCTGCCGGCGTGAAGCGCCTACGGCAAGCCGCAAAGCCGTTTGCGTACGGCGTGCCACCGCCCGCGCAAGCAGCAGATTCGCGACGTTCGCACATGCAATGAGTAGAACAAGTCCGCATACGGCCAGCAGGATCTGCAGACTGCGCCCGTAGTCCTCCTTCATCTGCGCAACGCCTGCGCCCGCCGGGACAATGTTGATGGTCTGCTTTGGAAGCAGGCGTATGACTTCGGACATCCATTCGGTCGGAAGTTCCGAGTCGTGAACCAGCCATTGCCGTATAACGCCGGTGAGGCGGGGCGCCATGCCGGCGACAGAAGCGCCGGGACGGAGACGGCCGATCACCCGCAACCAGGCGCTGATCGGCTCATGAAGAAGGGAACTGCTGCCGGCGATCATCGGTTCCTGCGATACGGGAACCCAGATATCGGGCGGATCGGCCCGAAGCGTCTCGCCGAAAAATCCGGCCGGTGCGATGCCGATCACCGTGAAGGCGTGCCCCTCAATGGCGAAGCTTGCCCCCACAACGGACGGGTTCGCGCCATACTCTGCTTCCCACGTGTGATGGCTCATTACGGCGACGGGGGCCGAGGACGGCTTGTCATCATCTGGCGTGAAGACTCGGCCGGCAAAAGACCCTACGCCCAGAGTCAAAAAATAGTTGCCAGTGACATACTCGCCGCGCAGCGGTCGCGCTGCTATATCGACACCTTCTCGTCTGACGCTGAAGCGCCCTTGGCCGGCTTGAAAAGCAGCTAATTCGGCGAACTCGGGCGTTTCCTGTTTCAGGCGATCGTAGAACGGATAGGAAAACATGCCCCAGCGCTCCTGAGGGCCGCCTTCGACACAACAGTCGTCGCCATCACCGATGCGGTACAGCAGAGCCGGGTCGCCGACCGGCAGTGAGCGCAGCATGACCGCATGAATCAGCGTGAAAATCGCGGTGGTCCCGCCTATGCCAAGAGCCAGGGTGAGAATCGCGGCGGTAGTAAAGACGGGCGCAAGCCGGAATTGCCGGAGTGTGTACCGCAGCGTGCCCAAGAAATTTCGCATGATGACCCTTGTTGGTCTAACGAAATAAATGTAGGGCAAAGTTCCCGAAAAGCGCAGCCGGTGCTAGTTCGTTTGCGGGACGCTGCTGTGCAGATTCGGACGGCGCTCCTGCCACGCGGGGCTTTTCAGCAGGGATGGTCCAGCCTCAATCAGCCGCGGCAACAAATTGAAAACGTCGGTCGGGCTCCAGGCTGTTCCAGCGCGCGTAGGAAGCCCTTGCTCATTGAGGGCGACGGCGATTTCCGTGATGCGTTTCTCACGGATAATTTGCTCGAGTATCAGGAGCAGAACGGTCGATTCCAATGGATTTTCTTCTACGACACAGTTGCCTGAGACCTTCAGTCCATACGGAAGCGCGGTCTGTTGATCTACGCCGGCCGATGATTCGGCCAAAGCTTCTTTGAACCACTCGATGCTGGCGATCTTCCAGCCCTCACTGAACCTGCGGACAAAGTACTCGAGGCTGACCTCGCCTGTAATGACGTCACGCAACGACTCCTTCATACCTGCTCCTTTGCCGAATGCAAAGCAACTGAAGAGCCGTCAGACGGCGGGTGCATGAAGCATTGCCGTCGGCTATGTCATCGCTATTCGATAGAAGGTTCCTTTGCTTGCACCCACTCCACACGCATGCTATTCTTTTAAAGGTTTCACGCCAACTTGGGAGGTAAGGGCTAGCTGCGCTTGCCCGAGCCGTTTGGACCAGTCCAATTATGAGTCAAAAGCCCGGTAAGAAGTATGAAGCCGCGGCCAAGCAGGTAGAAGCAAAACCCTATCAGCTCGCCGAGGCCGTCACTTTAGTTCAAAAAATCAAGTTCACCAAATTTGACGAGACCGTCGAAGTGCACATGCGCTTGGGCGTCGATCCGAAGCATGCCGACCAGATGGTTCGCGGCACTGTGGTTCTGCCGAACGGTCTGGGTAAATCGAAGAAAGTCCTGGTGATCGCGTCCGGCGACAAGCTCCGCGAAGCCGAAGAGGCCGGGGCCGATTTCGTCGGCGGCGACGATATGGTCAATCGGATTCAGTCGGAAAACTGGACCGACTATGACGCCGTCATCGCTACGCCCGACATGATGCGCTCGGTCGGCCGTCTCGGCAAAGTTCTTGGTCCGCGCGGTTTGATGCCGAACCCGAAGACGGGTACCGTAACGACTGACGTTCAGAAGGCCATTCAGGAAATTAAGGCCGGTAAGGTGGAATTCCGTGTCGACAAGACCGGAGTCATCCACGCTCCCGTCGGCAAAGTCAGTTTCGCCACCGACAAACTGCTCGAGAACGCCAACAGCCTCATTCAGGCGGTCGTGCGAGCCAAGCCGTCCGCAGCGAAGGGCAAGTACGTTAAGACCGCAACCATCTGCTCCACGATGGGACCCGGCGTGCATCTGGACGTAACCACCTTTAACGCGAAGACCGCGTAGCAGGACGACTGAGGCAACAAGGAACCCGTCATGAAAGATAAAGACGAAAAGAAAAAAGATCTTGAAGACCTGAAGAAGGCGATCGAAGACAACAAGAACATCTTCGTCACTGGCTACGAGAAGATGACCGTCAGCCAGGATTTTCACCTTCGAAAGACTGTCCGCGATGCGGGCGGCAACTATCGTGTCGTCAAGAACAACCTGGCAGCGAAAGCCTCCGAAGGCACCCCGGCGAGCGACCTGCTCGGCCAGCTCAAGGGAATGACTTCGATGGCCTACACCTCGGGCGATCCGGTGGCGCTGGCAAAGGCGCTCACGAAATACGCCAAGGACAACGCGGCGTTCACATTCAAGGCCGGCATGGTGGAAGGCCGAGTAATCGACGTCCAGTCGATCAGCGACCTCGCTGCCATGCCACCGAAAGAAGAGATTTTTGCCAAGCTTCTGTTCCTGATCAATGCCACCGCAACGCGGCTGGTCACATCAGTCAACGGAGTTGGGCGTAACTTGGCTGTGGTCCTCGATCAGGCCGGTAAAGAAAATAAGTTCAAATCGTAGGAGTTTAAGGAAGAGATATGGCGGATATCAACGCAATTGCAGAACAGATTCAGGGCCTGACCCTGCTTGAGGCCTCACAGCTTGTAAAGCTGCTCGAAGAGAAGCTAGGCGTGTCGGCTGCTGCGGCTTCGGTCGCAGTTGCTGGTCCCGCGGCGGGCGGTGGTGCGGCGGCTGCGGCCCCGGCGGTTGAAGAGAAGACGGAGTTTACCGTAGTTCTCACGTCGGTGGGCGCGAACAAAATCAACGTCATCAAGGCTGTCCGTGAAGTCACCAGCTTGGGTCTAAAGGAAGCCAAGGACTTGGTTGACGGCGCTCCCAAGCCCATTAAGGAAGGCGTTAACAAGGACGAAGCCGAGGCGATTAAGAAAAAGTTCACTGATGCGGGCGCAACCGTCGAAGTTAAGTAGTTTTTGTTGCAGCAGCTTGGCCGGGTGAATCCTCATCCCAAGCTGCTGCATCTATATGTCTCAGGGACGCCTTTGGGTCGCTTGACGCAATTGTCGTTCCATTGTGGTATAGTTTGAGGTAGACGTCAGCCGGGGACGGTCCAACATCAAATTAGTTGTCTCAGTTCATTAATTTTCTCCGCGGCCCTCGTGCGGGTCGGCGGAGCTTTCGCATGCCCAAAATCTTTTCTTTCAGTATTGCCTCGTCTCTTGCATGCTTTCAAATGGTTCGTTGCTTCGAACCCTCACTTAATCTCTATCGTCTTTCACCGCGTAACTCAACAGGTTTTTCCCTAGGCCGGCAGTCAGGTGGTGCTTGGGCGGCAGCGGCAAATTGCCCCTCCGCCTCGCCGGCGCCGGCGGGCAGTTTCGCTGAAGTAGTGCGGCGGTCCGCGACGCGGGCTTCTGTTTGATGAGGGTCCCGCCGCGCCATGCGGCTTTATCTCGTGCCGACTGTTCAATGTCGTCTTGTGTGACTGGTTTCCTAAAGGATTAGCGTAGATGCCTAAAGTGTCGAACGGTGCTCTTCGTGAGCGAGTTGATTTTTCGAAGATCAAAACTTCGATTCCCATTCCAAATCTGATTGAAGTGCAGAAGCGCTCGTACGAACGCTTCCTGCAAATGGACCTGCTTCCGAAGGAGCGTGAAGACGCAGGACTACAGTCCGTATTCAGCTCCGTATTTCCCATCTCTGATTTTCGCGGCCTGAGCCAGCTCGAATTCGTCGATTATTCCATCGGCAACTGGGAGTGCAAGTGCGGCAACCTTAAAGGTCTGCATCACCTGCGCACTATCTGCCGCAACCCGAACTGCGGCGCCGAAATTCGTACTGACCCGTTCCACGCGGGCGACGTTCTCTGCCACAAGTGCGGCACATTCAACAAGAACATCGTCACGTTCTGTAATCGTTGCGGCGATCCCGTCGCCCTGCAGTTGAAGTACGACGTTCCCGAGTGCGAAGAGCGGGGCATGACCTATGCGGCTCCGCTCAAGGTCACCATCCGCCTCACCGTCTACGATAAGGACCCCGAGACCGGCAACAAGACCGTTCGCGACATTAAGGAACAAGAGGTCTTCTTTGGCGAGATTCCATTGATGACCGACAACGGTACGTTCATCATCAACGGTACCGAGCGCGTCATTGTTTCGCAGTTGCACCGGTCGCCGGGCGTGTTCTTTGAGCGCGTGCAGGCGCAAGGCTATTTCCTCGGCAAAATCATTCCTTACCGCGGTAGCTGGGTCGAATTCGAATACGACAACAAGAACCTGCTGTACGTCCGCATTGATCGTAAGCGCAAGTTCTACGGCACCGTGTTCCTTCGCGCGTTGGGTCTGAAGACCGATGCCGACATCATCCGCGCGTTCTACAAACTCACCACCATCAACCTGAAAGACAACAAGCTGTTCTGGGGTGTCAACGACAGCCTGGTTGGTATGAAGTTGTCACACGTGATTACCGGAAAAGCCGGCAATACGGTTGTTACCCAGGGCCGCAAGATCACCAACTCGGTCTATCGCGAAATTCAGAAGGCCGCCATCGATCAGGTGGAAGTCGCGGTGAACGATCTCGAAGGCGCGTTCGTCGCCGGTGACGTGATCGACATGTCCACCGGGGAAGTTCTCGCCGAAGCGAACCACGAGCTGACGCCGACCATCATCAGCAAGCTGGTTGAGGCCGGTATCACCAATTTTGAAATCTTCTTCCCGGAGCGCGACGAAGCCGGCAACGTCATTTCCGCCACCCTGCGCAAGGACGGCGTGAAGAGCCAGAACGATGCGCTGCTCGAAATCTATCGCAAGCTGCGCCCTGGCGATCCACCGACCCTAGATACGGCCACTCAGCTCTTCCAGGGCATGTTCTTCGACGCGCGCAAATACGATTTCTCGCGTGTGGGCCGCATGAAGTTCAACATCAAGCTGTACGACAAGGCGGATGCCACTCCGCTCGACAAGCGTACGCTCGATCAGAGAGATTTCACCGACACCATCCTTTACCTGCTGAAGCTCCGCAAGGGCATCGGCACGGTGGATGACATCGATCACCTCGGTAACCGCCGCGTCCGCGCGGTCGGCGAACTCCTTGAAAACCAGTTCCGCATCGGCCTGGTGCGCATGGAGCGCGCCATCAAGGAAAAGATGTCGGTGTACCAGGAAATGTCGACGGCAATGCCGCACGACCTGGTCAACGCCAAGCCCGTCATGGCCGCCATCCGCGAGTTCTTCGGCTCCAGCCAGCTTTCGCAGTTCATGGACCAGACGAACCCGCTGTCGGAAATCACGCACAAGCGCCGTCTGTCCGCACTTGGACCGGGCGGGCTGTCTCGCGAGCGCGCCGGATTCGAAGTCCGCGACGTGCACCCGACTCACTACGGCCGTATCTGCCCGATTGAAACGCCGGAAGGCCCGAACATCGGTCTGATCTCGTCGCTCTCCTGCTTTGCCCGCATCAACGAATATGGCTTCATTGAGAGCCCGTATCGTCGCGTGCGCGACGGCGTCCTGGTCGACGAAGTCCGGATTCTGAATCCCGGCGACACGGAATATAAGGTGAATCAGGTCATCTCCCGCGAGGATCTGGACAAGGCCAATAAATCCGTCGCCAACGCCGCGGCCAAAAAACAGCAAGCCGAATACGAAGCCCACTCCGATTACCTCTCGGCATGGGAAGAAGACAAGTACATCATTGCCCAGGCGAACGTTTCCATCGATGACACTGGCCGGATTATCGAAGATCTGGTAAATGCGCGTCAGGCCGGCAACTTCGTCCTGAAGCATCGCGATGAAGTTGAGTACATGGACGTCAGTCCGAAGCAGCTTGTCTCGGTGGCTGCCAGCTTGATTCCGTTCCTCGAAAACGACGACGCCAACCGTGCGTTGATGGGTTCGAACATGCAACGTCAGGCAGTCCCGTTGCTGCGCGCCGAAGCTCCTTACGTGGGCACCGGCATGGAGCGCGTCACTGCTCGCGATTCAGGGGCGGTTATTATCTGCAAGCGCGCGGGCGTGGTGGATTCCGTCGATAGCGAACGCGTGATCGTTCGTGTCGAAGGTGGTGCGCACGAAGGTCAGATGTCGCGCGAAGTCGGCGCCGATATTTACCAGCTCACTAAATTCAAGCGTTCGAATCAGAACACCTGCATCAGCCAGAAGCCGATCGTCTATCAAGGCCAGAAGGTCAAGAAGGGCGACGTTCTTGCTGACGGTCCTTGCACCGAAGCCGGCGAGCTGGCACTCGGCCGCAACGTCCTGGTGGCGTTCATGCCGTGGCGCGGCTACAACTTCGAAGACGCCATCGTTGTCAGCGAAAAGCTGGTCAAGGAAGACTACTACACTTCGATCCACATCGAAGAGTTCGAAATCGAGGCCCGCGACACCAAGCTGGGGCCGGAGGAAATCACGCGCGATATTCCAAATATCGCCGAGAGTTTCCTGCGCAATCTGGACGATAGCGGCATCATTCGCATCGGCGCAACCGTGAAACCAGGCGACATTCTGGTAGGCAAGGTCACGCCGAAGGGCGAAACCCAGCTCACGCCGGAAGAGAAGTTGCTTCGCGCCATCTTCGGCGAAAAGGCCGGCGACGTGAAGGACGCTTCGCTCTACTGCCCGCCCGGAATCGAAGGCACCATTGTCGATTGCAAAGTGTTTTCGCGCAAAGGCGCGGAACTCGACGAGCGTTCGAAGCAAATCCTGCAACTGCAGGAAGAGCGTTTGCAGCGCAACCTCGAAGACGAAAAGCGTATTCTGAGCGACGAGCGCGCCAAGCGACTGGAACAGCTTCTGCAGGGTAAGGAACTGCAGGCTGACCTGCACGACGAAAAGACCAATAAGAAACTGCTCTCGAAAGACACGCCGCTCGGCCGCGATGTGCTCGAGAAGCTGCGTGCGCGCGACCTGAAGCGGATGCGGCTCAACACCAAGGACGTTCGCCTGAACGAGCAGATCGACGAGATCGAAGAGATGACTTCGCGTCAGATCGCTGTTCTCGAAAAAATCACCGAAGAGAAAGTTGCCAAGCTCCGCAAGGGCGACGAACTTCCTCCGGGCGTGATCAAGCTCGTCAAGGTCTACATCGCGATGAAGCGCAAGCTGTCGGTCGGCGACAAGATGGCCGGACGTCACGGTAACAAGGGTGTTATCGCTCGCATCGTGCCGGAAGAAGATATGCCGTATCTGCCTGATGGCACTCCAGTCGAAATTGTTCTAAATCCGCTTGGCGTTCCGTCTCGTATGAATGTCGGTCAGATTCTGGAGACGCACCTTGGCTGGGCCGCCGAGAAGCTCGGGTTGCACTTCGCGACACCGGTGTTCGACGGCGCAGCTGAAAAAGACATCAAGGCCCGTCTCACCGAAGCCGGCCTGCCCACCTCGGGCAAGATCGAGCTTTATGACGGCATGACAGGTGCAATGTTCGAACAGCCCGTTACGGTCGGCTACATCTACATGCTGAAGCTGAGTCACTTGGTGGACGACAAGATTCACGCTCGCTCCATCGGGCCATATTCGTTGATCACACAGCAGCCGCTCGGCGGTAAGGCGCAGTTCGGCGGACAGCGCTTCGGCGAAATGGAAGTCTGGGCGCTTGAAGCATACGGCGCCGCGTACATTCTGCAAGAGTTGCTGACGGCGAAATCGGACGACGTCTACGGGCGCGCCAAGATCTACGAAGCCATTGTTAAGGGTGAAGCAGCCGCCGAGCCGGGCGTGCCTGAGTCATTCAACGTGTTGATCCGCGAGTTGCAGAGCCTCTGCCTCGACGTGGAACTGATGAAGAAGCCGCGTGAGATGGTGGATCTGGCTCACGCAGCGGATTAGTTAAGGTTTGCAGGGAATCAATAAGGACAAATAATGTATCGTTCCTCTCCGTACGATAGAGCCAATCTGATCGCTGATTTCGATTCGATTCGAATCAGTCTGGCATCTCCGGAAAAGATCCGGAGCTGGTCCCACGGCGAAGTCACCAAACCGGAAACCATCAACTACCGCACCTTCAAGCCGGAGCGCGACGGGCTCTTTTGCGCCCGCATCTTCGGCCCCGTTGCGGACTGGGAATGTCTCTGCGGCAAGTACAAACGCATGAAGCATCGCGGAGTGATCTGCGATAAGTGCGGCGTCGAAGTGACACTCTCGCGCGTGCGCCGCGAACGCCTCGGCCACATCGAACTGGCCAGCGCGTCCTCGCACGTGTGGTTCTTCAAAGGTCTGCCGAGCCGCATCGGCTATCTGCTCGACATCACTCTGCGTGAACTCGAGCGTGTTCTTTACTACGAAGCGTTCGTGATCATTGAGCCCGGTGAAGGCACCGGCCTCAGCCAGGGCGAAGTGATCAGTGATGAGCGCAAGCGCCAGCTCGATCAGGAGTTCCCGGGCGCCTTCGTTGCCATGATGGGCGCCGACGGCGTCAAAGAGCTTCTGAAGAAGATCGACATCGAGTCGCTGAGCCAGGAAATCCGTGAAAAAATGAAGACGGAAACTTCGGCTCAAAAGAAGCTGAAGTACGCCAAGCGTCTGCGCGTTGTCGAGAGCTTCCGCAAATCGGGCAACAAGCCCGAGTGGATGATTCTCGATGTCATCCCAGTCATCCCACCGGAATTGCGTCCGCTAGTTCCGCTGGATGGCGGCCGTTTCGCGACCTCCGATCTCAATGATCTGTATCGCCGCGTCATCAACCGCAACAACCGTCTGAAGAAGCTGATGGAATTGCATGCTCCTGACGTGATCGTTCGCAATGAAAAGCGCATGCTGCAGGAAGCTGTCGATGCGCTCTTCGACAACGGTCGTCGCGGCCGTGTGCTGCGCGGCGCAAACAATCGCCCGCTGAAATCGCTCTCCGACACCTTAAAGGGCAAGCAGGGCCGCTTCCGTCAGAACCTGCTCGGCAAGCGCGTCGACTACTCCGGCCGTTCCGTCATCGTGGTCGGCCCTGAGCTGAAGTTGCACCAGTGCGGTCTTCCGAAGAAGATGGCGTTGGAACTCTTCAAGCCCTTCATCTATCACCGGCTGGAACAGCGCGGTCATTGCACCACTATTAAGCAAGCCAAGGAACTGGTTGAGCAGCAGGATGCGGTGGTTTGGGACATCCTCGAGGAAGTCATCAAGGATCACCCGATTCTGTTGAACCGCGCTCCTACGCTGCACCGCCTCGGTATCCAGGCATTCGAACCCGTACTCGTCGAAGGTAAAGCTATCAAGCTGCACCCGCTGACCTGTACCGCGTTCAATGCCGACTTTGACGGCGACCAAATGGCCGTTCATATTCCGCTGTCGCCCGAAGCGCAGATTGAAGCTTCCACGCTGATGCTCGCTTCGAATAATATCCTGTCGCCTGCGCACGGTTCGCCCATTGCGGTTCCGACGCAGGACATGGTGCTTGGCCTTTATTACCTGACCAAGATGCGTCCGAACTCGAAGGGCTCTGGTCGCACTTTCGCTTCAATCGATGACGTTCTCATCGCGCTCGAAATGGGCGAAGTGGAAACGCTGACTGCGATCAAACTGCGTCACACCGGCAAAGTTGTCGATCTGACCAAGGCGTTCGATAACCAGGACATTATTCACACCGAACCCATCGAATTCAACAAGCAGTACATGGACACGACGGTGGGCCGCGTGATCCTCAACGATGTTCTTCCTCCGGAAATGCCGTTCATCAACGGTCTCCTGAAGAAGAAAGGTCTCAGTCAGCTTGTTCAGTACTGTTACCTGAAGTTCGGTCTGCAGATTACGGTCAAGATGCTCGACGAAGTCAAGAAACTTGGCTTCCTTTATGCAACTCGCGCCGGTATCTCGATCGGTATCGACGACATGGTTGTTCCTGATGACAAGGCCAACCTGGTGCGCGACGCCGAAAAGCAGGTAATCGAAGTTCAGCAGCAGTATCAGGAAGGCGCTATCACGCAATCCGAACGCTATAACAAGATCATCGAAATCTGGTCGAAGGTGACCGAAGCCGTTTCGGACAAGATGTTCAAGGGCATGGAGGAAGACGACCGAACCGGTCGTGTTCTCAACCCGATCTACATCATGGCGGACTCCGGCGCCCGCGGTTCCAAACAGCAGATTCGTCAGCTTTCCGGTATGCGTGGTTTGATGGCCAAGCCCTCGGGCGAAATCATCGAGACGCCAATTACCGCGAACTTCCGCGAAGGTCTCAACGTTCTTCAGTACTTCATCTCGACGCACGGTGCGCGTAAAGGTCTGGCCGATACGGCTCTTAAAACAGCCGACTCCGGTTACCTCACTCGCCGCCTCTGCGATGTGGCCCAGGACGTCATTATCACCGAAGACGATTGCGGCACCACGGACGGCATCTATGTCGAACCCATTATCGAATCGGGCGAAATCATCGAGCCCCTGCGTGACCGCATCGTCGGCCGCGTGGCTCTCGAAGATCAGCGCGATTACGAAAACAGCGTCATCGTCGGCGTGAACGAAGAGATCACCGAAGAGTTGGCCAACGCGATTCAGGCAGCCGGTATCGAGCGCGTAAAGATCCGCTCGGTGCTGACCTGCGAATCGAAGCGCGGTGTGTGCCGCCTCTGCTACGGTCGTAACCTCGCAACCGGCCGCATGGTCGAGCGTGGTGAAGCCGTCGGTATCATTTCGGCTCAGTCGATCGGTGAGCCCGGCACGCAGCTCACCATGCGTACGTTCCACATTGGTGGCGCGGCAACACGTGTTAGCGAGCAATCGACCCAGGATTCCAAGAGCGACGGATTCGTCCGCTTCAACAACGTCAATACAGTTCGCAACAACAAGGGCGAACTGATTGCCATGAATCGAAACGGCATTCTGATCATCGTTGACGCAAAGCAACGCGAACGCGAACGCTACCCCGTTGTGTACGGCGCCAAGATCAACGTCGAGGACGGCGCGCCCGTCAAAGCGAACCAGGTTCTGCTCGAATGGGATCCCTACACGTTCTCGATTCTGACCGAAGTCAGCGGAGCCATTCACTTCAAAGACTTAGTCGACGGCGTCACAACCACTGATCAGGTCGACGAAATCACCGGCAACATGCAGGTGGTCGTCACGGAGTCGACGGATGAGAAGCGCTTCCCAACAATTGTTGTCCGCCCCGAAGGCGGCAGCCGCTCGGAAGAGAAGCGTTATCTGATGCCGACCCACGCTCACCTTATGGTGGCGGACGGCGAAACGGTTCACGCCGGCGATGTGCTCGCGAAGATTCCGCGCGCAACAACCAAGACCAAAGACATCACCGGCGGTCTACCGCGTGTGGTTGAGCTGTTCGAAGCTCGCAAACCGCGCGAAACGGCCGTCATCGCCGAAATCAACGGAACCGTGAAGTACGGCGAAGTCACCAAGGGTATGCGTAAGCTCTACATCGTTGGTGATGACGGCGTGCAGAAGGAATACGCAATTCCTCGCGGCGTCCACATTAACGTGCAGGAAGGTGAGCGCGTGCGCTCGGGCGATCCACTGATGGATGGTCCGCGCAATCCGCACGACATCCTTGCTGTGCTCGGTGAAAAGGAACTGCAGAAGTACCTGGTCAACGAAATCCAGGAAGTCTACCGCTTGCAGGGCGTCAATATCAACGATAAGCACCTGGAAGTCATCTCTCGTCAGATGATGCGTTGGGTGCGCATTGAAGATATCGGCGACACCGAGTTCCTGCCTGAAGAAGTTGTCGACAAATTCAAGTTCCGCGAAGAGAACTCTCGTGTGATCGATGCAGGCGGCCGTCCGGCAACCGGTAAGCCGATTCTGCTCGGTATCACCAAGGCGTCTCTCTCGACTGACTCGTTCATCTCCGCAGCCAGCTTCCAGGAGACAACGCGTGTTCTGACCGAAGCCGCCATCAACGGCAAGGTCGACTACCTGCGCGGTCTCAAGGAGAACGTCATCATGGGGCGCCTGATTCCCGCCGGAACCGGTATGGAATACTACCGCCGCGTGAAGATCGCTGGTGAGGATGTGGTGGAAGAAGAGCCGCTGCCCGAACAGGAAGTTTCCTTCAGCGACGGCCTCGGCGACTTCGCCGACGAAGCACCTGGTCTCTACGACGGCGGACTTTCGGACGACCTCGCGGCCGAGGAAGCACTGGGCGCCGGCGAAGAAGTCTAACGCAAAACCTTAGTCTGATTCAACGAAAGGGCGGATCGAATAGATCCGCCTTTTTTGTTTGCTGCTTGATATCATCGTTCGGAGAAAAGCATGGCACAGCCGACCATTCAGCGGTACAGTGTTCCAAACGCTCAGGTCCTCGAAGCCCAGGTCACGTCATATCTTGCGCAGGGCTACATTGTTGCGAACCGAACGGCCGATTCCGTAACACTGCAGAAGAAGAAAGAATTCAACGTTCTCTGGGCCGTAGTTGGATTTGTCCTGTGCCTGCTGCCGCTTTTGATTTATCTCATCGTGTACGTGACGAAGCCCGATGTCGAGATCGTTGAGATCGTCATCGTGCCACACACGCCCGGACAGACGGACATTCAGCCGGTCGCCTGATGTCTCGCCTCAAGACACTGCGCGCCGGGTTACTCGGTGCTCTTTGGCTGGTGTATCTGATCTACGCGTATGGCTTGGGATCGTACGCGGAATTTCTGCCGCATCCGGTCTGTCCCTTCCTGTGGCTCACCGGCATTCCGTGCCCGCTCTGCGGATTGACTCACGCACTATCCACGCTGCTACACGGGGGCTTTGTGTCGGCGCTGTGTATCAACCCGCTCTGCTTTGCCGCCTTGGTTTCGTGGCCGATATACGTACTTTATGCTCACGGCCTCAAGGGATCGCCGGCACCAGCGTCCATCGCTGGTTGGGAAAACCTATATAGTCATACTGCTGCATGATGTTGCCATTGGATAGCGAGGAATTCGTGTCGTCCAATGCCTTTCCGCTGTTCGCGTTACGGATCTCGTAAGTGTTGTTCCCTTGGGGGATAAGAGACCACATCTGGCTGGCCGCACTAGAGACAGTGGTCTGATCGATCTGCGCCCCGTTTGATGTCGACGCGCCGGTCACATCCAGCGTTTTCGACGTCCCATTATTGACGATGAGCGATTGACCGCTTCCTTTTGTTACTACTTCCCACTCCTGCTGTTCGCTCCCGTTCGCGGCCCACTGTTGAATCACCTGTCCGTCGCTTGTGCTGCCGCCTGGCACATCTAACACCAGTCCGCTGAGTGAGTTTTCGATGTTGTAGTACATGACGGGCGCCAATTGCCAAAGCTGGTTTGTGCCACCGGAGTAGTCCCATTGCTGAATCAGTGTTCCGCTCGATGTGGAGGAACCCGTGTCGTCGAGTGCCTTTCCGCTCTGTCGATTGATCAGCTTGTAGTTGCTCGCATCCACGGGCACCACCTGCCATTGCTGGTTCGTGCCGCCCAGGTAATCATATTGCTGCATCGGATTTCCATTCGATGAAGAAGATGCCGTGTCGTCCAAAACCTTGCCGCTAAGCCGATTCAGTATCGCGTAGTATCCACTCCCGGTGGGGACCAACGCCCATTGTTGACCGCGTAATCCGCTGGGAGCAGCTTGCTCAATCTGTCCTCCACTCGCGGTCGAAGCGGCCACTACGTCCAATGGCAGCGAGCTTAGGTCATTGGTAATGTTGTAAGTTGTGGCCGGCAATAGAACCCACATTTGCTGGGGATTGCCCAGATAATCCCACTGCTGCACTGGCGTACCGTCTTGACGCGAACCGCCGGGAATGTCGAGAGCTTTGCCGCTATTTACGTTGACGATGGCGTAATGCACATCGTCGATGGGGGTGAGCAGCCATTGCTGGTTCGGGCCGCCTAGATAGTCATACTGCTGGATCAGTGCGCCATCAGATTTGGAATCACCTGTCACATCCAGTACTTTGCCAGTTGCCGCGTTTTGGATGGCATAAGACCCGCTGCCGGTGGCAATGAACGTCCAGCGCTGCTGCCGGTCAGTGTTGAACGCATCTTGCTGTATAAGTGTCCCGTTTCCGGATGATCCGCTCGGAATGTCGAGCACCTGCCCCGTCCCGGCATTGTAGATCTCAAAATATCCGCTGAGTGCCGCACTGCCCGTGAGAAAAACGTTTCCGATTCCGGAGATGCTCACAGTCGCTGTGCTGCTGCCCGAAACCGCAGGCGTGAAGACAACATAGACGGCGCAACTCGCGTTCGAAGGAAGCGTTGCCCCACAGCTAGTTCCGATAGAGAAATCACTGGGGCTAGAGCCAGTAAGTGAAATGCCACTTGTACTTACCGCATGTCCTGTCGAGTTTGCAATCGTGATCGTTTGTGCAGCGCTGCGAGTTCCTATCTTCTGATTAGCAAAGCTGATCGCCGTACTTGAGAGCGTGGGTAGCGCAGGTGTGGAAGGTGGCGTACCCACTCCAGTGCCGGTTAAGGTCATCTCGTAGAACGGATTCGACGGTGTATTCGCAACCCATACCGGAAACCCGCTGGCTGGTCCTGCGACATTAGGCGTGAATGTAAACGAAAGTGTGCAACTGAGACCGGGCAATACGACCGATGTGCATCCGGTGTATGAATATTCGAGCCCGGCCCCGGCAAGTCCGAATTGCGAAAGGAGTAGTAGGCCGGTGCCTGTGTTGGTTACTGTAGCTTGTAGAGTCTCTGAAGATCCTAAATTCACGTTCCCGAAAGCTAATGAGCGGGTGGATAGCGTTAGGGCGGGAGTTCCGCCCGGGAGCGAAATGCTCGCTGCCAGATTCCCTTCATTTACCGAACCCAAACCGGTCGCAAGGTCATAACCGACTCCCGTCTGGTAGGTGCCGCTGACGGTGTTGTATCCTGGCTCGCCAGGCACGGAGTTGTTTCCCACCGTCACGTCGTTAAAAACGCAGTTGCCGGCGGGAGGGGTCGCGTTATTGGAGCCATTGCAACTCCCCACCGACTCCTTCGCAGCCGTGGCATAAAGGAACGGATTTATATTGCCTAAGCGGCCACGTATTTGCTGATTGATGGAGGCGATGAAGCCTGCAAAAGACGGGGTCGCGGCTGACGTGCCGGCGTACCCGTAAAACGAGATGCGTCCTAAACTGTTCGGCGTGCACGAGCCATCTAAGCAAAGCAGATAGGGATCATGTCCCGCAGCAGTGAGAGAGATATCCGGGAGGTCGCGCGCGCCGTCGTTTGGAATACCCGGCACTCCATTCTGCCAGGAGGGCTTGGAGTTAAATTGGCTTGCGCCACCTCCTCCGGCCCAGAGCCCGGGCGAAGTGCCGCTCGAACATGGATTCGCACCGCCTGTAGACGTGCAGCTCTCATTCCAGGCAATCTCCGGTATGTAAGAAAGCGCAGAAATATAATTGGCATAAGTAGTCGAACTGTTGCTGGACGCCCAATAAGCTGCGTCATTCCCGTTCTCATTGAACTCGGTTCCGCCCACTGCAGTGACGTAAGGGTTAGCTGCCAGCAGGTTCACCGAGAGCTGTCCGTCTGAGAGAGTGTCAGAGCCGAGATCGCATCCGGATGACCCGGAGTCGCCCGCGGCAACCACATATGTGATCCCCTGAGCAGCAGCCTGTTGTGCAAGAGAAGAATAGAAGGCTGCCTGCGCCTGTGTGTAATTCGCTTCGCAGGAGCCGAAGCTTTCAGACATCACGGTTGCCTGATTCTTGTCGATGATGTACTCTTCCGACAGATCAACGCCATCCGTGGTGTTCGTTGTCTTGGAAACGATCAGCTCAATGTTACTTCCGAAAGCTGTTGCCGCAGCCCAGGACGTGTCCAGTACCGCCTCGCCTTCTTCCCCTCCGCCCAGATCTCCAGGGTCGGGTCCGTTAACGACAATGTTTGGCACTAGACTGCCATTTAGAAAATACTGCTCGAAATATTGGACATCGCTTATGTTGATCTTCGACCTGGCCACGATAGCCAGAGTGCTACCCAGAGAAGCGCTAGGCCGCTGGACGTTGTAGATCTTCCAGTAATCCCCCGGCGACAACGCATGCGTTCCAGTGCTCGATGTAAACTGCGGCTTTCCGTTCGCGTCCAGCGTCGCCTCAAACTTCTGGGCTGAACCAGTCAATAGCGACTTCTTCAGAAAATTATGCATTGTGGCGACCCCGACCACGACCGGGGCAAGAGCTGCCGGAATCTGCGGATCACTCGCATTCGCCCAATGCTCCTCACCGTTGACTACATACTTGTGGATCTCTGTATGGAACGCCTGCTGGACTTGACCAGCCGTCCCCGAGAATTCAACAATGGTTTTGCCCTTTGAGACGCGGTTCACCGTAAAACCTTGCTGTCCCAGCCAGGTGGTGATCGTCTGTATGTCGGCATCCGCGGGGCCGAATCGCGCCCCATATTCTTCCGGCGTGAGCCACTGACGATACTGCGGAGAGGCCGGATTTTGTTGTGCGTCGAGTAGGCTCGTAAGCTCAGCTTGCTGCTCAGCGCTGCCGGACAGGACCATCAGCATCCTGTCCATCGCCAGGTCGGCCGGCGCTCGGCCCCGATCAAACTGCGCCCGGGCCAACGGATGCACGTTCCTGGTAAGCCTCTGCAACTCGCCCGCGTTGACAGCCCGCGTGATGCGGATTGCCGGAACCTGTGCAAAAACCGGCGCGATTGCCACTCCGGCGATTATCGAGAGAGCCGAAAACCTGAACATCTTCCTAATAAGTGGCTGGGAGAGGCACAGATTATCGCTGCTAAAAGAGGGGATCGATACCAAACCAGTACTATCGCGCTGAAGGCGTCACAATGAACACGTCCATCACGTATTCATTCGAAGACTTACTCATATCGCAACGCATTTATTGGATCTACTTGGGTCGCGCGCCGCGCCGGTAAAAAGCCTGCGGCAATAGCAACCGCCGCGATCAGGAGCGTCGCCGCGGTCAGCGAAATCGGATCTGTGGGTTCAATGCCATAAAGCTGAGACCGTACGGATTGCGTCAGCGCCCACGAAGCGGGCAAAGCAATTACGATCCCGGCCGCAAGCAGCACCAACACTTCTCGCATAACCAGCCACAGCACGTCCCCGCGCTCGGCGCCGATCGCCATGCGGATTCCGATCTCACGCGTGCGCCGCGCCACCGAGAATGCCATCACTCCGTACAACCCAATCGCCGCCAGTAAGGTGGCCAGAATGCCGAATCCGCTCGACAACGTTGCAACCAGTCGCTCGATAACAAGCGAATTCTCCATCTGCCGCTCGAGCGTCACCATCTCGAAAACCGGCAGATTCGGATCCAGATCATGCACCACCTTCCGTGCCTCGCGAAAAACCGTTTCCGGATCTTGCGTCGTTCTCAGGTAAGCCGTCATTCCGTTCGCATACGTCCTTTGTTGATAGGGCGTGAACACCTCGGTGGGTATCTCCTCGCGCAGATTTTCGTATTTCGTACTGCGCGACACTCCAACAATCGTGATATCCGTCTTCGTTCCCGGATCAATCCCCATGCCGACCCTGTGCCCGATCGCATTTGTTTTCCCGAAGTATTTCTTCGCGAATGCTTCATTGACGATGCCGACCTTCGGTGCGCTTAAGCTATCCGTCGCACGGAAATCGCGTCCCATCAGCAGCGGAATCTTCAATGTCTTAAAGTAATCCGGTGTAACGAAATTGACGTGCGGATCGGGCAATTCGCCGACCTTCGGCGTATATGAGTCAATCGTGATCCAGTTGTCCCACTCATCATCCTCCAGCACCGGTACGACTGCCATCGCGGCATCCTGGACGCCGGGTACGGCCAGCAAATTGTCCTGCAAGTGCTGAAAGAAGAGTCGCGTGCGGTCCACAGTGTACCCGCTCTGGCGCGGATCTATCTTGAAGGCCAGTAGATTACCGGTCCGAAAGCCGGGGTCGAGGTCTTTCAGATTCTGCAGACTGCGAATAAACAATCCGGCGCCAATCAGCAGCAGCAGCGACAACGTCACTTGAGCCGCAACCAATATCTTTCGAACGCTGTTGGAACCTCCCCCCACTACGGCCCCAGCCTGATCCTTCAACGTGTCGGCGACATCCGGTCGCGTCGCCTGCAGCGCCGGCGCCAGCCCGAACGCGACTCCCGCCAGTATGGAAATGGCCAGCCCGAAACTCAGGATGCGCCAGTCCGGATAAGGCGAAATGGCCAGCGGCGTTGTCTGCGGTGGCAGAAAGTGAATCAACGCTTTATCCGTCGCGACGGCGAGCACAAGTCCGGCTCCTCCGCCGGCTAGCGAGAGCAAAAGGCTCTCCACCAGAAGTTGTTGAACGATGCGCCGTCTTCCCGAGCCAAGCGCCAGCCGCACAGCCATTTCTTTCTGTCGTGCCGCCGCCCTTGCGAGCAAAAGGTTCGCGATATTGGCGCACGCGATGAGCAGCACGAGTCCGGTAATCGAGATCAACACCAGCAAGGGCTTCGAAAACTGCTGTCGCATCCCCGAACGGCCTGAAGCCGCCGGCAACAAATCCAGCCACATTCGCAGAAACTGCTGCTTCATGTAAGGAGAAGCCTTTGCGAATTCTTTTTGCTTCACCTCCGTTTCCAGAATCTGGTGAAAAAACGGCTGCAGGCTGGCTTTCGCCTGCTTCAGGCTGACGCCCGGCTTCAGCCGACCGAATGCCAAAACCCATCGAAAGCGCCGTTCGTTCAAGTTACCCCAGCCGGCACTTTGGGCCATCATCATTGGTATCCGAATCTCGGGCGAATAAGCCGGATCTGTCCCCGAAAACCCCGACTGACTTACACCGATAATCGTGTATTGATATCCATCGATGTTGATCTTCTGCCCGATAACACCCGGGTTACGCCCGAATCGGCTTTGCCAATAGCCGTAGCTCAGGACAGCTAGGGGATGACCACCCTGCATCTGGTCGTCACTTGCGTTGAACACGCGGCCAATCGCGGCAGTTACTCCCAACACCGGAAAGTAATTACCGGAGACAAGCTCGCCGGCAATACGCTCGCTGTGGCCCGCATAGCTGACGCTCATGCTCGTTTCGCGCACGCAGAACATTGCATTGAATACGCCCGCATGATCGCGGAAATCCGTATACATCGGATAGGAAAGACGATTTCCGCCCGAATTGCCGCCGTAATGTCGGCCGCGGCCGGTCAACAGCACCAGTTGCTCCGGATGCTTGACCGGCAGCATGCGCAGCAGCACCTGGTCTATCAGCGTGAAGATCGCCGTGTTTGCCCCGATGCCGAATGCGAGCGACACAATCGCGACCACAACAAACAACGGCGTCTTCTTGAACGTGCGCAATGCGTACGTAACATCCTGCCAGATCGTCATGACCGCGCGCTCTCTCTCTGCTCTACTTGCGCTTGCGAATGTAAATCGTTCCGTTGAACGAGGTGAAGGTGTATTCTGCTCCGCCGCCGTTGATGGTCCCGCGCAACGTGCGGTCCACGCGATAGTGATGTGATCCGCGGCCGTCCGTGTTGTTATCCACTACTTGCGGGGCGCCTTCCATCCTCACGTCGAAGTCGCTGTAGATGGCCCCGTTATCGGTCTTCAGCCGTACCGTCGCCTTCACGCTTTCGGGCAGCGACACGTCGATGACGCCATTCAGCGTGCTAAACGACATGGGCTTGCTCGGGTCCACATGATCGAGCTTGGCTACAATCTCGCCATTCAGCGAATGCGCGACAACTGCTCCCGACACGTCATTCAGCGAGATCCTTCCGTTCAAAGCTTCGACGTCGAGCTCGCCATCCACCTGATCCACCTCAATGCCGCCGTTCGTCACGCTCTTCAGTTCTAGCGAGGAGTGCCGCGGAACCAGCAAGGTGATATCAGCATTTCTCATCCAGGCATTGCTCTTGATCTCGATATTGTTGTGATCTTCCTTGATATCCAGACCGCCGGTCCCGTTCAAATCCAGGCGATGCATTCCTGGCGGCACCGGACGTTGGCCCCGTTCCGGCGGCTCCGGTGGTTCCGGCGGCTCGGGCATGTCATCGTGGTCGCGCGGGTGTGCTCTGCCGGCTTCTACCACCACCTCTTTCGAGTCCGCCGCGCCGCGCACCGTGATGCTTCCCATCAGAAGATGCAGGTGGATTCGCGCGGGCTTGGAGGGATCGCTCAGCGGAACGTGAATCGGTTGAAAATTCTGCGCCCAAATTGCTCCCGTCCCGCTCAGCAAGAATGCTGCAAGTAGATACGTAGTTGTTTTTCTCATAATTTTAGTCCTGGCCTTCGTACAGGCGAATACCTCCATTTACCGTTTCAAAACTGATTTTTGGCCCCCCCTGGCCCGCGCGCACGGCCGATTGGCGGTTGCTTCGATACACGAACATTCCGTCCTTGCGCTCTGCGTCTGCCGCACTCACCGGCAACGGGGTCACATCAAAGTTCGCATCTACCGGCCCGTGAAGCGTCTTGAAATAAAGGTCCGCCGAAAAGCCGCGCTGGAAGTATGCTTCCAGTTGTCCGTTTACACTCTTCACAGTCGTGGCCCGAATTGGATTCTTGTTGAACCGGACCGTCACGTGACCATTCACCGTGTGCACGTCGCCCGATCCTCCCATCCCCGACATTTCAATGGTGCCGTTGACGGTATGCACATCGAAGTCGCCGTCCATCTGATCCACTGCAATCGAGCCGTTGAGACTGGATATAACGGGTCGTGCTCCCCTGGGCGCGTCCACATCGATGTCATAGCGGACATCATAAAAGCGCCTGCGGTTATCGCAGTTGCAGTCGTCACAGTGACCGTTGCAGCGCCACGGAGCCTTATACTCGATATCCACCGTGCCCGGCTGCTCCGTCATATCGAGCTTCACCTCATTTTTCGCCTGCGCCAGATCAGGCCCTGTTTCCGCTCGTATGGTTTTGTGCGCCACCACATGGACCTGCGAACCGGTCGTGCCCCGCACGTGCACATATCCGTTGAAGTTCGACACGATCAGCCGCATCGGTTCGCCCGAAAGCGTCATCGTTTTCTGAACTGTCTCCTGCTCGCGCACCGGCCATCGATCATCGCCGTCCTGCGCCAGGCACACTATTCCTATCCCTGATGCCGCCAGCATCAGGCTCAATAATTTCTTCATATCTGTTTCCTGTTTGTTAGTCTTTGAGCGTCTTCAGCGCCCACTGCGCCCGCTGTCGCACGGCCGCATTCGCAGCTGTTTCCGTCGAGAGCCTGCGGAATTCCCCGGCCGCACCTTTCTCCCGCATATGCACCAGCGCGTCTATCAGGGCAATCTGCACCAGCGGCGAATCCTGATTGCCAAGTGATTTGAGCATTGCCTGCCGCACCGGCTCTTCACCTGAAAACCTCTCCAGCGCATCCAAAGCCGCTAGCCTGACGTTCGTATTCTGATCGTGCTCCAATGTCTGAATCAGCGCCGAGAGAAGATCCTGATCAGGATGGTCCACCTGGCTGCCGAACGAAACGCCTTGGAGACGTGATGCAGGCGACTGCCTCTCTAGCAGCGACAGCGCGACCGTCTGGCGCAAGCTCTGTATTTGAGATTGCAGCTGCGCTGCGTCAGGGCTCGACATTGCTGGAGCATTCTGGGGCGACTTTGTCCCAAAGAAAACGCGTCCCGAATACAGGCCGACGCCGAAGATCAGCAGAGCGATCGCAACCTGCCGCACCAGCCCCGCCAGACCCGGTTTCCACCACACGAACGTGCCCCGCGGCACCGGCACACGCCCGGTTTGCATATCGTGTACACGCCGATAGAAGCGCGCTCGCAACGCCGCGCTCGGCTGCGTCATGGGAATCCGTCCCATGTCCTGCCATGTGGCGCGCAGCTCTTCCACGTGCATCAACAGCTCCGCATTGCCATGCATCTGCTGCTCGAACTCATTCTTGTCGGCCGGGCTCAACCGGCCCGCCAGATATTCCGGAATCATTCCCCGCAATTCATCAGGCGTCATACAATGCTTCTCCTCTTAACTCACAAAAGCGCTCGCGCAACTGCTTCAGCGCGCGATACACCCGCACCTTCACCGTCCCTACTTCGCACTTAAGAATGTGCGCGATCTCCTCGTACCGCAGATCGTGAAACCGGCTCAGCACCAGCACCTCGCGCTTGTCCTCCGGCAATTGCTCTAGCGCTTCCTGCAGCAGAATCGTCTCCTGTTTCCGCGCCAGCATCTCTTCCATAAGCGGCTCATCGCTCGGCAGGTGCTCCATTTCGCTGCTCCCTGTCTCACCGCGGCGTTTATACGCCGAATCGAAATACACGTTCCGCGCCATTCGATACAGCCACACCTTGAATGGAAACGTCGGATCGTAACTCGCGGCGTATTTCAGCACGCGGAAGAAAACATCCTGAACCAGGTCCTCGCTCCAGGCGCGATCCCGGCTCAAATGCAAAAGGTATTGGAACAGCGGCGTGTTGTAGCGCTCGAAAAGCACGCCCAACTGATCCGTGTCGCCGGCCTGAACCTGCTTCATTACTGCACTGTCAGTTTGTGTCTCCACTCCCCCTCGCTTGTCAATACCGAACAACGCAGAAAAGGTTACAGAAGTTCGTGTCCTCAGGGCAACGCATGTAATATCAAAGCTTTGACAATCCCGACAGCCCGCCATGAGCTACGCCTGCGCGATGTGGTTTTCTTCGATATCTGCGCTGTCATCAGCTTGCGCTGGGTCGCCGCGGCCGCCCATGCCGGCCCCGGCTCTATGGTCCTCTGGATTATCGCCGCCGCGGCGTTCTTTTTGCCTTCCGCAGTCGTTATTGCTCGCTTATCCCAGCAGTTTCCGGAAGGTGGCGGCCTGTATGCGTGGACCAAGCGCGCGTTTGGCGACCGCCACGCATTCATCTGCGGCTGGCTCTACTTCATCTCTACTATTCTTTACTTCCCGTCACTTCTGCTGGCCGGCATCGGGATGACCACCTACGCCCTTGGTGGTGAGCGTTTGGCTGACCAGCGCACTTTCGTCCTTCCAGTCACACTCCTGGTCCTCTGGGCGATGTTCACCGCTAATTTTTTCGGGCTGCGTGTGGCCAAGTGGATTGGCATACTCGGCGGCAGTTCAACCTTCGTCATCGGTGCGCTGCTCACCGTCGTTTGCGTAGCCGCCTACTACCGTTTCCCGACACCCGGCCCACTCTTTGCCTGGCCAACGCCCAATCTCGATACGGTGAATTTCTGGTCCCAGATCGCGTTCGCCTTTGTCGGGCTGGAACTTGTTTCGCTCGTCAGCGGCGAAGTGCGCAATCCGCGTCGCGATCTTCCACGCGCTGCCTTCATCAGCGGCATCATTTCGGTGCTGTTCTATATCGCCGTGACTGCGTCCCTGCTGGCAGTGCTACGCCCCCAAGAAATCAATCCCATGACCGGACTTGCGCAGGCAGCCGTTGTCGGAGCGCATCACCTTCGTACGCCCGGGTTGGCCCTCGTGTTCGGCCTGTTGATGGGATTTGCGCTACTGGGCCAAGTGGACACCTGGATCGCAGGCAATACGCGCGTGCCGTATGTAGTTGGTGTCGACAACTACCTTCCCGCCGCGTTCAAGCGCACCCATCCCCGCTGGGGCACTCCATACGTCTCCTTATTAGTGCAAGCCGTTCTCGCGACGGCGTTCCTTCTGATGGCGCAGTTAGGTGAGACCGTACGTGCCGCTTACCAGATCATGGTCGACATGATGATCGTCGCGACGTTCATCCCGTTCCTCTACATCTTCGGAGCCGGGTTCCGGTTCACCAACCGTATCGCAGCAATCTTCGGTCTCACCGTCACACTGATTGCAATCGTGCTCTCTGCCGTCCCGCCACCCGGCATCGCCTCGGTAGCGACTTTCGAGACCAAGGTGCTGGGTGGAAGCGCGCTCGTTACGGTCGCGGGCTTGCTTCTCTTTCAGCGCTACAAAATTAAGGCAGCTCTCTGATCCAGATGTTCCTAAAGGAAATAGGCTCGCTTTTGTCGCCGTGCGCCTGCAACTTGATCGGTGCGCTCGTGTACGCCTTGTAATAAGGTTTGCCGATGTAGCGAGTCTCGCCCTGTAATTGAAAGTGGTTCTCAACCAGCACGCCATTGAAAAACACGGTCGCATACGCGGGCGTTTTGACAGAACCATCCTGATTGAATGTCGGCGCGGTCCAGACTACGTCGTATGTCTGCCATTCTCCCGGCGGACGGCTCGGATTGGCTAATGGAATAGCCTGCTTGTACAGGCTGCCGGCCATGCCGTTCACATAGGTCTTATTCTCGTAGTTGTCCAGCACCTGCAGTTCATATCCGTCATCGCCCGGTCCCGTAGACGCAAGGAACACGCCGCTGTTGCCGCGCGCCTGTGAGGTGCCCGCGATATCGGCCGGTTCTTTCCACTCCACGTGAAGCTGATAGTTCGTGAATTTGCGCTTGGTCTCGATGTTGCCGGTTCCCTTATTCACCGTCAGCGCCCCGTCGGCCACTTTCCACTGCGCTGGTGTCTGATCCTTGACCGAGATCCACTCGTCCTCATTCTTTCCGTCAAACAGAATGAGCGCGTCCGACGGAGGCGCGCCACATGTCGCTCCCGAAGTCACTTTCTTCGGAACTGGTTCCCACACCTCGGTGTCTTCCGGTTTCATGTTCGTCTGCTGCGCTGCCTGGGCCGTCCGGTTGCCGCCCGATTGCCCAGCCCGCGCTTGTCCCGCCTGAATGCTGAGAAAGGCGCCTGTGCTCGCGATCACAACTAACAAGGTTGAACGTTTCATTCCTATCACTGTAGTGAGAATACACCGACGCTCCGCGACAGCCCACAGTCAGGTCGGCGACCGCAGCGCCGTTCGTCGGTACATGCGCATGTGCAATATCGGCGACCGTATTTGTTTCATCCGACGGCACCCACGCCGCACTGTCGTCAGAACGCGCACGAGTTGCACTCGCCGGGTGAAAATCCGCGGTAGTGGGTCAGTTTGAACAGACTGCCCCACTGCCAAATCCGCGCCGAGCGCCGATATCAGATAGCGCCAGTTAGCTCCAATAATTTATGGTTCGCCGTTGATCATCGCCAGGAAGCTCACGTCTCCCCAGATCGATTGGTCACCCCAGATTGACTGATCGCCCCAGATCGATTGATCACCCCATATTGATTGATCGCCCCAGATTGATTGGTTGCCCCAGATCGATTGATTGGCATTGATCGCCTGAGTACCCCAGAATGACTGCAAGCTGTACAGCCCACTCGTTCCGGCGCATACCGTCGAGGCTGTACAAATAATCTGCGCTGATCCGGAGCCTCCGTAGACAGGGGGCGAATAGACCGCAACCGGCGAGATGGATTGCCGGCGAGGGTACCAGAGGTTCGGGTTTTGTATGGCGGCTTGAATGTCGAGATACCCGGCGCCAACAGTGAATACATCATATTCGCTGGTGTAGGTCTGTCCGGTGGTCGGATCGGTAGCTCTACTCGATTGCGGGAACTGTTTGTAAGCGGTCTGCATCAAAATTCTCTTCACCTGATCGGGTGTTAAGCTTGGCCACAGTTGTAACAACAACGCGGCTGCACCGCTCACAACCGGCGTTGCCATGCTGGTGCCGCTCAATGTGAAGTAGGAAGTCGATATGGTGCCCGGCCGCGCGTTCGACCGGTAATAATTGAGCGCCACCGAGTTCTGTGGATACGTCAATGGCAGAGTCGATCCACGCGAGAGAAGCGACACAACCAAATTCCCGGGAGCTACCAGATCTGGCTTGACGATGTGATCTATCGCAGTTGGCCCCTTGGAACTGTAGCTGGCGATCAGGTCGTCGGACCTATCGGGAGTTCCCATTGTTTTCATCGCACCTACCGTGATCACGTAAGGGTCGTTGCCCGGTGCGGCGATAGTGCCATAGCCGTTGTTACTGAATGAATTGTCACGGCCGTCATTGCCGGCAGCAGCCACTACTACGATCCCCGCGGCCCAGGCAGCTTCAACGGCCTGACACAAGGCGTCCGTCTGGTAACTCTCGTACACCGGACGGCCGAGCGATAAGTTGATGACACGAATGTTGTATTGCGACTGCAGTGAAATTGCCTCATCAATCGCGGCAATCACATCACTGTCGTTGCCCTCGCCATTCTGATCCAGTACTCGCAGACTGATCAGGTTTGCGTTTGGGGCCAAGCCGACCAAGTGACGTGAGCAAGGGCCGCATGACGAGTCCGTTCCGTTTCCCGCCAGAATCCCGGCTACATGTTCCCCGTGGCCGTACCGATCGGTACCATCGCCGCCGACCAGATCGTCCTCGAACACCACCCGACTCCCGTTCGCACCCATTAAATCGTCATGCGGCGATACACCGCTGTCGATAAGCGCAATCCCAATACCCGTTCCGTCTAGGCCGAGGTTCCAGGCCGCCTGGGCGTTCACGGCGGCAGCGGTATTGTCGAGCAGCACGTGAACCCTCCGGTCCGGAACAATTGCTGCCACATTGGGAAGGCTCGCCAACGCGGCAATACTGTTTCCCGGCACCGAAAGAGAGTCTGCGGGAATGTTGTTGAAGCGGCGGTAGAGTTTGTACCCAAACACCGGAGCCGAAAGGTTAGGCCGCCTGCTTGCGCCGGACGCATATTGCACGATGACTCTGACCGATTGCGTCGGATCCACCGTTCGCAATTCGGGAGCAATATATGGAGTCTGTGCAACGGCCGAAAGCGAAACGCAAAGGAGTAGGGCCGAATGCAAAAAAAATTTCTTCATTTAGTACTAACGACCTTCCATGCTCCACAACCACACAATTGTGGCTGCACGTGATGCTGACGTAGCGGGCGGCTCCCTCCCGAAAAAGCAGGAAGGATCATATACTATACTTTTCCCTAGTATGGGTTATGAAAACTTGACTATTTTTGAGAATTTTCTTAGATTATAAGCTCATATTCCCATTAAAGGCCACGATTTAGTGTGTACCTCGCTTTTTTTTTGTGATTAAGCGTGCGATGCAATAGCGTCCGTCTCGCAACCCCCTTGCTCTGTTGGGTTGCCTACTCTGCCGCGGCAGTGACTATCGGGTCTGCTTCGACCCCAGATCATTCCGAACTGAAATTCCGTCAGCAGTTGTGGAAGACGCAACAGGGTCTCCCCCAGAACACCGTGCCCACCGTCGTGCGGTCGAAAACCGGGTACATATGGCTCGGCACTGAACTTGGGTTAGTGCGCTTCGACGGCTCCCGGTTTTTTGTATTCGACAAGAGCAACACTCCGGAGCTGGAAAGTAATGTCATTCAAACGCTCATGGAAGATCATGCCGGCAATCTTTGGATCGGCACTATAGGCGGAGGTGTCACCCGCTTGCGGAACCGGGATTTCCAGACGTTCTCATTGGCCCAGGGACTGTCGAGCGCTTCCGTAAACGCGATGGTTGAAGACGACTCCGGTGACATTTGGATCGGCACCGATAGCGGCGGTATAAATCGCTTTCACGACGGCCACTTCCAGTCATTCACCACCGCCATGGGCCTCCCTGATAATCAGGTATCCACGCTCGCCAAAGACAAGGGAGGAGCCATTTGGGTCGGCACGCACAACGGACTTAGCCGTTTTGTGGGCGGAACTTTTCACAACTACAGTACGGCGGATGGACTCCCGAACACATATATCCGGTCCCTGTATATGGGCCGGGATTCCTTATGGGTCGGCACTTACGGCGGCGGCTTGTGCAGATTCTCTGACGGTTCGTTCTCATGTTTCAGCACCAGAGATGGCCTTTCGAGCAACTTCGTCACCTCTCTTCACGAAGACAGCTCCGGCATGCTTTGGATTGCTACATACGGAGGCGGGCTGAACCGTTTTGATGGCAAAAACTTCAGCGCCTATACTCGCAAGGACGGCTTGCCCTCGAATGACATCTGGGCCGTTTTCGAGGACCGTGACCACGCGTTCTGGGTTGGCACAGGCGGCGGCGGACTGGTTCGGTTGTCGAACCAGTCTCTATTTACCACGTACGACCACCGCGCCGGACTTTCGAGTGACGTCATCTTACCCATCTTTGAGGCCCAGGACGGCGCCATGTGGATGGGTACAAACGGGGGCGGCGTAAACATCTATCGCAACGGCCAGTTCTCCGCTCTTACAACCAAAGACGGGTTAGCCGATAATCTTGTTTTTTCTATCGCAGAAGACAAGTCGGGCCAAATGTGGATTGGTACCCGGAACGGCTTGAGCAGACTGAACGCCGGCCATTTCACCACGTACGGCGTCCGGGATGGACTCCCGAGTCAGGTGGTGCTGGCAACATTCACCGATTCGCAGGACAGGCTCTGGCTTGGCACCCGCGAAGGACTGACCGTTTTCAGCGACGGGGTTTTCAAAACTTACACCACCGAAAACGGACTCGGCAGCAATATTGTGCGCGCCATCTTTGAAGATCGGGCGCATCGCCTTTGGGTGGGCACCGGCGGAGGACTGGGATTGTTCAAAGACGGCCGCTTCCAAAACTACTCGGTGCGCAATGGGCTGTCCAACAACGTAGTGCTCGCAATTCATGAGGACCCCGAGGGCACACTCTGGATCGGCACGAACGGCGGCGGATTGAATCGCTTTAAGAACGATCGCTTCACGGCTTACACCATACGAAACGGGCTTCTCGACGACGCTATATTTCGCATCCTGGAAGACGACTCGGGTAACCTGTGGATGAGCTGCGACAGGGGAGTTTTCCGCGTAAACAGGCAACAATTAAACGACTTCGCTGACAAAAAGCTGGATCGGATCGAAACCGTGTCCTACGGCGAGTCTGATGGCATGAACACGGCTGAGTGCAATGGCAGCTTCCAACCGGCCGGCTGGAAGAGTCGTGATGGCCGCTTGTGGTTTCCTACCATGCAAGGCGCTATTGTCGTGGACCCCAGGGGTGGACTTGGGCACACCGCGCCCCAAAACGTCACAATCGATGCCGTTCTCATCAACGGCCAAAGCGGCAAAAAAGACGGCGTGCAGGTTCCGCCAGGCTCGGGCAAGCTGGATTTTTACTACTCGACCCCGAATTTTCGTGCGCCTCAGCGAGTGAAGTTTAGATACAGGCTGGTCGGTTTCGACCGTGAATGGGTGCAAGCCGGAACCCGTCATGCGGCGTTCTACACCAATATCTCGCCCGGGAGCTATCGGTTTGAGGTGACGGCCAGCAATGAAGAAGGAGTGTGGAGTCCGCAGGTCGCTTCCTTCCAAATGGAACTGGAGCCCCACTTCTACCAGACAGCCCTCTTCTGCTCTGTTTGTATTGTGACGTTCGTCGGGCTATGTGTGGGCGCACACTTCAGCCATGTACTCCGACTTCGTGATCGCGAAAGAGTGCTGGAGCATAAGGTGCGGGAACGGACCGCGGAGCTGTCTCAAGAGATCGCGGAACGGAAGCGGACAGAAGAGGAGCTGTTGAGTGCCAAGGAAGCTGCCGAAAAGGCCAGTCGTGTCAAGAGTGAGTTTCTGGCGCACATGAGTCATGAAATCCGCACGCCAATGAACGGAATCCTCGGCATGACTGAGCTTGCACTTACCACCGACTCGAAAGCGGACCAGCAGGATCATCTCGAAGTTGTGCGGAATTCCGCTGAGTCTCTGTTGACGTTGCTTAACGAGATTCTCGATCTCTCGAAAGTCGAAGCTGGGAAACTGCAACTTGATCTTGTGAACGTAGATGTGCGCGAGTGCCTGGCTGGGACGGTTGCTTCTATGAATGTCCGGGCGCAGCAAAAAGGTTTGCGCCTCTTATATACCGTGCATCCGGGCGTACCGGCTGTTCTGCGCACCGATCCAGTGAGGCTGAACCAGATAGTAACCAATCTGCTGAGCAACGCAGTCAAGTTTACCTCCGCAGGAGAAGTTGAACTCTACATTCGCTGCCAGTCCCGGGATGCGTCCGGAGCGCATCTGCACTTCACGGTGCGCGATACCGGAATCGGTCTGCGGCAAGATCAGCTTAAGTCCATCTTTGAGGCCTTCTCACAAGCGGATAGCTCCATTACCAGGCATTTCGGCGGAACCGGTTTGGGACTTGCCATTTGCAACCGGCTCGTCGGTTTGATGAGCGGCGAGATTTGGGCGGAAAGCGAGTTAGGTTGTGGCAGCGAGTTTCATTTCACAGTCACATGCGAGGAAGTAGCATCCGATGCTGCTGTCTCGCGCTACGCACCTTATGCAAGAGAGAGTTGGCGTCAAGCCAAACTCTCCATTCCGAAGGTGGAGCATTGGCACGTGCTCGTGGCGGAGGATAACCCGGCAAATAGAAAGGTCGCCAAGGCTAGTCTGCTGCGAGCCGGATTTCAGGTGACTGAGGTTGAAGACGGATTGCAGGCTCTGGAAGCTGTCAAGGCTTTCCCCTACGACGCAGTACTGATGGATTGCAGCATGCCGGGAATGGACGGCTATCTCGCCACCAGACTCATTCGACAATTGCCCGGGCCCGAGAGTCGGGTACCCATCATCGCACTCACCGCGAGCGCTTTCAAAGAGGACCGTGATAAGGCCCATGCTGCGGGTATGAACGATTTCATCTCCAAGCCCTATCACGCGTGGGCGTTGGTGGCGAAATGCGTGCAACTGATCAAAGCCAAGCCGGCGCCCGAAGACCCGCCGAATGGCATTTCCGCTCCGCAACCAGATGGCGAAGCGGATGAGGATGAGGATGAGGAGTTCAAGAGGGAAATCATGCAGGTCTTCCTTGCAGAGGCGCCGCCCGTTTTTGAAAAGTTGAGCCGTGCTCTGCAGAACGAGAATTGGGAAGAAGCGCGCATAAGCGCTCACTGGCTGCAAGGTGGCGCGGCCCGATTGGTGAATCCCGAGTTCCAACAGCAATTGCGTCAAATGGAAGCTCTGTGTCGCCAGGCCTCTCCCGATGTGCAAGCAGCCGACCAGCAGAGTCTGGCCGCCGCCTTTGATACTGCCATTCGAAATGCGAAGGCTTGTGTTCACCGCCCAGCCACGTTATCTGCTCATTGCTGATCGATACCATTTGACCGCCGGCCAGAAGGCGAAAATCATGCGATGTCGACGGCTGCGTAGCAGGCTGCGGATGCTGAACGGTACGATGGCGGTTTCGAACGGGCCACCGAACGGTGGCAACCAGTTACTTCGGGACCACTGGTTGCTCCACCACGCTCGCCCACGCTCCGACACCGCAGCGTTAGCATGAAGTCGTGCTGAAAGTACGGTTTCCCCTTGCACTCGCACTATTTTTCATGTGCATGTCCTCGGCCCGCGCCGAAATCCACTCGCTCACACTGCAACAGTCGCTCGAAATTGCTGCTCGCCAGAACCCCGATGTGACTCTTGCGCGGCTCGATCAGCAGCGGGCAGAACAGGGCGTGTATGTCGCTCTCGATCCCTTCCGGCCCAAGGTGTACGCCGGCAGCGGACTCGCTTATACGTACGGTTATCCGAATTCGATTGAAGGCAACGCCCCTAGCCTTTTCCAAGTCCGCACCGACATGTCCATCTACAATCGCGCCCAAAGCTATACACTGGCCTCGGCTCGTGAGATTGCGCGCGGTTCCCAGTCCGGCGCCCAGGCCAAGGCCGAGGACGTCGCCTATCAGGCCGCCGACCTTTTCCTAACAGCCAGTGATCTGGAGCATCAGGACGCCCAACTTGCGGCCCAACTGCCCAGCCTGGAAAAAGTTGTCAGCGTAATAAACGCCTCTGTCACCGAAGGCTCTGAACTGCCCGTCGAGGTGACTCGCGCCAAGGTCAATCTGCAGAGCGCGCAGGTGCGCCTCGATTCAGGCAAGCTCGACAGCGACTACTATGAGATGCTGCTCGCCGTCGCGCTTGGCTATCCTGCTACCGACCGCGTCAAACCGGTCGACTCCGAGCTAGGCAAGATGTTCGTGCCGGAAAACGAGCAGGCCGCTGCCGACCAGGCGATTCATAGCAATCGCGAACTGCAGCAGATGCAGTCCAATGTGCTGGCGAAGCAGTTCGACCTGCGCTCCTACCGTGCCGCCCGCCTGCCCAAAATCGATCTCGTCGCGCAATATGCTCTGTTTGCGAAATACAACTACCAGCAGTACTTCCAGAAATTTCAGAGCAACAACTTCCAGATCGGCGCCTCTGTTACCCTCCCTATCCTCGTCGGAACGGCCGTAAAAGGCTATATGGCCCAGGCGCAAACGGACATGCAGAAGATTCGCATCCAAATGGACCAGGTGCGCAATCGCATTTTGAGCGATACGCGCCGCAGCTATGAACAATGGCAGAAGGCGGAACAGCTCCGCGACCTCGCGCGCATGCAGCTCGACCTCGCCCGCCAGGACCTCACGGTGCTTCTCGCCCAAAACGGCGAAGGCCGTGTGCCGCTCAGCCGTGTGGAACAGGCACGTCTTGAAGAAAGCAATCACTGGATTCAGATGTACGACGCGGAAACGCAGGTCACTCGTGCAAAGCTGGCCATTCTGCGTCAAACTGGTACCTTACTCGCCGCCGTGCGCGACGCCAATTCTGGTTCTACTCAATGACAACCGTACCGCCCGCCGAAACCATAGGCATTGAGCCCCGACACGAAGAGCCGGTAGGTAATCCGCCTGCAATCGCCATTCGCGACCTGGTCAAAACGTACTCAGGCTTTCGCGCCGTAGACGGCCTGACCGTTACCGTCCCGCAAAGCTGTTTCTTTGGATTCCTCGGTCCGAACGGCGCGGGGAAGACGACGACCATCAAGATGCTCATGGGTCTCGCCAGACCCGATTCCGGCAGCATGGAAGTGCTCGGTCTGTCGCTGCCTGAAAAGTCTTTTGAGGTCCGTAAAGAGATCGGGCTCGTTCCCGACGACACTCTTCTGTTCGACTATCTAAAGGGTCTGGAGTACCTCGAGTTCACCGGCCGCCTGTACGGTCTCTCCAAATCGCTCGCCAAAGAACGCGGCCGCGAGTTGCTCGATCTCTTTCAGCTCAAAGAAGACAATCGCAAGCTCATTGGCGAATACTCGAAAGGCATGCGCAAGCGTGTCGCCATGGCCGCCGCTCTCATTCATCGCCCGCGCTTGTTCCTCATGGATGAGCCTTTCGAAGGTGTGGATGCCGTCGGTGCGCGCCTGATGAAAGACATCCTGATGGAGCAGGTTCACCATGGCGCAACTGTCTTCCTCACGTCCCATGTGCTCGAAGTAGTCGAACGCCTTTGCGATCGCCTCGCCATCATCAATAAGGGGAGAATCGTCGTTCAGGGAACTATGGCCGAACTGCGCCAGCACGCTGCCGAAGGCCTCAGCAGCCTGGAAGACATCTTCGTGAACATCGTAGGCGCAGAGCGCTACTCCGAAAAGCTCGACTGGCTGTAACCATGTGGGAGCAAATCAGGGCCATCGCGTGGGCTCAGTTCCGCAGCACACGCAACCACTTCCCGCGAACGGATGTGGGCGCCATCTTGCTATGGGTTGTGGCATTGCTCTGGTACGGCTTGTTCGCCGGACTGGCCGTCTTATTCGCATTGATTCTGCCAAATGCGCCAATGAAAGGCCTGCAAACATGGCTGCCGACCGCTCTCCTCGCGGTCTGCGCATTCTGGCAGTTGGTTCCACTGTTCACGTTGAGCGGAGGCTGGTCGCTGCAGCTTCACAAACTGCTTCCTTATCCCATTAAAGACAGTACGCTGTTTAGCATCGAAGCGCTGCTGCGCATTTCGACAGCGCCTGAGATGATTCTCGTCCTCCTGGGCGGCGTGATCGGGTTGCTGCGCCGGCCGGACCTTGGGCTCTCGGGATTCGCGCTTCTTCTGTTTATCCCCATCAATCTCTTTCTGTCGCTCGCACTCCGCGAGTTCGTTCTTCAGGGCTTCGCACGCAATCGCTTCCGTGAAATCTTCACCGTCGTCATAGTCAGCATCGGCATTCTGCCGCAAATTCTGACTCGCACACCACTCGGCCGCAAAGCTTTGCCTTACATCAGCGGCGTCGCAAACGGCATTGGAACGCCCTGGCGTGAGATCGCGGTCATCAGTCTGGGCGCGCGCTATTGGATCGTCGATCTCTTGCTGGTCGCCGTCTGGACTTATCTCTGCTACCGCCTCGCTCGCTTCCAATTCGAGAAGAGCCTGCGTCGCGATGAAGCATTTCGCGTCACCTCCTCTGCCACTGAACTCGCGCCCAACCCTATCCGCAAAAACTCGCGGCTCGGCGGTCTCGCCGACCTTCCCAACCGGCTGTTTAGAGATCCGCTCGCCGCTCTGCTGCAGAAAGAGTATCGGTCGCTTCTGCGCATGCCGCGCTTTCGCATCATGTTCGGCATGGCCTGTGTGTTCAGCGTCCTGGTCTTCATCCCCATGATGCTCGACACGCGACACGGCCCCGGCACTTTCATGCGCAATAACTTTCTGGTGGTGACAACGCTCTACGGTCTGTTGATCCTCAGCGACTCGCTTCTGCTGAATTTCTTCGGGTTCGATCGTAAAGCCACCCAGGTCTATTTCGTCTCGCCCGTCCCATTTCGCACCGTGGTCGTTGCGAAAAACCTCGCTGCCGCCACATTCGTCGGCCTGCAATCACTTGCGGTCACCGTCGTCGCGCTGGTTCTGCGTATCGCGCTTGGTCCCATGAACGTGCTCAATGCCGTCGCTGCCGCCGCGGTGGTGGGCATCTTCTTTTTGTCCGCTGGCAACTTCATGTCCGTCACCATGGCGCGCCCGCTCGATCCGGCGCAGACATTCCGCAATCGCGCCGCTGGAAAATTGCAGCTCTATATGCTGCTGTCTGCTGCTGGAATGTGTCTGCTGGTGGGGCTCGGCATGCTTGCCCGCTGGGCGCTGGATGCAGATTGGGCTATGTTCGCCGTCCTTGCTGTCGAATTCATCATCGGCTTCATCGTCTATCGCGTCGCCACCCAGACCGCTATCGAAAAAGGCATGGAACACCGCGAACAACTCATCGACGCTCTTAGCCGTGGTCCCGCAAGCGCAGGTCTCGGACTTTCGTAACTACTCGCGCCGTATCCTCGCTACTTCATTCTCAATCGCACTCCGCACGGCTTCCAGCGCCTGCTCATCGCGATACTTCTGCCGCGGCCAGAAGAATCCGCGCAGCCCGTCCTTTCGCCGCCGCGGAATGATATGAATGTGCAGATGCGGCACTGTCTGGCTCACGTTGTTGTTGATAGCGATGAACGTTCCTTCAGCATCCAGGGCCGATTCCACTGCGCGCGCCAGTAACTGTGTGTTGATCATCATCCGCCCACTCAGCCGTTCGGGCAAATCGAGCAAAGTGAAACAGTGCTGGCGCGGAATCAACAGCACGTGTCCTGGGAATACAGGGTGGTCATCGAGGAAGGCCACGGTGTCCCCGTCTTCATACACGATGTACGCCGGCGAAGCGTGTGCAACGATACTGCAAAAAATACAGTTTTCAGTGTCAGAGAGATCTTGCGTCACGATTTCAATTGGGGCGCGCGTATCTCGGGCAGTGCCGCCCTTTCGCACTGTCCAACTTTATTGACTTCCACGTGCATGACGCCGTTTTTGTCGAAGTCGAACGCAGGTACAAACCGTGCTCCCCAGACGATCTCGTCGTAACGGTAGGAGTGCCGCGAATGCACGATCTGGCCGAACGTGTCGTCGAAGCCGCGCATCTGTATCAGAAGCTCCGCACGCAAGCCTTCCACGTCTGCTTTGGTCTTCCCCCACAACGGGCTGTTCTCGTCGATCGGATGCACTACAGTCCATGTCAGCGGAAAGAAAAGTACCTCGGTCCTTTCCAACTCCAGGTTGAGAAACTTCCGGCCAAGGCGACCATTAATTTCCTCTACCGTCATTAGAGTCATGCGCGCCTCCAAATTAATCAGGTTGTTTTGCCGCCGATTCACCACCCGAAACTGCAGGCTGATTCCGTCGCCGCCGTATGGCGCGACAACCATGTTGCGACTGAACCCAATGCGCGCCGATGGCCTCGCGAAGCGTCCAAACAGGAGTCCGGTTGCGAGCGCAAAAGCCAGCAGCCCCATCAACGCTTCAAAAGACGCGACCGCGTTCGCCGCCACGCCCACCGGGTACATATTGCCGTAGCCAACCGTGGTCAAAGTGTGAGAACTGAAAAAGGCTATGTTCAAAAAGGTCAACCAGTAAGAGCTTGCCTTCGCGCCGTAAATGCAGTCGGGCCCAATCATCATGAACACTGCCGCGAACATCACGTTGACCACCAGAAAGAAAGCCAGCACGACCAGCAGGAACTTGGACCAACTCAGATTCACGAGAAGCAGGTAGGGATGGATGTCGCGCCAGGTGAAACCTGTGCGATAAACGTTGAAACCGCCGTCTTTATTGATGACGCGCTGCAGATTGCCCGCATAAGTCTGCGTCAATCCCGGATCGAAGCTCGGCTTCTGCATAGGAGAAAGATGATCTCGCTAGCGTTTTAGCTTCTTTGTCTTGAATTCCATCGCCGCCAGACAAACAAAACCCAGGGCGATGATCACGCGAACTCCCACCAGCCACAACCTATCGCCGGATATAAGGTGTTCGATTGCAAGAAGCGCGAAACCAATGGCGATTGCGGCATACCACCACCCCATCCATCGAAAGTTGCGGCGCACGTCCTCTACCTTATTCGTAGCGCAGAGCCGTTATCGGACTGATCCGCATCGCACGCCACAACGGTAGCATCGTGGCAATCGCTGCTGCCCCAAACAGAGCCGCCATGCTGACGACCAGCGTCCACCGATCTCCCGCGCCTACCCCAAATAGCAGGGTCTTCAATACACGAACAGCCATCAAAGCCACCGGCATCCCAATCAGCAGCCCCATGCCAATCAGCCACAACGTCTCGCGTGCAAACAGTATCCCAATGTCGTGCCGCTGTGCGCCAGTCGAGATCCGGATTCCAATCTCGCGCGTCCTGCGCACCACCGAATACGCCACCACGCCATATAGTCCGATGCCCGCCAGCAGCGTCGCTAAAGCCGCAAACATCCCGGAGAGATATCCGAGTATTCGTTCGCTCGAAAGTCCGGCCTCAATCTGTGTATCGAGCGTATGCACCGAGTACACGGGCATATGTCGATCGATGCTCTGCACGATTGCAAGAAGCGATGGAATCAACGGCGTCGGATTCTCATCCGCTCGTACCAGCAGCGTCAGCCCGGACGTTTGACCTTGTGTCGTCGGCAGGTAAACGCCCGGCCCCGCGCTCGTCCTCAATGCCCGATCACGGGCATCCTTTACGACGCCAACAATCTCCAGATCTCCGCCGCCCTGCCTGAATTTGCGGCCTATCGGATCCACGCTGCCCAGATAGCGCCGTCCGAAGCTCTTGTTCACGATCGCCACCCGCGCATGCGCGCCATCGTCACTCGCCGTAAAATCGCGTCCGCGCAGGAACGGTTGCTCAAGCGTTGCAAAATACCCCGGCGTGATGAAGTTGAAATCGGCCACATCGTCCCCAGGCGCTTTCACCGTATATCCCGGCACTTGCACACTGAACGAGATCGCGCTCGCTCCATACGGCGTGCTTGAGGCCAGGCTTGCCGCTTTCACACCGGGCAGCGCTCGAACGCGCTGCAGCAGTTCATCCAAAATGCGCGTCGCGTCCGCATGCGTACGCCCATTTGCCTCCGGATCGACGGCCATCGCGATCACCTTCTGCGGCGCAAATCCGAGATCCACGGTTTGGAGACTTCGCAGGGTCTGCGTCAACAATCCCGCCGCGAAAATCACCGTCAAGGACAGCACAAGTTGCAGCACCACCAATGATTTCCGCAGCACTCCGCCGCGTTGTCGCAAGCCCGCGATCGTCTCACGGCTCGTTGCCTGCCATGCCGGTCCTGCTCCAAACAGCAGCGCCGTCGCAAGGGAAAGCGCCAGTGAAAATCCGAACACCCGTCCGTCCATCTCGACGTGGACTGCTGTTAGAGAAGTCCGTCCTGCGTTCAAGAAAGCCAGCAGGGCACTTGTCATCCACGACGACAACAGCACGCCGGCCGCCCCGCCGATTGCCGCTAGAACCAGGCTTTCCACCAGAAGCTGCTGCATGACTCGTGCCCGTGATGCGCCTAATGACAGCCGGACCGCAAACTCTTTCGCTCGTGCCTGCGATCTCGCAATCAGCAGGTTCGCCAGATTGGCGCAAGTAACCAGCAGGACCACGCCGGCCACCGCCAGCAACACTAACGCCGGCTGTCCAAAAGACGTTCGCATTCCGTTCAAACCTTGGCTGCCGTCTAGCAGCCGCAGTTCTCGGAGAGTTGTTGACGCGCGTCCGCCACTGTTCTCGGCCTGAATCTGGTGCCAGATCGGTTGTGTCGATAGTTGCGCTTCCAAGCGGCTCACGCCGGGCTTCAACCGTGCCATAGGCGTCAGCCAGGAGAGCGTTTTCAGCCAATCCACTCCCGTCGAGTCCCCGAACGCCGGCATGAAATCGCCAATCCGTGTCGCCGGCGCCTGCACATCCGCCCGCCTTTGCAGCGCTGCACCGAAGAATCCGCGCTGCGTCACGCCCAACACTTGATAGGGATGACCGTTCAAGTAGACCGTCCGGCCAATTGCTTGAGGATCGCCCGCGAATTCGCGTTGCCAGAAGTCGTAGCTGATGACACACACCGGATTTGCCTTCGCATCGCGCACATCGTCATCGGTCAGCAGTCGCCCTTGCGCGGCATGCACGCCCAGCGTTTGAAAGTACTCGCCTGTGACCAGTTCGCCCAGCACCCAATGCGACGACTCGCCGCGGGAGAAATTGATCGGCTTTGTGAACCAGCCGAACACACCTTCGAATGCTGTGCTCCTCTTTGCAAGCTGTTCCACGGTGTTGAGCCGCCATGCCGTTCCTTCCGTGGCGCTCGTGCCCACTTCGGCAAAAGTGACCAATCGCGTCGGCTCTGGTACGGGCAGATGCTTCAGCAGAATCGCGTTGACAAACGAAAAGATCGCGGTGTTCGCGCCGATACCCAGCGCCAGAGAAACAATCGCGACCAGCGTATAGGCAGGACTGTGCGCCAGTGTTCGAAATGCCAGTCTGATATCGCGCAGAACCGAATCGAGAAATGGCAGCAAGAGAACCTCGCTCCCATTGTCCTGCTACGCTGTCGTTGAAACCACATGGCACACACTGAATCCACCATGTTGCCTCTCGGCACGCCCGCCCCCGATTTCCATTTGCCCGATGTTGTCAGCGGCAAGTCCGTCAGCCTTGCCGATTTCGACGGCAAAGACGGGCTGTTGGTCATGTTCATCTGCCGTCACTGCCCGTTTGTGAAGCATGTGCAGGGCGAGCTCGCGAAAGTCGGCCACGATTACGCCGCCAAATCGCTCGGCGTCGTCGCAATCTCCGCTAACGATGCGCAAGCGTTTCCCGACGACGCGCCTGAGAGGCTGCGCCAACAGGCGGCAGATCTGAACTTCAGCTTCCCCTATTGCTACGACGAAACACAGGCGGTGGCGCGCGCCTACGACGCCGCTTGCACGCCCGATTTCTTCTTATTCGATAAAGACCGCGTACTGGTTTACCGCGGACAGCTCGATGAAAGTCGACCGAACAGCGAGGTCCCGATCACTGGCAAGGATCTCCGCGCCGCTATCGACGCCGTGCTGAACGGAAAACCTGTCCCCGAAAATCAGAAGCCCAGCATCGGCTGCAATATCAAGTGGCGCAATGAGGCTTAACTGAGCGGTGAAGCTAACGCATTACCGCGCAAAATGAAATACAATGCTGTGCTCGCTTGCGACAGGCTTGCCGTCCAGGCGCGCCGGCTGAAATACCCACTGTCTGGCAGCAGTCTCCGCCGCTTGCGTGATCGGGCGTCCAACTTTATCGGGCGAAGGTTGCGCCTGCGCCTCGGTCACGCGCCCATTTCGATCTACTTTGACGATTACAATAACCTGGCTCGCCTCATTTAGTAGCGAACGAGGCAGCTCCGAAAGATTTGGAAGCACCTGGCTCAGCGGCTTCGGCGGCACATAACGCTGCGCGAAAGAAACCGGTGAGACTCCGCTTTCGGTGGGCGTCGGTGAGACGCCGTTTTTCGCAAATACCGCAGCGGTTGCGTTCTGAGTTGGCGCGGGGGAGCCTTCGGTTTGCGGCGTCGTCACTGGCAGGGCCGGTTGTCCGACCGGTGTCGTCTGCGCGACGTGCTCTGGTTCGGGCTCTTGCTGTATCGGCGTCGGCGTTTCCTGCTTCTGGATTAAATCCTTCTCGGCAGAAACTGGCCGCCCCGAAACCCGCGGCTCTGAAGCAGTGGTCAAAGCTGCGCGCTCACTTGCCTGCACGGGCGTCGGCTTAGACTGCAATGTGGGAATCTCCGTTGGCGCAGAAAGCGGCGCCGGATTTCGCGTCGCGTTTCGCGGCTGCCTTGTCGGGCCCGCTGTCGGAGGCACTGCCGGGCGGGAGATCTCTGCCGTTGGCGCAGATCTTGTCAGCGGAGCCGTCGGTTGCGGCGCATTGGCCCTGCGCGCATCCAAAGCCTGGGTGGATTGCCCGGTGCCGTCCAGAAGCCGCAGATTCTCGGTCACCGTGCTCCCGTGCTGCCCCTGCACTTGCAGCCGAAAACTGACGTCATCCGTATTCGGCTTGTACAACACGGCGCCGTTCGCCACTTGGGCTCCGTCCAGTTGCACGTCGCGATGTAAATTGCCATCATCGATGTGCAGCACTCCCTTCGCCGCCCCCTTCGCTACGCGGTTGTTACGGTCCCACGTCAGCAGAAGCCGGTCCCCTTGCGTCTCCACATGCAGATTCAGTCCGTTGTCCAATGTCGCGTTATCCGCGGAGCGGGTAAGCGACATACCCGGCCAAAGCAGGAAAGCAAATGTAATTACCGCCGTCGATGTGAAAAGCAGCGCCGAAAACCCCCAGGGGAACTGGCTCTCGCCTTTCTCTTGGCGCATTCGCGCGCGCTCTAACCCCGAGCCAGTGCTTACTGCTGGAGCAGCAGCGGCCCGTCGCGCCGGCGGGGCTGCCGCTTGTTCTTCGCGCGACCTCCAGGGGCGCTCCGTGGCCACTAGCGCCACTAAAGCCGGCTTCTCTGCCTCGGCAGTCTGATCCAATATCGGACCCGGAGCCGCACCTGCCGATGCAGCCGTTGCATGCGCCCGCTCCATTCGGTTGCGTAATCGTACATCCACAATTCCGATGGTTGCCTGCGCAGGTGAGAATCGCGCGCCGCCGGTCCAGTGTTGTTGTGCGCTGAGCACTCCCTCTTCGGAACGCGCGTAGAAGTCAAACAACAAAAACGTCCCTTCGCCTCGGTGCACAATCAATGCGATTTGGCTCTGGTCCGGGAACTGCCGTTCGTGAAACTTCCCGTCTTGCTCGTTCAGCCCCGGTCTCCTCCGCAACGAGTACCAGCCCACAAGGTCCAAGGCCTCTAGCGCGGCTTCCTTTTCCGTGCTTCGCACCGCTTCCCGCACGGCCTCGTCCAAGGTCTTCTGCCCGGCGTCGATCTCCGCCAATTCCGTCTTAATCAGAGACCGGAATGCCTGCACGACCACCATCGGCCCGTCTTGCGTGCCATAGAGCAATCCGTCTACGGAGCCCGCCCTGGGTTCTTCCGTCTGCAGGCGCGCGCACATGCGGTTAACAAACAGCGGCGGGAGCCGGACCTCCGTTATCCGTGGCGAAACGTTCGACAGGTTTGCCACGTTACTTCCTGCGATATTCATGCTAAATGTTGCAAATTTGTGAAAAAAGAAACAACTTCTACTCTACTCATTCTGCGGTATTGAAACAGAGGTAAACTCCCAGAAGGGGTCCACATGCGCCATACATGCATTCTTGGTCTTCTGTTCGGGTTAGCTTGGACTTCGGTGGTGGCAGCTCAGGAAATCGTGTCCGCCCAGTCGGGCGTTGTCCACTACCTCGAAGGCGCAGTATCAATCGACGGCTCGCCCGTCGATCACAAACCTGCCGCTTTCCCGTTGCTTAAAAACGGTTCTGTGTTGCGGACCGAGAAAGGCCGCGTTGAGCTGATGCTCACGCCTGGCGCATTCCTTCGCCTCGACGAGAACTCCTCGGTCAAAATGCTCTCGAGCGCCCTTACCGCCACGAGCCTTGAGTTCATCAAGGGTTCCGTCATTCTCGATGCCCTTGCCGAAGGCGACATCCCCATAACGCTCCAGTTCAAGGATGCATCCGTCCACTTTTCAAAGCGTGGCCTTTACCGCATCGATTCCGAAACCGAAGTTCTTCAGGCATACAGTGGCGAAGCCGTTGTCGATCAGGAAGGCAAGCAGACGCGCGTCGATACCTCTCGCCTCTACTTCTTCCAACTGGGCACTGACACCAAGAAGTTCAGTGATGGCGCCGATGACGAATTCCTCGACTGGGCGCGGAACCGCAATCAGGTCATTACAGAGGAGAATCAGGCAGCGCAGGCTGATGCAGACGATGCCGCCGCCGATCCCGATCTCTTATCGAACTCGCCGTTTTTCAACTACGGCGTGCCGCCGCCGATCGTGCCGAACTATGGCTACGGCTCCATCTATCCGTACGGATACCCGGGCGGAGGGTTCTTCTATAACAGCTATGCGCCCACCACGGCGTTCCCGTTGCCGCCGTTGCCGTTTCCCGGTTTGCTGGTACTCGGCCGCCGCGGCTGGAACTATCACAACGGCACTTTGTCGCACTGGCCTTCTTCGCACTGGCCGTCATCAGGCGTCTGGCGAACGGGAGTGAACTCGCCTCTGTACCCGACACGCTCTATCGGTTCCTGGCCGCGTCCCGTTACGACAACCGCGCCGCGTCCCGCTTATGTTCGTCCGGCCGTCACGCCGCGTATTTCTAGGCCCGCGGTCCATGCCGTGGGGCATCGCTAGTTTCTAGTTCTCCGTGGGAATTTTTTCGACGTGATCGATCACGATCATTTCAACCGGGCCTTTTTGCGGAATCAGTTTCAAACCGAACTGCTCCTGGAGGGCTGTAAAAAGAGAGGGTCCGGTGTCAGGCAAGGCGGAGTCGCCGGTGTCACCAGGCGAGGCCTGCACATCATCGGGTGTCCAGTGCAGTTTTCCCTTGAACGCGCCAGTCAAGCCAGTTTTGTCGACGACGGGACGATCCACCCTTTGCGATAAGGAATCCACGATTGCTTTCATCGATGCCTTGTCAAGAGTCATGTTTCCGCGATCCGAGTCGATGCCGCTGTTCCCGTCAGGGTTCACGGATTGCAGCCTGAGTCCGTTTTTCGCGACAACCAGCGCAAAGATTGGAAGCTCTTTCGTTTCGCGGTGAAGCGCGAGCTTGAATCTTTCAACGAGGAGATTTTGCAAGATCACGGGCCGCTCCGCTCGGTTGGCCCACCCACTTCCTTCGGCGTGGATATCGAAGCGCTGCGACCTCAACCAATCCGGCCCGGAGATCTGAAAATCGTGTACCTGGTAGGCAAATGCGATAAGCTGTCGCAGCGACACATTCGTCACGGTCATTCTCGATCGGTTGTCATTCCAGTGCGATGAGTTCGAACCGGATTTGTCCAGGCTGATAGCGGCTACTTCGAACGATGGCGACTGCGCCTTGGCGAGGACGGCAATCAACAGCGCCGCGAACGCTACGCTAGTTTTCCGAAGGTCGCTCGACATGCTGGATCACCAGAACATCTGTCGGGGCTTTTTGTGATTCCAGCTTCAGGCCAAGCTGTTCCTGGAGTGCAGTGAAGATAGACGGCCCATCGGAAGGCGGAGGCGCTGCGCCGCCGGGACCAGGGCCTGCGCCAGGCGGCCCCATCATTCCCTGATTTTCGTCGGGTGCCCATTTCAAACTGAAATCGTACTTGCCCGTCAGAGCCGTCTTATCGACGACGAGTCGTCCTACAACGCGCGAAAGCACATTCACGAACATTGGCATATCGCCATAGACGACATTCAGTTCGCCGCGGCCGTTCATCATGATGCCTAGCCGCGGACGATCGCGGGAACCGGTCGGAGGCGGGGCGCCATCAGTAGGAGGATCAGGCGGCTTCGCTGTGGACTCTTTGAATTTAGGTCCGCCTTTTCCGACGACGAGCAAATAGACTGGCAGTTCCTTTGTATCGTGAGTAAACTGGAGCTTGAACCGGTCCGCAAGCAGTTGTTGCACCATCTTGCGCATCGTGTCCATACCGACATCAGGGTTAAGCTTCTTCAGTGTCGCCGCCGTAGCCTGATCCGGCTTCGCATCAATGTCGTAGCGCTCTGAATCGAGCCACGAAGGAATGCCGATGAGCTGTGAATCTTTGATGTCGTACGCCATCTCGATCAAGAACTTGATGTTGATGGCCGTTCCGACGAATCTGCCGCCGGGCTGCATCATAAGGCGTGAGCCGGGGGTAGCGGCCTTGCTGAGCTTGATGGAAGCGACTTCGAACTCGGGCTTATCCGCCCCGGGCGTGTCAGCTTGTTGCGCGTGTCCCAGAATCGGGACTAACAGGGCTAAAACTCCAACCGCGACGCTATTGTGCATGTGATGTGTTAAGACGTACGACGACAAAAAATGTCGTTTCGTTTAATTTATGTCGTCCGGTCAGCGCGCGAGTCCGGCAGCGTCTTGCTATTCAGCCCGCAGCGTTTCTATCGGATCGACTTGTGTCGCACGCCGCGCCGGCAGATAACTTGCGACAACGGCAGCAGTCGTCAACACGATAGGCACGGCAATATAAGTCACAGGATCCATCTCACTGACGCCGAACAGCAGCGATTTCATAAACCGACTCAGCGCCACCGCCGCAACCAGTCCGATCCCGAGTCCAATGCCCAGCGTGAGTAGCGTCACGATGGTAAACCCGGGAGTGCGCCGCAGCATCCGCAGCCCGAAGCGAACATCGCGCGCCACGGCATCCAACA
>DATBEG010000094.1:0-56532 GCA_036276155.1 Bryobacteraceae bacterium | reverse complement strand
ATGGTATTCGCCGGCTTCGCTCGCGTCACTCCGGCTCTTCGAAGAGTGCTGCAGACTCTGGGCAAATCAGCGGCAGTTCTCGAACGCGAGGTGGAACCGCCTGGGGTCGCGGAGTGTGTGTATTGCGGCGCGGACTTTTCGGAAGAGTTGCGCGCCGTTGCTCGAGGCGTGCGCCACGCATTTGAACGACGGCCCTCGGCGTCGATCGGTGTCTTCGTGCCTGATCTATCAACGAATCGTGGCTTCATCGAACGGGCGTTTGAACAAGTTTTCTACCCCGCGGGCGTCATTGGGAAACGGCGGCAAGAGCTGGACCCGGCATTCCACATCAATGCTGCGGCTTCGCTCGCAGAATATCCCTTCGTCGCGGGCGCAAGATTGCTGTTGCGGCTGACGCGGAGTCGCATCCCGGCTCCCGACGCGGGCGCGATCCTGCGTTCGAGGTGGATCAAGGGGGCGGAGACTGAACGCAATGCGCGCGCCATGGCTGACCTGACGCTTCGACGCTTGCGGGAGCTGGACGTTGCTTTCGGCGACTTGCAGTGGTGCGCGAAAGAGTGCCCGCTTCTCACTCGTTCTTTGCAGCAGGTTCGGCAGCTTCTGCTCGACAAACCGACGTTCGCGGATTACGGCCGCTGGAGTGAAGCCTTCAGCGATATTCTATCCGCACTCGGATGGCCCGGCGACAGCGAACTCAGCGAACAGGAAAAGGAACTGGCAGAGATGTGGAAAGACAAGCTGTCCAGGCTGGCTTCGCTCACGCTCATCTCCGGAAAAGCCAATCTGGATGATGCGCTCGCCCGTCTCGACTTTTTGCTGGAAGAGCGCGGACCGGAAACAGGGGATTTCTTTTCGCCTATACAGATACTCGATGCGGCAGAAGCCTCCGGTCTGCGCTTCGATTGGGGTTTCGCAGCCGGTCTCTCTGAAACGCAGAAATTCTTCACGCGGGCCACTTCAGCGCTGATTCCCCTTCAGTTGCAAAGTGCGTGTGATCTTCCAAGCGCGACAGCAGCTTCGGCATTGGAACACGCGCGAGAAGCCGTGGCAAATCTCTTTCGAAGCGCGCCACGGGTTGCAGCCACTTACTCGGGCCGCATGCATCCTGCAGCGCAGTCGTATATGAGAGCACCTCGCCAGGATTGGACCGAATGGGAAGGCAGAACTGCCATGGAGGCGTTCGTGCCGGCTGATGTCGAAAGAATTTCGGATACCAATGCGCCGCCTTATATGGGGGACGGGCATTCGCTCGGCGGAACGGGGTTGCTGAAGGATCAATCGCAATGTCCCTTTCGAGCGTTTGCTGTGCGGCGATTACACGCGAGATGCCCTGAAGACGGATCATTCGGCATGGACAGCCGTGATCGTGGGGGATTCGCACATGCCGCGCTGAAATTGGTTTGGGATGAGATCAAGACGCAAGAACGGCTCAAAACATATCCGCCTTTGCTGCTTCCTTCTTTGGTGGGAGAGGCCGTGGAGCAAGCCGTCCGCACTCACGATCAGGGTCCGTTGCATGAGCAGCTTTCAATCGCTGAAAAGGAACGGCTGATCCAGGTTGTTCTCGATTGGCTGCGGATTGAATCTGCGCGGCGCATTTCGTTTACCGTCGAGAAGACCGAAGAGAAACGCGCGCTGGATATAGCTGGGCTGCATCTCGATGTCCGGATTGATCGCGTGGATAGGTTGCGGAACGGCAAGTCTCTGTTGATCGATTACAAGAGCGGCGAGGCGAGTGCGAACAAGCTGAACGGCCAACGCCCTAAAGAGCCGCAGCTTCTGGCCTACGCCACGACCATGCGCGATGAAGTGGACGGATTTTTCTTCGGCCAGCTCAAGCCGCGTGAAGCGAGACTGCTGGGCTTTGCACGCGACACGCACATCGCTGGACAAAAACCTCCATCGAAACCGTTTGATTGGGACGAGTATCTGGATGGCCGTCTCGAGGTTGTAGAACGTCTTGCCGAGTCCTTCGTAGCGGGAGAAGCAGCGGTAGATCCGTTATACGGCGCATGCGAGTACTGCGACGTGGGACCGTTTTGCCGTGTTAGCGAAGTGAAGCAGGCACGCAGAGAGGACGGCAATGACGAATGATTTCCACGAGCGCGAGCGGGCACTCGACCCGGCACAATCCTTCATCGTGCAGGCGCCCGCGGGGAGCGGCAAGACCGGCCTCTTGACCCAGCGATTTCTGCGTCTGCTCAGCGTTGTGGAACGGCCGGAATCCATCGTAGCTATCACGTTCACTCGCAAAGCGGCGGCAGAGATGCGCGAACGCATCATCCAGGCCTTAGAGGATGCCGCGGCAGGAACGGCGACGGAAGGGGAGTACGAAAAACAAACAAGGCTCCTCGCAGAAGCTGCACTGGCGCAAAGCGGAACCAAAGGCTGGGAGTTGCTTGTCGATCCCGGACGGCTGCAGGTGTTTACGATTGATGCTCTCTGCGCATTGCTGACCCATCAAATGCCGATTCTCTCCGGATTCGGTGGCGAAGTGCAAGTCGTCGAAGACGCCAGCGAGTTGCGGCGCATGGCCGCCCGAAGAACGCTGCAGAAGTTGACGGAAGGCGATGAAGAATGCCGCCAGCTCTTTCGCGAAATCATTCTGTATTTCGACAACAACACCGGGATGCTGGAATCACAGATCATACGCATGCTGGAGAAACGAGATCAATGGGCGTTTCTGAAGTCGGACGAGCATCCCGACCTGGTGAAACGCTTTTGCCGGCTTCTGGAAGAGGCGCGCGAAGCATTGGACGAGGTTTTTCGCGAACAGGGCAAGGTGGATTTCGGAGCGATTACTGACGCGGCCGTTCGTGCCCTGGGAACTCCTGAGAACCCGAGCGATTTGTTGTATTGGCTGGACTACCGCATTCAACATCTGCTGGTGGATGAGTTTCAAGACACGTCGCGTGCCCAATACGCCTTCCTCGAAGCCTTGACTGCCCAGTGGTCAGCCGATAACGATCACTCGCTGCTTGTTGTCGGTGACCCGATGCAAAGCATCTATCGTTTTCGCGAAGCAGAAGTGTCGCTGTTTCTGCGCTGCTGGGAAGAACAGATGTTAGGCGCCGTAAGACTGGAGCCTGTGACTCTTAGTTCGAACTTCCGCTGCACGCCGGAAATTCTGAAATGGGTGCAAGCGACCTTCTCAAACGTCATGCTCGAAGACGATCAGTACAGCGGGTCCGTCCAGTTTCGCCCTTCCGAGGCAGCGCGCACGGATGCCGGCATGCGTCCGCAGTACCACTGGTTCATCGACGATGACGGCGCTGAGGAGGCATCTGAAGTTGTGGAGGTAGTGCGGCGCGCCCAGGCGAAGGGAACAGTCGCGATTCTGGTGCGCAGCCGAAGCCATATCCTGCAAATCCTGCCCGCTCTGCGTGAAGCCGATCTTACTTATGAAGCAGTGGAGATCGATCGCCTCGCCGAGCAGCAGCATGTACTCGATATCGTTTCGCTCGCCCGAGCCATTCTGCATTTGGGCGATCGTGTTTCCTGGCTCGCGTGTCTGCGCGCGCCCTGGTGCGGTTTGCTACTCGCCGATCTGGCCACGCTGGCGGAGGGCAAGGCGGACAGAACGATATTTGAACTGATTTCCGATCCGGAAATCGTCGGGCAGCTTTCGCCGAACGGGCGAATGCGGGTCGTTCGTTTTCAGAAGATCCTTAACGCCGCTGTCGCGAATGCCGGACGAATAAAACTGCGAACCGTCATCGAGAGCGTATGGCTGGCGCTTGGCGGCCCATCCATTTTGGCCGAGCACGAACGCGAGGACGTCGCTACAGTCCTTGACCTGATCGAGCAGGAAGAGAAAGGCGGTATTATTCCCGATTTCAGCTTGCTGAATGAGCGTCTGCAGAAGTTATTTGCAAGACCTACCGCGACAGAAAACTGCGTACAGGTGATGACCATCTTCACTGCCAAAGGGCTCGAGTTCGACACCGTGATTCTTCCGCAACTATCGAGGACGACCCAAGGCCTGGATAAGGACCTGTTGATCTGGGCGGAGGAACTGTCCGAAGACGGTGAACTGCAGTTGAGAATCGCGGCGCTGCCGCAGTCGGGTAAAGAGAACGCGGAATACGACAGGGTGCGCGACGCAATCAAGGAAAAGGAAGAGCACGAGCTGAAGCGCGTGTTCTATGTCGCGTGTACGCGGGCAAAAAACGAACTTCATCTTCTTACGAGTAATAAGAGCAAGAAGGATGGCAGCGGTTGCTACAAAGCGAGCAGCGGAACATTTCTCAACCTCATTTGGGAAACCGTCAGGCCGGACTTCGAAGCAATTCTGCGACGCCGCGTCGCGGCACCCAAGTCGCAGCCGGAGACCGCCGCAAGTCCGGAGACCCCGCTCGTCCGATTGCCGGCCGATTGGCGACTTCCCGTGTTCGACAGTTCTGTGCGGTGGGAAGCAGCGGTTCGGCCGGATACGGCTTCATCGCGGCAGATCACGTTCGAGTGGGTGAGAGGCAATGCGCGGCATATAGGAACAGTAGTGCATGCGTTTCTAAATCGAATGGCGGAAGAAGGTCTTGAGGTCTGGAACGGCACTAGATTGCGCGGCTCTCAAAAGCTGATAGCGTCGGAGTTGTCGGTGCGCGGTGTTCCGGCTGAGGAGCTTACGGAAACAACGCGAAAGGTCGTGACAGCGCTCGCCAATGTGCTTGACACAAAACGGGGGTGCTGGATTCTTGCACAAGGTGTTGACGCGCGTTCTGAGTACGCCATTCGCGGCCGGATACAGGACAAGTTGATCACTGGAGTGATCGACCGCATGTTTCGCGATGAGACTGGCCGGCTGTGGATCATCGACTACAAGACCGGCGAGCACAAAGGTGGCAGCCGTGAAACGTTCCTCAATGAAGAACAGCGGCGCTATCGTCCTCAGCTTGAAAGTTACGCAACCCTAATCTCGCGCCTGGAGCACGGGCCGATCATGCTGGGCCTTTATTTTCCTCTCATGGATGGCTGGCGCGAATGGGAGTTCGCGGAAGAAGCTGCGCTCACCGGATCGCCGTTCGCTGACTACACTGGTGGGTGATGTCAACCCGTCTCACTGCCAATGTAAAAGCAGGCGGCTGCGCGTCTAAGCTGAGCCCGAAAATTCTCGATCAGGCGCTCAGAGCAGTTCCCAAACTCATAAACGATAAAGTTCTCGTCGGATACGAAACGGCGGACGATGCAGGCGTTTACGATCTGACACAGCCCGGTGAGACGCCGCTCGCCATTGTGCAGACGGTAGATTTCTTCACGCCGATTGTTGATGACCCGTTCACATTTGGAGGCATCGCCGCCGCCAATGCGCTCAGCGATGTGTACGCTATGGGCGGCCGGCCGATCACAGCGCTTTCGCTGGTGGTTTTTCCGGGTCGAGGCGACATATCAGATCTAGAAGCAATCATGAGAGGCGGGGCAGCTAAGATCCACGAATCCGACTGTGTGATTCTGGGCGGACACAGCATCTCCGAAGACGAAATTAAATTCGGCTATGCGGTAACGGGAGTAATTGACCCGCAGCGCATCTGGACCAACAAAACCGCCCAACCCGGCGACGTGCTCGTGTTTACGAAGCGCATCGGAACAGGTGTTGTCTCTACCGCATTGAAAAAAGGGCAGGCCAGGCAACCGGACGTGCACGCGTCGATACAACAGATGCTGACGCTAAACCGCGCGGTCTGCGGCGCCTTGAGTCCGCTGGATGTTCACGCCTGCACGGACGTGACGGGCTTCGGTCTGCTCGGCCACGCCCGCGAAATGGCGCTGGCAAGTAATGTGACGCTCGAAATCTCAGCGAGCGCCGTGCGCTTCCTGCCCGGCGCGATTGAATATTCGCGGATGGAGGCGCATTCGGGCGGATTAAACAATAATCGGGATTTCGTTCAGAGCTGCGTTACTATGTCGGAGGATATTCCGTCTGAGATCCAGGCGCTTTTGTATGATCCGCAAACGTCCGGCGGACTTCTCGTGAGTCTTGCGCCACGCGATGCTGAAGAATTTCTTTCAAAGCGGAGCGAAGCTTACGTCATCGGAAACGTAACAGAACGCGGCGCAAAGCCGCTTGCGGTGATCAATTGAAGGCTCTGATCATTGCGCTTGACTTGGACAACACCGGCGAAGCTCTCACCTTGATTGAGCGCCTTGGCCCAACAGTCGATTTCTACAAAATTGGGATGGAAATGTACGCCGCCGGGGGAATGGATTTCGTCCGGCAGGTGAGCGGTCGGGGCAAGAGCGTTTTTCTCGATCTCAAACTGTACGACATCGGCGAAACCGTGAAGCGTGCGACGAAGAAGATCTGTGCATCGGGCGCGGTGACGTTCTTGACGGTGCATGGCAGCCGGCCGGTCATGAAGGCGGCAGCCGAAGGTCGGGGCGAGAGCAACACGAAGCTGCTGGCCGTTACCGTCCTGACCAGTTTCGATCATCAGGATCTGGAAGACCTCGGCTATCAGGTTGCGCCGGAAGCGTTGGTCGAACTGCGCGTGCGGAAAGCGAGAGAATCGGGGATGGATGGTGTCGTGTGTTCCCCTCTGGAAGTGGCGCGAGTGAGGCAAATTGCGGGCGCGGCCATGAAGCTAGTGATTCCGGGCGTGCGTTCCGCGGGCGCATCGACGGGTGATCAAAAACGTGTTGCAACTCCTGCAGAGGCTATTCGCGACGGCGCCGATCACCTGGTGATCGGAAGACAGGTCACGCGCGCAGCAGATCCGGTCGCAGCCTGTCAGCAGATTCTCGACGAAATACAAGCCGAACGCGAGATGCAAAAAGCATCCCGCGTGGCTTCCTGATACGACTTCGGTCTTTACCTACTTCGCGGACGGCTTCAGCAGATTCAACATCGCCTGGCCGTTCGGCGTGCCATAACCGGTGCAGGCATCCCAGCCGATCCCTGCCTTGTACGTTCCGTTGTTACCGGAAGTGATATCGTGCAGCACTTTATGCTGTGCAAAGGTGCCGTAAATGGTCGGATGAAACCAGCCTACGTTCTTGCCGAGCTGGGAATTGATCAGAGCAATCAAACCCGCCCACAACGGCGCAACCGCGCTGGTGCCCCCGACAACGCCCCGTTGACCATCCACCAGAATTTCGTAGCCGGTTTCCGGGTCGGCAACACCAGCGACATCCGGCACACCGCGACCGGTCGAATTGCCGTTTCCGTTCGGTTTGGGGACCGCGACGCTGTTCTGATAAGACGGCTTCGTGAAGAATGCGCTGACGCCGCCGCCGGTTGCGCCGCCGTCGGTACCGTCATTCCATACCGTCTCAGAGGTGATTTTGTCGTTGCTGCCCTGCAGTCGGGTGCCTCCGCACGCCAGAACCCAGGGGCTTGAGGCAGGGAAGTCGACATGGGGCTTACCGCCGGACTCGCCGTCGCTGGAGCCGTTATCGCCAGCCGCCGCGCACACGGTGATTCCCAGCGTAGCGGCATCCTGAAATGCAGCATTGAAGGCGTCCATAGCCTGCGATGTCCACTCGCTCTCCGCCGCGCCCCAACTTATGGAGATCACGGAAGGCTTGCGCACCGTATCATGGATCGCCGCATTGATGGCGTCTAGAAAACCTTGATCCGTATTCGGCGCAAAGTACACTGCAATACGAGCACCCGGAGCAACGCCGCCCGCCACTTCGATATCGAGCACGACTTCGGCATCAGCGCTGTTCGGATCGCCAACAGGAGCGTTCTTCGCTCCGTCGACGGAAACGGCTGTCACCGAAACATTGTTGACGCCAATCTGCTTCCAATACTTCTGCAGATCGGATGACTTAAAGCCGCCGCCCAGTTCAATCAGCGCGATCGTCTGGTTCGCACCCGTTCCCTGAGGGAACGAATACAGCTTGGCAACCTCTATCGGCGTAAAAGGAGTCAGAGCGTTCGGGCTTTGGTTGCTGGTTACCCGGCGATGATATGTCGATGCCACGGGCCGCTCCTCGAACCCGAGCACGGCGACGACGCGCTCTTTCAGTTCCGCCGGCAGCCAGATATAACCGGCTCTGCTGCGAATGTTCCGACCGCCAAGACTACGCATCTGTACTCGTGCTTCAAACAACGAAGCAAGTTCTTCAACGCTGCCCTGAATCGTTACCGAACGGCCGCCCTTATCGATGTGAACCACCGAGAAGCCGTTTGCCGTCGCAAACTCTTCCACGGCTAGAATGTCGTCGTCAGCTGCGCCATGCAAGTCAACGAAGTTCTCATGGCTCAGATGTGTTCCCGCTTCCATCTCGTCAGGCAAGGAGGTACGGCGCCGCAGAACAAGGGTAATGTTGATGATGTCTGATGGCGCGGGGCTACCGGCAGGAGCCGAATCGCTCGGGTGCTCGCAATAGCTGCCGCGCAGAATAAATTTGGAAGACATGTAAAGCTCTCCTGCGCAGAGGGTAGCGGTAGACTGGGTGGCATCGGCATCATTTCACGCTTTAAATCTCTCCGGTAAGCTACAGAATGGAAAGCACTTACTGGATCAAAAACTATTCCTCCGGATCTGTGACTCTTTGGGATGCTCCGGCCGTTCTAATCTGGGTAAAGTGTTGAGACTTGCCCGCAAAGGGCTTCGATTCTGCTCGCGGCGCATATTGGTGGCTCTTCTGGCGAGCAGTATCGCGAGCTCCCAAAGTCTGACGAATTTCCTCTCAGGATCTAAGGCGACACCCGCGGCGGCAACGGCCGATCCACTGAAACGCGATAGCCCAAGAAGCGCCATATACACGTTCCTGAAAGCCTGTCATGGCGACAACTATCTGCTCGCTTCGCAATATCTGGATCTGCGCAACCTGCAAGCGGACGACCGCTCGACTTCCGGACCCGCGTTAGCGAAAACGCTCTGCGATTTTCTTGATCGCGACCCGAACTTTGAAGTATCAAACCTGAGCGCGGCTGTCGAAGGCAATGTTGGAGACGGCATGTCTCCCGATCTGGACGTTCTAGATGAGATCCAGGCCGATCACAAACGGATCTCTTTGTACGTCGAACGCACTAAGCATCAGGGCAGCGAATTGTGGCTGGTGTCGCCGGACACAGTCGCCAAAATTCCCCAGTTGGCTGAGTTGCGCAAAGAATCCGCCATCGAGCGGCATATTCCAGAACCTCTTGTGCGCATTGAATGGATCGACACGCCGCTCTGGATCTGGATTGCGCTATTTCTGCTCGTTGTTGTGCTGCGGTATGTCTCCGGGCTGCTGGGTCGCGGGCTCATTTTCATCCTCAGTCCGCTGGTGAAGCGGTATTTCAAGGCGCTCAATTCCTATCGGCTTGAAAATTTCTCAGAGCCCATACGGCTGCTCCTCTCACTCGCGGTGTTCCGGGCCTGCATGACGGTGGTCCCGCCGTCAGCGCTGCTTCGCGTCTACCTGCTGAACCTCATCATGCTGTTGGTGGCATTCGGGACCAGTTCGTTGCTGATGCGAATCGTGGATCTGTTGTCGGATCGCGTGATTACACGTCTAAATCCGCGCGAGAGAACCATTTCGTACTCCGTTGCTCCGCTGCTGGTGCGCTTCATTAAGATCTGCATCTTCTGCCTCGCCATCCTCTTCGTTCTGGCAGCATGGGGGTACAACACCACAACGATTCTGGCCGGCGTTGGTGTCGGCGGCTTAGCAGTCGCGCTAGCGGCTCAGAAGACGATCGAAAATCTGTTCGGCGGAATCTCGTTGATCAGCGACCGTGCCGTGCTTGTCGGCGATTTCTGTCAGTTCGGCGGCCAAGTCGGCACGATAGAAGACATCGGTCTTCGGTCGACACGTATCAGAACGCTGGATCGCACCCTGGTTACTATCCCGAACTCGCAGTTCTCGACCATGACGCTTGAGAACTACTCCAGACGCGACCGCATGTGGTTTCACCCCGCGGTGCATCTTCATCGCGAGACCAGCGCTGAGCAAGTCCGCGAGATGATGGCGGCCATCGAACGCATTCTCTATGCAGACCCTAGCGTGGATCCCACGGATGTTCCCACGCGATTCACCAAAATCACCCACGACGCGTACGTGATTGAGGTGTTCGCTTACGTTCTGACGCCCGACTACAACGAATTCCTCAAAATGCAATCGAAACTGCTGTTGCAAATGATGGAAGCCGCGACCGGCCTGGATATCGTCTTTGCCGTGCCGGTGCAGGAGATGTTGCCGAGCCATGTCAGCTCACCCCAGGTCAGCTCACCAGTCCGAGCGCAGGACGTCGAAGTAAATGTGTAGTCCGCGCTTGAATTGATCCAGCGGGATGTGCTCGCTGTCGCTGTGCATGGTGGCGAGCGTCTGGGTATCGATAATCATCGGCATAATGCCGTACGAATTCACGCCCCGCACCCGAAACTTGCTCGCATCCGTACCGAATGGCACTACAATCGGCATCACTAGAGCCTCGGGGCTCCGGGCACGGATGGATTTCGTGATCGCCTCATACAACGGCGTATTCTTTGAGCTGAGCTTCGGATCATCCGGATCGCGTGAAATCTGTTCCACGGTGACGCGCCGGTCATTGATGCGCGCCTTGATCTCCGATATGAACTCTGCAGCGTTTTGGCCTGGCAGCAAGCGGCAATCCAGCGTGGCCTCGGCAGCTGAAGGAATCACGTTCGCCTTCGGCGGGTCGCCCACTCCGCTGCGCAGCGACGTCACGGACATCGTGTTCTGCTGAATCGCATTCATGAACTTATTCGTGGCGAATGTGCCGAGGGCATCATGCATCTCGGTCACAATCGGGTTCGGCTTTGTGGACGGCGGAAAAGCCCTCGCCTGCTCGATCGCCCGTAGGAGAATGTCATTGGCGTTGTCCGGGTTGGGCTGAGAGCCGTGGCCGGCGATGCCAGTAGCGCGCAGCCGCAGCCACAGAACCTGCTTATCACCGACGGCGACTCCGAAAACGAGCTTGCCTGGCGCATAGACGTCACGTGAGCCAACGCCGCCTTCGTCCATCACATACTCCGGGTTCATCTCGTCCCAGTGGTGTTCAATCATCCACTGTGCGCCCAGGACGCCGCCCGTCTCCTCATCGCAAGTCGATACAAAGACGATGTCGCGGGGCGGAACAATGCCCAGTCGCTTTAGCAGAATCAATGCCGTCAACTGCATCACGCCGGTGCTCTTCATATCCAGGGAGCCGCGTCCCCACAGTTCGCCGTTCTTTATTTCCGCGCCGAACGGATTCTCTTTCCAGCGGGAAGCATCCACGGGCACGACGTCCATGTGATTGAGCAGCAGCAGAGGACGCTTGCTATGGTCGCGGCCGGGGAGCCGCGCGATAAGATTCGTCTGTCCTTTTGGACCGCTTCGATACAGAGTTGCTTCAATACCGGCCGCTGCGAGTTCACTCTGAATCAGCTTTGCGGATTGAACGGTGTCTGCAGGCGGATTGATGGTGGGGATGCGAACGTACTGCTGCAGAAAAGCGACAGCATGGTCTTCAACTTGAGGCCAGTTGGGCTCGGCTGCGATGGCGAGAGTCGCGGTCGCAAGCGCCAAAACAACGAAACGGAAGTTACTCACTGCTCGGATTCTGCCACATTCGTCAATGCTGACTCGTTGTTGTCGAGATGCAATGCTTCGAGGATCGCGCCCGCCGCCGGGCTGAAACGCGGAGGCTGGACGTCACAACCGATCGCTCTCTTTACCTCTCGGGCGAAATTGTCCCGTATCAGTTCACTTCGAAATACCCCGCCGATGTAGCAGACAGGCACAACCTGGTGCTTTGGGAACAGTCTTTTGTGAACGCCTCGTGCAAGACGCATAAGATCACGAGCGGCAGTACTCAGAATCGTCTGCGCCATTTTGTCTCCTTCACGTGCGGCTTCATCAACCAAATGTGCGAACGTTGCCACGCGACTTCGAGGGAACTCCGGCGTATAGAAGTAGTGCATCAATTCTTTGGCATCGGGTGCGCCCGTTGCGGCCAGCAGCTTGGTCCGAAGAGCGGTTTCGTGTCCCCAACCTTCTTCCATCCGCAGCGCTGCTCGGAGAGCCTGTTTCACCAGATCGAACGCGCTACCTTCGTCGCCAAAAATGTACCCCCAGCCCCCGGCGCGCGCCGTCTGACGCGATAGATTTCGGCCGAAGCCGATCGAGCCGGTTCCGGCGATCACGATAATTCCGGCCTGTCCCGCTGCAGCCCCGGTGAGCGCAATTTCCGCGTCGTGACAGATGCTGTATCTCCTGGCGCGGATTAGTTCGAGGGTATAGGCTTCCTTGTCCTCCGGGCCACCGCTGAAGCCGAGACACGCCGCTGCAAACACAACAGAGGAGTAGTCGATACCGGCCTCGCGACAAGCCTCTTCGACGCATCCGCCCACTGCCGCTCGAAATTTCTCACGCGCTGCTGAACCGCTGACGTGATTGCATGGACCGCCGACACCGTGCCCAATGATCCGGCCCGAGGCGTCGGCAATCAAAGCTTTGGTGGTGGACTGGCCGCCGTCCACGCCCAGATAGAACTCCGCCATCAGTACCACGCCATCAGGCGAGCGTCTTGTCTTTGGCGTAGCAGAGCGGGTCAAGCGGACAGGATGCGCAGCGCGGCTTGCGAGCGATGCAGATCTGACGCCCGAAATGAATCACCTGATGCGAGAACAGAACCCAGCGATCCTGCGGAACAATCTTCATTAGGTCCTGTTCAATCTTGACCGGGTCCGTGTTCTTCGTCAGGTCCAGCCGCTGCGAAATACGTGAGACGTGAGTATCCACAACTACGCCTGAGGCAATGCCAAAAGCCGTTCCCAGCACGACATTCGCTGTCTTCCGCGCTGCCCCGGGCACACCTAGCAGCTCATCCATGGTTCGCGGAACCTGGCCTTTGTAATCGCTGATCAGCTTCTTTGCCGCCCCGATTAGGGATCGAGCTTTGTTGTTAAAGAACCCAGTAGAACGGATATCGTTTGCGAGTTCTTCCTGCGAAGCATTAGCGAAGTCCTGCGGCGTCGGATACTTTTTGAACAGACCCGGACTTACTTTGTTCACGCGCTCGTCTGTGCACTGCGCCGAAAGAATCGTGGCCACCAAAAGCTGCCAGGCGTTTTTGTGGTGCAGCGCGCAAGTGGCCTTCGGGAAGAGCCCATCCAGTTCGCCCAGAATGCGGTTCAGCCGTTGCTTGCGTTCCGCCGCGGTTTTCGGTTTGGGTACTTTCTTCGGCGGGGTGACAGGATGAACCGGCGTCGGCGTGGCGATTTCAGTATCGGGCATGAGGAGAAAGCTCCAACATACCGTACAAAAACGAAAGCGCGAGTTCTAAGTTGATGCGCCGTTTTCGAGGAAATTGCGCAGCCGGTGGCTTCGGCTGGGATGCCGCAATTTGCGCAGCGCCTTGGCTTCAATTTGGCGGATGCGCTCGCGTGTGACTGCAAAGTTTTGGCCCACTTCTTCGAGCGTATGTTCGCTGCCGTCTTGCAATCCAAAGCGCATTTTCACGATCTTCTCTTCCCGCGGACTCAACGTCTTCAGGACCTCGGCGGTCTGTTCCCGCAGATTGAGGTTGATGACTGCCTCCGACGGAGAAACCATGCGGCTGTCGACGAGAAAATCGCCGAGATTCGATTCTTCTTCTTCGCCTACTGGAGTCTGCAAAGAAATTGGCTCCTGCGCGATGCGCAAAACGCGCCGTACCTTGCTGGTGGAGAGATCCATTCGCACAGCGAGTTCTTCCGTAGTGGGTTCGCGCCCGAGTTCCTGCTGCATTACGCGCTGCAACCGAACCAGCTTGTTGATGGTTTCGATCATGTGCACGGGAATTCGAATGGTTCGCGCCTGATCTGCAATTGCGCGCGTCACTGCCTGTCGTACCCACCACGTCGCGTACGTAGAAAACTTGTAGCCGCGCTTGTAATCGAATTTGTCGACAGCGCGCATCAATCCGATGTTGCCTTCTTGGATCAGGTCCAAAAACTGCATGCCGCGGTTCGTATAGCGCTTCGCGACCGATACTACGAGTCGCAGATTGGCTTCAATAAGGCGCTTCTTCGCCGAGTCCGTTTCCACTTCGCCGCGTTCCAGAATCTGGACGGTCCGACGCAGTTCAGTGGCTGTGGTGCCCGATTTTTCTTCCAGAATCTGTAGCTGGCTGGACAGATTCTTCAACTCTTTGCGAACGGACGCTGCCGCGCTCGACTCAGCAATGGCCGTTTGTTCCAGCTTCCGTTGCAACCGGGCGATTTCCTGTTCCAGCGGCTTCACCTGATCGACGAATTTACGCAGTCCATAGCTGAGATGATTCTGGAAGCGCGTGGCGAACGGGATGCCCCGTATTTCGCGCGAGATGGCGATTATCAGGCGTGCATATTCGAAACGCAGCTTGCGGTGCTGCTTGGGCCGCATATTCCGGGGCGTGCTGATCAGCTTTTTCTGTGCAAGCTGGAGTTTGCGATACAGCTTTTCTATCTCGTCTATGCCGCGCAGGAACTGCTGTTTCAGCGATTGTTCCACTTCTTCGTCATCCCGCCCGAGCTGTGGCTCTGGACTTTGCAAAACATCGAAAATGGCAAGGCCGCCGCGCTCCACCTCATCGCGTGCTTCGAACAGGAGCGTTAGGATCACGCGTGAGCGGGAAAGAGCTTTGCGAATAGCGGTCTGTCCCCGCTCGATCCGTTTCGCGAGATCAATTTCACCCTCGCGCGTGAGCAACGGCACCATGCCCATCTCGCGCAGGTACACGCGTACAGAATCGTTGCTCTTGTCGAGCGCTCCAGGCGTGAGGTCGAGGTCTGAAAGATCGTCAGCCTCTTCCTCTTTCTTGTCGAACTCTTTGGACTCATCCAGAAGCTCGACAGCAGGACCGTCCATTTCGACAAACAGATCGTTAAGATCTGTACTGCCCGACAAATCATCGCGGCCAACTTCGCTCACGTCTCCGTAGAGAGCGAAGCCTTTGTCGTTATTGTCTTGCATTCACTGCCTTCACCAACTTCGATGCTTTGCCGGTATGAAGTTCGAAAAGAAGTCTGTCCCTCAGCCGTGTTTCAAGCTGCCCCCGAGCTTCTTGACTCCTCATATTACAACACGATTTTGCCCCTCAGGAGGCCGGGATGACCTATTCAACTCATCGGCTAGGCGCATTGCTTCTTCGAGATTTCCAGCCCGTTCCGCCTCCCGTATCTGCTGTTTCAGTTGGTCCGATCGGGTGTTGTCGGCTTTTTTCTCCAGCGCCTCCAAGCAATGTAACGCCTGCTGCAGTGCGCCGTCTTCAGGCATTCCCAGATCCGCGAAACTTAGCTCCGAAATGATCTTCCGCGCACGTTCATCTACCCGGCTCGATAACGCTTCGACAGAGAATGGCAGGCCTTCGTCTTCCGTGGCTACCGCAGCCGCGAAAACCGCACGCATTTCGAGCACCGGCAACATGTCGATTTTCCGGAGGTATTGAGTGATGGCTTGTCTCGCCTCTTTGTTCGTTAGTAAGCACGCGAGCAGAAGTCTCTCATTGGGAGCAAGCGCCGAAGACAAATCTTTTGGCCGTTGCGGCGGTGCCGCCGACGTGCGTCGCAGTGCGGCATTGACAACATCGCGCTCCAACTGCAGAGACTCCGCAATTTCCGTCGCGATAGCTGCGCGTTCCACCGGGTGGTGTACTTGTTGCAGTACCGGCAACAGGAAGTTGAAAGCGTCTACCCGCCCTTCCGCCGTGCGAATGTCAAACTTCTGTTTCGCCCTATCCGCCAGCCAATGAAAATAAGTGGGAGCCGCATCCATAAGCCTGCGATACGCATCCGCCCCGTGTTGCTGAATGTATTCGTCGGGATCGTCGCCGCCTGGAATCTGCAGAATTTTGACCCTTAAACCTTCCGCGAGCAGGATGCCGATGTATTTCTCGGTGGACCTCGCGCCTGCGGCATCAGGATCAAAATTCAGGATGATCTGCCCGGCATTCCCTTGCTGCGATACTTGGCGCTTTATCGCGCGCACCTGGTCCGACCCTAAAGACGTTCCGCTGCTGGCAACCACTTCATGAATTTCGGCCGAATATACGCCAATGACGTCCATGTAGCCTTCCACCAGAATCATGCGATCGTTCTTGCGCGCGTCCATCTTTGCGCGATGCAGGTTGTAAAGAACAGCCGATTTCTTGTAGAGCTTCGTCTCCGGTGAATTGAGATACTTCGGCTCGTCCTGCGCGCGCAATGCGCGTCCGCCGAAAGCAATTAGCTTTCCAGACTCGTTGTGAATGGGAAACATCAACCGGCCGCGGAAGCGATCGAAAAAAGTTCCGTTATCACGCCGGAGAACCAGGCCTGATTGCTCCAGCAACGCCGGCGAAAACTTCTGCAGACGATCCGCAAGTTGCTGGCCGCCCAAATCCGAAAGTCCCAGCCGGAACTCGTCCATTGCCTCCTTGCTGACGCCGCGCGATTCCAGGTATCTGCGGGCGTCCGCACCCCCAGGGCCGCGCAGATTTTTCTGGAAAAGGTCGGCTGCAATCTCATGCATCTCAAACAGTGCCGCCCGGGTCCTGGCTTCCGGATCATCGCTGAAATCGCGCTGCGGCATCGGAATGCCATACCGTTCCGCCAGTGTCTTCAGCGCTTCCGGAAACGTTAGCCCGTCGTGCTCCATCACGAACTTGAACACGTCGCCGGCCGCATCACAGCCGAAACATTTGTAGATTTGAAGATTGCTGTTGACGTTGAACGATGGAGTCTTCTCCGAATGAAACGGACACAAACCGACGTAACGCGCGCCCGAACTCTGGCGCTTCAGCCGCACGTATTGACCGACAACGTCAACAATGTTGAGTTGACTCTTCAGTTGCTCGGCAAAGGTCATGCGGCGCGGAGTTTGGGGGGAGAACGCTTCTAGCGTAGCAGTCAAAATCAAATCATGGGGCTCAAAGAATATGCTCGGAAACGCCACTTCGACAAAACGCCGGAACCGAAACCGGAAGAGCCTCATGGCAAAAGTAGCGAGCGCGGCGGTTTCTTCTGTGTGCAGCGCCACGATGCAACCCGTCTGCATTACGACTTTCGTCTTGAAGTGAATGGCGTTCTCGTGAGCTGGGCCGTGCCGAAGGGACCCAGCCTGGATCCTGCGCGCAAAGCGCTGGCTATGAAGGTGGAAGACCATCCGCTGGATTACGGCACCTTCGAGGGCAACATTCCAGCGGGCAACTACGGCGGCGGCAGCGTGATGCTGTGGGACAAGGGCACCTATGACGTTCTCGAAGGCATCCCTGCGCAGCAGCAGCTAGATCGCGGCGACTTCAAGTTCGCTCTGCATGGAACAAAGCTGAACGGCTCCTTCGCCATAGTGCACATGAAGCACGCGGGAAAAGGAAATGAATGGCTGCTGATCAAGAAGAAAGACGAATTCGCAGTGCCCGGCTACGACATCAACCAGTTCGCCTGGAGCGTTCTCACCAAGCGCACACAGGATGAGATTGCGAACGATGTCGAACCTCTGAAGCTCGCCGACATTCCCGGCGCGAAGAAATCTCCCATGCTGGACGACATTGAACCGATGGCCGCTACCGCCGTAACGAAGCCGCCGTCCGGGTCGCAATGGCTCTATGAAGTCAAATGGGACGGCATTCGCGCACTGTGTCGCATTGACAAGGGCAAGCTGCGCATTCAATCGCGCCGCGGTAATCGTTGCGAAGCGCAATATCCCGAGCTTGCCAATCTGCCGAAGCAGATGAACGCGAAAGCCGCGTGGCTCGATGGCGAGATCTGCGTTCTGGACGAGGACGGTCGCGCGCGCTTCTCATTGATTCAGCCACGGATTGCGGCCAATGCGTCGGCGGTGCCGCGTTTGGCTGAGACCACGCCGGCAACCTTGTTTCTGTTCGACGTGCTTTATGTCGACGGCTACGACCTGCGCGGGGCGTCACTCGAAGATCGCAAGAAAGTTCTGTCCACGCTGGTCACTCCCAATCAGCACATCCGCGTCTCCGAAGCGTATGACACGGGCGGCGAGCAGATGTTCGAAGCGGCGAAGCAGATGGAGTTGGAAGGGATTCTAGCCAAGGATCGCCGCAGCACCTACGAATCGACGCGCTCCACACGCTGGCTCAAAGTCAAGGTTCTGAATGAGCAGGAGTTCTTAATCGCTGGCTTTACCAAAGGCGAACGCGAATACTTCGGCGCGTTGATACTAGCTGTTCGTGAAGAGAATGGCGAGCTTCGTCACGCCGGGCAGGTGGGCACGGGCTTCGATCAGAAAACGATGAAGATCATTTACGACCGGCTGAAACCGCTTATCACGAAGAACATGCCGTTCTCGACTAAGCCGAACATTCGTGACGGTCTGCAAAACGTCACGTGGGTGAAGCCGGAAGTCGTCTGCCAGGTTCGTTTTCTCGAGTGGACCAAAGACGGCGTGCTGCGCGCGCCCGTTTTTGTAGGCCTGCGTGAGGACAAAGCGCCTGAAGAAGTTGTTCGTGAGACGCCCAAAGAAGTTGATCCGCCAGACGAGCCTGAGCCTCAGAGCAGCGTTGGTTCCCTCGATTTCAGTGGCCGCGAGCTAACGGCGGAAGTCGATGGACAGCGCCTGAAGTTCACTAATCTCGACAAAGTCTTCTTCCCGAATGACGGCTGGAAAAAGCGTGATCTGCTGGCTTTCTACGACGCGGTCTCGTCCTGGCTTGTGCCGCATCTCAGCGGACGTCCGCTTTCGATGAAGCGCTACCCAAACGGGATCAAAGACGACTTCTTCTTCCAGAAGAACGCCGGCTCGCACTTCCCGGATTGGATGCAGTGCGAACCTATTACCGAGCACCATCCACCCAAAGTGAATCACTACCCGATCGCTCGTGATCGCGCGAGCCTGCTGTACCTGGTCAACCTAGGCTGCATCGATCACAACCCGTGGATGAGCCGGGTCGGAAACCTGGACCATCCGGACTGGATTCTTCTCGATCTTGATCCTGTCGACACTTCATTCGACCAAATTGTTGAGGCCACATTGCTGGTCCGCGAAATTCTGAAAGATGTTGGATTGAAAGGTTACGCGAAAACGACTGGCGGCGACGGCATGCACGTCTATGTGCCGGTGGAACCGATTTATACCTATGAGCAGGTCCGCGGTTTCGCAGAACTGCTGTCGCATCTCGCGCTGGAACGCGAGCCCAATCTGTTCACTACGCCAAGAAGCGTCGAGAAGCGCAAAAAGGGACGAGTTTACTTCGACTATCTGCAGATCGGCATCGGCAAAACGATCGCAGCTCCGTATGTCGTTCGTGCTTACGATGGTGCGCCCGTTGCAACGCCGCTCGACTGGAAAGAAATCAAACGTGGGATGCAGCCGACGGATTTCCGCATCGATAACACCATCGAGCGTTTCAAACGTGTCGGCGATCTGTTTGCGCCGGTGCTCAAAGGGGGCCAACACTTGGAGGATGTGCTGGAGCGTCTTCAGACGGGCGCCGCGCCGCAACCAAAGTCCGGAAAGCGAACTCGAAAAGTAAGTAAGAAGAGTAGTTTGTAGTGCTTAAGAAAGTCTGGTCGCTAAACAAACCCAATCTTCCTCTTCGCTGATTGTCGGATGAGGCAGCAATTCCTCGATTACGCGTGACTCCGAACTCTGGAATCCGGTAAGTATTAGATAACCTGGGCGGCGGGTCACGCGCAGCAGGTCATCCCAGATCGTTAACAACACCGTCGCGCTGATATTCGCGACTGTGACATCACTCGAGCTTTCATCCAGCGCGTCGACAGACCCGCAGGCTAACGCGCTGCGCAACCCGTTCAGCGCAAAGTTCTCACGCGCATATAGCACAGCCGCACAATCAATATCGATTCCAATCACGCTCTCTGCACCCAGCCGCATCGCTCCAACAGCGAGTATGCCTGAACCAGTTCCTACATCGACAACTGTCATCCCGGCCGAAACACAATCTTCCAGGGCCCCAAGCGCCAGTCTGGTGCACGGATGTTCGCCCGTTCCGCAGGCGAGACCGGGATTGTGGATCAAACGAATACGGCCGTGTGGTGTGGGCTCTTCGGACCAGAAGGGCGCCAGAAGAAACGACCGCCCGATCTCACGGACACGCCACGCGTTTTGACTTACTTTTTGCCAGTCAGTCGTATCCTCAGCGAACCATTCAGGCGAGTAATCTGCAAAAGCACCTAACAGCTCTAATCTTGATTGGTTCGTCTCGAATCCGGCGATTAGAATACAGGAATCGCCTTCGTCCAGCTCGCGAACGCCGACCGTTCCCGCCTCATACAAATCCGCGAGTACAAGATCGACCTCTTCCGGCTTACATGTGAGCCGAAGAGAGTACATGTCCGGACTCGCGTTCGTGTGCGGGCTCTATATTCCAGCGCCGCATCCAAAGGTGGAGCGTGATCAGTCCCCAGAGATGATAGCCGAGATTCTCTTGCCGCGAGAAATGCCGTTGCTTCAACGATTCGATCACCAAAGGTGAAAATAAACCTGCGTTTCGCACCGACTCTCGACCCAGAGCGTCTTCCACCAGCGGCCGTAACGGCCCGCGGAGCCATCCATGCGCCGGAATGTCCAGTCCTTCCTTGCGGCGCTGCAGAATAGAGGGCGGCAGCTTGTCTTTCACCAGCGCGCGCAAAATATATTTGGTAGTGCGGCCGCGAACCTTCATATCCGACGGCATTCGGCCGGCAAACTCCACTATCCTGTGATCTAGAAAAGGAGGCCGCACTTCCAGCGAGTGCGCCATGCTCATCCGATCGCACTTGTACAGGATGTCGTCCGGAAGATAGTAATGCTGGTCCGCGAAGAGATAGCGGTTTACGAGATCAGTATGCCGCGGCAGGGCGGATAATTGCCGGCACAACTCAGCCGGTGATAACGCCGGTATATGTAACCCAAGACTGGCTTTCTCCTTCTGCGAAAAAGTCCCGTTCCAGTAGAAGTGCGCTTCATCGGCGGGCAGCAGCGCCCCGGCAAGAAAGCGCTTCAGCTTATAGTCAAAGCCGATCTTCTCGTCCGATACAGGTAGATGTTCTGCCGTGCGCGCCAGCGCGTAAAGTATCGAATGCGGTAGTTTCCGCGCCCTGTCCGCGTACTTATCCGCAATGTACGTCTGATAGCCGCCGAAAATCTCGTCTGCGCCCTCGCCGCTGAGAGCCACAGTGACGTGCTGCGCAGTCATGCGCGAAAGGAACCAAACGGGCAGAGCACCCGCGTCTGCGCTCGGCTCATCGGAGTAGTACGAAATCTCGTGTATCGCCGAGGTCAGATCCAGATCACCGCTGAGATCGAATTCCTGATGATCGGTGTTATAGCGCTCGGCCAAAAGACGAAAATATTCGCTCTCGTCAAACCGCAGGCCGGCGAACGAAATCGAAAAAGTCTTCAGTCGCTGAGTCGAAACCTGTGACGCGTAATGCAGGATAGTCGACGAATCCAGTCCGCCGCTCGCCCAGATACCCAGCGGCACATCCGAGATCAGATGCTCGCTGATGGATTCCTTCAGTAGCTCGCCCAGTTGCGCGCAGGCGTCCTCCACCGCAATCGGCTTCGGGTCGAATTTATTGCGCCAGTAATGATCTGTTCGCGCCCGACCCTGCCGGAACTCCATCCAGGTGCCCGGGCGAAGTTTTTCAATGCCCTCTATGAGTGTGTAGGGAGTCGGGACGTAATTCAGCGAAAGATAGTAACTCAGCCCCGTGTCGGAAATCTGCCGCGGAATAGCGGGGTCTTCGAGAATCGCTTTGAGTTCTGATCCGAAATGAACGTTTCCTTCGCGGATGGTGTAGTAGAGCGGCTTGATTCCCAGCCTGTCACGGCCTAATACGAGCCGCCGTTCCGAGCGGTGCCAGAACGCCAGCGCAAACATGCCGCGGAAGCGCCGGAAGCAATCCACATCCCATTGCGCGAATGCGTGGAGTGCTACTTCCGTGTCGCAATGTGAATCGAAGCGGTGGCCTAGTTGCTCAAGTTCCTGCCGCAGTTCGGCGTGGTTGTAGATCTCGCCATTGAAGACAACCACGTACTCGCCGTCTTCCGTTTGGATAGGCTGGTCGCCCCCGGCAAGATCAATGATCTTCAGCCGCACGGCGCCCATAGACACGTCGGCCGCTTCGTAAACGCCCTGCTGATTGGGCCCGCGATGCCGCAGTCCTTCAACGGCGCGGCGCAAAACTCCAGGTGCGGCTTGCCGTCCGAAATGCGTAAATCCTGCTATGCCGCACATGTACTGATAAGAAGGAGTGAGAAGGTCGCCAGGATGAGCAAATTACCGCTTCCGATTGATCCGCTTCTCCCGCAAATCGTTGAATACATTCAGAGTAACACGATTTGCGCCCTTCAGGCCGAACCTGGAGCAGGTAAAACCACGCGCGTTCCTGCCGTCCTGCTGAGTGCGTTCCCTGGTCAGATTCTGGTACTCGAGCCGAGGCGGTTGGCCGCTAGACTCGCCGCTCGCCGGGTCGCCCAAGAACTCAATCAGCCGTTGGGCGAAACGGTCGGCTATCAAATCCGCTTTGAGCAGGTCGCCGGCCCGAAGACCCGGCTTTGGTATCTCACCGAAGGTGTTCTCACCAGAAAGCTGCTCTCTGATTGGCAACTCCGAGGCGTCAGCGTTGTCGTCCTCGACGAATTCCACGAACGCCATCTGGAGACCGACCTTGCATTGGCTTTGCTTCGCAATTTGCGCGTTGCGCGTCCAGATCTTCGCCTGCTCCTCATGTCAGCGACGCTAGAAACGGAGGAACTGACCGCCCAACTCGGCGACGCTGCCGTGATCAAGGTGCCCGGGCGCACGTTCCCCGTCACTGTCCGCTACAAACCGCATTCCGCTGATCCCCTCGAAAGTCAAGTTGCCGCAGCGGTTTCCGAAGTGGCGGTTGAAACAACGGGCCACGTCCTCGTATTTCTACCCGGAGCGGCCGAAATCCGCCGAGCTGTTCAAGCCTGTGAACCCATCGCCCGCCGCCACGGAGCCAAAGTATTGCCGCTGCACGGTGACTTGCCTTCGGAACAACAGGACGAAGCGGTTCAGCCCTCCAGCACTCGCAAAATCATCTGCTCCACGAACGTCGCCGAGAGTTCCGTCACCATCGACGGGATTGAAGCTGTTGTGGATAGCGGATTCGCCCGCGTCCTCACGCATTCACCCTGGAGCGGACTGTCGCGTCTCGATGTCGAGAAGATCAGTCAGTCCTCCGCCATCCAACGCGCCGGTCGAGCGGGACGCACTCAGCCCGGCATTGCCGTCCGCTTGTTCAGCGAAAGCGATTTCGTCCGCAGGCCGAAACATCTTCCGCCGGAAATCCTGCGTTCAGATCTTGCACCTATGCTGTTGCAACTCGCTTCCGCTGACATTGCGCTTAATTCTCTGCCGTGGCTCGAGCCGCCTCCTGCTGAACTTGTTGAATACGCCGAAGGATTGCTGCAGCGCCTCGGCGCCCTTGAGAGCGCTCGACGCATAACGAGCCTCGGTCGCGCGATGGCCGACATCGCAGTGCATCCTCGCCTGGCTCGTTTCGTCATCGCAGCCGCCGAGATGGGTGCACGCACTGAAGCTTTCGACATAGCAGCCAAGCTCTCCGCCGGACGCTTTCGTCTCGATTCAGATGCGGCTGTGCGTTTCACCTCCGATCTCGAACGGATCGCCGCATCGGATTTCGACTACTCAACACGCCGGTTGCGAGATCAGATTCTGAGGTCAACCGCTGCTCAGGTACGTGCTCACGATGAACATGCATTGGAAAAAGCGTTCCTCCTTGCCTATCCGGATCGTGTTGCCCGACGGCGCGGCGAAACGTTGCTCCTGTCCGATGGCGGCTCTGCCCGTTTACACCCGGACAGCCTCACACGCAGTGAGTTTCTGGTCGCTATTGAGGCGGAAGAGCGGAGTGATCGCGGACAGTCGCTGGTTCGCCTAACCAGTCCCATTCAGCCTGATTGGTTGCTGGAATATTTCCCTGATCGCATTGAGAGCCGCGACGAATTGCAATGGAATCGTGAAGGCGAGCGCGTCGAGCAGGTCAGCGCGTTGCTTTACGACAAGCTGGTCATTGACGAAACTCGTTCCACGCCAGTGGATCTGAATGGCGCGTCAGACCTGCTCGTCGCCAGAGTGCTCGAAGCCGGGGTGGAACGATTTACCGACGCCGAAGAGTTGCAGCGTTTTCTGAGACGAATGCGCTTCGCGAGTCGCCATGCGCCGGATCTCGAAATCCCGCAGGATATCTCAGCCGCGGCGCTCCGCCAACTCGCCACCGGACTCACCACTTTCCGCGAACTCCGCGAAGCAACCCACGACGGCGGACTGCTTGCCGCAATGGAGGGCAATCTGCCCATGCGTCTGATCAATCAACTGGCGCCGACTCATGTAGTCCTTCCGAGTGGCCGGCGGGCGTCCATCGAATATCACGATACGCAGCCTCCGTCCGTTTCTTCGCGTCTGCAGGATTTCTTCGGAATGACCGAGTCGCCGTCGGTCGCGCTCGGCGCTGTCCCGCTTGTCGTGCAGCTTCTGGCCCCGAATCATCGGCCCGTGCAGGTCACAACAGACCTGCCCAGTTTTTGGAAGAATTTGTATCCCCAACTGCGCCGTGAACTCGGCCGCCGCTACCCCAAACACGCGTGGCCGGAAGATCCGATGCTATTTGTGCGGAGCAAGTAGCGTATCTTCCGAGCGCTGACCGTGCATCGCCCGAATCTGCTCGAGAATCGGCGGGATCTCATACACCGCGCGATTGTCCATTTTTAGTATCCGCGCGCGCATCCGGCTCAACTGATCACTCTCGAGCAAGCTCTTCACCGCTACTGCGATGTTGCCGAAATTTTTCAGCACAATCCCAACTTGCTGTTCGTTTACCCATTCGGCGTTGAACCGCTCCTGCGGTAGCGTCCATGCGTTCGACGTCACGATCACCGGCAACCCCACTTTGAGCGCCTCAGAGATACTTCCCGGGCCCGGCTTACCGATGAAGAAATCCGAGATCGACATGTAGAACGGAATCTCTTTTGTAAATCCTTCGACGAACATCGGATTCTTCGTTTTGAGCTGCTCCAGGCGCCCTTTCAGCCGCTTGTTGCGCCCGCAGATCAGGATGAGCTGCAGTTTAAAATCGGCGTTTCCGAGCTGTTGGGCGATAGAGAACATTGCGTTCGAGCCTTCGCCCCCAAACAGAACAATGCCCGTTGGCAGATCTGGTTGCAGACCAAGACGTTTTCGCTCCGCTGCTTTATCTACAGGCTTCATCTGATAGAAAGCTGGCCGCAGAATCATCCCGCTGGTCGGAAATATATGCTGAGGCTGGTGTCCTAGGTGTGCTGCCTGTTGGCACGCTCTCTCCGTTCCGCAGACGAAGTATTGTTCCTGCTTCTCCATCCAGAAGTGCGGAGGATAATCCGCCAAGTCTGTCAGAATCGTCACATAGGGCGTTCCGGGCACGCTTCTCTGAACGCTCTCGAAAAGCGCTCGATTTAGATTCGGAATTAACGACACAACTATGTCGGGTTTGCGCTGCTTCCAGAAATCCGCCAGCAGATCGACAGCAGGTTTGTGATACAGCCGAATCACCGACTGCATCATCGGCAGCAATTGGGCAGACCCCAAAGTCCATCCTTTCGCCAACATGCGGTTGTAGAGGTCTTCCAGCCGGATGCCCGTCACTTTGCGAAAAACATCCAACGGATCCAGCACTTCCTGCAGGTTCACCAGCCGTATGTCCCACTGATAGCCTTCTGAAGCGATGACGCTCTGCAGAGCGTTGGCAGCCGCCTTGTGCCCGCCGCCCGCCTCGAAGTAGATGAAGTCTATTCTGGGCTCCGTGTGCAACTCACTATCCTAATTGACGAAGAGATCTTCAGGAACAGGAACTTTCATAAATGTTTCGCTGACTTGTCACCGGTTCGTAACCCGTTCTCGTCTACAACTGAAGCAAGAGAGGGGCGAATTATGCCTCGTCTCGTACACTGTTCTCAAAGGGACAACCAAATGACGGCCCATCACAGCATGCTTCAGCTCATCGCCACTGGCGATCACAAGCTGATGCGGAAGGTGAACAAATGGCCTGCACCCCGGTGGATCCGTCTGGGTTCCATCGCGGCGACTCGCGCTGGCGACGGCTGGCTATGGTACCTGCTCGGTGTTTTGGTTCTGCTGCTGGGTGGCGATGGACGGCTCACGGCCGTGGCGTCGGCGGGGTCCGCAGCCATTATCGGAATCGGTCTCTTTGTCTCCCTTAAGAAAGTGTCCGGACGCAAGCGTCCCTGCGAGATCGAACCGCATGTATGGGCGAATCTGCTGCCTCCGGACAGGTTCTCATTCCCGTCCGGTCACACCATCACAGCCTTTGCGGTCGCCACCACCCTCGGATTGTTCTACCCTGTTCTGCTGGGTCCGGTTGTGTTCTGTGCACTGATTATCGCAACATCGCGCATTCTCCTTGGCATGCACTTCCTCAGCGACGTTCTCGTCGGAGCTCTGCTGGGAACGGGTCTCGCTTTTAGCAGCCACGCCATTTTCGCCTAAGAAACTCTTTAACTTTCCACGTCTATAGTGAAAGAGGGCAGCGACTAACGCCCTTCTTCCGCTTGCTTATCGGGCAGGCGAACATGCTGAATGCTGCGCCAAGCGCTCCTCTATCTCTCTGAAAATCGTTCTCTTCGCCACTGGATGGAGAACTCACCCTTATCCAGGCGGCTGACTTCCCGCTTCGTAGCTGGAAGCACTCTGGATGACGGCGTCAACGTTCTCCAGACGCTGAGCCGTCAGGGCATACTCGGGACGCTCGACTTCCTGGGCGAGAACGTTCACTCACTTGAAGAAGCTTCTCATTCGCGCGACAGCTACATAGCCGCGCAATGCGCGATCGACCGTGCTGGTTTACCCGCCACGGTTTCTATCAAACTCACCCAGTTTGGGCTCGACTTCTCGCAGGATGACTGTCTCGGCAACGTCATCGAACTTGTCGAGCGCGCCCGCAAGATGAACAGCCGCGTAGAGATCGATATGGAGTCGAGCGACTACACAGAGCGCACGCTCGATATCATCACGCGCCTCCACAACCAGTTTCCGGGTGCCGTACGCGCCGTTGTCCAGGCGTATCTATACAGAAGCGAAGCGGATATTCGGGTGCTCTCGCAACATGGAATCCCCGTGCGTCTTTGCAAAGGCGCCTATCGTGAACCCGCCACCGTCGCCTTTCCTCGCAAAGAGGAAGTGGACGCCAACTATTTGAAGCTGATGCTGCTCTTGCTGAACGAAGGGACTTACCCCGCCATCGCCAGTCACGATGAGAGCATTATCAACAAAGGCCTACAACACGTTAAGGAACAAAAAATTGCTCCGGATCGTTTTGAATTTCAGATGTTATACGGGATTCGCCGCGACTTGCAGCGCAAGTTGATGTCTAAAGGGTATCGACTGCGATTGTACGTTCCTTATGGAGACGCTTGGTACCCGTATTTCATGCGCCGTCTAGCGGAACGTCCGGCGAACGTGTTGTTTCTGGCCCGAAACCTGCTACGAAATTAAACGACCTCGACGTCGGAACTGTTGCTGCCCGGAAGGAGTCTAAATGTCTGGGATGAAGTATTGGCTCTATCTGCTCGCCAAGCTGGCGATCGCGGCTGGAGTCGTGTTCACGCTGCACACTGGTCTGGTGTTCTTTTACCCTGTCCCGAAGACAGATCCGAACCTGCTCGCCTTGTATGGTCCGCAGCCGCTGTTCCTGCACGACATGCTGTTCACTTTCCTCACGTTAGGCGTGTGGCTGATCGGTGCCGGCCTGCTTTCTCTCATTCTTCGCGACCAGCGAAAGCGCTGCCGTACCTGCCTGCGGCGACTGATTATGCCGGTGAATTCCGGTTCCTGGGGGCATCTGGTCACGTTTGGCCGCCCTTGCACAGAATTGATCTGCCCGTTCGGCCACGGAACTCTCAGCATTGAAGAGCTCCAGATCACCGGGCGTCATTTCCCCGACTGGCATCGACACGATGACGACATCTGGAAAGAGCTAGAATCGTTGTATCAAGCCCCGAAGTAACTTCGGGATTCCACCGGCGTCCAAAACATTGAGAGTACGGCCCCCCACATGCCGATCGGCATACCGCAGGCCAGAAATCACTGCCGTCACGTGCAGGTTAGCTTGCCGGGACTACTGAATAGCCAGGCCACAATTTGCCAGTCCGCATCCGAATTCCGGGAACGCCAGATCAAACGGGCAAACGCGCTTCCCTCAGTCCCTTAACACGTTTTATCGTCTTCGGCGCCATCGCCGTTGCCATTATCGGAGTCATTGTTTTCTTCGCGTACTACATGAAGTACGCTCGCCTGACAGACGAGAAGCTCGCGCAAGGTCCATTCCCGAACTCATCCCTGCTGTACGCCGCGCCGCGCGTCGTGGGCATTGGCGACCCTGGAACGCCGCTCCAGTTTGCCAATAAGTTGCGCGAAGCCGGTTACGTTGAGGATGGCCGCACGAACCCGGGTGGCTGGTTTCATCTGCGTCCGGATGCCATCGAAATCTTTCCGGGAGACCACACCTACACCGATGCGGGCGTGCTGAAGTTTGCTGACGGCAAGATATCATCCATCATTTCGCTCAGCGATAATACGCCTCGCACTGAATACACGCTCACGCCGCAATTGCTCACGAGCCTTTATGACAAGAATCGCGAGAAGCGTCGCCTTGTTCGCTATGAAGATATTCCCCCCGTTTTGGTGCAGGCTGTCATCGCCATTGAAGACAAAAGGTTCTTTCAGCACTCGGGCCTCGATCCTATCCGCATCGTGAAGGCCATGTTCGTGGACATGCGCGAGCACAGGAACGCACAAGGCGCCTCCACGCTGACCCAGCAATTGGCGCGTAATCTCTGGCTGGACAGCCGCAAAACGTACACGCGCAAATTCGACGAGGTACTGATTACTATTCACCTCGAGCGCAAACTCGCCAAGCAAAAGATTTTCGAGTACTACGCGAATCAGGTGGATCTGGGACGTCGCGGTTCTTTCGCGATCCGCGGCTTTGGCGAAGCCTCGGAAGCATACTTCGGCAAGGATATTCGCCAACTCACTTTACCGGAAGCAGCCACTCTGGCCGGACTCATCCAGGAGCCGAGTTTCCGCAATCCCGTTCGCTGGCCGGAACGCGCCAAGAATCGACGGAATGTTGTGCTCGCGCGCATGCTCGAGAACGGCTACATCACTCAGTCACAGTACGACCAGGCTGTGCAAACGCCGGTTGTGACCACCAGGCAGGGCATCGAGTCCGCCGACGCTCCTTACTTCGTTGATCTGGTCAACGAGCAGCTCTCCGATCAATTCCAGGATCGCGATTTCCAGGAATCCGGTTCCCGCATCTACACGACCCTTGATCTCGATCTGCAGCGCGATGCCGCTGACGCGGTTGCGGTGGGCATGAAGGAGGTGGACGACCTCATAGCCAAGCGGCACAAAAGTGGCGGCCCGATCGAAGAGCCCCAAGTGGCGCTCATCTGCCTTGATCCGCACACAGGCGAAGTCAAAGCTCTCATCGGCGGACGCAATTACGGCGTCAGCCAGTTGGATCATGTATTGGCGAAGCGGCCATCGGGGAGTGCGTTCAAACCCTTCGTGTATGCCACAGCGCTGAACACCGGGCTCTTGGATCACCCGGATCCCATGACGCAGTCAACCATTTTCCATGACGCTCCGGAGAATTTCGCCTTCGGCGGCAAGGACTACACTCCCACTGATTTTCACAAAGGGGAGTGGCTGGGCGACATTACTATGCGCACTGCCTTCGCGAAGTCGTTGAACGTGCCGGCGGTCCAAGTGGCACAAGCTGCCGGCTATCAGAATGTGGCGGATCTAGCGCACAAAGCCGGTCTCGAAGACATCCGCGCTACCCCGTCGATGGCTCTTGGCGCCTATGATGTGACGCCGCTCGAGATGGCGGGCGCCTATACTCTTTTTGCGAATAAAGGCGTGATGGTCACGCCCCGCATGATCGAGCGCATCATCAACAAGTCGGGAGACGACACCTGGATCTCGCAGCTTGAAACTAAGAAGATTCTTGACCCGCGCGTGAATTTTCTGATGGTCAACATGATGCAGGAGGTGTTGCGCAGCGGAACAGGCGCCGGCGCGAGGAGTCGAGGCTTCAGACTCCCTGCGGCCGCCAAAACTGGCACTTCGCACGATGCTTGGTTCGCCGGTTTCACCTCGAAGTTGCTGTGCATTGTTTGGGTCGGTCTGGATGATTATCAGGATCTGAAGATGGAAGGGGCCAAAGCCGCGCTGCCCGTCTGGACCGACTTCATGAAGCGCGCGCACAAGCATCGTGAGTATCGAGACGTCTCCGATTTCGAAGTTCCCGAAGGCGTGGTCACTGCGCAAATCGACCCGGAGAGCGGTGATCTCGCCACCAGCGCTTGTCCGACCGTCGTGACGGATTACTACCTTGTGGGAACGCAACCCGTTCAGTTCTGCCCCCTGCACCAGGGCGGCTCTACCGAAATCGCCGGTTGGGAAACAGGCTCACCGGGCCAAACGCAATCGACTATTCCAAACGTACCCGGTCCGTCTACTAGCTTTCCGCCGCCGGGCACCCCACCAGCCACCCAGCCTCCGAAGCAAGATACACAAAAGCGAAGCGTGTTCGAAAGGCTGAAGGGCATCTTTCACAACGACCACTAGCCCCGCCGCACTCGTAAAAGGTATATAGTAATGACAAAGGGGGATCGGATTGTGATCTCTTTTTCGTTCTCGCTTACGTGCGCCGCGACCATGGCGCTGGCTCTCACCGGAGCGCTGTTTGCGCAACAGGCTCCCCTTGCAGACACCAATCTGCGGGCTTCTTCCTTTACAAATACTCCCGCTCCCCGGGTTGTTCCGCGCCCCAATATCACTCCGGAACTGCGCGGCGATATCTTCATGGCGCGCAAGATGTATCGCGAAGCCATCGACATGTATCGTACGGCTCCCCCGGACTCGCCCGTGATCGCGAACAAAATCGGCATCGCCTGGCATCAGTTGCTTCAACTGGATCTGGCGAAAAAGAGCTATGAGCACGCAATCAAGCTCGATCCCAAATACAGCGAAGCCATCAACAATCTCGGGACCATCTACTACGCGCGGAAGAGTTATCGTCGCGCCATTTCGCTCTACAAACGCTCGTTGCGCTATTCGCAGCCTTCGGCTTCGGTTGACGCCAATATCGGCGCCGCCTACTTCGCGCGCAAGGATCTGAAAGACGCCATGCAGTGGTATGAAGACGCTCTGAAGCTCGATCCGGAAGTCTTTGAGCACCACAGCACGTTCGGCACGTTGATGCAGGAACGCACCGTGGAAGAGCGCGCTACGTTCCATCTGTATCTTGCAAAGATGTACGCCAAATCGGGTGCAAACGACCGTGCACTGATTTATCTGCGCAAAGCGTTAGAAGAGGGTGTGAAGGATCGCGAGAAAATACCTGCCATGCCCGAGTTCGCCGTGCTCAAAACGGATCCTGGCTTTAAGCAGCTTCTGTTGGAGAATCCAAAGCCCTTATAATTAAGACGCTCTGGGTTCCAGATTTTGTTTTCTCTCAGTTTTTTGCCTGCTTCTGTCGAGCTGTGCGCACGTTCCTGCGCCTTCCGCCACACGTCTCGTCATTTTGCCGGCTAATGTCCTACTCGAAGATGCCTCTTCTGAGTGGATGGCCAATGCTGTCCAACTCGTCCTGCAAACGGATCTCAGCACCTCTCGAGCACTGATACCTTCGTTAGCCGGAGACGATTCTGGAACGTTTTTAGTCGGCGCCAAAGAAGTGCTGCGCACGACCCTCACGCTCCGGCGGTCCGGCCTGCACCTGACTGCTACTTTCACCGATAACTCTACGCAGAAAGTAGAGCGGGCAGTCGAACTGCAAGCCTCCGGTTCCACCAATCTGCTGCCGCTTCTCAACGCGCTCGCGAAACAGATTGACTCTAACTCGACTGTCTTCTCTACAAAGAACGACCGGGCCCTCCAGGCCTATTTGAAGGCTGCTAGCACCAACCAGATGCAGCAGCGGGTCACTGGTCTACGCGACGCCCTCAGCATCGATCCTGCATTCGGGCTCGCCTACATCACGCTTGCAGAGGTCGACGCGCAGGCGGCTCCGGCGGATCTTCAGGGTTTGCTGCAGACCGCCGGTAGCCGTGAATCCTCGTTCACGCCGTTCGACCGCGCCAGGTTGAACGCCCTGCGCGTCAGATACTCACACGGCCCGCTGCGCGAACAGGAGTCTGCACTACAAGCCGTTCTTCAAATTGCCCCGAATCAGCCGGATGCTCTCGTAGGCCTGGGAACCCTGGGATTTCTTAGTGGCAGCGCGACCGTGGGGACTCGCTACTTCGAACGTGCCATGGCACTCAATCCCGGCAATCCGACTGTGCTGCGCGCGTACGCCGAGGGGCTCATTGAAACGCGGCAGTTCGCGAGAGCCGAGAAAATTCTGGTCGGCCTCGATAACAACCTCGCGGTGCTCCCCGAACTCGCCGTTTGCGTCTTGCTGCAAGGCGATGCGCCCCGCGCGAATGCCGTAGCTGCGCGCCTGTTCGCGTCAATCCCGAACCCCGACCTAAAGTCGCTGTATCAGGGGGTCTGGCTACAGCTATCTGGCCAAACGGCGAAAGCCAATGATCTCCTGACTTCTACAAAGTTCGCGCAACCCGCTTCTCAAGCGATTGCCTACTCGGAACTGAGCATGTGGCAAATGATCGCGCATAACTTTGCGTCCGCACGCTCGTGGGCGGCAAAGGCCCAGCAGATTGATCCACGGCCGGGTACATTCGGCAGCATTGTGGGTCTACTGGTAGGCGCGGACGGCCCGGCTGACCATTGGCGTCAGCAGGTGGATGCTTCGTTTCTCGCTGCGAATCAGCCACTGAAGGAGCAGGCCTTAGGCTACGGCTTCTTTCTGGGGGCGCACTACGCGGAAGCGGAACAAACCTGGAATGCCATTCTGCAGCGAAGCGGGGGCGCCGATTTACGCGCTCGCGCCATGCTCGCGGCAGCGGGCAGGCAAGAAGGCAAAACCGATGCAGCACGCGCGTTCAACGTCCAACCGTTTGTTCCCGAGTTCGGCGACCTATACGCCAGCGTCTCGTTTTTCGAGATGAACCGGGACCTCGGTATAGGTGTGCGCTGATGCTTTCGTGTCAGGCGGAACAATGCGATTATCTTTTCGCAACCAGGGTTTGGGCTGCTCCCCGGCATCGCGCTTGTACACGCGGTCGTACATGTGTTTCGGCGTAGTAGTGCCCAAAGAAGTGTTGTAGAGACTATCCAGTCCCAGCGATTCCTTCACGTCTTCTTCAAACTCATGTAGCGCCTTCAGTTCTTGTGCGGTAGCTGGAACTCGCTTACCATCGGGGGTCTCCAGAAACATCTGGTAGCCCGCCGAATACAGCGTCGCGATCTGCTTGTTGATCAGCACACCGGCTTTCTCAATCGCTGGCTGATTCTTTCCTTCATCGCCGATGATTGCGGCCACACCGTGCTTGGAGACCCGCACACGCCCGTCCGGAACATTCTCCGTCGCAAATCCTGCCGCTCCCAACAGATCGACGCGTTCGGAAAACGTTGGGATCTTTGGACGTCCTCGGCGAAAGAACATGCCTTTAGTATAGAGACCGCCCGAGGATTCGCCGAGCTTGTGATCGTCTTACCGGAACGCCCCCGGGCTCTTGACTCGCATTTGTGACGGCTCATCGCCAAGATGCCGGTCTGGAATCAGGTAATTCAGCACGTAATCGCGCACTGCATCGGGCAGGGAAGTCATCGACTGCGTAAAGCCAACTTCCCGCAGCTTCGAAATATCGGCGCATGTGTAGTACTGATACCCTTCTTGCAGCTCATCCGGCATTTCGATGAACTTGATAGTGGGCGGCTGTCCCAATGAACTGAAGATAGATTTCGCCAGCGTCAGCCACGTGTTCGCCTCGCCCGATCCTACGTTAAAGAGGCCGCCGCCGTCCACGTTCTCAGCCAGGTAAATGGTCGCCGCCACGGCGTCTTTCACATACAGAAAGTCGCGCTGTTGCTCGCCGTGGCGAAAATCCGGCCGGTAACTCTTGAACAGCGACACTTGCCCAGTTTCCAGAATCTGGTAGAAGGCTTTGTGCACCACGCTGCGCATGTCGCCTTTGTGCTTTTCGTTTGGTCCGAAGATATTGAAGTACTTAACGCCAGTTATGCTGTCCAATATCCCGCTCCGCTGGGCATACGAATCGAAGAGATGTTTTGAGTACCCATACATGTTGTGCGGGCGCAGCGATTCGAGAGGAATCGATTCCGACACCTTCGATTCCAGGGATCCATACGTGGCTGCCGATGATGCGTAGACGAACCGGACGTTCTCCTGCATCGCAAACTCCGCCAGGGCTTTCGTGTACTCGAAGTTGTTACGAATCAGATAAGCGGCATTGGTCTCCGTTGTCGAAGAACAGGCCCCCAGGTGAAATATCGTAGTAACGCCTTCAAAAAGTCGTGGGGAGATATCCAGCCGTATCAGCAGGTCGTCGGCTTCCAGGTAATCTGCGAAGCGCAGCGGGTTTAGATTGCGCCACTTTTCCTCTTCGCCCAGGAAATCGGCAACCAGAATGTCCGTGATGCCTCTGCGATTCAGCTCCCAGATCAGCGCGCTTCCAATGAAACCGGCGCCTCCTGTAACAAGGATCCTTCCTTTGAATAAATCGGTCATGTGTTTTGTGCGCCGCTCACAATCAGTAGAGGAACGCGGACTCGGTGCCTCACAGCGTTGATAGTCGTTCCGAAGATCAGGTCCTTGATCCCTTTATGTCCGTGTGACGCCATGACTACAAGATCCGGTTGCAGCTCCCGCACTGCAGCTACGATTTCCTTAGCCGGGCTGTTTCCATGCCTCACCGACACCTTGACATCGACCCTTGCCTCATGCAAGGAACTTACTATTTGATCCATATACTGCCGGCCCTCGGCAATCTCAGCCGTGGAAGATTGCGAACCGAAAAGCTGGCTTGTCACACCTTCCTCCACATGGAGCAGGACAATTTGCGAACCGTGGAGCTTCGCCAGCGCAAGCGCATTGCCTATTGCGTCGCGATCTGACTCGCTATGATCCAGAGAAACCAGAATCGTAGAGTAGGTTCGTGGAACCCACGCAGTTGTTGGCTCGGGTAGCGGGAAGGCGACTTGCTCGGATAGTGGGGGCGGGGTCCGGAAATGCGGCCAGAAGCTGATGTATCCAAGGAGAATGGCAAATCCGAGCGCCACCACCGACGCGCTCGCGTAGATTAATCCACGGTGGCCGGCATTCGCAGCCGACCATTCGCTTAGCTGGCTGCCAAGCAGCCAGATATTGAGGACCAGGATAAAAGCCGCGCAACCCCAGCTTCCCGCCTTCAACCACATGCCGTTTGCAAACTCGCCCATACGATTGCGATCTGAGGTTAGATGCACAAGTGGGATAACTGCGAACGGTAATTGTAAGCTTAAAATCACTTGGCTGAGGATCAGAAGCCGATAACTGCCCGTCTCGCCGGCAAAGTAAATCGTCAAAGCGGCGGGAGTGATCGCCAACAGGCGGGTAATTGCCCTTCGCAACCAAGGTTGAATACGGAAGTGAAGGAATCCCTCCATCACGATCTGTCCGGCCATGGTGCCCGTTAGCGTCGAAGATTGGCCGGAACACAGCAGCGCCGCTCCGAATAGAATGCTTGCAGCCGCCGTTCCCAGCAATGGCGACAAAAGCTGGTGCGCCTGCTGGATCTCCGTTACTACAATATGGCGGGTAAAGAAGACCGCGGCCGCCATGACCAGAATGGCCGCGTTGACAAACAACGCCCCATTCAGTGCTATCGCCGAGTCCAGCAGATTATAGTGACACGCCACGCGTTTGTCTTCGGCCGTAGCGCCCAGCCGCCGTGTTTGCACTAGGGCCGAATGCAGATAAAGGTTGTGCGGCATGACCGTCGCGCCGAAAATCGCCGCCGCGATGTAAACAGTACTGGAGTTCAGCCGTGGCACTAGTCCGGCTATTAGCGCGCTGGCATTCGCATGCGACAGGAAAATTTCGAAGGCAAAGCAACCCGCAATCGTGGCGATCAAGACGAGAACGAATGCCTCTACGGTACGTATGCCCACCCGCGTGAACCAAAGCAGTAGCAGCGTATCTGCCGCCGTGATCAATACTCCAATTAGCAGCGGAATATGGAATAGCAGGTTCAAACCGATCGCGGCGCCCAGCACTTCGGCTAAGTCGCACGCCACGATCGCGACCTCCGAGAACATCCAAAGTACGTAGCTGATCGGCCGAGGATATTCATCCCGGCATGCCTGCGCCAGGTCACGCCCAGCTACAATCCCCAACCGCGCGCTCAACGTCTGTAGCAGCAGCGCGACCGCGTTTGAGAGAACCAATACCCACAGCAGCCGATATCCAAACCGCGCGCCCGCCTCCAGGTCTGTGGCCCAATTTCCCGGGTCCATGTACCCCACGCTGACCAGATAGGCCGGACCGGCAAAGGCGAGCAGCCGCCGCCAGGGCCGAATATGGGAAGTCACGACGCTGCCGTGCACTTCGGGCAGGGAATACCCGTGTGACTCCGCCGATCGGCCTTCCAACATAGTCCTTTTCAGTATGGCGTGTCACCGCATTTCAACGGCTCTGTCTAACTACCCACCGGCTAGCGCATACTTACTAGAGCATGAGACTTACCTTTGGACGTGCAACGGCCATGGCCCTGTTTGCCGTCCTTGCAGGGGCGCAGACCACCGCGAATTCCAACCAATTTATCTGGGTTTCCGATGTCCACTTCAATCCCCTTGCGAACCCCGCCTTGGCGAACATGTTGGCCGAAGCTCCTGTTACGGGCTGGGCCAACATTCTCAACACCCATCCCCGGCGTCGTTCCCGGTTCGGAGAGGATACCGATTGGGCTCTCCTGTCCAATGCCTTCAGCGAGATCCGCAAAACCGCTCAGCAGGCTCAGTTCACGGTAGTCACGGGCGATGTCTTCGTCCACGATCTGCGCGACAAATTCAACGCAGCCGCCGCGACTCACGACGATGCCGCCTTTGCTGACTTCGCCCGCAAAACGTTCGCCTTCGTCGCCACACAACTGGAGGCTCTCACGCCGGGACAGCCCGTCCTTTTCACATTGGGCAACAACGATGTTGATACATGCGACTACGACATGCAGCCCGGTGGACCTTTCCTTCGAATTACAGGCGAGGCAGTCAGGAGCATGTTAGGTCGCGTCGCTGATGATGAGAGCACAAAGGACTGGGCAGAGATGGGCACTTACAACGTTCGACACCCGGTTCTGCGGCGAGCGCGAGTAATCTCACTAAGCTCAGCTTATTTCTCCCAGAAGTATCAGGCTTATTGCGGTTCTCAGAGCCCCGCGGATCCTGCCGAAAACGAACTGACCTGGTTGTCGCATCAACTCGCGTCGGCAGAAGCAAAGGGCGAGAAGGTCTGGCTCATCTTTCACATCGCGCCCGGCATCGATGGCTACGCGACGGCGCATCCGAAGGATCACGGTCCCGGAAAGCCTGTTGTGCCCATGTGGAAACCGCCGTACACCGACCAGTTCGAAAAGCTCCTGAACGAATATCCCGACACCGTGACCGTCAGTCTCGCAGGTCACGAGCACGTCGATGACTTTCGGCTGATCGATCATTCGCTCATCCTGCTTGCACCGGGGATTAGCCCGCTTGTTGGCCAGAACCCCGCGTTCCGGACTGTCACTTATAACGACAAAGACGAGCTGACAGATGCCACAACTTACTATCTGTCGAACTTAGACGGCTTCGATGATGCGGAAACACCGGAATGGAAGCCCGAATATAGCTTTGCTCACCAATGGGGGATGAAGCGCCTCGATTTCGCAAGCTTCAACGCGCTATTTCACCGCCTCGAAAAGGACCCGGGCGCGCAATCGGAATGGATGAACTTCTACGGCGTGAGTCATCCGGAGGGCCATTCCATCACACCTGCAACGTTTCCCTGGCTCCTCTGCGCTGCCGGAAACGCCGCAGAGGGCTCGTATAACGCCTGCGTTGCGCGCGTGCTCGGCGAGTCACAGGTGAAAAAATAGCGTCTACTCGTCGCGTAACCTTTGCGCCGGTCGATTCTCGCCACATTAAACAAGCTTGTTGACGCAAAGTACTCTTTATGATTCAATGAAGCTACCTCCATGAAAGCCACTCTCCGGTATCTTTCGATGTGCACGTTTGGCGCGGCTCTCTGGCTGGTCACTATGGAATCGCTCCTGCAACACTCGGGGTACCGGCAGCGAATCCTCATCGACGCACTCCTGGCCCTGCAATCAGCAGCAACCATTACCCTTTCATTTGCGGCGAAGCCGCGCTTGCTCCGCTATGCGGTCTTGCTTGGCGCGCTGGGAGTGTCTTACGTCGGTGCTGCGGCCGTTTACCGAATCTTGGAAGCACCGCACTTCGAAGGATTTGTATTAGTGATCGGGGGCGGGTTAGTTGTGCAGGGGATGTTGACGTGGTTGTGGTTGTTGGGGCGCAGAACAAGTCCGCGCCCTATTTGATGAATCGCTAAGCAGTTGTCGTTGTGGTGTAGGGTTTATCGCTCTTCGCGTAATCGGCTGATGCCTCGCCAGAGGACGAAACATCCTCCGCTCCCGTCTCCTTGAGAATGTCTTTTGCCTTGCCGACCCAGTCGCTGTTGTCACAATGCACGGAGAGCAGAATGCCGCCCGCTTTAATCCGTCCTTCGTAGCGCTTGGCTTCGTATTCGGGAATGCCCATTCCGACAAGCGCTCCAACAATGCCGCCCACTACTCCGCCCGTTCCAAGACCGGCCAGAGCGCCCATAATCGGACCTGCTGCGATGAATGGCCCAACCCCTGGAATGGCAAGCGCGCCAATTCCCGCCAGCAGACCAAGTGTACCGCCGATGGCCCCACCGGCTACTACGCCTGTGGTTGTTCCTTCCGGAGCCTTCGTCTCCTTCTTATGCGCGAAGTCCTTCGTCCCTACGTTGTCTTGCAACAGTACGGAAATGTCTTCGCTTCGGAATCCATGCGCCAGCAACCGGTCAACAGCGTTCTCCGCCATAGTGCGATCGGCATACATGCCATATACTGCTGTGTTCTTACCTGCCATTTGTTTGTTTCTCCTCCTGAATAGTCAAAAAGCTACTTGTGATCACCCTTCACTGTGATCTGGTTATCCACATTGCCATCGCCGGCATACTTTTTCGCATGCCCCTCGATCGCTTGTTTCTCTTCTTCGGAATGCACGGGGCCTTTCAGTGTCACGTGACCGTGCGAGGCGACAATCTTGACGTTATGTCCGTACGTGGAAATGGATTTGTCACTCACCACCTCATGTCGTATGTTCTTCTGCAATTCCAGGTCGGACTTACCGTTCTTGCCTTGGTCCGCAGTCGGCGAATTCGCGTTGCGGTCCTGCTTGTTGACCGCGGTGTTGTCTGGAGCCTGCGCGCGATCATTCTGCGCAATCGCGGGCATAAAAGTTGCGATGCCCAGCGCAATAACGCACACGGCAGGCTTCAAATTCTTCAGCATGTGATCCTCCGTGTCTAAGTAAGCAAGAACAAGGCCAACTACGACGTTTTTCCTATCCCGTTGAATCGAGACAACTGCCAGGATGCGGCAGCCTTACAAAAAATGCTGACGTATGTACAAGGCCAGTAAAAGCAGGAGCTGGAGGGAACTTTTTGCGTTGTGTTACCTGTTAGCTTGGAGCGAGGCAACAATGATAAAACTGCGAAACGTTTTGCTCTCTTCCGGATTGGCATTTCTGGTTTCGGCCATAATCGCCGCGCAGGGTAATCGGCCTAGTCCACCCGCCACCGCCGATGTCACGCTTGCCGGAAAGCAGATTGTCATTAAGTACAGCCGTCCGTCCATGCGCGGCCGCAAAATCATGGGTGACATCGTGCCATACGGTCAGGTTTGGAGAACGGGCGCCAATGAAGCCACCACGCTGATTACCCCTGTTGCCCTTCGTATCGGAACGGCTAGTGTTCCCCCGGGCGAATACACGCTTTGGACGCTGCCTGCTGAGTCAGGCTGGAAACTCATAATCAATAAGCAGACCGGCCAATGGCGTTGGTGCTGCTGGGGGTGGGAGCGGCGGCATGCCTCGTCCCTGCACAGCGCGCAGCTGCAGTCGACCCAATGCAGTCGCTGCGAGCAGAATAAGGCAGAATTCAACCAGGCTCACGAACCCGAGTAACACCACACGCCCAAGTGAACGATGAGGTCGTTCGGCCTTACCTCAAACAACATGGATCTCAGGCTCTTCGGTACCCTTGTGCAAAAGCGGGCACTGATCGATCGTCAGAAGGGCGACGATCCGGCATTGCGCTGGCCGCGAGGAAGATTGTTCCGGCGAATAGCATCGTGTCTCCGATATAGTTCAGCGCCTCGACCAGTTCCTTTGGCTGGGCCGCGGCGAGAACCGGGAGATAGATCAACAGGACCATCAAGGCGAGCTCGATTCCAAGCCAAGTGGCGGCGAGGCGGGCGTGTTTGTTCACGATCAGGGCGGCTCCACTCGCGAGTAATGCCAGTCCAGTCAGGTAGCCCCACGCGGAGCGGAGCGGAATCCAGGGCGGGGTCATCTTGCCGAGCGGAACGCCGGGTATGAAGTCGGGGTGGAGGAAGTGTTCGATTGCGAAGAACATCAAGATCGCGCCCAGCGCGATGCGACAGGTAATGGGAGCGCGGTTGGCGAAGAGGAATAGGCCGCAAGCGAAGGCGACTTCTCTCAGGGCGACGGTCCAGAAGATCCGGTTGCGGGGATCGGCCATGACATTCGGTGCATGGATCATCACAACGAATAGGACAAACATCAGGCCCAGGAGCGAGGCTGACAAGCGGGCGTATCTGTTCAGCGCGATGCTAGTGGCGGCGGCGAACAGCGCGAAGCCGACGAAGTAGGCCCAGAACAGGTGCCCCGGCATCCACTGGGGTACACCTTGAGCGAGAGACTTGGGGACGGCAAGATGCTCGGCTCCGAATAACGCAAGGGCGGCCGGAGCGAATACACGACCCAGCACAGACACGGCGGATAGCTTTGGGGACAACTTCTTGCGAACGGCGATCAGGGCGAGCAAAAGATAGGCCAGCCCTGCGAACCACATCCAAAAGACAACGCCTGAAGTCACGAGCATCCCTTTTAAGCGAAACTGGCCTCTGATTGCCGAGGAAGGCGTTCGGATTCCTCAAGAGAAACGGCAGTATTCCTCCGTTTCCGCCCGAATGCTTCGATGACGCGTCGACGCCAACGGAGGAGCTTTCGTTCCAACAAAATTCAAGGCCCCGCTAATAGTCATCAAAGCTAAAGCGGATATTGATTTTGCGCAGGCGTGAGCCAAGGTATTATCTTTGATGATTTCTTTGATGCGACTGGCACAGACAAGATACAGCTTCTTCTTGACGGCACTTTTATCTTTGTCGGCCCAGGCGCTCGATCGGCCAGGCGTCACCTTCAAGATTTTTCAGTTTCCGCCAAACATGATCCCGAGGATCGACGGCAACCCAGATGACTGGAAGATCGTTCCGGACGATTACGCAATTGGTATGAATCAGTTGGTTGACGATGCCGACAAGAATCATAAGCCGGACCCCAACGACTTAGACGTCAAACTGAAGGTAGGTTGGGTCAAGGGACTGAACAGGCTTTATTTCTTGTACGAGGCCTATGACAATTATTGGGATTTCGCGCAACCCGGCTTGCACAACGATATTCTCGAACTGGTCGTGGACGGAGATCTTTCGGGTGGTCCGCTCATCGAGCGTTTTCAACCGACAAAGGAACTGAGCGAACGCGACGCTCATTTTTCCATGCACGGCGTGCAAGCGCAGAACTACCACATAATGACGCCGCCGCTTGGGAAGGACTGGGCTCTCGCATGGGGCTGCAACTCTTACGTGAAAGCTCTGCCGTATGCAAACGCGGCATACAACTACAACTTCAAACCGGGAGAATCCGGGAAGCTCATTCTCGAATTCTGGATTACGCCTTTCGACTATGCCGGATGCGATGGTCCGTCGCGGGCCGTCGAATCCCTGCTGTACGAGAATAAGCTCATCGGTCTGTCGTGGGCGGTCCTTGATTACGACAACCCGAACAGTGAGAAGCATGCCTTCTGGAATCTCTCCCGTCAGCACACGATGTACGGCAAAGCAGACGAACTCGTAGCGTTCCGCCTGATGCCCTTAGAACCGCAGTTTCGAAAATACAATGCTGACTGGTCCTTCAAAGTTATTGACATGGATCGGCGCTTGGTTGCATTCAAGGATGAAACCACCGGACAAGTTACATCTTGGAAATGGACTTTCGGCGATGGAACCGTTTCCGTTGAGCAAAACCCTATTCATCAGTACTCGAAAGGTGGAGACTACACGGTGGTTCTCGAAGTGGACAGTCCAGCGGGCAAGTCAAAACGCGAAAAGATTTGGGACGTCAGCGTGAAATAACCGTCGAGACCTAAACTCCACTTCATTGAAAATTACTTCCCATCCACTTGATGATGTCGTTCTGAATGGCGTCCGGGAGACGATTGTAATCCCACGGCTCTTTAAGTTCCAACTTGCCCGAAGCGTTATAGATCGCATACACTTGTCTGGCGGCTTCGACTGCCCTGTGGACGTCCGCGGGAGTGGCATCGCGATCGAGTTGCGGTTGGACCACTAGGACAGGGCGCGGTGCCAGCATTCCGAGAACTTCATCAAAATCATACGGCAATTGCGCTTCATGCCCTACGAAGAAACCCAGGCGCGGAAGAAGTTCGTGTTCATAACTGTAGCGTGCAATGCCGCCTGTTCCTTTTTCCGCTGTATCGGTACGCATGGGCGTGAAACCACAAATGGAGACGACACCCTTTACTCGGGAATCGAAAGCTGCTGAGTAAAGTCCAACCATTCCACCCATTGAATAACCGAAAAGATAGATGCGCTGCGGATCTACTAGACTTTCCTTCTGCAGTGCGTCTATAGCCGTGTGAACATCTTCGACCATTCGGCCCATCTGTGACCAATGTGGATAGCGATCGTAGAACGGACCTGCTTCATTCATTCGACTGCCGAATCCGCTCTGATCGTAAGCGAGCACAGCATAACCGGCGCGCACGAGCGCCAGAATTGGGTGTAGGTCCCGGCGATAGACCCACATGTAGCCGAGCGGGTAGCTATATCCGTGCAGCCAAATCACTGTTGGCAGCTTGGCGTTCGGCGGGGTGTTGGTGGGATAATACAGATCGCCTTTCACGCCGTAACCGAAGTTGATGCTGCGTGAAGTGGTCTGATCTTTTTCCGGCTCCAGCCATCCAAACTCAAGTCCACCTCGTTGAATGGCCCATGCAACTAAGTCAGGTGTGGTCTGACCAGGATTACCGCCGGGTCGCGGACCTGGACGCGCTCCGGGCCTCAGACGTGAGGGCGCTGCTGGCATCAAAGGCGGTTCGTCGCCCAAGATCCAATGAATTGACTTACGAATACTGTCAGCTCTTGTTTCCCAAGCACCGACCGAACTTATAGTAGATCCTTCAGTCCCTGCCAGGAGGTTCGTTGAATGCTGTGCGGGGTAGCGGCTTAGATCAACCGTCTCCTTCGCGTTCGCGCGCCACTTGTCGAAGCTCCAAGGAAACAGGAAATTATCGTCCCACACGCGGCTTGAGCGACCAAATTGAATATCGAGCCAATCCAGGTCGGCCTCGGAGTCGTTAGCACCATGAAATCCCGGTAGACGGAAGATGTTCAGCCCAGTCGGCCGACCCAGTAACTTATATACTTTGAGAGCCGAATGGTAGGTCTGTTCGCTTCCCCAGGAGTTAGAAACTTCGTCGTTCAGCCCATACTCCATCAGCACGGGTCGCGGCGCGATCATCGCTACGAGCAAGTTGCCGTCCACGGGCAAACGATCTTCGCGTCCGGAAAAAAATCGCAATTGGGGCGCGAACCATGTTGGAAACATCAAAGTCGTACTCTCAATGCTCTCGCCGGAATTCCGCTCGCTTCCTAACCTCCAGGGCAGTATGCCGCCCACTCCCGTGCTACCGGCAATCACGGCAGTAATTCGCTCATCCAACGCGGCGGCGATCGTTACGGTCTTGCCATCTCGCGAATAACCGAAAATCCCGATGCGTCTCTTATCAACTTCCGGCAGGCTCTCTAAGTAGTCGACAACCACACTTGCCAGCCAACCCCGCCGAGGGAGCAAAGCGAAATCGTATTCTGGATAAAGCTGTGCCAAAGCAGCGCCATCGTCCATCGCGTCATTGCCTGCATAACCGCACGAGATGTACCCGCGACGAAGTAACTGCGGAGCCCAACCATTCAAATTAGTAGTGATAAGAGCAGGAAACGGACCCTTGCCTTCTGGAATCGCGATCTGAATGCGCACGGTTCCCTTACTTTGCGGTCCAAATTCCAACCGCAGATTGCGCACGACATAGCCATTGCCGGGCGTCTCGTCGAGAACCACCGCGCGATCCAATTTAGGTACCGCCGGAACTCGGCCGATCACGTATTTCTCAAATTGCGTTTTGATCTCTGCGCGGCGTGCAGGCCATTGCGCTTCCGTGCGCACAGTGCTTCCATTTAGGAAACGAAACGGATCCGGAAGCTCATTCGAGCGCGGTAGTGCGTCAAAATCCGGAGGCAGCTCTCCCGTTTTTTTCAGCCACTCGTCAAACGAAGGTACATCCGGGAGGATTTGGAGCAGCTTGTTCAGGTATTCCCGGCGCTGCGCCGTCGTCATCGGAGAGGCCGAACTCGCCAGAGTAAGCGCAGCGAGCGCGAGGCAAACAGCCTGTCGTTTCATCAAAGCTTCCTAGAACGTAATTCGTCCGACGAGCTGAAACTTTCGCGGCAAATTGGCTTGTGAGGTCACTTGCCCGAAATTCGCTGAATCGATATTCGTTCCCGGGGCAGCGAAGGCAACCGAGTTTGTCATGTTGAACATGTCGGCTTGTAGTGCCAGCCTGACACGTTCATGGAGCGGGAACTCACGCCGGATGCTGATATCTTCGTCGAGAATATGCGGCACGAACAAACCATAAGGTGCATTTCTAGCCGCGTTTCCAAACTGGTAGGCCGGAGGATCGATAAATGCACCCTTGTTGATGTAGGCAAGAGCTCCCGTTCCGGTGGCATTTCCGTCCCCATAGTTGCCGTTGATGCGGACCGACCCAGTAAAGTTGGGGTTATAACTGACGATGCAAGTCGTGGTTAAACCTGGAGTGTTGCAGCCGGAGCCCGTGATACTAAGCGGCGCGCCCGAGTTAAACGTAACCAGACCCGACAGCTGCCAATTGCTTACCACCGCGCGAAGCAGAGGATTGCCGCTGCCCAAATTATGGCCGGCGCCGAAAGGCAGGGCGTAAACGATTGTCGACGTAAATACGTTGGGGTGGTCAATAGTTCCGAGCGCCCGATCCAGGCGCCCGTTATAAGGATCTCTGCTGGTAGCGGCTAGATTGTCGATCTCTTTGCTATAAGTGTAGTTAGCCCGAACTGTCAAACCATGAGAAAGGCGGTGATCGAACGTAACTTGCACCGCGTTCCAGGAGGAATCGCCACGGTTCCCCCAAAGGTATGTCAGGCCGGAGTACTGTGGGAAAGGCTTCAACATTTGGGCGATAGTGCCCTGAAAATTGGCGAACGGTAAAGCGACCGGCATGATCGCCTGAGCGGCCTTAATGTTCGCCGGTGTCGCCTGGGCATTCAGCAGCGGCCCCAGCGCCAGATACTGTGGCGCCATGGAGTCGTTCCACATTCCGACAGCCCCAGCTCCAAGCAGGTACCGACCGGCACTCGCCGTATAAGCTGCGCCGATTGTTGTCGAGCCGGACAATTCCTGCTCTATACTGAAGTTCCAGTTGAAGTAATATGGGGGGCGAGCTGCTATCTTTGCGTTCACGTAGTTCGGGCTGACTGCGCCTGTTGGATTTGTCGTTGTGAAGCCAACTCCGTATGTTGGATTGATGAACGGAGGCTGCTGATAAGGTGGCACGCCATTCTGCCAATAGAAAGCTGGAAGGCCTGTCACTGCGCTCGAGAATGCTTGCGCTGCATTAAACCCTAACTGTCCAGGAGATACACCAGTTCCATTATTGCCTGTGCCGCCCCCGTGCGAAGCGTTCATGGCGAAGCCGGTGCGAATGACGGTTTTTGAGGTTGCCTTAAAGGCAACTCCAATTCGAGGTTCAAAGTTGAGATAATCCGTCTTTATTGGCACGTTCGGACAATTGCAGCGATTTGTTCCGTAACCCGCAAATTCAAGCGCACCAAGGTAGCCGCTCGCCGCTGGATTGGGTGTCAACGGATTCAGGAACGATGTACGATCGTGCGTCTCATGATATGGACCAAAAATGTCGTAGCGAAGCCCAAGGTTTACGGTTAAACGCGGGCCCACTTTCCAATCATCCTGAATATAAGTTCCATAGTCGTTGAATCTCGATCCCACTTCCACAACATAGTTTTGGGTTATCGACGCGGAATCGATTGCGCCCAGCAGATAGCTCGCGTAAGCATTTCCTGTCGTGGTTAGAAGAGTTCCCGTGGGTGAGAAACCGGCCGTCTCATTATTACTGAAGCTGAAGATAGCTCCGCTTCCTGTATCGGGGTTCTGATTGTTGTCCTGCAGTCTCTGCAACTGAAACCCGATAGTGACGGAGTGCTTGCCGTGTATCCACTGCACGTTGTCTTGTGCCGTGTATGTATTCTCGGCCTGATTGAATGCAATCGCATTTGTGCCTGCCCAGCCAATTGGGGGATTCGTACCCGCGAAGTTGACGGTAGGGAAAGCATTGCTCGCATTTCCAGCCGGTAAACCGGTTATTCCAGCTTTCGTTGGATAAATACCCGCTGCAGTAGCACTGATAATAGGTATCCAGATTCGACCGTAGCCGAAGCTGACATCGTTCAACAAGGTAGGTGTGAAGACATAAGTATCGTGAATTTGTGCGATAGTCGTGTTTTCCTCAACGATTCGTCCATCCGTGTAGGGCAAAGGTAGTGAGTCGGTGCCAAGCGCCAGGCTTCCCGTGTAATCGGTCGCGTACTTGCCGTGGCTGTACATGCCATACATGCGATTCTTGTCCGAAATGTTGTAATCGACTTTCTCAGTCGTGTTGTTGTTGTGCAGTCCTTCGGGTAACGAAGCCAGATAGTTGCTTTGAATGCCGGAATTGGTTGGATTCGGCAAGTAAGACTGCAGGGATTTCGAAACGGAAGAGATACGGCTTGCCGGAATCACATTTCCTGCAAACGGCTGTTTTGAACAAATAGCTCCAACACAAGCGTATGTCGCGGGATCGTATATCGTAGTAGGAAACGCGCTAAAATCGCCATTTCGTTCCGAAAGGCTCGGTATCGATTGATACTGGGGTGCCTGAGCCGTTTTGTAGTAATAACCATCGTAAGATCCGAAGAAAAACAGTTTGTCTTTCTTAATCGGTCCACCTATGGTCCCGCCGAATTCATTCTGGTGCTCGATAGGAGTGAAGGCAGGGAAGAAGCCGCGAGCGTCCAGGTCGGTATTTCGGAAGTACTCGAACACTCCGCCGTGGAACTCGTTGGTACCTGACTTCAGAACATAGTTCTCCATGCCCTGCCCTTGGTACATTGCCTTCGCGTCGCTTGTCTCTACTTGAAACTGATCGACGGCTTCGACGGAAACGCCAAGGGCGAGGTTGCGTGTGTCTGCCTGCTGGCTGGGGAATGTAAGTGGAAGGCCTTCCACGTAAATTTCGTTTTGGCCGACAGGCGCACCGTTAAAGGAAGCTGTAGAAGGCCCCGCAACTTGCGTACTGAGTCCCGCGACACCAGGAATCAGCGCAACAAATTGCGTCGGATCTCGGGCTACACCGTTCATTGCCAGCGGCAGAGCCTCATACACGTTATTGCGCATTGTGTTTCCCAACGTGGCGTCATCGCTGTGCAAAAGTGCGGCCGTTGCTTCCACGGTAACTTGCTGCGTAGACGCTCCCACCTTTAACGAAAGATCAAGGGGCACCGTTGCCAAAGCGTCCACGATCACGTGCTCTTGCGTCAAGGTTTCAAAGCCTGTTGCAGTTACTCGAACGCCATATTCGCCAGCGGGCAGAGGAGATATTACATACAGACCCGCGCCTGTCGTCTTGCGCCGTGTCTCAACACCAGTTGCTGTGTTGACCGCAGTTACGTCAGCTTGAGGAATTACGGCGCCGCTAGGATCGGTAATCGTTCCTTGAATAGCACCGCCGCCGGCTACCTGGGCGTAAACGCCCGCTGGGCAACTACAATAGAGCAGTGTACAAATGCCGATCAAAAGTGGTCGACCGCACTTACCCATCTTAATTTTCGACATAGAAAACCTTTCCCTCTTACCGTGCCTCGCCCGCCCTCGCCTATATATAGCGGTGTTTTCGTAGGTTAGGATTAACTCTATTCCGGTATTAGTCCTCGGTCAATCTGTTTAGTCAGGATCAGAAGTTTTCGTAATGCGAAATGAACGCGTGAAAAGCGCGTTGCATGTCCAGCCCGTTTATCAGGCGGGGTTCAGAAGCAGAGCTGCTTTATTTCACCACTCTCCATTGGCATTGAAGCACTTCTTGTTCGTTTGGCAGTGTGAAATCCGGTGCTGTGGTGGAAGAAGCTTGATCGGGCTGAAGTTGGAGGATGATCATTCAACAGAGAAGAAGCGTGGCCATGAATGTCAGTACTCTCTCACGAAGGACTCTTCTAGCTGGGGCCGCTTCGTGTTGGGCTCTTTTGAGAGCGGCAAGCGACCATCCTGTCGTGTCAACCCACGATGGTAAAGTCCGCGGGTATATCGACCAGAACATCAACGTTTTTAAGGGAATTCCTTACGGCTCGGATACCGCCCCTCGTCGGTTCATGAAGGCGACGCGCCCGCAGCCGTGGGCTGGAATCAGAGAAACTGTCGCATTTGGCCCGCGCGCGCCGCAAGCAACTCTGCGGCAGCCGATGGCGTCGTCACCATTCCCGACAACAGAGCCCATCAGTGAGGATTGCCTTTATCTGAACATTTGGACTCCCAGTCTAAGCACACAAAGCAAGCTACCCGTAATGGTCTACATACACGGCGGCGGCTATAACGCAGGATCGGCAAACTCGCCGGGCTACGATGGCGTCCGCCTCTGTCATCGTGGCAATGTTGTCGTGGTGACCCTGAATCACCGGCTGAATTCCTTCGGCTTTTTGTATCTCTCTGAGTTGGGCGGCCCCGAATACAAAGACTCCGGCAATGTTGGAATGCTCGATCTGGTCTTGGCACTGCAGTGGATAAGAGATAACATCGCTCAGTTCGGTGGCGACTCTCAACGTGTCTTGATTTTCGGTGAATCAGGCGGCGGCGCGAAGAACGCGACCCTAATGGGTATGCCCTCCGCACAAGGTCTCTTTCAACGTGCATGCTCTTCGAGCGGGGAAACGGTCACAGCTTCGCGTCCGGAAACAGCTACCGGGCGCGCCAGGACTGTTCTAACAGCGCTTGGTATTACCGGCAAGAACATTGATTCGATCAAAACGGTTCCGATGGAGAAGCTGGTGGAGGTAACTCGTGCAACCAATTACTATGGCCCAGTGGTCGACGGAGGTGCATTACCGCGCCACCCGTTCGACCCAGCGGCTCCTAACATATCCGCTGGAATCCCGTTCATGGTGGGAACTAATCATGATGAATCACGCCTGCTGATCGGCAGAGGCAATCCCGCAATGTTCGAGCTGACGTGGGAAACGCTACCCGCCAATCTCGCTAAATATTCAGAGAAGATGGGCAATCTCAATCTGAATGACGTTATCGCGTTGTATCGCCGCCTCCATGCAGATTATTCGGCAAGCGATGTATTCTTCGGGGCCACAACGGACTCGCGCGACTGGCGCCCGGCAGTTGTAGAGATTGAACGCCGCGCAGTGCTCCCCAAAGCTTCTGCGCCGACTTACTCCTATCAGCTCGATTGGCGATCTCCTGTAGATGGCGGTAAATGGCGAGCCTGCCACGCACTGGATCTGCCTTTCTTATTCGATAACGTTGCCATTTCCCATGCGATGACCGGCGAGAGTCAAGACGCATATTGGATGGCTGAGCAGATCAGCGAAGCCTATATTGCGTTTGCTCGATCGGGAGATCCGAACAACGCAAAGCTGCCCCATTGGCCACCATACGGTCTCACGAAACGGACGACCATGTCCTTCAACTCTGAATCAAAAAGCATTGACGATCCGCGTGGCGACGAACGAAAACTCTTTTCGCAAGTTCGTTATGAGAACCCCGGTACTTAAGAAGGAGACGGCAGTCTAGATTCGGCATTTGATGGCCCCTATGAAAGCTCACCTAACTCGCGATCCTTATCTGGTGAAGTCTGTCGTCCACGTTCTGACTATCATGAATGCGTTTCAAACACCCGGAGATCTGCTGCGGCTGCGCGATGTAGTGGAGCGGACCGGGTTGGGGAAATGTACGTGTTTTCGGTTACTCTACACGCTTCAGATTTGCGGCTTCGCCGAAAAGGCGGATCAAAACAGATATCGCCTTCTGTTGGACAAGAAGTCGCGCGAATGGTCTACTTACCCCACTCTCGATGCGAAAGGCTCTGTGGGTGCCTAATCGGCGGCGGCTCCAGTTTGGCGCCATAGCAGCTGCAGCGCTGCTGTGTGGCAGCGTCTCATTGCGGGCGCAAACCTCGGTCTTTATCGCCGGCGACTCTACTGCTGCTGAAGGTAATCCGGACGCGATCGGATGGGGCAAGCCGTTTGCATCCTTCTTCGATTCGAGTAAGGCAAACGTGGTGAACGCCGCAATCGGTGGCCGCAGCAGCCGAACATTTGTCACTGAAGGGCACTGGGATCACATCGTGGCTGCTATCAAACCTGGAGATTACGTCCTGATCCAATTCGGTCAGAATGACGGTGCTCCCATGAATGGCCCTAAGCTGGCGCGCGGTTCCCTGCCTGGTTTAGGCGAAGAGGCTCAAGAGATCGACAACGTCATCACCGGGCAACACGAAACACTGCATACATTTGGCTGGTACATGCGAAAGATGATCCGCGAAGCCAAAGCAAAGGATGCGTTCCCGATCCTGCTGTCGCTCACCGTTCGCAACATCTGGACCGACGGGCATGTAGAGCGAGGCTCCGGCCAATATAGTGACTGGTCGCGTGACATCGCAAAATCGGAAGGCGTCGCCTTCATTGATCTAACTAACTTAGTCGCTGATCAGTACGAAAAGACGGGCGTAGACGCCGTAAAGCCATTCTTTCCTAAGGACCACACTCACACCAACGCGCAAGGTGCGGAATACAATGCCCGCTACGTTATCGCCGGTTTGAAAGCGCTGCACGAGAACGGCATTATTCGGCTCTTCTCAACGTCTGGGTGTGCCATCGATGTAGCTCCGCCGGAGGATGTGTCCGCCCCCAAACTTTCTATTCCTCGATCTAAGAGCAGCCCCGAATTTTGGAAATGGTTGAACTTGCCCGAACCTGCAGACACCCACCTGCCGGATCTCTTTCTAATCGGTGATTCGACAGTTCGGAACGGAAGAGGCGACGGTTCGGACGGCCAGTGGGGCTGGGGCGATGCGCTTACTCGTTACTTCGATCCGATGAAGGTCAACGTGGTGAACCGTGCCGTGGGGGGCACCGGCGCTCGAACCTTCATGACCTCAGGTTATTGGACAAAAACGCTGGCGATGCTTAAACCGGGCGATATCGTTGTAATGCAGTTCGGTCACAACGACAACGGGCAGATTGGAGCTTTGCCCGGCACAGGCGAAGAAACTCAGGAGCGCCCTGATCCAGCTTCGGGTCAGAACGAGATCGTCCACACGTTCGGCTGGTACCTTCGCAGCTATATCGCCGCCGCACGTAGCAAGGGCGCGACACCGATTGTCTGTACGCTCGTGCCACGCAACATCTGGGAGAACGGCAGGATAGCCGAGCCGCATGGGAGCCATGCCGATTGGGCGCGCGAAATCGCCTCAAAAGAAGAAGTGCCGCTGCTCGATTTGAACACAGTGATCGCGCACAGATACGACAGCTTGGGGCAGCAAGCCGTTCGCGAGCTGTTCGCCGACGGGCGTGTGCATACCAACCGCCGTGGAGCAGAGATGAATGCTGAATGCGTGATGTCGGGGTTGCGAGCATTACCTGGCGACCCGCTGACGGTTTACCTACGTCCACAACCGGCAGTTTCGTGGTGAAGACATTTAGCTGGATGAATAAGGAGAGTGTTATATGAAGCGATCGACCAAAGGGATGATCTCCCTGCTATGTGCGTTGTTTTTTGCCTTGATGCTCGCGTTGTCAGTGAGCGCCGGAAATAAAGTCGGCGGCACGGGCGTGTCCTTAAATGAAGATCAATCCGCGTACACGTTATCTAACGGAATCGTTACGGCACGCGTCGACAAGAAATCCGGTGATCTGCTGTCCGTGCGCTACAAGGACTTGGAAATGCTTGCAACCATCATGGGTCCAGACGGTTTGCCCGACACAACGGTGGACAAGCCAGGCGCAAATACTCGTGGTGGCGGCCATCGATATACCGATCACCAATATGGCTTCTGGTCTCACGATACTGACGGACCGCACACCACAGCAAGTGTCACGATCGACCCAAAGTCGAACGGTGGCCAACGAGCAGAGGTGGCGATTAAGGGTATCTCCGACGGAAAACCTATGGGCGCGGGTCCCGGTGGCAGCTTCATCGCGGATATCGAAATCCGCTACGCCATCGGTCGCAACGAATCGGGGCTATACACTTACTCGATCTTCGAGCACCAGCCGAGCTACCCGTCAAGCGTGCTGGGCGAAGCGCGTTTTTGCACCAAGCTGGCCGACTTTTTCGATTGGATGAGTATCGGTCCGAAGTGGAACAGGCCTTACCCTAAAGCGCAGGGTGAGCACGAAGATAAGTACGACTTCACAGCCGATCAATTCGATAATCCGGCGTTTGGCTGGTCCAGTACGTCCAAGAAGGTCGGCTTCTGGTTTGTCAACCCGAGTGTCGAATATCTAAGCGGTGGCCCGACCAAAGTCGAATTTCTCGGCCATCGAGACACAAATGACGTCCAGGCTCCTACGGTTTTGAATTATTGGCGCAGCAGCCATTACGGCGGTGCCGTCGTAGATGTCGACGAAGGCGAGCACTGGACCAAGGTCATCGGGCCATTCATGTTGTATGTCAATAATGCGGACACTCCACAGAAAATGTACGACGATGCGATCGGTCAAGCTCACAAAGAGAGTCAGAAGTGGCCATATGACTGGGTGAGCGGCGTCGATTACCCACACCGGGATCAGCGCGTGCAAGTCTCCGGTCGCTTAGCTATACACGATCCGCAACTGCCAAATGTGAAAGCAACCAAAATGCTGGTCGGTCTCTCTTATCCCACATACGAGATACATCCGCGTGCTACGGATGGCAGCGGGACTACTTTGGCGCGTCCCACCCAAACCCAAACCCAGGCCCAAGCACCTGCGCCTCCGCGCACTCGCCGGATTGATTGGCAGACGGACGCCAAGCATTACGAATTCTGGGCGCGTGCCGACGCCAACGGCCACTTTTTGATTTCAAACGTTCGGCCCGGTCAATACACGCTGCACGCCTTCGGCAATGGCGTGATGGGTGAGTTCACGAAGCAGGACATCGTCATCCAACCGGGGAAGCCTCTTGACATGGGAACCATCGAATGGGTGCCGGATCGGCGCGGGAAACAGGTCTGGGATATCGGCATACCAAATCGCACGGGTACCGAGTTTTTCAAGGGCGATGACTATTCGCATGACGGCATGTTCCTGCTTTATGCGAAGCTCTTCCCGAACGATATCAACTACACGGTCGGCAAAAGTGACTTCTCAAAAGATTGGTTCTTTGAACAAGTTCCACATAACGAGAACCCAGACGCGAAGCCGCAGGGCTACAACATGCGCACTCCTAATGGGCGCGCAACACCTTGGTCAGTTACCTTCGAGATCCCAAAGGCTCCGAGTACGGGAACGGCACATCTGCGTGTTGCTATCGCTTCGAACAGTACCAGCGAAATCGACGTGGCAGTCAATGATCAACCGGCCGGCAAAATAGACCAGCTTTATCGGGACGGAGCTATTGCTCGAAATGGCATCACAGGCATTTGGAGCGAACACGATGTGCCCTTTGACGCCGCTCTGCTGAAACAGGGCACGAATGTCTTGACCTTGACCGTTCCGGCAGGTCCGCTAACCAGCGGTGTTATATACGACTACTTGCGTTTGGAACTCGATGAGTCAGGTCACCGCTAACTGGCTACGCGCCATTTCAAAGACGTGGTACTGCCAGGGAATAACGTCCAGATAGAGACCCCGATACTGCAAGTCGTCACCGTCGCGATCGTAACGGGTGCCCCCGAATAAGTCGTTCAATCTCCACTGCGCGCCGCCGAGGTCGGAGAACGGTATTCGGACGTAACATTGGCTTCGGTGGGAAGCGTAATTCACCGTCATCAGCAACCGATCGCCGGCGGAATTCTGCCATGCGAAGGCGATAAACGCATCGAATGACGAGTTGCCATCCCAAGCAGGAACGCACTCCAGCAGTTGCCAGTCGCCATCGCGAACGAGTGCGTGGCGTAGCACACTGCGCAAGCGCTCGTAGAAATATTCGAGCCGCTGGTTGACCGTTTCTTCCGGTCCTCGAACCAAATGAGGTGAAATTCGCTTCTTATATCCGCGGAATTGTCCCTGATGGAAGAATCGGAGTCCGGGAGAAAGATAGGTAATGATGGCCGCGGCTTCGTGCATCGCTTCGGGGAAAGTCTCGGCCGCACGTGGCTCGTCATGGTTTTCGAGAAAACGAGCCATCTTGGCCTGGTAATCGAGTCCAGCCTGCAAATGTTGGCGGACTGGCCGAGCGTGGCCCTCGCGCAGGCGATCATATAGTCGCTTGTCGTACGTGTAATCGAAACCCTCTTGCTGCAGTGTCCATTCCAGACCCCAATAGACCTCGGCCATGAAGCAGAATCCGGGAACGTGCTCGCGAACTCGCTGTATCGCCCGCGGCCAGAATGGCTGAGAGTTGATGCCCCAGGTTCGCTCAAACACATCGGGTAGCACCAGCATGGCCATGTCGCAACGCACACCATCGCACTGTTCGGATATCTTAATCAACTCTCGTGCCATGGCGTCCTGTGTGGCTGGGTTGCCGTAGTTGAGTTGCAGCGTGTCTGGCCAACCCGCAAAGTATGGATCGCGGCCGTGCGCCAGGATTAAGTCGCCGCGATTCCGCTTGACTCGCGTATAGTTTTGCGGTGCGTGGGCCTGGTCTTCCTGTGCCGCGTAGATGTAGTATTCGGGATGCTCGTCCACCCAGTGATGATCCATGCCCGTGTGGTTGGGAACGAAATCAAGGAGCAGCCGTAATCCACGCTGGCGAAATCGTTCACGCAGTCGTTCCAGTCCGGCATCGCTTCCAAGTTTTTGATGTACTGTGTATCCGGTAATTGCAAAGCCGGAACCGGCGATGTCGTCTGCACAGAGGTCGGCCAGCGTTCCCTGAAATTCCTTGCGCCATTCTGGGTTAGAGCGTGAAACCTGTTGTCCGGCCGGACCGGTCTGCCACACGCTCAGAAGCCAAATCCAATCGAAACCCTCTTCGGCGAAATGATCCAGCTCGGTATCGGGAATATCGTCCAGCGTCGCGGTCCTGCCCAGAGCGCGAGACAACTCGGTTAGCCAGACGCGCGTGTTGACCTGATAGAGCGAAGGATAGCGTGGGAGTGGAGGCTTGCCGGGGAGAAGTGTCTCGCCCTTTTGTTGCTGAAGTGCCTGGATCATTCTCTAACTCATTTCTCGGCCTGCAGCATTGCCCGAAGCTCGGACCGATCTGCGGCCGGCGGTGGGTAGTGCATGTTCCACGCCGTCATTTGGTCCACCAGGATCTGGGAAACAGCGAGGTTACGAAACCATTTGTTGTTGGCCGGAATTACATACCACGGTGCTCGCACCGTGCTGCACTCTGTCAGCGCATCCTGGTAAGCAGCAACATAGTCGTCCCAATATCTCCGCTCAGTGATATCGGCATGCGATATCTTCCAATTCTTATGCGGGTCATCGATCCGTTCTTCCAGCCGCCGCGCCTGCTCCTCTTTGCTGATGTGCAGAAAGAACTTGAGAATCACGATATTGTTGTTCGCCAGCATCTTTTCGAAATCATTGATCTGTTCGTAACGTTGCGACCACATCGACTTCGGAACAAGCTTGTGCACGCGGGCCACTAGCACATCCTCGTAATGGGAGCGGTTGAAAATGCCGATCTCGCCCCGACGTGGAAGCGCCTTGTGTATTCGCCACAGAAAGTCGTGGTGCAGTTCTTCTTCTGTAGGCACTTTGAAAGAGGTAACACGGCACCCCTGCGGATTGAGGCCGGTCATAACGTGCCGTATTGTGCCGTCCTTTCCGCCCGCATCCATCGCCTGTAGAACAACCAGCAACGCATACTGGTCGCTGGCAGCGAGTAGCGTTTGCAGATCCAACAGCCGCTGGATGTTCTTCTGAATAATCTTTTCGTAATTCGATTTGCTACGCACACCTGCGGTGTCGTCGGGGTCGCGCTTGGCGAGCTTCAGTTTTGTCCCCGGCTCAACCACAAAGCGCTTCGACAAGTCGCTTACAAGTCGCGCCATCGTCTGATGGTATCCGACGATAGCT
>DATBEG010000093.1:0-11876 GCA_036276155.1 Bryobacteraceae bacterium | reverse complement strand
GATGAAGTCCGACAAAGCCGCCAGAACTTGAACCATCGCGAAGTGCAGAGCTACTTAGCAGCTGTGACTTCAGCCGAATCGGCTCGGGCGAAGAGAGCTCTTACGTCTTGTATAAGTCGCGTCAGGGCGTGCTCAAAGTTTGTATCCCGGTTCTTCTGTAGTTCGGCGGGGCCGGCGTTTTCGCTAAAGCCCCAGAGAGCGATCCGCGTCTTCGGGTCAAGGATTTGCAGTTCGAGAACCGGGTGGCCTTCTTTGATGACGGGCAGACCACACGGATCTGAAAAACGAGATCGGCATCGCTGGGTGTGAGCACCAGTTCGAAGCGGCCCCAGTCTTTCAGCGCCGAGTAGAGTCCATCGTACGCGGTGGGAACTGCTGCGCTGACCTGCCCGTGCCGGAGCGGCTGCCCGATTCCGAAGTTGAATCCGGGACTGTTGAAGTTCTGGCATTCTCCGCCCATATTGGACACGAAAACGCGGTGCTCCCCAAACTGCACGCTCGAATCCTGAGGTTCGAGGCGGCGCTCGACAGCAGGGCTCGGTTCCCAGGTAGGTCGTGGACAGATGTGGCGCATGCCTTCGGGTACTACGACCAAATGCATATGATCCACGACTTTCAGAGATTCACAGGTGACACGCCCAGCAAGATTCTTAGAGAGTTGGAAGACGTTGCGATTCGAGGTGTCGGATGTGGTGGCTAACGGCAGCTATGGCTGATGCAGAGCAAATAAGACTGAGGGAGCTTCGTCGTGCTGAACGGGATTTGAGGATCAGCCGGCAAAGTGAAATCTCACGAGCCGCTCGTCAGAGACAGATTAGTCTTGTCCGGGAATTGAAAGCTCAGATGGAATTCGAGCGTTCAGCTTACAAGGACGAAATCGCCGAATCGAAAGTCGGCGCCTGCTGAGCAGACGATTCGGCAACCTCCTCTTTTGTGTTTTCGGCGCCGGTAGAATTACCGACCGGCAAAGATGCCGAAGACCCAAGTAATTCTCTTTTTGGTCAAAATAAGGGAAAGCTCGGCATGGCCCTACCCGATCGCTTCTGGCCAACACGGTGTGCGATTGCCACTCTCGCGAGCAGGGCAAAGTGCGTACTCCTTGCCTGGTGGGTGATCATCCTGCCGCTTTCTTTGCCTTCATCGGCACAGGATTTGCCCGCAGGTACGACTCTGGAAGCCCAGTTATCGATCGCCACTGGTTCCCGCATCTCGCGTCCTGGCGAGCCGATAGAGGCGACGATCATCGCACCGGTTAGCGCGGGCGGGCGCATACTCATCCCGGACGGGTCGGTCGTATCGGGAGTCATTGAGAATGTCACTGCCATCGGCTTGGGTCTTAAACATACAACGGCAAGCATCGGCTACAACTTCGATGCGCTCCGATTAGCGAATGGCGAAACCGTCCGCATCAAATCTAAAGTTGTCGAAGTGGAAACGGCCAAGGAGCGCGTGGATATTACTGGAACAGTCCAAGGAATCCACCCGATAGCAAGTGTCTCCTCCATGCTGGACCTTGTCGTGGTACCCCTGCTGTTTGCGACGCCTCCCGTGGGCGCACCAGTGTGGGCAACAAAATCGCTGATCGCGCCGCCCGCAAATCCGGAAATCTATTTTCCCCCCGGGACGGAGGTGATTCTTCGGCTAGAAGCCGGGGTGAACATTCCCGGCGCCAACACACAGCCACTTCGTATCGCGCCATTTTCGCCCGGTGAGGTCGCTGAGATTCACGATTTGCAAAAGAATTCCGCGCAACGAGCCCGCCAGGGCTCTTATCCCTCTAACCTGGTGAACATCCTTTTTTTGGGGAGCCGCCAGCAGTTGGACCGGGCCTTTCACGCGGCCGGATGGTCAATGACCGAAAAGAAGTCGGCGATGTCACTGTATCGGATGTACTACGCACTTACCGTGCGGATTGGATACAAGAGGGCACCCATGGATACACTCACGTTAAATGGGGTACCTTCTGCCTTCGAATATCAAAAGAGTTTAGACACGGTGGAAAAGCGCCATCACGTGCGCTTATGGCAAGAACCTCAGAGGGTGAATGTCTGGCTTGGAACCGCGGCTGAAGATGTCGCTTTTCGGTTTGAGGTGACGCATTGGACACATTCCAGCGATCCAAGAATCGACGAGGAACGAGCGAAAGTGGTCGATGACCTGGCTTTCACAGGGTGCCTTGACCGCGCGGAATTGCTGACGCGCAATCTCGGCAATGTGCTGCAAGATCCTAAAAAGGGACGCCCGATTTTGACGGACGGACGGATCGTAGTACTGGGATTAAACGATTGCAGTAGTCCGAAGATCATGGTGGGCGTCGATACTGCCTTGCCTTCGCACCCTCAAGGTCGGCTATCTCGCGCGTTGATCTCATTTCGCAAGGGTCTTTTGGGGTCGTCCAACATCCTCTTTAACACGTACAATGCCCTCAAATACGTGAGTGAACGTGAGCTCTCGCGACGTGCTACCCAACCGCCGAATATCAGCCCACCCGAGCGTCGACTGGATTGGTTAAGCTCTCTTGCGTCGCCGGGATCGGAACAGCCTTAGTTACTCAACGCGGCAAAAGGGTATCAGGAAGGGAATCGATGATGATGTCCGAAAACGGCCAGCAATTGATTTCCGGTGAACCTAGAATCTGATTGTGAGGCTTGATTCGGAGACCTGTTACCGCGCCATGAAGACGCATGATGCGCGGTTCGACGGGCGCTTCTTCGTTGCTGTGCGAACGACGAAGATTTATTGCCGTCCGGTCTGCCGGGTCAAGACGCCATACCAGGAAAACTGTACGTTCTACGCGACCGCAGCGGCAGCCGAAGCTTCGGGATATCGTCCCTGCCTGCGCTGCCGTCCGGAGCTGGCGCCTGGAAATGCGAGTGTCGATGCCACAGGACGGATTGCTCGTGCTGCCGCCGCGCTCATAGATGAGAGTCTTCAGAACGAGTCCGGACTGGACGAGATTGCTTCGCGCCTGGGGATCACGTCCAGGCACCTGCGCCGCGTATTTCACGACGAGTTCGGCGTCACTCCCATTGCGTTCGCGCAAACGCAGCGGCTGCTTCTGGCGAAACAGTTGATCGCCGACACATCGCTGCCTTTAACGGAGATTGCATTCGCTTCCGGTTTCCAGAGCGTCCGCCGCTTCGATGCGCTCTTCCGGCAGCGCTACCGTCTAACTCCATCAACGCTGCGGCGCGCACCCGACCGGAAACTACCGGCGGAATCGCTGTGCTTCAAACTGAGCTACCGGCCGCCCTACGACTGGGCGGGGATGATTTCGTTTCTCGCGCCTCGCACCATTGCGGGCGTGGAAGAGGTCACGCCGTCTTCTTACCGCCGAACTATTCGAGTTGCGCATTGCGCCAAGTGGCACTCCGGGTGGATTGAGGTTGCGGTCGAACAGCAGCGAAATGCGCTTCGTGTTCACGTTTCGGCAACACTGGCGAAAGTAGTTCCGGCGGTTCTCGCGAGAGTAAAACAACTCTTCGATCTGTCCTGTCATCCCACGGAAGTAAGCGAAGCACTCGGAGAACTTGCATCGGAACGGCCGGGCCTTAGAGTACCGGGCGCAGCGGACGGTTTCGAAGTCGCGGTTCGAGCAATTCTGGGGCAGCAGGTGAGCGTCTCGGCCGCGCGAACGCTGGCGGGACGATTTGCTGCGGCCTTCGGCATTAGAATGCCGACTCCATTTGCTACGTTGACGCACGCATTTCCGAATGCGCAGGAAGTCGCGGGCCTGAGCCCAGAGCGGATCGCCGAGATTGGGCTGCCGATGGCGCGGGCGCGGACGATATCCGAACTCGCAAAGGCAGTGGACGCAGGACTTCTTCGCTTGACAGCAGGTATCGACGTGGTCGAGGCCATTCGAATCCTCAAGAGCCTTCCCGGAATCGGGGAGTGGACCGCGCAATATATCGCCATGCGTGCGCTGGCGTGGCCCGACGCGTTTCCTCACACCGATCTCGTGGTTATCAAGGCGTTAGGCGAGAAAAGTTCGCAGAAGCTGCTCGCTGCTGGAGAAAAATGGCGTCCCTGGAGAGCCTATGCGGTCATGCATTTATGGGCCAGCGCCGCGCAGCGGAATAAGAAAGAAGGATAGAGATGGAGATATTTGTCGGTCACATGTCCTCTCCAGTTGGCGTACTCACGCTCGCCTGGAATGAGAGTGGATTGCGCGCACTGGATTTCGATGGCTTCGATGAACGCTTTCACACCTTGATGAAATCTCACTACGGCGAGTGCAAGCTGACGTCCGCCGCCATACCGGCCCAGTTCTCGCGCGCCCTCGAAGCTTATTTCGCAGGCGATTTCTCTCCTGTCGATCGATTGCCGGTTGCGACAAACGGGACACCCTTTCAACAGGCCGTGTGGGCCGCACTCCGTGAGATACCGCCGGCAACGACTATGTCCTACGGCCAGCTTGCGCAGAAGTTGGGCAAGCCGGGCGCGAGCCGTGCCGTCGGGCGTGCAAATGGATCAAACCCTATCGGCATCGTCGTGCCCTGTCACCGCGTCATTGGCGCGGATGGCTCGCTTACCGGCTACGGTGGCGGTATTCCGCGCAAGCAGTGGTTGCTCGAACATGAGCGGACCCACTTATTCCAACTTGTCAGCTAGGGTGAAAGGTTAGTTTTCGCTGTCGAGCACCTTCCTGCTGTCGAGCACCTTTGGGGCCTGTCGCGCCGAGTTGACGGGATTGCAACGCGTTCTTAATCGGCATCCTTCATATTGAATCCGCCGTGACTCCGTTGGACCCACCGCGATTCCGCCCTTAAGAACCTTGATAGGAAATCAGCCTGCAACATAAGATCCGGCTGCGGCACTACCGATAAGATCAACGATCCCAAACAGAAAGTATGTCGGCGCAGGCAATCTTCGTTCAAGCTGTTGAGGAACTACGAAAACCCGGACCGCGTCCACCCGTCCGGGATTTGCGCACGGTCGCTCGAAGCCCATTCCAGCTAATGAGAAGTGCCGTGTCTTACACATCGCCGGCCATTCAGCACGCGGACACGATTAAGTCGGTCTTGGCAAACGAACAGATACTGCACCATAACTCCCTTGCTACAGTGACCACCAATTTTGTCGTGGTGCGCCGGCCGGAAAGGCGGAAGGAGACGATCATCGGGCTGACTCGACTCTCGAGCATCCGGCGAATTGAAACCACGCATCCCGGTCTGCTGGTAATAGCGAGCGCGGGATATCTCTTAGCTGCGGCGGCTTACTGCTCGAAGCAGGGCGACCAGGCTGCAGTTCCCATGGCTGCTCTGGCGACGCTGTTTGTTCTCGCGTATTTCATGACGCGGCGGGCGGCCGTCGCATTCGTAGTCGATCGCGACGCAACCGAGACTATGCACGGCAGTTTATCGGAGGCTGCCACCCTAGTGAAGGCGATTGAGAAGCGCAGAAAGAACCGTTAAGCGGACCGTCAGTCGGCAGCCGATACGGCTCCGGCCTCCTCGGGACTAGGAACAGTAACCATGTTCTTCCGGCTCGCCTCACCCCAACGGACCACCGCAATGCCGCCGAAGATAATCCCCATCGCGACGAATTCACGGTAACCCACATGCTCATTCAGCATCATCCATCCCAGAAACACGGCTACGAGCGGGTTGACAAAGGTATATATCGAGACAATCGCCACCGGCAACCGCGCCATGGAGTAGATAAAACTGCTAAAGCCCACTATGGATCCGAAGACCACCAGATACGCGACCGCGAGTTCCGATCGAGTAGACACCGCGTGCGGCGCCCGTTCCAGGAACATTGCCGGCACGCCAACGGCCAGACCTGCGGCCAACTGCTGAACCGCGCCGTTCACGAGAGGCGCGCTTTGGGTGTGAACGCGTTTTTGCAGCAGCGCGCCTAATGCCCACCCGATGCCGCTGACCTGAAGCAGCAAAAAGCCCAACATCGAACTTCCTGTCAGGCCCTGCGCACGCGCTTCGGGTAGTACGAGATAAGCCACGCCCCCGATCCCGATGAGAAGTCCAAGCACCGTTAACCCCCGCGGTCTTTTGCCCGCCGGCAGCAGCGCGTCTATGCCAACCATCCAGAACGGCGATGTCGTGTAGAACAATGCTGCCAAACCGCTGGGAATCCACTGCTCCACAATCGCCAGAAACCCGTTCCCGATGCCGATGCAAATGATGCCGCAAACGGCAGTGTAGAGAAGCTCCCGGCCTTTGGGCAGTCGTGCGCCGCCCATGGCCGCGGCAACCAGCAGGATGGCGCCGGAAATGATGTACCGGACCGAGATCATGTACAGCGGCGGTACGGTTTCCACTGCAACGCGGATACCCAGATAAGTCGTACCCCAGAAAAAGCACACTGCCACGAGCGCGGCGTAAGCGAGCCTTTGTGATTTGTACCCGGCGCTCACGCGCTGCCCGCTTCAATGAGGGCCGCGAGTTGCCGCGCCTGCTGCTCCGCATCGAAATTAATTTGGAACCACTCGCTCGGCGCTGTTGGGTCATTTGGCAGCGCAAGGAAAGCTTCCAGTTTGCGATCGACCTCCGCTGGAGAATCCGTAGTGAACAGACAGACGTACGGAACGCCGGAGCGCGACAGCAGCCATTCAATCGCGGACTCCGGGGGAACAACCGCCAAAACCGGGCGTCCGATTTGCACGTATTCGAAAAGTTTGCCGGGTACTTGAATCTTGCTCTGCGGCTGTAATAGCAACAGAAAGTCGGCTTCCTGTGTCATGCGGAGCGCCTCTTTCTGGCTGACCCATTCGTCCCGCATCTCCAGCCAACCTTCGGCCACGCCCTGATCATGGGATTCTTTGTGCGCGCCACTCTCTGGACTGAGTTCGCCGATGAGCCGCAGCAACACGGACGGCACAACCGGCGAATTCTTCCGACGCAGCCGCACAATGGACTCGACAAGAACGTTCGCGTTCCTGCCCGCATAGAGAGAACCAGCGTGAATGATTACCTTGCGTGAATTGTCGACTGGAGGCAACGCACGAATGGTCGATTCCGGATCAAAGCCATTCCAGATGACGTGAAACTTCTGCTTCACCTCCGGATAGGCCTTCATGTAGGCTTCGCGGGCAGATTCCACAGTAAGAAGAACGAAACGCGCATTCTTCACCACTGCTTTCTCGGTCAGCAGCAGTGCCTTACGTGCCACATTTGACAGGGGCAACATGGTTCCAATGCCCATCGGATCGCGAAAATCCGCAATCCAGGGCAGCTTGAGTTTTCGCGCCGCCTGTAATCCCGCCAGATGCGCTCCCATCGGCGGAAACGAAGAGTAGAGAACGGTCTTATGCGCAGCAGAGTTTCGAACAATTTCTTCGCAAGCCTTCGCGGCCGCACGTGACCATGTGGTTCCAAGATGGCCAGGGTACGCGATCTTCCGCACCAACTTTTCGAAGTTCACGGCAAGCGGCGCAGGCCCCTTCCGGCTGCTCTCCAGGAACTCGCGGGTCTCGTCCGGCACGACGGTAACGTCCTGAGACGCCGAATCGCCTTGCGGTGCGGCGGTAATGATGTGGCAGCGATATCCAAGCCGCTTCAGGTATTTGTAAAACCGTTGAGGCCTGAGAGCACCAACCGTGTTTTCAGGTGGGAAATGATATGCGATCAGAATGACGGTCGTATTTGGCAACGGCGACTCTTTCCATTAAGGCATGTATCCTTACCGGCGGCGAAATTCGCCTTGGTTGGTATTCCTATACTGAAGTCATTCCCCGAACAGGAGTTGCAGTGTTATTGCCCCGAAAACTGTCTATAGCTTGTTGTGTCGCCTCTGTTTTTTGCCTGAACGCATTCGGCCAATCGGAATCCTCCTCGCGCCAAAATCAGGAGCCTCTGCGGTTTCGCTTTCTGGGGCCGCAGGTGGGCAACCGCATTTCGGCTATCGCCGGCATACCAGGTGACCCGAGCACTTATTACGCCGGCGCGGCATCCGGCGGAGTTTGGAAATCCACCGACGGTGGCAATCGATTCCAGGCGATATTCGACGATCAGCCCACGATGGCAATCGGCGCTCTTGCCGTTGCGCAATCGGACCCCAGCACGGTATGGGCAGGTACCGGTGAGGCGTGGGCCATTCGCGACAGCGACGTGATGGGCGACGGTGTCTATCGTTCCACTGACGCCGGAAAGACATGGAAGCATATGGGGCTCGATCAAACGGGGCGCATCGGCCGCGTTGTCGTGAACCCGCAGGATGAGAACAACGTGTTTGTCTGCGCGTTGGGACGTCTTACCGGGCCGCAACAGGACCGGGGCGTGTTTCGAACAGCGGATGGCGGGCAACACTGGGATCGCGTCCTCTTTGCTGACGAAAATACTGGCTGTTCAGGTCTCGCTATGGATCCGCATAACCCGCACGTTCTTGTCGCCGGCATGTGGCAAGTGGAGATGCACACGTATGGCGAACTCAGCGGCGGCCCTGGCAGCGGCGTCTTCATTTCGCGAGACAGTGGCGCTACCTGGACGCGCATCACCGGCCACGGTCTGCCTCATCCCCCAGTGGGCAAGATCGACGTGGCCATCGCACCGAGCGATTCGAACCGCATGTTCGCGCTGATTCAAACGGCTACGCAGGGATCGCTTTGGCGCTCCGATGACAGCGGCGAGAATTGGCGCGCCATGAGTCACAGCCGCGAACTAATTGGCCGTGCCGGCTACTACATCCGGATTGCAGTCTCGCCAACAAACGAAAACGAAGTACTGGTCACAAACAGTTCGGTCCATCAATCGCTTGACGGCGGCGAGACGTTCCGAGTCGTGCCCTGGGGAGGCGACACGCACGACATCTGGATTGATCCAACCAACGCAGACCGCTTTGTGATCACCGATGACCTCGGTATGAGCATCACCACTGTGCACGGCCGCGGACTGCACCGCGCGCAGTTGCCTATCGGGCAGATGTACCACGTCACGACCGACAATCAGGTCCCCTACTGGATATACACCAACATGCAGGACAACAGCACCATGCGCGGACCGAGCACCGCCCGTGGCGGCGGGAATATGTATGGCTCCGGCGGCGGAACTGAAAACCCGGATGAATCTGCAAACGCCGCATCGGGTGGCGGCGCGCCACCGAGCGGTCCGCAAGGTGCAGGCGCGCCTGGCACACGCCCCCGCCAACAGCAGGGTACCGAAGCCCCCGGCGCGCAGCAGCCGAACGCTAATCCCGAAGTTGCTGCCGGAGAAAACGCGGGCGGTACGCGCGGCGGAGGCGGTGGTGGAGGCGGATTCGGCGGGGGCGGTAACGGAACGGTCGGAGGCATGCCCGTGCAGGCGGCAGGTGACGGGTGGGAACACGCTTTAGGCGGTTGCGAGTCGGGCTTCACCCTGCCTGACCTGACGGACCCCGACATCGTTTGGGCAAGCTGCTACGGCGATGAAGTAACGCGCTATGATGCGAGGCTCAAACTAGCGCGCTCCGTGAGCCCGTGGATTCACACGCTGGATTCCCCACCGAATGAGCTGAAGTATCGCTGCCACTGGACGCCGCCTATGGCAATCGACCCCTTCGATCACAACACGGTTTATTACGGCTGCCAGGTTATCTTCAAGACCAGCAACGCGGGACAAAGTTGGGACGTGATCAGCCCCGATCTGTCGACGAAGGATCCGAGCCGCATCGTCTCTTCCGGCGGCATTGTGCAGGACAACCTGGGGCAGTTTTACGGCGAAGTAGTCTTCTCGATTGCTCCCTCGACAGTTGCAAAAGGCCTGATCTGGGCCGGAACGAACGATGGGAAAGTCTGGTACACAAAAGACGGCGGCGGCCACTGGACCGATGTCAGCCAGAACGTCGGCATGCCTGCATGGGGCACTGTATCAAAAATTCAACCGTCATTCTTTGACCCGGGCACGGCTTACATAGCGGTCGATTACCACCTCATGGACGACCGTGATCCATTCATCTACAAGACGACCGACTTCGGTAAGTCCTGGACTAAGATCATCGGCGGTCTGCCGAAAGGCCCGCTCGCGTATGTGAAATCGGTAGCCGAAGATCCGAATAAGAAAGGGCTGCTGTTTGCCGGAACCGGCAATGCGTTCTACTATTCACTCGATGACGGCGCGAACTGGCACGGTCTCCAAAGCGGTCTTCCGCATTCGCCGGTGACCTGGATTGAAGTTCAGAAGACTTATCACGACGTGGTGGTTTCCACCTACGGCCGCGGCATTTACGTCCTGGACGACATCTCTCCGCTGGAGCAGAAGTCGGAGCACGCCGAAGACGCGCAGGTGAAGTTCTACAAGCCCCTAAACGCCTATCGGCTACCGTCGAATGCACGCGCCTACCTCAACTTCGAATTGAAATCGGCCACCCGCGTGAACATCGCGATTGTTGATGCGCAAGGACAGAAGGTCCGCGAGTACAAGAACGTGGCCGCTCGCGTCGGGCTCAATCGCCGCAACTGGGATCTGCGCTACCAACCACCGAAACTGGTGAAGCTGCGCACTGATGCGCCCGACAACGGCTACATATGGGACGAACCGCGTTTCCGTCATGCGGATTCCCGGCCCATCACTCACTGGGGCATCCAGCCTGCGGAGCAGGGACCGGTGGTTGCCCCGGGCAAGTACATGGTGAAGCTCACCGTCGCTGGCAAGGACTACATGGAGCCCATCGAGGTGGTGAAGTCTCCAAAGACTGCCGCGACCGATGCGCAACTGGCCGAGTCAGTCAAGCTGCAATTGCGCATCCGCGACGATATCAATCAAACCTCGGACATGGTCAACCAACTGGAGTGGATGCGAAAGCAGATGAGTGATGTCGAGAAGATGCTGCGCGCCGACAATGAAAAGCCCGATCTGCTGAAGACGGTTCAAGGCATGGATCAGAAGATGAAGAAGGTGGAGTACCAGCTCATCTCCAGGACCGAAGCCAATAGTGATGACAAGTATTACGTCGAGCCGTACAAGGTCTATCTGAATCTGATCTGGCTCAACGGCGAAGTGGGTCCGGGCGCAGGCGATGTGGCCGGCGGCACGGATTTCGCACCCACCAAAACGTCATATGAAGTGCTGGAAGGCATCGAGAAGAACCTGAAGACTGCACAGGCAGACTACCGGGCGCTGCTCGAAAAGGAAATGCCGGAGTTCAACCGGGCCATGCTCACAGGGGGAGTTACGCCGGTGATGACGGCATCAGGAACGAACTAGGCCTTCATTCGCACACTTTCAGCACACCGGGTTTCGCGCTTCGATGAATGCCTCAGGTGCATCGCGAAGCGCGAACCCGACGGCGATCATGCCGTCAACGGATTGTGTTCGTCAGAAAAGGAGAATTACCAGCGATTCTTGCTTCCACCGAAGTCACGTTGGCGGCCGCCACCTCCGCCGCCCTGCCCGCGTTCGCGCCGCTCTGGCGGACGAGCTTCATTCACCACCAATGCGCGGCCCATCAGAGCGCGTCCATTGCAAGCCTGCACCGCCTGTGTTGCCGCGGCATCGTCGTTGATCTCAACGAATCCAAAACCTCGTGCTTCACCGCTGAACCGGTCACGCAGAATGTTGACGCTATCCACGTGAACGCCAGCCTCTTCAAAAAAAGCCTGAAGATCTGCCTCTGCAGCCTTGTAGGGCAGGTTCCCTACGAAAAGCTTTGTCACTAATACTCTCCTAACTGTTGTTCGGAAACGAAGGTCACCTGAGTGGGGAAACCGACGGGGAAACACACCAAGCGGGAAAACCGAAACATCCAAACCGACTTCTTCATCGTGCCACAGATTGGCGCACCCGTAGAAGTGAAACTATTAGCGCCCGCAGTTCTACTAAATGCTTGGCCAGCGGTTTACGCAGTTGTTACCGTGGCGTAATCAAACCACCTAACTTGTCTTGCTCCGAAGCAGCGGAGCGTGGAAAGCGGGTCGAATATGCTTCCAAATACTTCAGGCC
>DATBEG010000092.1:0-19931 GCA_036276155.1 Bryobacteraceae bacterium | reverse complement strand
TGGAACGCTACGTCCGCTACCACGCCGCCCAGGACCGCGCCTATCGCCGTGCTTCTCAAGAGCTCATGGAACGAAGAAAACAAAGGCAATTAGCCGAAATTGGCATTGAACGGCAAAAACAGGCCGCAGCCGAAGAACAGCGCAGGCAAGCACAGGAGCATCGCAGACAAGAAGACGCCCAGCGTCGGCAAAACGAAGAAATCCGCCGCGACGAGCGCCACAAAATAGCCACCGAGATCGCGAAAACCCGCAAACAATTGGTCGAAATCAAGGCCGCCAAGGCACTCGCCGGCATTTTGCCCGACGATCCCGCATTCGCCTCAATGATGCCCGGTCTTCGCCCAAATCAAGGTCCTTCACCGGTCTCTATGAGGGGCCTCGGCGCGTAAATCATCGAGAGCCATGCGATGGCACACCCGATTTGCGCCCCAACGGCGCCCCTGTCGGGCCGTTCAGCTCACCCGATATTTTCGTGCTCCTTCGTAGTGGGTCCATGTCGGCACAAGCTGCGCCACGTTAGCTGTAGCGCAAATTGTCTTGCCGTTCTTGATATGCTGCATTGCTGAACCGCGGCATGACCGCGTGACAGGAGAATGGGGAGAGATGTCGAAGCAAGATACGCGTGGGATTGGGCGTCGTGGACTTCTGAAGAGTTCAGCCGGAATACTCGGAGGTGCTTTGCTCGGAATGGGCGCCAAGGCCGACCCGAAACCGCCGATACAGAACGTCAATACGAATTCGAGCCCGTCGAAGCTGAAGATCACGGATCTGCGCGTCGCGACGATCAAGAAGCCGGGTCCCAGCCCTTGCACAATCGTGCGGCTGGATACCAATCAAGGCGTGTACGGATTGGGCGAAGTTCGAGATCTGTCAAGTCCCACGTATGCGCTTTTTTTGAAGAGCCGCGTCGTCGGCGAGAATCCGCTGAACGTCACATTTATCTTCGAGAAGATCAAGCAGTTCGGCGGCGATTCGCGGCAGGCTGGTGGCGTGGTCGCGATCGAAGAAGCGTGCTGGGACATTGCGGGTAAGGTGTACGGCGTGCCCATTTATCAGATGCTGGGCGGCAAGTTCCGCGACAAGATCCGCATTTATGCCGATACCGAAGAGTCGAAAGACCCAATCGTCTACGCCAAGCGGATGAAGGCGCGCAAGGAAGAGATGGGCATCACGTGGCTGAAGATGGACCTCGGTGTGGAGATGGTTGCCGACAAGCCGGGAACGGTGATGCGCCCCGCGGGAATGAGCCAGTGGGAAAACTACAGCCTTCCGCACCCCTTTACCGGCATGGAAGTGACAGACAAAGGCGTCGAACTGCTGTCCGAGTATGTCGCTGCTATTCGCGAGGCCGTCGGCATGGAGATTCCGTTGTCGATGGATCACCTGGGGCACCTGGGCGTGAATTCAATCATCAAGCTGGGCAAGGCTTACGAGCGCTACAACCTGGAGTGGATGGAGGACGTGGTTCCGTGGCAGTACACCGAGTTGCTGCAACGGATCACGAATGAGAGCCCGACGCCGATCCTCACCGGCGAGGATATCTACCTTAAGCCTGGTTTCGAGAAACTGTGCAGAGCACACGCGGTGAGCAAAATCCATCCGGACATCTCGACGTCAGGCGGCATTCTGGAGACGCACCGCATCGGCGACATGGCGATGGAGTACGGAGTACCGATGGCGATGCACTACGCGGGGACACCGGTTGGCGCGTACGCGAGTGTTCACGTCGCCGCGGCCACGGAGAACTTTCTCGCGTGTGAAAACCACGCGCTTGATGTGCCATGGTGGCAGGATCTGGTGGAAGGGCCAGTGAAGCCGATTATCGACCGCGGATTCATCGCTGTTCCCGACAAACCGGGCCTGGGAGTTACGTTGAACGATGAGGTGATGAAGCAACATCTGCAACCGGGCAGCGGATACTTCGAACCGACGCCGGAATGGGACAAGGAACATTCGGTGGATCGATTGTGGAGCATGGCTCCGCCGCGCAAGTCCGCCTTGCAGGCCGAAGGAGTATCCGCGTGAAGCAATTCATACCGATATTGCTGCTCGGCTGCATGACACTAGGCGGGTCATTGACGTTCGCGCAGGTGAAGATGACGCACGAGCAGATTCTCTTCTACACCTCCGATTGGAAAGGCGAGCGTTTTCCGGATGGGCGGCCGAAGCTGCCGGATGACTTACTGAAACGCGCCGCTGACGTGTCGATTGAGGATGTCTGGGACTTTCTGCGCGACCAGGGATATCGCAATCAATTTGAAGGCAACTGGCAGGCTCTTCACATCGACAAGCCGATGACAGGCCGCGCACTCACCGCGCAATACATGCCCCAACGGCCCGATATGCGGAAAGCAATCCTGGCGGAAGGAAAAACTGAAGGTCGCGTCGGTGATACAAACAGTTGGCCCATTGCAGAGTTGCAAGTCGGTGATGTCTATGTCGCCGACGGCTTCGGAAAGATTATCGACGGCACGCTGATTGGTTCGAATCTTGGGAACGGCGTCGCTGCTCACACGCACACGGGTTTCGTTTTCAACGCCGGTATTCGCGACCAGGAAGAGAATCGCGAAATTCCCAATTTCAACGGCTTCTACCGCGGAAGCGATCCTTCCGCGTGGCAGCAGATGGAACTGACATCGATCAACGCTCCCGTTCTGATTGGACGCGCGGTTGTCTTGCCCGGCGATCTGGTATTGGCGAAGACCGACGGCATCATTTTCATACCGGCCGTTTTGGCGGAGCAGGCCATCAGCGCTGCGGAGTTCACGAACTTGAAAGACGCCTTCAACTTCCAACTGAACCAGCAAGGCAAGAACGGCGCCATGTTTGAAGGGGGCTGGAATGCAGCGAAATACGAGGCGTTTGGGAAGTGGGTGAACGCACATCCCGAGATGCTGAAGATGCCGCGCGCTGAATTCGATGCGATGTTGACGCAGGCGACGCAACCGCGGCAAATGCGGCGGGAAGGCGGCGGCTCTTCAGAGCCTAAGTAGTTAGGACTTGGCCAGAATCAGCGAGGCCTGCAGCATGGCTCGGGCGTACGCAATGTCATAGACCATTCCGGCATATCCGCCTCCGCCGGGATATTGGTTGTGGATGCCCGCATCACGATCGTAATCGAGTGCGCGCTCGTGCTCGGGATAGATCAGGCGTTTGTAGCCGACGCGAACCAATTCCCGCATGACCGCGAGCATGTTGTTTTCGCCTTCATCGATGAACACTTCGGTGTAGTCGTCATAAGGCTTGCGGACTCGCACGTTGCGATAGTGGACATGGTTGATGCGGTCACGCGAACCGAAGTAGCGGCAGACCTCGACGGGGTCGTGACCCATCTCGCGTGTCACGCCGCAGTCGAACGTGATTCCGTTTGCGGGGCTATCGACAATGCCGATGAGGTGTTTCCATCCTTCCACGGTACCCATGATCTGACCGGAACCACGGCTCACCGCGATCGGCGGATCGTTCGGATGTAATGCGAGACGAACGTTCGATTGCTCGGCAGCAGGAATGACGGCCTTCAGAAAATACGAGATGTTGTTCCACATCTCGTCGAGAGTGTGCGCGCCTTCTTCCGCTAACGGCGGCAGGTTATGTACGCGGTTTTCGTTGAAGGCAGTGAGCCCGGCCCCGCCGCGACCCTCTTCGGCGTAATAACCCTCGATGGCGCGATGCGCGTAGAAGTTGTATTCGACGACAGGCAATCCGATTTTGCTTGCGGCGCGAATGGAGGTCTTGAGCTGCTCGATCTCCTGGTCGCGTCCCGGGCGTCCGTAAAGGGTATTCGGGAATCCGGCAATCATCATGTTCCCGAGCGTCAGCCCGCCCGTCTTCAGCTTGTCTGCGAATGCCTGGAGTTCCGCGGTGTCCCAGGGCACATGCGGGCCGCCGGTCAGAACGTAATTGACGCCGAGTTGTTTGATTTCGCGCATTGCTTTGTCGGACGGATCGCGCGAGATAGGCGCGCAGATCTTGGGCGTATTCGGGCCTTCCTGCGGCATGCCCGTACCGGGTTTCCGCGACTCGTCTGCTTTCGTGGCAACGGCGGCCACCGCGGACGATAGCGCGGCTGAACATGCTGTCTTCAGAACTGATCTTCTGGAAGGATTTTGCGACATGGCGACAGAGGACAGCTTATCGCGGTTGATGCTTGAACTCTACGTTGAATGCATCAGGTAGCAGTACGCGGGCTGTTACGCATATCCGCGACGTCTAAAAAGTGGAGATACAGATGTGTAAGCGTTCAAATCATCCGGCAAACAGATTGCTCGTCACGTCGGTGCTTTGTGCAGCATGCGCGTTTGCACAAACTAACTACAATCAGGCACCCCCACAAGCTGTGCCGCAGCAAGGCGCGCCACCGCAGGGTGCGCCCCCACAAGGCTCGGCAATCCAGGCGCAGTATCCGCGGCCTGGTTCTTTGAATTACTTGGAAGGGCAGGTGTCATCGAATGGGCAGCCATTGAGCTTGCAGAGCGTAGGTCGTTTCGCGCTGCAAGCGCGGCAAGCATTACAGACAGGGCCGAACGGCTATGCAGAAGTGCTGCTGACCCCGGGAGCTTTTTTGCGCGTCGGCCCGAACACCACGTTTCACATGGCTGCGGTTGGTCTGGCAGATTGCCGTGTGATGCTCGACCACGGGAGCGCGATGATTGAGGCCGATCAGATAATCGAGGGCACTCACGTTGAGGTGACGATGGGGCAGACATCCGTGGATCTGCTCAAGAAAGGTCTGTACGCATTTACGACCGATCCGCCCGAACTGCGGACTTTCGATGGCAAAGAGGAAGTTGTTGGGCAGACGAAGAGCGTCGATATAGGCAAGAGCGATCAGATTCTGCTAGCTGGCAACCCGGAACTAAAGAAGACGCACTTCGATCGGAACGCCGCGAAGAACGAGCCGTTGTACGCGTGGAGCCAGGCGCGCAGCCGTGCCGAATCAGAGGAGAACCAGCGCGTCGCGCAAAATTCCAGCGCATACATGCCCGTGGGTGACGGGTGGTTTTGGGATCCGTACCTGGATTACTACGGCTTTTGGGGGCCTGGATATCTCTACAGCCCGTTCGGATTCGGGTTCTACGGCGGTTTCTATCCGGGCTTCTATGGAGGATTCCACGGCGGCGGCTATCGCCGCGGCTTTGTCCATCGCGGTCCCGTGCGATACGGTGGGGTGCACGGCAATGGAGTAGGCGGATTCCATGGAGGTTGGCACGAGGGTGGCGGCTTCCACGGCGGTGCTTTCCATGGCGGCGGCGGCCGGCGGTAACCTAGAGCTTCGCGCGACAAACTCCGCACGAGTCGATAAGGTGTCGACGTCATGATCGACATCCATACACACGTTTTGCCCGGAGTGGATGATGGTGCGCGCACCATCGAAGACAGCTTTGAGATGCTCCGGATCGCTTCGGCGGGCGGAACGACTGACATAATCGCAACTCCGCATGCCAACGCGCAGTATCCATTCGACGATACGGGAGTTCGGCGTTCGTTTGAAGCCCTATCCGCCCGAGTTGATGGAAGCATACGTTTGCATCTAGGCTGCGAAGTTCATCTGGATTACGCAAACCTGCAAGGTATACTGCAACGTTCGTCCAATTACGGCTTAGCTGGTAGCCGATATGTACTGCTCGAGTTACCGAAATTGGTCAGCATGAAAGTCGCGTTACGGGCTTGTGAGGAGTTGATTCGGAACGAACTCGTGCCCGTCATGGCGCATGCTGAGCGCAATGTGTTGATGCCAGAACACTTGCGAGAACTCTCCAAATGGAAACAACGTGGGGGGTTGATTCAGATAAATGGCCAGTCCCTTTTGGGTGGCTTCGGAAGAAACATCAAGCAGGTCTCATATGAGCTTGTTGCTCTTGGGTTGGCTGACTTCGTTGCGAGCGACGCCCACGACACCACAAGGCGTTCGCCGGATTTGCGCTCAGCCTACGACCTTGTATGCGCGATCTACGGCGCCGCGACGGGTAACCGTCTATTCGTAGAGAACCCGGCGGCGATTCTCACAAACAGTCCGTTAAGGCCCATGAACTCGGCGTCGGAGAAGCGCTCTGGCGTTTTCCGTTCACGCCTTAGTTTTTTCCGGTCGATAGAGAACACGCAGGCGCGAGCTTAGCGGTCGGAAGATTGGGACCGAAGGGGCGGTAGCTTGTGTTCGTTCCTGCGCTCTGTTAGAAAACTGATGATCGATCAACCTTCCTGTGTAAGTCAGTCCCAAGTAATCCCTTTTATATCGCATTCATTCGATTGGTATGGGGTGCGAACACGCTCCAATCGGGAGCGGGTCACGGGAGAGTTGCTCGATGCCAAGGGATATGAGACTTACGCGCCTGTGTATCGCGTCAAGAAGCGTAGGTCTGACCGAACAGTGCAGGTGCAGCTGCCGCTGTTTCCCGGATATGTGTTCTGCAAGTTTGATCCGCAATATAGGCTTCCTGTTCTAACTACTGCCGGAGTGGTCTCGATCATTAGCTCAGGCAGAATGCCGCTTCCGATCCCGGCTGCAGAGATTTCAGCTATACGAACCGCAATCGAGTCCGATCTTTCCATCTCGCCTTGCGATTACCTCAAAGTTGGGCAGCGTGTGCGTGTGCGCGAAGGATCTTTGTACGGCGTTGAAGGAATTCTTCTTCGCAAGAAGAACGACTGGCGCATCGTGTTGTCTGTTGACCTGCTCGAGCGCTCGATCTCTGTGGAAATTGATCAAGACAGCGTAGAGGCTGTCTAACAGTATTTAGCTGCCGTTTCCGGTAGCGCACGCGATCCCCACGGTTGCAATGAATAGGTATATTCCGGTCCTTCTAAGGGCGCCTTTTGGGACAGCGTGTGTGATCTTCGCCGCCACCGTACTGCCCGTGAGTGTTGCGTACGCGCAGCATCAGGTGGGAGCGACCGATTCGAAGTCTACCAAGGTAACCACTTTTGTTCCGGCAAACTACACATTGGGTCCGGACGACCAAATTGCGATGCTCGTCGCCGATACTGACGAGCTGAACGGCAGAGCATTCCGGATAGACCGGACCGGCGACGTGACGCTACCGTTGATTGGCCGCACTCACGCGGCAGGTCTCACCACCGAGCAGCTTGAACAGGAGATTGACAACCGCCTGAAGCGCTTTCTCGTGGATCCTAAGTCTGTTGTTACAGTGACGGATTTCCGCAGCCAGCCGATCTCGATCCTCGGAGCAGTGAATACGCCCGGCGTGCATCAGGTTCAAGGACAAAAAACTCTCTACGAAGCTCTTTCGCTTGCGGGCGGATTACGGGAAGATGCCGGTCCGACTGTTAACATCATGCGCAACCTGCAGTGGGGGCCGGTGCCGCTCCCCAACGCAAACAATGATCCCAGCGGAAAGTTCAGTATCGCTTCCGTGCCCGTTAAAGACATCCTGCAGGCGAGCAAACCGGCCAGCAATATTGCAATCTGCCCTGAAGACGTCATCTCAGTTCCGAAAGCGGATGTCGTCTATGTCATCGGATCTGTTCACAAGCCAGGCGCATTCAGCCTTGGGGAGAATGCATCGTACTCGGCACTGCAGATTCTTTCGTTGGCAGAAGGCCTAGGTCAGGCGGCATCTGCCCATAAAGCTAAGATCATGCGGGTTGTGCCGGGCCGTTCGACTCGTTTAGAAATAGCTGTTGACTTGAAGGCCATTTTGGCCGGCAAATCAGCCGACGTGGAATTGAGAGCGAATGACATCCTCTTTGTGCCGGATAGCTTTGCCAAGAGTGCCGCGCTCAGATCTCTAGAAACCGCCATTGGGATGGGCGGACAGATCGGTGCAGGACTTGCCATTTACAAGTAGCCAGCCATGCTAGAGCAGTTGACCTCGGAGCGTAACGGGACCAACCTGCTGTCGAGGGAGGAGGAGCGACGCCAATACAGGCCGGATGGCGCGGGTCATGTAGAGGTTCCAGCACCACTTTTCCCTGAGAGCAGTGCAATCGATACCGAGTCAGGTGGACTGGCCTATTACTGGTTGATTTTGCGGCGGCAGAAGCGGATATGTATTCTGTTCGCCTTTCTCGGGTTGCTTTTCGGCTTCTTGTTTACAGTGCCGCAGACGCGTATTTACAGGGCCAGGACGTCGCTCGAGATTGTTGATCTGAATCAAAACTTCTTGAATTTGAAACAGACAGATCCCGTGGCGGAGAGTACGACCACTTCCGATTGGGATATTCAAACGCAGATCAAGATTTTGCAAAGTGACTCACTGCGCGACCGAGTGCTGGCTAAATTGCGCAAAGCCGCTCCGGGAGAAGGCACCCTCGCTGGGGGCAAATCGTTCTGGCGTGAAGCCCTGAATTTGCCGACGCCGGCGGCGGTCACCAGCTTTGAGCGAAAGCTGTTGTACGCCGGGAACAGCGTGAAGGTGAGAGCAGCTGGGCAGACTCGGATTCTGGAAGTCACGGTGGATTCGTCTGATTCGCAGCTTGCTTCGCGCTTTGCGAACACGCTGGCCGATGAATACATTGAACAGAATCTGGAATCGCGCTGGCAGACGAGCCAAAAGACTGGCGACTGGCTCTCGCGTCAACTCGATGATATGCGGATCAAACTGGAGCGTTCCGAGAATGCTCTGCAGAGTTACGCCCGCGAATCGGGGTTGATCTTCACAGATGAACGGACGAATATATCGGACGACAAGCTGCGGCAATTGCAGCAGGAGCTGTCGAAGGCACAGGCCGAGCGTATGGCGAAACAATCGCGATTCGAGCTGGCGCAGTCGAGCTCGCCGGACTCTCTGCCGGATGTTCTTGACGACCTGACGCTTCGCGGCAATGCAGCTAAGCTCGCCGATCTCAAGCAGCAATTGGCCGAACTACGCACTACTTACACACCGGAGCACATCAAAGTAAAGCGCGTTGAAGCGCAAATTGCCACTTTGGACACCGTCCTTCAAGTCGGCCGGGAAGCCATACTCAAGCGCATTCGAAATGAGTACGAAGAGGCTCAGAGAAGGGAGGCGCTGCTTGCCGACGCCTATACCGCTCAAAGCAAGGTCCTGTCGGCTGAGGGCGAAAGGGCTATTCGCTACAACATCCTAAAACGCGAAGTGGATACCAATCGCCAACTCTACGAAGCGATGTTACAGCAGCTCAAAGTGTCGAGTATTGCGTCGGCCATGCGCGCTAGCAACATCCGAGTGCTTGACCCGGCCAAGGTGCCACTACTTCCGTACAAGCCCAACGCCAAGCGGAGCGCCGCCTTGGGAATGCTCGCCGGTCTTTTCTTAGGCGCTGCTTTCATTCTGTTGCGCGACAGATTGAACTGCACCATCCAAGACCCCGGCGACGCCAATCTTTATCTCAATACTGCGGAACTCGGAGTTATTCCCTCCAGCGGCAAAGTCGGCGCTAAAACAGGACAGAAAGCAGTGCGCGGATTCCCGTTTGCGCCAGCGACTGCAGGCGAGTCGGTGGAATTGGCTGTATTGCATCAGCGATCTTCGCTAGTTGCCGAGAGCTTCCGATCGATTCTCGTCTCTATTCTTTTTTCAGGTGAAAGTGGCATACGGCCAAAGGTACTCGTTTTGACCAGCGCGGGACCGGGCGAGGGCAAATCGACAGTTACCAGTAACTTGGCAGTGGCCATGGCGGAAGCGGGCCAGCGTGTGTTGCTGATCGATGCGGACCTAAGACGGCCGCGGCAGCACGACATCTTTCGTGTGGACAACCGCCGTGGCCTGACAACCATTTTGCGTTCGGGCGCAAATCGAGATGATCCCCCATCCGTGTTCGCCTTCATTCGTCCCACCGAGGTGCCGCGGCTGGACATTCTTCCGAGCGGTCCTCCGTCACCGGCTGCAACCAATCTGCTTTGTGACCCGAATATTCCTGAGCTTCTGATGCTGCTCCGCAGCGAGTTCGATGTTGTGCTGATCGACACGCCTCCCATGCTGCAGATGCCTGATGCGCGCCTATTGGGCCGTTTGGCGGATTCCGTCATTCTGGTGCTTCGATCGGGACACACAGTCCGGGCGGCAGCGCTCGCTGCGCGCCAGCGTTTCACTCAGGACGGGACTCATTTGTTGGGGACCATCCTCAACGATTGGGATCCAAAGTACTCTAGTGCATCGCACTATCAATACAACGCGTACTATCAGCCCGCAGAGGGCGAAAAACCGGCCGCGATCAGCTAGCCAAATCTGGCCCGAAACCCCTTCATCCAAAAAAAAGCCGACTAAATGTTTTCGCTTCTTCTCCTTGGAGCCGTCTCGTTTTTTCTCTCTCTGGTGATCACTCCCGTCGTAGGTGAAATGTTTCGCCGGGGGAAGATTCTCGATTATCCGGATCTGGAGAGAAAGCATCATCCGCGCCCAGTCCCTCGGGTAGGCGGTATCGCTATCGCGCTCTCCTATGGGCTCGCTTTTATTGTGCTGCTGTTGACGCATTCGAGTGGAGCGGCAATCGTGCGATCAGCCTTCCCCTTTCTGCTGAAATTGGTCCCGCCGGCGGCAATCATTTTATTGACTGGACTTGTCGATGACATTTTGGGTCTGCGTGCCTGGCAGAAGATGGTCGGTCAGTTTGTGGGCGCGCTGATCGCATACCTTGCAGGCATACAAATCAGCACGATCGGCAGCTTACCAGCAAGCGCTCATTTTCAGCACTGGTGGTCACTTCCCGTTACAGTTTTGTGGCTGATAGCCTGCATGAACGCGTTCAATCTGATCGATGGCTTGGATGGATTGGCCGCCGGTATCGGGCTGGTTACAAGTATCACGACGCTGCTGGTTGCTCTGATCCAGCTCAACATACCGCTAGCGCTTGCCATTATGCCTCTCGCGGGCTGCCTGCTTGGTTTTTTGTACTACAACTTCAATCCTGCGAGTATCTTTCTCGGTGATTCGGGCAGTCTGTTTGTCGGCTTTCTGCTGGGTTGCTTCGCCGTCGTGTGGAGCGAAAAATCGGCGACCTTGATTGGAATGGCCGCGCCGCTGATGGCGCTGGGCGTTCCACTGCTCGACACAATGCTTGCCGTGGGGCGGCGTTTTCTACGCGGCACATCCATTTTCAGTCCCGATCGCGGACATATTCATCATCGTCTGCTCGATTTGGGGCTGACGCCACGTGAAGCTGTGTTGCGGCTCTACGGCTTCGGTGCGATTTTTGCGCTGCTCGCGCTGGTTCTGGCTAATCATGGCCAAGAAGTCCTGGTGCTCGGTATATTCTGCCTCGCCGTTTGGATCGGAGTTCAGCGGCTGCAATATGTTGAATTCAATGTGGCCGCGCGCCTGTTGTCCCAAGGGTGGCTTCAGCACACTGTGAATGCGCAGATACTTTTGCGTAATTTCGAAGCGAGGCTGAACGAAGCTGAGACGCCGGAACAGTGTTGGACCGTGCTACGGGACTCTTATCGGAGCTTTGGATTTGTCGAGATTTTTGCTCAGTTCGGAAGCAAGACATTTTGTGAGTTTCCGCAAGTAGAGCCACGATCCTGGTGTGTCGATATTGCGCTTGGGCCTGAGTCTCGAGTAACACTCGGTGCGCGCCAGTCGAAAAATTCACAAGAGATTTGTTCGGCTTACGTGGACGCGATCCGGAATGTTCTTGAAACCAAACTGGCCAAACTCACCAAACCGGAGTCTCTGGCGTCGGACACGACTGAAGTCGTTGCGGGAGCAGGCCTGGAGCCGCAGTTGGTAGAGGCGAGCCTGTAGGCGAATTATATGTGCGGCATTGCAGGATTTCTCGTTCGCGGGCAAGAACGGCCTCCCGTTCGTAAAATTTCACGTTGCCTTATGCATCGTGGACCTGAAGCCGAGGGCTTTTGGGAAAGCACAGTAGACGACTGGCGAATTGGACTTGTGCACCGCCGGTTACGAATCCTGGACGTCTCGGAACGAGGCGACCAGCCGATGACCCGTGGCCCACATACGATTGTCTTCAACGGAGAAATCTACAATTTCCGGGAACTCCGTCGTGAACTGGAGAAGGCCGGGTACGAGTTCTCAACCGACTGCGATACCGAGGCGGCGCTTTACGCATACTCCCATTGGGGCGCTGAGTTCGTCAACTACTTGGAGGGAATGTTTGCACTGGCGCTTTGGGATGCGGCCAAACGCGAACTGTTATTGAGCAGAGACAGGGTAGGGAAGAAGCCGCTGTTCTTCTTTGAAAACGGGCGCCAATTTGTATTTGGCTCCGAGATCAAAGCCGTTCTCGCAGCACTGCCATCAAAACCGCCGCTTGATCAACGGGCACTCGATGACTACTTGACCTATTTTTATGTGCCGTATCCGCGCACGATGTTTGAAGGAATCCGCCAACTGGAGCCGGCGAAGTGCCTGAGGGTCAGGCTGTCCGACAATCGATTGAGTACGCAGTCTTATAGCTACTGGCATCCAGTTGAGAGCGCTACCCGGGTCAAGTGCGGCAGCGCACGCGAGAATCAGCGCACGCTTGTTGATCTTCTTTCCAAAGCTGTCTCCGAGCGCATGATCAGCGATGTGCCGCTAGGGCTCCTCTTGTCTGGTGGCCTCGACTCGGGCACTATCATGGCGATGATGGCGCGAGCGAGCGCAGCGCCTGTGCGCTCGTTCTCAGTCGGATTCAAAGGCCACAGCGCCTATGACGAGATTGAGTTCAGCAAGATAGTCGCCGAGCAATTCGGCTCCGAACATAGAGTTCTCAATGCGGAGGTTTCTGGTGCGGCTTCCCTGGCCAAAATCATCTGGCATTTCGATCAGCCCTTCGGGAACCCGACCGCTGTGTTGGCGTATGAGCTCTCTGCGTTAACAAAGAAGTCCGTCACCGTTGCACTTTGCGGCGATGGCGGTGACGAGCTATTCGGAGGTTATCCGCGCTATCTGGGCGCGTACGCAAGCGGCCCGATGCGTCGTTTGCCGGATTTTGTGCGCCACCGGATTTTACCGTGGCTTGGCGGCCAGATCTCGGACGATACTCACGGGCGTCACCAGTTCCGCAGAATGCGCGAATTTCTGGAATATTGCAATCAGCCGCTGATCGAGATGTACCTCGAGTGGATTGGATATTTCAGCGCGCGCGAGAAGGCGAATCTCTATGAAGACAACTTCGCACGATGCGTCAAAGGACAGGACTCGGGTGAGTTCGTACGAAGGCTGTATCAGGAAAGCGAAGGACTGGAACCACTCAATCGGCTCGCATACGTGGATATTCGATCGTTCCTCTGCTGTAACGTGCTCGAATATGCGGATCGCATGTCAATGGCCCATGCGCTTGAATTGCGCGCGCCCTTTTGCGACCGGCGGCTAATCGAATTCTCGTTGTCGGTTCCGTTCAATCAAAAATTCCGTTTTGGGCAATCTAAATGGATTTTGCGAGAGGCGATGAAATCGACCTTGCCGCAAGCCGTGCTTAAGCGCAAAAAGCTGGGCTTTAACCCCCCGACCAACGCTTGGCTCCGTGGCGAGTTGCGGGCTCTTGCGTCTACGCTTCTCGGTCCAGACGGAATCTTGAAGCGAGGTCTTTTCCGGCCGGTCGAACTGCAACGCCTACTTGAGCAGCATTGCGAGGGCGTTCGCGATGTGTCTCTAAAAATGTGGGCACTGATCGCGCTCGAGATTTGGTTCCGGCTCTATCAGGATTCGACCGACGTCGACGAATTGCAGGAGCAACTGAATGCGATGTGCTCCTCCTCGACAGCCCGATCAAGCGATCTCGCCGGTTCCCTTGTTTGATTTCGCCGAGTGTAGCTATGCGGACGTCGTTCTTAGGACTGATTGTGTTGGTTTATGCGACTGCGGCGATAACGCGCGAGTTCTTGCCTGGACGTGAAGGATGGGTGTTCGGTTTATTGGCATTTCATTTGGCGGCCGCATGGGCTCTGCGATTTCTGACGAATGCGACGGCATTCTCCTGGTTTGTCACAACAACGCTGGTTGTCCTTGAGATCGCTCTGTTCCTAAATAGCCGCAGCATCACCGCGACGATTTGGACCGGCACCACTATGCAAGCTGCATTTGCCGTATGGTTCGCGCGCCGCTTTTATCTGACGATGGGCGATTGACTGCAATGAAACAGATTGTTCAAAGTCTCGAGAACGGAAGCGTAGCCCTGAGCGACATTCCATGTCCCGCCCTACCCGCGACTTCCGTATTAATCCGCAACACGGCGTCGGTGATTTCGTCGGGTACCGAGCGCATGCTCATGGAATTTGGCAAAGCGAGTTGGATTGGCAAAGCGCGTCAGCAACCCGAGCGCGTCCGAATGGTAATCGATAAAGTCAAGACCGACGGGTTTGTGTCGACATTGGATTCGGTTCGCTCGAAGTTGAGCCAACCGCTACCGCTCGGTTACTCGAGCGCGGGCGTGGTGCTGGCGGTTGGATCTGCCGTGAGCGAGTTTCGGGCGGGTGATCGAGTTTGTTCGAACGGCGCTCACGCGGAAATAGTCGCAGTTCCTAAAAACCTCTGCGCGCGAATTCCGGATGAAGTTGGTGATGAGGCAGCGGCGTTCGCTGTGCTCGCCTCCATAGCGTTAGAGGGTATACGACTGGCATCGCCGTCACTGGGAGAAACGGTTGCGGTATGCGGACTCGGTCTGATTGGTCTACTTGCCGTCCAGATTTTGCGTGCTAACGGCTGCCGCGTTCTTGGACTCGACTTTGTAAAACATCGGCTCGAGCTGGCGGAACAGTTCGGAGCCAGCACCGTGGATCTTTCTTCCGGCGAAGATCCTGTTCGCGCAGCCGGACGATTCTCACGCGAGCAGGGCATAGATGCGGTTCTGATTACGGCCGCAACGAAAAGCAACCAGCCGGTGCAGCAAGCGGCTGCCATGTCGCGGAAGCGAGGGAGGATCGTGCTGGTCGGCGTCGCGGGCCTGGAGCTTTCTCGCGATGCGTTCTACAAGAAGGAATTGTCGTTCCAAGTCTCCTGTTCGTATGGTCCTGGCCGCTACGATCCGGTTTACGAAGCTAGCGGCCAAGACTATCCACTGCCCTATGTGCGATGGACAGCGCAGAGAAATTTTAGCGCTGTGCTCGATTTGCTCGCGGCGAATCATTTAAACGTAGCGCCGTTGATCAGCCATCGCTTTTCATTTGAAGGCGCGAATGATGCTTACCAGCTAATAGAAAAAGGAGCACCGCACTTAGGCATCGTGTTGCGGTATTCGGAGCAGTCGGAACTTACGAACGCTTCGCTGAGACGGCGGACAATTTCCCTCGATCTGCCGAAACAAGATGGAAGAGCAGCCGCTCGGGTGGCACTCATTGGCGCTGGTGCGTACGCATCGAAGGTTTTGATGCCTTCCTTTTCGCAAGCCGGAGCGAGTCTCGATCTCATTTTGTCGATGGGCGGTCTATCGGCGGCACATTGGGGGCGTAAGCATAGATTCCGGAGAGCCGGTACCGATGTTGAAGCGGCTCTCGCGGACCCGGAGATCGACACTGTAGCAATTGCTACCCCGCATGACAGCCACGCAAGCCTCGTGAAAAAGGCCTTGGCCGCGGGCAAAAATGTGTTTGTCGAAAAACCGCTTGCGTTATCAATTACCGATCTTCAAGAGATCGAAGACCAATACGAAGCAACAGTTGGACGGGGCGTGCAGCCTCGGTTGATGATTGGATTCAATCGGCGCTTTGCTCCGCATATCGTCAGGATGAAGACGTTGCTGGATGCCGTGCAACAGCCAAAGACCATGGTCTACACGGTTAACGCCGGATCTTTGGCAGAGGGCCATTGGACACAGGACCTCTCAATCGGCGGCGGGCGCATTGTGGGCGAGGCCTGTCACTTCATCGATTTATTGCGTTTTCTCGCTGGAGCGCCGATTCGCTCCATCCAGGGGCTCCGGACGGAGGATTCTAACGGAAGGCCGTCGGAGACTCTTACCCTTTCTATGGTTTTTCAAGATGGTTCGGCCGGAACGGTGCACTACATCACAAGCGGTCATAAAGCATTTCCAAAAGAGCGCTTAGAAGTATTCTGCATGGGCCGCGTCATGCAACTTGATAATTTTCGAACGTTGCATGCCTGGGGGTGGCCTGGTCTGAATCGAATGAAACTCTGGCGACAGGATAAAGGCGCGGTGGCGATGGGGGCAGCGTTCATCAATTGCGTTCTTCAGGGTGAACCCTCACCGATAGCTGCCGCCGAAATCTTCGAAGTCAGCAGACATGCTATCGAAGTGGCAAAAGGTTGACTACTTGTTAGCGACTTACTGGAACACAATCCGCTATCTGAGACCGGCACAGGTCTACGGTCGCCTGCATCGTAGAGGACCGAGACTACGCCCGGCAGTAGGAGTTCGAGCCAGGGCGCACAAAGGCAATTGTGTTCGCAGCATTTCGAGACTGCCCGCGCAAACGGGAAAGAATCGTTTTTGTTTTCTAAACCAGGAGCGGGAAATTCGCGGCTGGAATGACGCCGAAATCCCTAAACTTTGGCTTTACAACCTGCACTACTTTGAGCATCCGACCGATGCACTCATTGAACGCTGGGTACGCGAAAATCCCGTGGGCTGCGGCAATGGCTGGGAACCATATCCGATTGCTATTCGGATTCTGAATTGGATCAAGTGGGCGCTCAGCGGCGGTAGGCTGGACGTTTCGGCGCTAGCCAGCATGGCAGTGCAAGCCGAATATTTGTCGCAAACGATAGAGCATCACCTCGGAGCAAATCACGTGTTCGCCGATGGGGTGGCGCTTGCGGCCGCGGGAATGTTTTACGATGACCCCCTTGCGAACCGATGGCTGAACAAGGGTGTTGATCTGTTACGCAATCAAATTGCGGAGCAGGTGCTCGAAGACGGCGGCCACTATGAACGCAGTCCGATGTACCATGCGCTGATTCTCGAGAGTCTGTTGGATCTTCTTAACATCTCTCTGGTTTATGAACTGCCGCTGGAAGCGGACCGGGCACTCTGGCGAGGCACGAGTTCCGGCATGCTCCGCTGGCTGGAAATGATGACTCATTCTGATGGGCGCATTGCCTTCTTCAACGATTCTGTATTCGGTGTCGCTCCGGAACCCGAATGTCTGTTTGACTATGCCGCGCGTCTAGACATTCAGCCAAGTGAAGACTGTGGGCAGCGGGAGAGCGGATATGTGCGTTTGGAGTCCGGCGACCAAATTCTAGTGTTCGACGCTGCGCCTCTCGGTCCCGATCATCAGCCGGGACATGGTCACGCGGACTGTCTCTCGTTTGAGCTTTCCTGTGGCAGCCGCCGGGTATTTGTGAACTCTGGCATCTCTACTTACGAGCGCGGAGCCGAGCGGCTTTGGCAGCGCGGAACGGCCGCGCACAATACCGTTCGCGTCGACGAGCAGAATCAATCTGAAGTATGGAGTGCATTTCGTGTTGCGCGCCGGGCCCGTCCGTTTGATTTGAAAACAGATGGCGAGACGTTCGTCGAAGCCGCACACGATGGATACCAACGGCTGCCCAATCCAGTGATTCACCGGCGGCGCGTGGACCTTGGGAACAGGCAGCTAATCATCACTGACCGCATTGAAGGGTCGGGGAGTCATCGGGTGGAGCTATTTTTCCATCTTCATCCGGAAGCATCGCCGACCGTGGTACTCGACGAAAAGCTTGAGCGCTCGTTGATCGCGTCGTACTGGCATCCCGAGTTCGGCCGCTCGATTCCGAACAGCACTCTGGTGGGCACGTGGAAGGGTCCGTGTCCAGTCGAGTTTGTGACCGCGATACACCTCTAAGCCGGTCTCTGCACCCCCGTACTTCGCGAATTTATGAAAATCATCGTGGCTAGCGTTGGAGTATGTTGTGCCGGCCTCCTGCTTGCGAAAGACCTCGCTGGACAGACGTACACGGTAGCGCCGATCGCACCCGGCAACCAGGAAAGCCAGGCAATCGCGATCAATAACAATGCGCAAGTTGTGGGTGAGTTCCGACAACCATCGAGTTATTGGCACGCTTTCCTGTTCAATGGCGATTTCTTGGATTTGGGAACACTCGGAGGCGCAAGCAGTGAAGCGCTGGCCATCAATGGTTCTGGTGACGTAGTAGGAACGTCGGATACTCCGCAGGCGGGCGTGCGACATGCACTTCTCTATCACGCGGGACAGACGCTAGATCTGAATCTGCTACTCGCAGAGCCAACGGGCTGGGTGTTGAATTCGGCTATTTACATCGGAGATGCCGGCCAGATCATCGCGATCGGAACGAACGGAAAAGCCACACAAATATTTTTGCTATCACCCACTGCGGCGGGCGGATGCAGAGCGGCGGCGGGATCAGGAACGCAAACGAACCAGAACTCTTGTTACTCGCTCTCACCTTGGGCGGGGATTTTGCCTCCCAGTAGCGCTGCGGCAACCTCCATGATGGACTCACAGTCTTCGGCATTTTATTCTCCTGCGCTTACAAGCGGTACGGGCAGCGCAACGCTGGGGCTTAACGCCATAGGTTCCGGTGTCGGATACACAGCCGTAAGCGCGACCGACATGCACGCCGAGATCTTTTCAGGCGGGAGTCGCTCGGATCTCAACTCGGAGATCCGAACAGATTCTGGATGGACACTGAGCGCTGCAACGGCCATTAACGATTTTGGCCAGATCGTGGGATTCGGCTCTTATCAGGGCCTGACGCAGGCATTTCTGCTTACGCCCATTCGGCTGGGCGCTTCGAACGTTACCACTTCACAGGGAACGTCTCTCAATGCTGCAGGCATCTCGGGGAGTACTAGCCCTGCTACTCAGGTGGCGGCACTTCCGGCCGATAGCCTCATTGGGGCGGCAGGAGGAGTTCTCGCGGGCACTTATCCGAATCCTCTGTTTGCCGGAATCAGCGCGGGACCTGTTGTTTTTGGAAACGGGAGCGGAACGATGGGCCAGGACAGCTCCTTCACGTTTAATTCCGTGACCAAACAGCTGAGCCTGATGGATGCTCCGAGCACTTCCGGGTCCGCCACACTCAACGTTAGTAAGGGGTCTAGCTCATCGTCAACGCTCGATCTCCTTGAGGCTAACAACTCGGGAAAGATTCTGCGAGTACTGCAACCCGGCGACCAGGCGCATTTGACGCCGACGTTGTATATCGATAACGGAGCGGGCTTATATATGCGCTCGTGGCTTACCATCTCTGGAACCACCAACGGCCTGACCGGCGACGGCTACAATATCGTCCCTCCATCAACAGACGCTTATATGTTGGGCTTGTGGGCAGATGTAGGGGTAGCTCTGCAAGTTCGCACTGCTAATGCGACCGGTGCCTATAACTACTCCAACCTCGATAGGCACGGCAATTACACGATGTCTATTGAAGAGGACGGAAGTTTGAGATGGGGTGCATCGACGCGTGCCGCGATGGATACGGGCGTGAGCCGACATTCCGCAGGCATGCTCGAAGTGAATACGGGGACGAAAGGATCTTTCGCAGACCTGGAGGTCCGAAATCTGATTACGAACGGGAACATACAGTTTGCTAATGCCCTTTCCGGGTCGGCGCCCGCTTCGCTCGGCAGCAATAGCCCGGCGGCCTCGCCAGGGCAGCCTTTCACCTGGATAAGCGTCACGTTGCCCGATGGTTCAACAGGCTATGTTCCGGTTTGGAAGTAGAAATGAGTGAACTCGTTTCTACTCAGAAGTCAGCGGGCTCTTCCGCCGATCCGGGTCCGCGGCAAAAGACAACAACAAGAAGCCGAGCTTTGCAAGCTTTTTGGGGATTGTTCGCGGATCTGGGAGGGCAAGTTGTAGTAACACTAGCGACGCTGCTGCTGACGCCGCTCGTCTTAGCCCTTACTTCCAAATCTCTATTTGGCTCCTGGCAAGCGGCGCTGTCGATTTTGTCTTACCTCGCCTTACTGGACGCGGGACTCGGCTTCTCACTGGTGCGTCTTGTTGCTTCGTCGAGTAGCAAAAAAGAAACGGCTGACTTGAACGCCACTGCGAACGTTGCCTTCTTCTCATTCGCGGGCCTAGGAGCGATCGTGCTTGCGGCCGGATGGTTAAGCTCTTCTTCCATTCCTACTTGGTTCCACGT
>DATBEG010000091.1:0-45263 GCA_036276155.1 Bryobacteraceae bacterium | reverse complement strand
GTCAGTCCAGCCGACCCCGTGAGCATAGCGGGGGCAGCGCTGTTCCTTATTGTGGTTGCGGTACTTGCGAGCCTGATCCCAGCGCTGCGAGCCACGAGAGTTGACCCGATTCGCGCGCTCCGCCAGGAGTGACCGGCTGCGCGCTGGTGGCAACGCCAGCCGGCATTTGGCCCGTTGATCAAGATAGCGCCTGCCGTGTGCACCGGTTGCGTAACGCCCGACGGCACGGGCGCCGCTCGTACGTCCTTGCAACGACTGCGCGTTACTTCATCGCAATTCCCGTACTATTTTTTGGCTTCGAGCAATTCATGCACGGCGATCAGGTTCCCGGCGTTCCGCTGGCGCGACTGACTCCGACATGGATCTACGGACACGCCATCTGGACGTACCTGGCGGCCGTGGTTTACGCGGTGACGGGTACGCTGTTGCTTGCCGGCAAGAAAACTCGCCCAGCCGCAACATGGCTGGGGGCGACAGTGTTGTTACTTGAGTTGGTCGTGTATGTGCCGATCGGAATAGCGGATCGCGCCAGCGTCGGCAATGGCCTCAACTATGTAGCGGATACGCTGATGTTTTGCGGCGCCGTTCTTTTGCTCGCGGCAGCTTCGGCCCAGATAGGGCCTAATAAGTCCCCCTCGCGCAAGATAATATGGGCAGGCGGTCGTGGGTTCGAGTCCCACCCTTTCCGCCATCTGACATGACTCATCTATTTCCGCTGATAGCAGGAGCCCTTCTTACACCTATTTGTATGGTCTGTTGCCATCAAACGATCGATGTCGCCGATCAGCGAATTGTTCATCTTAGTAAGAAGAGATATATTGCTCTCTATTTTGGAGGTGAGCTTGGTTACTTTCTCGATCGTCTCGTGTAAGTATCCGCCGGTTTTCGCCAGATGATGGTGAATCTTATAAACTTGGCGGAGGTATTCGAGCGCTTCATCACAGGTCTTACCCTGAAATTTGTCCTTGTTGTCGTTGTTATCCCGGATCCTCTCCCATTCATTTCCTATTTCCCAAAGGTGAACTGCTGAGTCTCGCAGAGTTTCCTGGGATTCCGCAGCCGTTCTGGAACCATCCTTCTGCGATCCGAGGGGCTGGGATTCGCCGGCTTTCTCGGATACCTGGTCCATGCCCAGGTCAGCAGACGTGAATCCCATGTCAATCAAGAGCACAAGCGTGTTAAGCGACTCGTCGGCGCCTGCGTGAGCCCCGCCGCCGCCCGCGGCTAGCGCCATACTTGCGCCGTGCTTGACTACAAATGCGACCTGCTCGCCTTTGGTCTTGCGCTCCCAAGGATTTGTGACACTGTGTTTCAGTTTGACGGCAAAACCGCGGTCTGTGTACTTGGCAATGGCATCCATGTAGAGCGCAGAAGTGGAGGAGCTCTTTGCAGCACGTGCAAATTCGAGAACCGGGTCGGTTCCGATATCCTTTTTCGCCTCCTCCAGCTCGCTCGTAGCCTTGGAGACATCAAACGTTCCGAGGAGGCTCGGCGAAGATGATCGAGCGCCAGGTTTGTCAAAATAGCACCTGCCGCTTGCGCATTTCTTGTCGTCGTGCCAGCTATCCTTTGCTATGGCTTCATCTGCCTTGCTCCAGGTCTTCCATACTTTCTCGTAATACTCCAGCACATGAATCGACAGAAAGATGGCTGGGTGAATATAGAGCCGCGCTTTATCAAGGTGCCGCTTGACCTGCAGCATTTCAGTAACAAGGTGGAAGGCGTCATCGCAGTTCTTAGGGAGGTGAGCCTTTCTCAGGCCCTGCACTTTCTCGCATGCCGTTACATAGTGCTGGAAGGCGCGCCGAATCGTCTTATGGGCGCGTTCGTCGAGCAGTTTCGACTGCTCGGCTGTATCGGCTTTCGCGTAGCCGCTCACCCACTCCCGCGTGCTCTCGCCGCCCGTATATTGGCGGCCCCAGAGCTTCGCAAACGCCGTATCGGACATCTTGCCGAGCGCGAAGCCGCCTACGGCAAGGGCAGCGATGACAGGGATGCCGGCCCCGTGGGTAGCGACTCCAATTGCGGCGACGCCTGCGCCAATACCAGCGCCGACGGTGACCTGAGCAGCGGTCTTTTTTCCCTCGCCGTAATTCCAGGATCTTCTTATAGAGCGGGCCGCTTGACCAGCTCGACTGTCGCGCCCCGCTTGCATTTCGTCCCTTGCGTCGGCTTGCAGGGTGCGGGCGGCAGGACCGCTTAGCGCAACTTTAGGCATGTGTGGCCGCCTCCCGGGGGCCGCAGCAAGAGTACCATCATCGGATACTCGGGTTTAGCGTCGGATCTCGGCTGCTGCCCCGTCGCGGCGACATCGTTATGCTGCGTGAGCACATCCTGCCCCGCACCAGTGCTCTGAAGAACCCTAAGACAACGCAAGGCTATGGAGAGGCCAAAAGGAGAAGGAAGGCCCGCGCGTAGTCTTGTCCAATTTGTGGACGCAGCCTGAAAAAACTACTCGCCTTGCAACGGGTTCCAATATTGCAAGTGGCGAAAGACAAAGCACTTCTTCGTTTGGAACACTTGTTGCTACCCTCCATGAGATATGAAATACGTTGCCTCCACCTTACTCGCTCTGTTACCAGCCAGTATGTTGTTCGCACAGGGGGCGAATCCCACACAGGCGCCGGATCGCCCCGTGAACACGAACGGCCCGGTACCGATTTTCAAAGTTCAGGTTGTCTCGAGATCCATTCAGGCCGTCAGCTATCGCAATCACAGCGGTTGGACCAAAATTGATTTTCAGGGCACGTCACTCGCTCCGCAGGCGACGGGAAATGCCGACGTGAATAGCCGGCTTGGACACATGGAAGTCAAGCTGGATGTAAAGCATCTGCCCGCTGCGCGCACATTCGGACCACTGTTCCTTACCTACGTGCTGTGGGCGATCACGCCCGATGGACACGCTTCCAACCTTGGAGAGGTGGTGGTGGATTCGGACGGTAACTTCAAGGGCGATGTCACTACGGAATTGCAGGCCTTCGGTTTGATCGTTACGGCAGAACCGTACTTCGCAGTGCGGCAGCCGAGTGATGTTGTCGTGATGGAGAACGTCCTCCGCAACGACACTATGGGCAAATGGGAAATTGTCAACGCGAAATACGAACTGTTACCGCGCAGCCAATACACCTATGAGGTTCCCGAAGCACAGCTTCACCCCGTAGATCTGAATTCGAACAAGAAGAGCCCGCTTGAACTCTACGAAGCCATCAATGCGGTGCAGATTGCAAAGTACGCACGTGCAGACAAATTTTCAGACGACGCCTATCAGAATGCGGAGAGCCTGCTCAACCAGGCGGAAGATTATACGGCGCGCAAGCAGTGGAATCCGGCCATTATGACTTCCAAAGAAGCCGTACAGAAGGCGGAAGATGCGCGGACGGTTTCCTTACGGCGACAGGAGCAGCTAGCGCTTGATCAGGAGCGCCAGGAGGCGGCGGCTCGCCAGACCGCAGCGCAACAGGCTACTGAGCAGGCGCAATTTCAGGCTCAGCAGTCGCAACTGCAAGCTCAGCAAGCTGCCCAGCAGAAGGCTCTGGCGGAGCAGCAGAGGGCGCAGGCGGAGCAGCAGGCCCAATTAGAAGCGCGTGAGCGCGCGGATGCCGAGCAGGCCAAGGCGGAATCCGCTGCACAAGCTCAGAAGTCGCAGCAGGCGGCAGCAGAAGCCGACCGCCTTCGCCTGCAGGCCGAGCAGGAGAAGAATCAACTTCGCGAGCAGTTGCTGCAACAGTTCAACGCCGTTTTGCCCACGGTCGAAACAACGCGCGGCCTTGTGGTCAACATGCAGGACGTGCTGTTTGACACCGCCAAGTACACGCTCAAAGAACCCGCCAAAATTGCGTTGGCGCGCATCGCAGGCATTGTCATCTCGCACCCGGGCTTGAATCTCCAGGTGGAAGGCTATACCGATAGCACCGGCACCATGGAGTTCAATCAGAAGCTCTCAGAGCAGCGTGCCAGTACGGTTCGCGATTTCCTGATGACACAGGGTGTGAACACACAGAACATGATGGCCGTCGGCTACGGCGAGAATTATCCTGTCGCATCTAACGATAATTCCCGGGGGCGTCAACAGAACCGGCGCGTTCAGCTTGTGGTCTCGGGCGAGATCATCGGCTTCAAGATCGGCACGCCGCCCAGCTCGAATCCGGGCGCTCAGCCGGGCCCGGGACAGAATCCCGGCACGGGTACCGTGCCACCGAAGTAGTTCCTCTTCTCAGTTACTTTTCAGAACAGATGCTTCGGCCGCCTGGAAACGGGCGGCTTTTTTTTGGCTGGCGACGGTGAGGTTACAAAGCTTCTTCGATCAGAAATTGCTCGAACTTCCCGTCCGGCGTGACGTAGATGTTCAGCACTACAGAAGTGCGTTCGAAGTGGGCGCGGTAAGAGAGATGCGTCATTCCGCCGCGCTGCTGTTCCGATTGCCGGATAAGCACCTGCAACGGCCCAAGAGGCGCAAGAGAGTTGCGGTAATCGCTCAGCGCCTGTTCACCGAAATAGGCATTGGCGTTGGCCGTGAACTGTGACCGGTCAATCTTTCCCTCCTGCAAGGCAAGAAGAATCCGCCGAACTCCGTCATCCCGCGCGTCCGAGCCTTGCGGATTCAACACTACCGACGAAAGCTCTGAACTGAGCGGCCCGATCAGATTGACGCCGTCTTCGTTCGAGAGCACGATTACACCAACGCCCTTTTCCGGGAACACCGTGTTCGATGCGAGAAATCCTGAGACTTCACCGGAGTGGGAGATTCGCAAGGTACCCGCAGCGTCGCCAACGCTAAGGCCAAGCGCATACCCCGTGCCCTTGCCGTCCTTCAACTTCACTTCGCGCGTCCACTCGGCATAAGACTGCGCCGAAACGATCTTCTTTTCCAGAAACGCGATGTCCCACTTCGCAAGGTCGGTGGCCGTCATGCATAACTCGCCGGCTGCAAAATACCAGCCACTTGCTTCGCGCCCGACTTCGCGCGGCGGACCAAGAGCGTAGCGTGTATACGCTGTCGCATCCGCGCTACTATGCACTTCGCAATCTCCCGCAGACGCCATACCGAGCCGCCGGAAGAAATTCTCGTTCAGCAAATCGAGCAGTTTCTGCCCGGAAACCTTCTCCAGGATCTCGCCGGCGAGCACATAATTTGTGTTGCTGTATTGCCACTTAGTACCCGGATCGAAATTGAGCGGCTTTTTCGCCCACCGGTTCAGGATGTCCTGCGGAGTTGTGGACCGGGTCCATTCGGGGATGAGGTAATCCTGCGGCGCATAGTCTTCATAACCCGAAGTATGCGAGAGCAACTGCCGGATGGTCACTTCGCTGGCACGGGTGAGTTCCGGAAAATACTTCGCGACGTTATCATCGAGCGATAATTTGCCGCGCTCCTGCTCCAGCAATAATGCTGCCGCCGTGAACTGCTTGCTGATGGATCCCACGGCATACCGCGTGCTCGTTTCCGCCGGCCGGTTATTCTGCAGATTCGCTCTCCCGTACGCCTTGGCCCAGAGCAGCTTGTTGTCCTTGATAACAGCCACCGATGCGCTCGGGACACCAAGCGCCGAGACCGTGGCGGCGGCTTTTTGATCGAGTTGGCCGATCAACCCCTCTTGGGCGAATGATCCGGCAGAAATGGATGCAAAGACCAACACAGCACGGGTTACAACACGGAGCCGTAGCATAGACCCATCATATTTGCCTGGACGGTAGTCCTCGCAGGTATATGTAATGTGTGCTACGGTGTCCAACCAGCAGGAGCTTCTCAACGTATGAAGAAGATGCTATTCACCTTTATTTTTTCCGCTGTATCTCTGCCTCTGATTGCCGGCGGCGTGCCTATGGTTCAGTCCGGCTCAGGCGGGTCGGGGAGTGCCGGGTCGGCCGGCAGCGCTGGCCACAGCGGTCAAAGCGGCCAGAGTGGGCAAAGTGGAACGAGTGGCCAAAGCGGAACGAGTGGCCAAAGTGGAACGATGAACAACGGGCAGACCAGCTCGACGGGATCCTCCACCAATGGTCGTAGGAGCCGCAGGAACCGCACAGGTACCGGCGGAACCAGCACCGGCGGGACGTCTACCTCGTCCACCAGCACGTCGACTATGTAGTTACTGAGGTCTTATGCTGGATTCCGGCGAACCAGCAAAACGGTGAAGTCATCCGCGAAAGAGGTTGACCTGCACCATCCACGAACCTCCTCGGCGAGCGCGTTAACCAAGTCCCCGCAGGACTGATGGCGATTTCGGAGAAGAAATTTTCCGAGTCCGTGCTCGCCGAATTCCTTGTCCTTCTCATTTACTGCTTCGGTGACACCGTCGCTATAAAGCGCGAGCAGATCGCCTGGCCGGAGATAAGTCTCTGCACGCTCATATCGCTCTTTAGCCATGATTCCCATTACCATGCCGCTGCCCGGAAGGTCCTCAATCTCTTCGTTTGCGCGTAGAATCACAGGATAGTTGTGGCCGGCGTTGCTGTACTCAAGCAGACCCGTGGCGGGATCCAGCAAACCATAGAAGAAAGTAATGAATCGGCCCGGGACGCCGTGCTCCGCCAAGTTGCGATTCAAGACCGTAATGGCTCTTGCCGGGTCAGGGTTGTAATCCACAAGCATCTGCACGCGCGCCTGCAGATTGGACATCATCATTGCGGCCGGCAAACCCTTGCCGGAAACATCGCCCACCACCACGCCAAGCCGCCCATCGGGGTAGGGCAGAAAATCATAGTAGTCGCCACCCACGGTACGACAGGGAATGTTCAGCCCGGCCAACTCATAGCCTGAATAAACCGGCGCGTGCGGGGGAAGCAAGCTACGTTGAATTTCGCTCGCCTGGGCAAGCTCCATCTCGAAAATCTTGTCGGCCTGCTCAATCGCGTTCAGCCGCGCATGTTCGATGCGAATGGCGGCCACGTTCGACATCACCGTGAGCAGGTCCAAATCTTCCTGCGAGAAAGGCCGCATCAGCGTACCGTTATCCACGTAAATGATGCCGATGACACGATCGCCCGTTTGCAGCGGCACAGCCATCATGCTCCGGACACGCTGCAGAACAATACTCTTCTGCATACGGAACACATCATCGAGCATCGCGTCGCCGATCACGAGAGAGCATCTGTCGCGAAGAACCCTGTCGCGCACGGCCGTGCTGAGCGCGAATCCAGCACCTTCGCTAGCCTTCACGACGAGGTCGCCGTTTTCAAGTGTCAGAATGACGCCGCGCTTTGCACCCGTCGCGGAAAGGGCCAGCTTCAGGATGGCCGGGAACAACTCTTCTAAAGGCGAATGACCCGCGAGCTCCTGCCCGGCGCGGATCAGAGCCTTCACAAAACGCGCGCTTTGCAGCCCGGAGTCGCTGGCGCCCGATCGCTGATCAGGCACCTCCGCTTTGCCCAGCACTTTGTCGAGGCTGGTCACAATCGTCGCTTCGCGCGTGCTTTTCTCTTCATCTGTGCTGATGAACGAGATCACGTTCTTTTTCGTCTCGGAGTGCCTGTCCTTCACCTCGATCGTGAGGTGCCCCGCGTAAATGCGATCACCTGGCTTGATGGGGTGCGGAGCCTTCAGCGTGGTGGAATTCAGAACCGTCCCGTTACGCGCGCCGCAATCGCGCACATACCAGGTCTCTCCGTTTTGCCTTTCGAAGCAAAGATGAAATCTAGAGAGCCACGGATCGTCGGGATAGGCCAGATCGTTGTCTGCGGATCGGCCAAGGGACAGGGGTTCCTTCTTGAGTTCGAAGGTCGTCGGCTGGCCTTTCGGTCCGGAGATGAGCAACTCCATAGATCAACAAGAACGGCCTCGCTAAACGCATTTAGCGCGCCACATTCTACCCCTAATGGTGTCTCTTAAATTAGCACTCTGACAGTTGTCGCCTATCAGGATTCACCACTCACCGCAGCCTTGTTCACGCCGGAAACAGAGGCTTCGGCAGCTTTTCCTGTGATCAGAAGCGCGCCGCGGTTGTAGGTCAAGTAGAGGAAACCCCACTCCAGCATTACCAATAGCCTGCTTTGGAATTCGACGATGTACAGCAGATGAATGAATACCCAGACAAACCACGCGACGACGCCGGCTAAATGGATGCCGAACACATTTGCGACGGCTTTACCGCGGCCAATGACCGCTAGATCGCCCTTGTTGAAGTACTTGAACGGACGCGCGGGCGCTTTGCCCTCTCTCCGCCGGCGTATCGCTTTGGCCGCGTATTCCCCGCCCTGCATCGCAACTTGTGCCACGCCAGGTAATGGCTTGCCGTGCTCGTCGAGGCTGTAGGAAACATCGCCCACAACAAAAATGTCGGGATAGTTCGGAATCGTCAGATCCGGATTTGCTTTGATACGCCCCTTTTCCGTAGGAGCAGAGGTACGCTGCGCCAGTGTCTTGACAAAATCGGACGTGCCCACACCCGCGGCCCAGATGACCGTGTGCGAAGCAATATGGTCTTCTCTTCCGGCTTTGTCCTTCAGCGTCACGCCGTTGCCATCGATGCAGGTGACCACGAGACCGGTGCGCACACGCGCGCCTAGGTGAATCAACGCTTGTTCGGCTTTCCTTGAGAGATCGTCCGGGTACGTCGCCAGAACACGCGGTCCTCCATCAACAACGATGATGCGCGCGTCTTGGGGATGAATAGACCGGAAATCATTCTTGAGCGTGTGGCGCGAGATCTCTCCTAACGCTCCGGCGAGTTCGACTCCCGTGGCGCCTGCGCCGACGATAACAAACGTGAGCCATGCCTGCCGCTCAGCGGGATCGGTGATGCGTTCGGCGGCTTCGAAAGCAAGCAGGATCTTGTGGCGAATCGCCGTGGCTTCCTCGATGCTCTTTAAGCTGGGCGCCCATTTGGCCCATTCATTGTGCCCGAAGTACGTGCTTTGCGAACCGGTCGCGACAATCAGTGAATCGTATGGGACGCGAGCGCCGTCCTTGAGCGAAACTTCTTTCGTTGCCGGATCGATATCCACTGCTTCGCCCAGCAGCACGCGCGTATTTTTCTGTTTCGAGAGCACACCGCGCAACGGCGCTGCGACTTCGCCGGGCGATAGCGAGCCCGTCGCCACTTGGTACAGCAGCGGCTGAAACAGGTGGAAGTTCCGGTGATCGATGAGAGTAACGTCCACCGGCGCACTTTTTAGAGCCTGCGCTGCGTACAGTCCGCCGAAACCGCCGCCCAGAATCAGAACGCGATGTTCCTGTGCCATTACACCCTAATGATGCCGACCAGAGCGGGAATTAGGCGCTCAAGTTGACGGTGGCAAGGAACTGTGGCTTTCGCCGGGCGCGCCGCATCTGCTCAAAAGAGTAAGCAATCTTTAACAGCTTCGGCTCACTCCACGCGGATCCAAAGAACGAAATGCCAAACGGCAGACCAAAATGCGAACCTGCGGGGACCGTAATGTGGGGATAACCGGCAACGGCCGGGGGCGAGGCGCACCCGCTGTCTGCTTTGTCTCCGTCCACAAGGTCGGTTATCCACGCCGGTCCGGAAGTAGGCGCAACAATCGCGTCCGGCTTGTACTTCGTCATCGTCGCATCAATTCCGTCTTTGCGGGTCAATCGCTTGCTGGTTGCCAATGCGTCCCGATACGCTTTGTCCGTTAATGGGCCCTTGGCATTCGCCTGCTCCATCAACTCCTGTTCGAAGTAGGGCATTTCAACACTTCGATGGGTGCTGTTGAATGCGATACAGTCAGCCAGCGATCGCACTCCCGCTTGCCTCGCTGCCAAATAACGATTCAGGTCCGCTTTGAATTCGTACAGCAGAACTTCCGTCTCACTTTCCCGCCACGATTCGTAAGAGGAAAGATCCGCCGGGTCTATAATTACCGCGCCGGAATCGCGCATGAGTGAGATGCAATCCTCCATCACCGCGTTCACTGCGGGACTGATATTGAAATATTGCCGCGCAATTCCGATACGCGCCCCGCGCAAGCCGTCCGTATCCAGAAATTGTGTGTAATCGGTGAAGGTGTGTCCCGCGTTCGAGATCGTTTCACTATCGCGGTTATCCGTGCTAACGAGCGCGCCCAGCAAGATCGCCGCATCGCGCACGGTTCGCGCCATCGGGCCCGCTGTGTCCTGGCTGTGAGATATCGGAATGATGCCCGCGCGACTGATCAGCCCCACCGTGGGTTTGATGCCGACAATGCCGCATATAGAAGATGGGCATACGACGGAGCCGTCAGTTTCTGTACCGACCGCCGCCACGCCAAAGTTTGCCGAAACAGCTACACCTGATCCCGTGCTCGATCCACAGGCATTGCGATCAAGCGCATAAGGATTACGGGTCAAACCGCCGCGGCCACTCCATCCGCTGGTCGAATGCGTGGAGCGGAAGTTCGCCCACTCACTCAAATTGGTTTTGCCGAGGATCACGGCGCCAGCCGTACGCAAGCGCTCAGCAACCCACGAATCCGTGCGTGCAGGTTCGCCCAGCAAAGCCAGCGATCCCGCCGTGGTCTGCATGCGATCGGCTGTCTCGATGTTGTCCTTCAGCAGAATCGGAATGCCGTGCAGCGGGCTCCGCGGGCCTTTTGTGCGGCGCTCCTCATCGAGTGAGCGCGCAATGGCCAGCGCATCCGGATTCGTTTCAATGACGGCGCGTAGCGTTGGCCCGCGCCTGTCGATGTCCTCAATACGCTGCAGATACCGGCTGCAAATCTCGTGCGAGGATATCTCCCCCTGCTTCATCCTCCTCTGCAGGTCGGAAATTGTGACTTCGTCCAAAGAGAAATGGAATGCCGCTGTTCGCTGCGGCCTTGCTTCCGGCGGCTGGATGGAAAAAGCGGCGGTCGGCAAAGCCGCGGAAAGCAGAAAATGACGGCGTTTCATCGAAACCCTTCCAATGTAGCGTGCTTTCCGCGTTATAATCGCGCCCCGCAAGGCGTCTGCATGATAGTTTCTCTTTGGAGCGCCGGATAAATGCCAGGCTTTACCGGCAGCAACTTTGAGCAGCAGGAGGAGGTCCCCTTGAGAGCAGGTCTTTTTTCCCGCGAATATCCGCCCTATGTGTATGGCGGGGCCGGCGTTCACGTCGAGTACCTCAGCCGCGAACTGGCGAAAAAGATCGAAGTGGAAGTGCAGTGCTGGGGCGATCAAAATTCGCAGCAAGGCAATCTCAAAGTAATCGGAAACGAGCCGTGGAAGGAGATTTCGAACGGCACAACCGCGAAGTTCAAAGGCGCCCTGGAAGCCCTGAGCCTGAATCTCACGCAGGTGAAGGCGCTCGAAAACATAGACGTCGTGCATACGCACACCTGGTACGTGTCCATGGCAGGATTTCTGGCCAAGAAGCTCTACAAAATTCCTTTCGTGCTCACGACGCATAGCCTGGAACCGTTGCGCGCCTGGAAAGCGGAACAATTGGGCAGCGGCTACGCGATGAGTTCCTGGATGGAACGAACCGCAATCCTCGATGCCGATGCCGTTATTGCAGTGTCAAACGGCACAAAGGAAGACATCCTGCGCGTCTACCCCCTTGATCCTGATCGCGTACACGTCATCTACAACGGCATCGATCTCAACGAATATCGCAAGACCGATAAAACAGACGCCCTCGAAACGTACGGTGTTGATCCGGGCCGGCCGTACATTCTTTTCGTGGGGCGCATCACGCGCCAGAAGGGCATCACCAACCTGGCGGACGCGATCCGTTACATGCCCCCGGATACGCAGGTGGTGCTCTGCGCTGGCGCGCCCGATACACCGGAGATCGCAAGCGAGCTGCGGCAAAAGATCGAAGCTGCGCGCGCCGACCATCCCCACATTGTGTGGATCGAGAAGATGATTTCTAAACCCGAAGTCATTCAGCTTTACAGCCACGCGCGTGTATTCGTTTGCCCGTCTGTTTATGAGCCATTCGGCATCATCAATCTGGAAGCGATGGCATGCCGCGCCCCGGTAGTGGGCAGCGCCACCGGCGGAATTAAAGAGGTTGTCGCGGATGGCGTGACAGGATATCTGGTGCCTTTCGAACAGGATGAAAATGGGTTCCCGAGGCAACCGGACAAATTTGCTCGCGATTTTGCCGCCAAGGTTTCAGATTTGCTTGCCGATCCCGAAAAATGCCGCCGGTTTGGAGCTGCTGGGCGCAAACGCGTAGAAGAAACATTTAGCTGGTCTGCGATTGCGGACCAGACTATTGACCTTTACCGCAAACTGATCGAGTCTTCTCGATCTAAACACGGCAAGCTGTAAGAAAAACGCGGACAGTAACCAGCCGCAGCATTCATCTGTCACATGGAGGATGGCCGTGCCGAATAGTACCGCTGTAAAAGAACCGGACGCTCTGACCGAGAGCACGCAATCAGGTGTTGCAAACACGAGCAATAAGCCACCGCTCGACGGCCGCCAAAGGGTCGTCATTGAGGGCATTACGCCCCAAGTGGATGGCGGACGATTTCCCGCCAAGCGCACAGTGGGGGACGTAGTTCAGGTCGAAGCCGACGTCTTCACCGACGGTCACGATTCCGTTGCCGCCGTAGTTCGCTTTCGTCACGAGAAATCCAAAGAATGGAACGAGACCAGAATGCGGCCGCTAGTCAATGACCGCTGGGCCGGCGAATTCCCCGCCGCGGATCTTGGGCGCTATGTTTACACCGTTGACGGGTGGATCGATCACTGGGAAACCTGGCGGCGCGATCTTGCCAAACGCATCCAGGCAAATAGCGACACCCCAGTCGATTACCTGATCGGCGCCGATCTGATTGAAGCTGCGGCAGCGCAGGCAAAAGGACGCGATAGCGAATGGCTGACCGCCCAGGCGAAAGCGCTTCGCACGGGTGAGGACAATGCAGCGCGTCGCGCGGTCGCTAGCGACCCGGCCCTTAACGACGTGATGCTGCGATACCCCGATCGCCGCTTTGCGACTCGCTTCGATCGTGAGTTGGTGCTGGTGATTGACCCCGTCCGCGCGCGATTCAGTTCCTGGTACGAATTCTTCCCCCGCTCGGCATCGAAGGAGCCCGGCGAACACGGCACGTTCAAAAACTGCGAAGCACGTCTGCCCTATATCGCGGAAATGGGCTTCAACATCGTGTATCTGCCGCCCATCCATCCGATCGGAACGAATTTCCGCAAAGGCAAGAACAACTCAACCACGGCAGAGCCGGGTGAGGTTGGCAGCCCCTGGGCCATCGGTTCAGCAGAAGGCGGCCACAAAGCGATTCACCCGCAATTGGGCACGCTCGATGATTTCCGCAGCCTGGTGAAACGCGCTGAAGGCTTAGGCATGCAGATTGCTCTCGATATCGCCTTTCAAGCCGCCCCCGATCATCCCTACGTCAAAGAGCACGAGGAATGGTTTCGCAAGCGGCCCGACGGCACAATTCAGTACGCTGAAAATCCGCCGAAAAAATATCAGGACATCTATCCCTTCGATTTCGAAAGCACCAAGTGGTTCGAAATGTGGATGGAGCTGAAGAGTATTTTCGAGTACTGGATCAAGCAGGGTGTCCGTATCTTCCGCGTCGACAATCCGCACACGAAGGCCTTTCCGTTTTGGGAATGGTGCATCACGGATCTAAAGGCAAAGTGGCCTGATGTGCTTTTTCTCTCTGAAGCGTTCACGCGGCCGAAGATCATGTATCGTCTTGCGAAGCTTGGCTTCAGCCAGTCGTACACATACTTTCCCTGGCGCAACGCGAAAAACGAAATAACCACCTATTTGACCGAGATCACAAAATCTCCGGTGCACGATTTCTTCCGCCCGAATCAGTGGCCGAACACACCTGACATTTTGACGGAATTTCTGCAATTGCGCACACGTGCGGCATTTCTGATTCGCTTTCTGCTGGCTGCCACGCTCGGCGCCAACTATGGCATCTACGGCCCCGCATTCGAATTGATGGAAGGTCGGCCGGTGCGTCCCGGAAGCGAAGAATATTTAGATTCCGAGAAGTATCAAATACGCGAGTGGGATTTGGACAGCAGTCACAGTCTCAAAGAATTCATCGCAGTGGTAAATCGCATCCGCAACGAAAACCCCGCGCTGCAACAGGACTGGACGCTCGAGTTTCACCCGGTGGACAACGATCAGCTCATCTGCTACAGCAAACGCACGCCGGACAATTCGAATCTCATCGTGACCGTGGTCAATCTCGATCCGCATCACAGGCAAATGGGCTTCGTCGATCTGCCACTTGATCGTCTCGGTGTCGAAGAAGACCGACCTTATCAGGCGAACGACTTATTGACTGGCGCCCGCTACATGTGGTCAGGCAGGCGAAACTACGTGGAACTGGATCCCAATTCCGTGCCGGGTCATGTTTTCCGCATACGACGACGCCTCCGGGTGGAAACCGATTTCGAGTATTTCCTGTGAAAGCAGGCTGATGCATCGGGAATCCAACCCATATGACTTCTGCTGTTCAGCACGCGGGCTCATTAGCTGATTTCATCCGCAATCGGCGCTGGTTTCGCAGCAAGGCGCGCGAAATACGCAGCGCGGAGGTCGAAGACGTCATTCCAATGCCCAGCGAGTCGGCGCGTTTTCTATTGGTGCGCGTAAACTACGCCGAAGGCGATTGCGACCACTACGTTGTCACCGACAAGAGTGGCGCGGGTGCAGGTGAACCTGTTGAAGCGTTGAATAACGCGCAATTTCGTAATGAGTTGTTGGCTGCCTTTGCCAGCAATTCTGTTTTCAAAGGAAGCTCCGGCGCACTCATATTCGCGCGTACCGCGGCGTTCCGCGCACCCGAAATGGGGCAGCAACTCGAAAGCGCCGTGTCGCGGGCGGAGCAAAGCAATACGTCCATCATCTTTGGCGATCAGTACATCCTGAAGCTGTTCCGAAAGATTGAGGCGGGCACCAATCCCGATGTCGAGATCGGTGCGTTCCTAACCGAACACGGGTTCGCCCACACGCCGGCCGTTCTGGGCACCGTCGAATACTCCGCTCGGACAAATGGCGAGTACTCGGCAGGAATCCTCCAGCAATTTGTCCCCAACAAAGGCGATGCGTGGAAATACACCTTAGACTCTTTGAACGAGTACTTCGGCAGCGAAGAAAGGGACGCGGGCGATTATCTCCGCGCTGCGGCGCTGCTCGGTCAGCGTACCGCGGAGATGCACAAGGTTTTGGCCAGCGGTTACGGCAATCCTGATTTCGAACCTGAGCCGTTCACGAAGGAAGCGGGAGAGCAACTCTTTAACGACATGGTGTCGCAAGCCGACATCGCGTTCGAAACTCTGCGCCGGAAACAAGCGACACTGTCCGGACAAGCCGCCGAGTTAGGCACCCGTCTTCTGCATCTCGAAACCCGTGTCACCGAGCGATTTTCCGTGCTGCGCGATCAGAAGATCGACGCCGCCCGCATCCGCTTCCACGGCGACTATCATCTCGGCCAGGTGCTTTGGACGGGCAGCGACTTTATGATCATCGATTTCGAAGGTGAGCCTGCGCGGCCTTTAAGCGAGCGTCGCGCGAAAGGGATCGCGATGCGCGATGTGGCCGGAATGTTGCGATCGTTCCAATATGCTGCGTATGCCGCTCTCTTCGAGCAACGCTCCGGCGCGAAAGATCTGGAAATGTGGGCTGAGACTTGGAATGACTTGGTTAGCGATGAGTATTTGAATGCATACCTTCGCACGGCGGAAGGCAGCGTCTTTCTGCCGCAGGATCAGCAACAACAGCGCGTGCTTCTGGACGCCTTCATTCTGCACAAAGCTCTCTACGAAGTCGCCTACGAATTGAACAACCGCCCCGATTGGGTCCACATCCCCGTGCGCGGTATCCTCAGCCTCGTCGACTGACATAACAAAATGGCCAACAACACGCGCTCTCTCAACGAGAACGATATCTACCTTTTCCAGGAAGGCACTCACGTCAAGCTGGCCGATGTCCTTGGCGCGCATGTGATTCACGAACGCGGTGGAACGCAGTTTTCCGTGTGGGCTCCGAATGCGAAATTCGTTTCGGTCATAGGACCCTACAATGACTGGCATCGGGAAACCACCATTTTGTCGCCCACGGGCGCCGGCATCTGGCAGGGTTTCGCCCCCGGCGTTACCTCAGGCGCGCACTACAAATATTGGGTAGAGTCCAAGCTCAACGACTACAAGGCGGCTAAGGCCGATCCCGTCGGCTTCTTTCATGGCACGCCACCTCACACAGAGTCCATCATCTGGGATCTCGACTATCAATGGGGCGACGGCGAGTGGATGCAGAGCCGTCGATATGCGAACAGCCTGGATTCGCCCATGTCCATCTACGAAGTGCATCTGGGCTCATGGCGTCGCGTTGTAGAAGAGGAAAATCGCTCTCTCACCTACTCAGAACTCGCTGAGCAGCTCATTCCATATGTCAAGGAGATGGGCTTTACGCACGTCGAGTTCATGCCCATCATGGAGCATCCGTTCTACGGCTCCTGGGGTTATCAAATCACCGGCTTCTTTGCGCCTACCAGCCGCTACGGTACGCCGCAGGATTTCATGCGGCTGATCGATCAGTTCCATCAGGCGGGAATCGGCGTCGTTCTTGACTGGGTGCCGTCGCACTTTCCCAACGATGAGCACGGACTCGGCTACTTCGATGGCGCGCATGAATACGAGCCGGCCGATCCGCGACGAGGCGTTCATCCCGATTGGAATAGCTTCATATTCGATTACAGCCGGCCGGAAGTGCGCAGCTTCCTGTTGAGTAGCGCCATGTTCTGGCTCGACCGGTATCATGCCGATGTTCTGCGCGTGGATGCCGTCGCGTCGATGCTTTATCTCGACTATTCGCGGAAGGAAGGCCAATGGATTCCGAACCAGTACGGCGGCCGCGAAAATCTGGATGCCATCGCATTCCTGCGGGTCATGAATGAGGATGTGTTCCGCGCGCATCCGGATACGCAGACCATTGCGGAAGAGTCCACCGCGTGGCCCCTTGTTTCAAGACCCGTGTATGTCGGTGGCCTGGGCTTCGGGTTGAAGTGGGACATGGGCTGGATGCACGACACCCTGGAGTACATGCGGCAGGATCCGCTGTTCCGCAAGTTTCATCACCACAAACTCACATTCCGCATGGTCTATGCGTTCAATGAGAATTTCGTCCTGCCGCTGTCGCATGACGAAGTGGTGTACGGCAAGGGCTCGCTCCTCGCCCAAATGCCGGGGGACGATTGGCGCAAGTTCGCAAACTTACGGCTGCTGTTCTCATACATGTATGCGCAGCCGGGCAAGAAACTGCTCTTCATGGGCGGCGAATTCGGGCAGTGGTCGGAATGGAATCACGACGGCAGCCTGCAATGGGAACTGCTGGAGAGCGCACCACATGCGTCGATGAGGCTTATAATCGGCGAGTTAAATCACCTCTATCGCGAAGAGCCGGCATTAGTCACGCGCGAAATCACGCCTGACAGTTTCGAATGGCTCGACCTGCACGACTCGGAAAACAACGTTCTGAGCTTCCTCAGAAAAGGCAAATCAGAGGACCAGGCCATTGCTGCGGTGTTCAACTTCAGTCCTATTCCTCGCGACAGCTATCGTGTCGGAGTACCGCGCAGAGGCCATTGGAAGGAGATCTTCAACTCCGACGCAACTCTCTACGGCGGCACCGGACGCGGAAATTTCGGCGGGGTCAACACGGTTCCCGTTCCCTTGCATGGCCGAGATTATTCCATCACCGTAAACATTCCGCCGCTCGCGGCAGTGTATTTCCGCTGGGAAAAAGGTCAGTAATTCCTCACCTATGCCTTAATCGCAAGCTCTCCCAGCTTCCATCGCCAAACCAACCGCCATCTACCGAGAGCGTATGGCCGTTGACGAACGCGCTCTTCTCCCCATCCGCGAGAAATGCGATTGCATTGGCAATGTCATCCGGAGTCGCGAAGCGGCCCATCGGCACACGGCCGGTAATATCCGCATCTGAGTAGAGCCCCGATGCTTGTGGCGCAAAGTCCATCGGGGTTTTCACCCATCCCGGACACACTGCATTCACACGCACTCCGCGGCCGCCCCATTCTGCTGCTAAAGTTCGCGTGAGCCCGATCAGTCCGTGTTTGCTTGCGTTGTAAGCGGCGCGGTCTGCAATGCCGAGCAATCCCGCAACCGATGCGATATTGATAATGCTTCCCGATCCCTGCGCCAGCATCATGCGCCCAATCTCCCGGGACATGAGAAACGGACCAAGCAGGTTGACCTCCTGAACGCGCCGAAAATCTTCGGCCGTAATGGTCTCGGCCGGCGCAATGTGCGATATCCCCGCGTTGTTCACCAGCACGTCCACACGCCCGAACTTTGATCGCGTGGTCTCAGCCACTCGCACCGCAGTATCTTCTTGCGCAACGTCTCCGAGCACTTCGACGGCCGCGTCGATGCCGCACGCTTGCAGATCCGTCAGCACAAGAGAATAACCCATGTCAGTCAAAACCTCGGCTGTGCGTTTTCCGATTCCCTGGGCTGCCCCGGTGATTACCGCAACTTTCGTTCCTGCCATGTGATTTACCCTAGCGGAAGCAAAAAGTGACTTCGCCGGCCAGGGGAACAACCCTCTCGCGCTAAACGTCTGAAATCGCGCAACTTACTTTTAACATTGGGTAAAAGGTCAATTAATTGTTATACTTATGCTTTCCGCCTATGTCTTCATCCGGCCTTGCCTACGAGATTGATACGCCGGCTGGGCCGAGCCCAACCGACGCTGTCCAGAAGAAGATTATCCTACTGAAACCGCGGGGGTTTTGCGCTGGAGTCGTTCGCGCCATAGATGTCGTTAAGATCGCCCTTGATCTCTACGGTGCTCCTATATATGTCCGGAAGGAGATCGTTCACAACCGCCACGTTGTGGACGAACTGCGCACGGCGGGCGCCATTTTCGTGGAAGAGCTAAGCGAGGTGCCCGAAGGCGCGCGCGTCATTTTCAGCGCCCATGGCGTATCGCCGGCTGTTCGCACCGAAGCCAAAGAGCGTCACCTGCAGGTAATCGATGCCACTTGCCCGCTGGTGACCAAGGTTCACCTGGAAGCCGTCCGCTTCGCCAAGCAGGGTTACACCATAATCCTGATTGGCCACCGCGACCACGACGAGGTTACCGGCACTTTGGGCGAAGCTCCGGAGAGCACGATCCTCGTCTCCGACGTCGATGACGTTAATCGTCTTCAAATTTCAGATCCCGAAAAGATGGTCTATCTTACACAGACTACGCTTTCGCTCGACGAAACCAGCGACATCGTGAAGCGGCTGCTTGAGCGCTTCCCCAAGATTATCGGGCCGAAGACACAGGACATCTGTTACGCAACCGAAAATCGGCAACTCGCCGTCAAAGCCGTAGCGCCTTTATGCGGGGCGCTTCTGGTGGTGGGCTCGCAAAACAGTTCCAATTCACGCCGTTTGGTGGAAGTCTGTGAAAAGGCGGGCATTCCGGCTTACCTGCTGGATGACTGCAGTGAAGTGAAGCCGGAGATGTTGAAGAGCATCAAAACAGTAGCGGTGACGGCAGGGGCATCGGCGCCGGAGCATCTGGTGCAGGAACTCATCGATCACTTGCAAACGCAAGGGTACACGGATTTGGAAGAAGCGGAGATCAAGGAAGAAGACGTGCGCTTCACCCTTCCTTCCGATCTTGAAAGTTTCACTCCCCGACTGCACACTGTTCGAACGAACTAGACACGAGAAGGATGAGATACGGCCTACAAACCTCTCAATCGCTGAATACGGCAGCTGCGGATGCGGTTCGCCGCGCATCCGCGTCTCTGCTGCAAAGGCAATCGCGGGAGGGGTACTGGTGGGCTGATCTGCGCGCCGATACGACGCTCGAAGCTGACTACATCCTAATGCAGCTTTGGCTGCATCCGCCGGTCGACGGCGTTTGGAATCCGCCCACTCGTGCCCAGATTGACAAGGCGGTCAATTCGGTTTTTGCGCGACAGCTCGAAGACGGCGGTTTCAACATCTACCTGCATGGGCCGTCGGAGATCAATGCCTCCATTAAGGCTTATTTCGCGCTAAAGGTAGCGGGCGTGCCGGCTAATGACTGGCGCATGGAACGTCTGCATAGCCGAATTATAGAAATGGGCGGTTTGCAGGCTTCAAACAGCTACGTTCGAACAAACCTGAGCCTGTTTGATCTGTTTCCGCGCAATGCCTGTCCCTCCATTCCGCCGGAAATCATTCTGCTTCCGTTCAAGTTCATCTACCGGATGTCTTCCTGGACGCGAGCCATCGTCATCCCGCTGTCAATTCTCCATGCATCGAATCCGCATCGTCCCGTACCGTCGGGCTTTAACGTTGACGAACTCTTCCTTCCGGGCACACCTATGGTGCCGGAACCAAGCCTCAAAAGTTTTACGTGGCGCAATTGCTTCCTGGCTATCGACAAGCTGCTGAAGCTTTGGGAAAAGACAGGCCTACATGTCATCCGAAAATATGCGGTAAAGAAATGCGAAGAGTGGATGATCGCGCGCTTCGACGGTTCTGATGGATTGGGCGCAATTTACCCATCAATGCAGTACGCCGTCATGGCCCTGGATGTGTTGGGTTATGGTCCTGAACATCCGCTGCGGGTTGAAGCTCAAAAGCAGTTCGACAACTTAATGGTGGACGACCGGCGCGGCTTTTTCTGCCAGCCCTGCTTCTCGCCTATTTGGGACACGGCCATCGCGGCCTTCGCTTTGGAAGAAGCGGGCAACGCTCCGGCTTCGGCGTTGCGCCGGACTATGGACTGGATGTTGTCCAAGGAAATTCGCCGGAAAGGCGACTGGTCGGTCAAGCGGCCGAACGCCGAGCCCTCCGGCTGGGCATTCGAATTTAACAACGAGTTTTATCCCGACGTCGACGACACCGCAATGGTGCTGATGGCTTTGCGCCGCGCGAACGGGTCGAATGAGTCCGAGCAGCGTGCATGCGAAAAGCGCGCCGTTGACTGGATGCTCGCTATGCAGGGCAGAGACGGTGGTTGGGCGGCATTCGACGTCGACAACAACTGGAACATTCTCAGCCACGTCCCCTTCGCGGACCACAACGCGATGCTTGATCCCTCGTGCCCGGATATCACTGGCCGGGTTCTCGAAGCACTGATCGCCTGTGGCATGAAGCCCAGTGATCCCGCCATCGCCCGTGGCGTTCAATATCTGTTGAAAGCACAGGAACACGACGGCAGTTGGTATGGCCGTTGGGGCGTCAACTACATCTACGGCACGTTCCTGGCGTTGCGGGGTTTGCGGGCCGCCGGCGTGGACGAGAATGAACCAAGCATCCAGCAAGGCATCGAATTCATTCGCGCGTATCAGAATCGTGACGGCGGCTGGGGTGAGAGTTGTTCCAGCTACGACGAATGTCGTTTCATGCCGAACTCCAGCACGCCTTCGCAAACGGCCTGGGCCGTGCTTGCGCTGCTCGCCGGCGGCGATTTGCGCAGTGAAAGCCTCTATAACGGCATCGACTATCTCGTCGCCACGCAACGCCCAGACGGCACCTGGAACGAGGACTACTGCACCGGCACCGGCTTCCCGGGCGTGTTTTATCTCTCTTACACCGAGTACCGCAATACGTTCCCGTTGCTCGCCTTGGCCGCCTTCCTGAATACGATATCTGCCCGCGACGCTGAAAACGCAACGGACAATTCGTTAGTCCACACCGCTGCGAAAGCCGCGAGGGCCAGCTAAAGACGGTTTGCCTCTCGCTCTTGTCACCGGCGCCAGCGGATTTCTCGGCTGGCATGTCGCCCGGCTGCTTACCGAAAAAGGATTCGGCGTTCGCGCTCTCTGCCGTCCCAACAGCCAGATCAAAGAGTTGGACGTAGAGCGCGTGACGGGCGATCTACGGGATGCTGAATCCTTACAGAAGGCCGTAGCCGGATGTGACCTCGTCTTTCATGTCGCCGCCGATTACCGGCTCTGGTCGCGAACTCCGCGGGATCTGTATGACTCGAACGTCACGGGAACTCGCAATGTACTCGAAGCTGCCGAGCGCGCTGGCGTCGACCATGTCGTGTATACCAGCACGGTCGGGTGCATCGGCATGCCGAAAGATCGCGAAGGGGATGAGGACACGCCAGTCTCCATTGCGGATATGGCCGGTCACTACAAGCGCTCGAAATGGCTGGCTGAACAGGTCGCGCTCGAGAAAGCGCATGCGGGATTGCCTGTTGTGATCGTCAATCCGACTGCTCCCGTCGGTGATCACGATTGGAAGCCGACTCCTACCGGAAAGATCATCGTCGACTTCATGAACAACCGGCTCCCCGCTTTCGTCGACACCGGCCTGAATCTGACAGACGCGCGCGATACTGCAGCTGGACATCTGCTAGCCGCCGAGCGTGGCAAGGTCGGTGAGCGGTATATTCTCGGCTGCGAGAACGTGACGCTGAAAGAGATCCTGGCGCGGCTGGCGAAGATTGCCGGAAAGCCGGCGCCGAAGATCGAAGTGCCGTATGCGTTAGCCTATGCAACGGGCGTGATCACAACAGCTTGGGCGAACATCACGGGCAAACCGCCTATTGCGCCGCTGGAGGGAGTGAAGATGGCACGAAAAAAGATGTTTGTCTCGACCGCCAAGGCGATACGGGAACTCGGCTATGCACCAGGCAACGTGGATACAGCACTGGGGCGCGCGATTGAATGGTTCCGCGCTAATGGCTATTGCTAAATGGCAATTCTCTACGTCGCGTCCGAAGCACTGGAATTAGAGCCGCTGGCAAAGATGCTGACCGGTCTGCGCAAGCTGAAGTGGCCTATCGGTTACGCGTACGAAGGTATCTGGGAGAGCCGGCGCGTCATGCTTGCTGCCAACGGTGCGGGACCTAAGCTGTCCGTACGCGCGGTTGAAACTGCAATTCGGGCGGTATCGGCTGCTGAGTTGTCGTCCTCGCGCTTGGAAGCCGTGGTCGCCACCGGATTGTGCGGAGGGCTCGATACGGCTTTATGCGAGAACGACATCGTGGTAGCGACAGAAGTGTTCTTTCGCTCCGGTGACGAGCGGTTCGTCTGTGCCGAGGTCGCTACCGATCGCGATTACAAGAGCGGCCGCGTGGTCACGCAGGATCGCGTGGCTTGGAGCGCAGCAGAGAAGGCGGAACTTGCAAACGTCGGCGCGGTCGCCGTGGATATGGAATCTGCAGCGATTGCCTCACACGCATCCCGTGCGGGCATTCCCTTCGCCTGTATCAAGGTCGTCTCCGACCGGGTGGACGAAGAGCTGGTAATAGATTTTAATCAAATGCGCGATGCCGAAGGGCGCATCGCTCGTGGGAAAATTGGCATGTACGCCTTAATGCATCCGCACAAGTGGGCGGGGCTTCTTAAATTGAAGCAGCGGGCAGAGAATGCCGCGAAGGTGTTGGGAGAGTTTCTTGTCAGTTGCCGAATCAGTCCAGCCGTCGATAGTGCTGGACCGACAGAGTGAAATCCCGCAGACGATGAAAGCGGCCGTTTACGTCGGCGAGAGCCGCGTATCGGTTCAAGATGTAAAAACGCCGCAAATCGGACCGCGCGAAATCCTCGTCCGGGTTGAGAGCTGTGGAATCTGTCACACCGATCTGAAAAAAATCGAATATAACCTGCTCGCTCCGCCCCGCATCTTCGGGCATGAAACAGCGGGCGTGGTTGCGGCTGTCGGCGAAGGCGTGAGCAAATTTGCGCCCGGCGATCGCGTGGTCGTCTTTCACCATATACCTTGCAGTGAGTGCTTTTATTGCCATCGAAGGCTGTACGCGCAGTGCCCCGTCTACAAGAAAGTCGGCATCACGGCTGGCTACGAGCCGGCAGGCGGGGGATTCGCCCAGTACGTGCGTGTGATGGATTGGATTGTGGAGCGCGGTATGGAACGCATTCCGCCGGGCGTATCGTTCGATCAAGCTTGTTGGGTCGAACCTGTGAATACGTGTGTCAAGGGCATCCACCAACTCGAGCTAGAGCCGGGAGAAGTTGTTGCCGTACTCGGTCAGGGCCCGATTGGTTTGATCTTCACGATGTTGGCGAAACGCGCCGGCGCTCATGTGTTCGCGACCGACACCATTGAGCTCAGGCGCGGGTTGTCCCGCGAGTTTGGAGCGGAACCATTCGATCCGCGAGACACTTCATTCGAAGCGGCCGTGCGAAGCGCAACGGAAGGTCGCGGCGTGGACGCCGTCATTCTTGCCACCAGCGTGGAAGGTTTGGTGGAGCAGGCATTGCAGATCTCGCGGCCGGGCGCTCGCATCCTGCTGTTCGCCCAGACGTCTGCGAAGGAGCGCATCGAAATGTCAGGCGCCGATATCTGCGTCGGTGAGCGAGTGCTTTTCGGATCGTACAGTGCGGATGTCGATCTGCAGCATGAATCGGCGCGGCTGGTGTTCAGCGGTGATCTGCAGCTCGAAAAAATCATTTCTCATAAATTGCCGCTCACCGAAATCGAACGCGGCATTCACATCGCAACGCATCCTAGCCCGGAATCGATGAAGGTCGTTATCCATCCGCAGGAGCTGAACTGATGTCCGCAAGCATGCAGGCAGCCGTCCTGTACGGCAGAGAAGACGTTCGGGTGGAGAAGGTTCCCGTTCCGGAAATTGGCGCGGGAGAAATTCTGGTGCGGGTTCGAGCCGCTTTGACCTGCGGCACCGATGTGAAAGTGTATCGCCGCGGATATCACGCTCGGATGATTCAGCCGCCGGCGCTGTTCGGTCATGAACTCGCGGGCGACATTGTGGCGCTGGGTGAAAACGTTCATAATTTTGAGGTAGGCCAGCGAGTGGTTGCCGCGAATTCGGCGCCTTGCGGCGAATGCTTCTTCTGTCTCAAAGATCAGCCGAACCTCTGTGAGAACCTGCTGTTCAACAACGGCGCTTATGCGGAGTACATCCGCATTCCCGAGCGCATCGTTCAGAAGAACACGTACCCGATTCCCGATCATCTGGATTATCGCGATGCAGCCCTTGCCGAGCCGCTCGCGTGTGCTGTACGTGGACTCGATGAAAGCAACCTGAAGGCGGGCGATTCACTGGCGGTCCTCGGATTGGGACCCATTGGATTGATGTTTGTGCGTTTGGCCAAGTACGCGTATGGCGCGCGCATTATCGGGATTGCTCGACGGCTGGAACAACTTGATCGAGCCATGACGCTGGGCGCCGACAAGGGTATCCTCATGGGCAAGGATGAGGCGGCGCTCTCGGCAGAACTGAAGAAATCTACCGGCGGACATGGGCCGGATGTTCTGATTGAAGCGACTGGACACCCGCATTCATGGAAGCTTGCCACGCAACTGGTGCGCAAGGGCGGCACCATCAACTTCTTTGGCGGCTGTCCGGCGGGAACAACTGTGGAACTCGACACAGCGCTGCTTCACTATTCCGAGATCACCTGTAAAGCCACCTTTCATCACACGCCGCATCACATTCGCCGGGCGCTGGGGTTCATCGCAGACGGAAGCGTCACCGCGCAGCACCTGGTGAATCACGAAGAGCCGCTGGCACATTTGCCGCAAGTGCTAGCCGAGCTAGCGCACCGCCAGAACGGCCATATCAAGACCGCCATCATCCCCTGATTCACAAGCTTGCGGGCCGCGCTCAACCCGTCGCTTTACCTGCTGTGAGATCTCGTTCCAACGCTCGCGAATCACTTCGTGAGCTGGACGCCCGTCGAGAATCCAGGGGGCACGCTTTGGATTCAAGCCGACAAAATGTGCACCGCAGCGTCCAAGCTCTTTCTGGTGGTTCGGAAAGGGCGAGCAAATGGAAACATCATCGGTACTGATGACGTACAGCTTCGTTTTCAATAGGACTTCAGCTTGCAAACCCTGCTCGTCCAGCTCTGATTGGAGCGTCCGGCCGCTTTGAACCAGCGTTTCGCGCAGTCGGTCTTCCAGATCGAAACCGGGCGGCAGCCCTCGAATTCCTGAATTCAATGCCCGGTAGTTGCAGGCTTGGCCGAATTGACCGAGGGCCGAGTGCACATCACCTGCCATGAGACATGCGTCCGGCTCTCGCGATGTAAGCCAGTCTTTCATGGCGGACGGCAGCCTCCACAAAATGACGTCATTGTCCACGGATAGCTCATGGAGCGCAGGAAACACACGCACCGGCATGAGCTTCCAGGCGACACCCTCGGCCATTTCCGGCGTCACGTGCGATGCCAGCCATGCGGGGATATGAGCGGAAACGGGAATCCAATTAACTGAGCACGGCAGCGGCCCTATACGCGTCGCCGTCGTGGAGACCGGGACAGTGTTTACGCAAACCGCGTACTTTGCTCTCCCGCCGAAAAGATTCCAGGCCGAGATAATCGATAATCGCAACGCCTCATGACCAGCGTCACTCACATCACCAATGGTCCAGCGAATCCCCAGAGTTGGAACGTTATGTTTGATCTCCATGGTCCTTACGTACGACGCTTCTCAGATTCAGAGCTAAAACCTGGGTAAACAGCGGTCGTAATTGTTCGTTAAAAGCAGGCCATCGGGGACAATAGAGCTAGTGCCTGTCGCTCATCTTCAACCGAAAGAGTACGTCCAAGCCGTAGCGCCGGACACGATCACATATTCGCAAGCCGAAGCGCTCGAATATACACGCTGGCTCGCGACGCACCATTACGAAAACTTCAACATTGTCAGCTTTCTGCTGCCCAAGGAATTGCATCAGGATTTCTATAACGTCTATGCTTATTGCCGCTGGGCCGATGACCTGGGCGATGAGATTGGCGACCGGCAAGAAAGTCTGCGGCTGTTGAGCTGGTGGCGCACGGAACTCGAAGCGATGTATCGCGGCGCGGCAAGTCATCCGGTGTTCGTCGCCTTGAAAGATACGGTTGCGAAATACGACATTCCAATAGAGCCATTCGATCGTCTAATCCGCGCATTCGAACAGGATCAGACCGTTACTCGGTATCAAACGTTTGATGATGTGTTCGGTTATTGCGTGAACTCGGCCAATCCGGTTGGCCGGCTGGTTCTTTATCTTTGTGGATATCGCGACGCAGAACGGCAGCAGCTTTCGGATTCCACCTGCACTGCGCTGCAGCTCGCCAACTTCTGGCAGGACGTGACCGTCGACCTGCAGAAAGGCCGCATCTATCTGCCGCTTTACCTGTTCGAAAAGTACGGGTACACGGAGGCAGAGCTGCGCGACCACAAGTTCACACCGGCGTTTCGGTCCGTGATGGCCGATGCCGTAGATGTCGCGCAGGAGTTGTTCGAAAAGGGACTGCCACTGGTGAAGAAGCTTGACCGGCGGCTGGCGCTCGATATCGAATTGTTCAGCCGCGGCGGGATGCGTGTGCTCGACAAAATCAGACGGCAAGATTACGATGTGCTGAAGCGCCGGCCCTATATCTCAAAGCCCGAGCGCGTGGGAATTCTTTTGAAATGTCTACCGCGGTTGCTGCCGTTCTGAATCCCGTTTCCGTCGGGGAATCGTACCGGCACTGCCGCAACATTGCCCGTAAGAGAGCCAAGAACTTCTATTACTCGTTTCTGCTGCTCGAGAAGCCGCAGCGCGATGCCATGTGCGCCATCTACGCGTTCATGCGGCAATGTGATGATCTGAGCGACGATCCGGTCTCGACGGACAAGGTCCCGCTGCAACAAAGCATCGGGTTATGGAGATTGCAACTCAATCGTGCGCTGCACGGCGATGTGCAGGATGATCCAATCTGGCCGGCCTTTCACGATACGGTACAGCGCTACGGGATCCCGCATCGATTCTTCCACGAGATGATCGACGGCATTACGTCGGACATTGAGCCGCAAAGGATGAAGACATACAGTGACCTGTACCGTTACTGCTATCACGTGGCGTCAGTCGTGGGACTGACGATCATCCACATCTTCGGTTTCGAGTCAATAAGGGCGCTGCTGCTGGCCGAGAAATGTGGCGTGGCGTTCCAACTTACTAACATCCTGCGCGATGTGCGCGAAGATGCGCTGGGGGGTCGTGTATATCTTCCGCAGGAAGATTTGGAACGGTTTGGAATCTCGGTAGAGCAGCTTAGTTTCGGGATTGAAGACGATCACTTCCGTGAGTTGATGCGTTTCGAGACTGCGCGTGCACGCGAGTATTACGCGGAATCGGAATCCCTGCTGCGATTGATCGATCCGAAGAGCAGGCGATCGCTTTGGGCGCTGCGCGAGATCTACATGCGGCTGCTCGGAAAGATCGAAGCTGCCAATTACAACGTGCTCCAACGGCGCATCGCGGTGTCAACTCCGGCAAAGATGGCGCTGCTGTTGAGCGCGTTCTTCCATAAGAGCGGATGAGAGAGCAGGAAGGCCGCTCTCTCATTTCGCTATGGGGTGGTTAGCAGTTGCTTCCGCCGGGTCCGCCAAACCACAGGGTCTCAAACCAGGGTGAACCGTAAGAATTGACCTGCGCCGTATAACACTTCGGCCAATTCTGCGAGGGCGTGAGGTTGGCGAAAACAGCGCCGCCGCCGGTCGGGTAGTAGTAGATGTCGCGCTGATACGCGGCATGCTGCCAGCCCGTGTTTGCGAATGCGCCGCTACCCATGCCGGGCCAACTAGTGGTGCCGACCACTTCGCCGCCATAATCAATTTCAGCCGCGTTGTGAGCCAACGCACCGCCCTTGTAGAGCGAGGTCGGGTAATAGCCGATGGCATTGCTCGCAGCAGTGCCGCCGAGATACAGCCACCAGTTCCCCTTGTATAGGTAGTAAGCAAGCTGGATCTCGTATTGTGCGCCGCCGGCAACGCTGACGGGACCGATGCTTGCGCCAATGGCCCAGCCATTATTGACTTGCACGAACGCCGAGCAGTCCATGTTGTAACAGCCCGTCTTGGTGTAGTCGTCGGCCGTCCAGTAGATGAACAGAACGGGGTTGGAGCGGCCGTACTTCTGGGGATAAACCTGCCAACCGCATTCGGCGGTTTGCAAGTTAGCGCCTGATCCGCCTACGTACCAGTGCTGAGAGAGTGAGAAGATCTGGTTGGCTCCGATGCCGGGTTGCCAGACATTCAGATAGCTGTGTCCGCCAAGGTTGGGGACGTTCTGGAAGGCATGCGCCCAGCGGTGCGAAGGAGCGGGCGCGCCTGGCGGTATCCCCGTTATCGGCTTATCGATGACGGCTGTCTGCGGGGGCGCCATGGGCGGCCGTCCGCTGTTGCCTTCACCCTTGCGGAAGAAGTTCTGCAGTGTTTCAAAGCGCGTGAGTTCTTCCAACGTGATGCGGCGCATGGGGATGGTTCCCTCCGGACAGACCATCTCATTGCCGTACTGGTCTTTCTCGCCGGCACGCAGCGGCGGAAGAATGTCGGTCGGGCGCTTGACGTCCAATGGAAGTCTGATAGTTCTTTCGGGCATCGGCATATCGACGGGCGCAGCGGGCGTGGCGCCGCGCAAGGCGGGCTGCTGTTCGATCGGAATGCAATCGAAGACGGAACCGTTCGAATCAACGAAGCTGTGCTGCGGCTGGACACCGGTATAGAGCTGCGTCAGATGAGCTTTCATATCGTTGAAAGCGGTTTCGTTGACTACTCTGACTCCCGGCTTACCGAGAAACTGCTGAAGGTTGGCGGACTGGAGAGTGTTCGCAAGTTCGCTTAACTGGGCGATCCCGACGGGTTGATTAGTCGGCATATGTATCCTCCTGACTACTTGTTTGGATAATGAGCATGGGCGGCGTTAACCTCTGAGTGAGCAGGTCACACGACGGGGGAAGGAGAGATTCGGCGTGATTGGCCGATACGACACATTCCCGGGTTGAGATAAACAATTGCCCGTACTCCTTGGCGCTTGTGTTGCAATCGTACAGCCGAGTTAGTAATTAGAAGATGACGCAGTCAAAAGAGACTTACAAAGGCATTGCTATAACTCTGTCCACTTTGCAACGTGTAGATGGCGAATGGACGTCCAAGGCGGAGGTCCATGTTCCGGGTGAGCAAGTACTGACGCTGAGCGACGGCCGGAGCTACGCGAGCGAACAGGATGCGAAGCAGGCGGCACTCAGCCTAGCCGCGCAGGCCATCGATGGGCACAGGACGCGTAAGGGGAAACTTTAAGTTACTCGATGACCAATCGCTTGAGCGGTGCGTAAGCCTTGTAGGCCAGCACCCATTCAGCGCCCGAATCTTCGATGACGAATTCATCGCTCCCGGCAGGAACGAACCAGAACGTTCCGGCCTGCGCGCCGTGCACGGACATGAGCAGCAGATAGTAAGGTAGCTCCGCGGGGATGTGAATGCAGGTGCGCGGACGGAGCCGTTCCATGCGGAAGTACATGGAGTGGGTAAGCTCGTCGCGCTCGGCATCGAGGGGTGTGGCCTGCGGCTGGAACTTGTAAGGCTCGCGCCTGGCGACAGCGGCTCCATGATCAATGTGAAGTTCGCGGGGACGGCCGTAGTCCCACAGTCGGTACGTGATGTCGGAGTTCTCCTGAACCTCGCAGACGATGATTCCGGCGCCGATGGCATGGACGGTGCCAGCGGGGACGAGGACCGTATCACCGGGTTTGACTTTGTGCCACGCGAGGAGCTTCTCGATGTGACCGGTCCGGATGGCCTCGCGGAACTGGTCGCCCTGAACAGGCTGATTGAGGCCGACTGCTATTTCGGCGTCCGGCTCGGCGTCGACAACATACCAGGCTTCTGTCTTGCCGAGAGTTCCGTGATGCAATTTGGCGTAGGCGTCATCGGGATGGACCTGAACGGAAAGGCGTTCGGTCGTGAATATCAGCTTGAGGAGTAGAGGACAGATGAATGGATGTTCCGGATCAGCCGCGGAGCCAAGCATCTCGGGATGAGCGTGGAGAATCTCACCCAAGGTTTTTCCCGATTCCGTTAAATTTTCCTCAGATGTGAACCAAGCTTCGCCGATACGTTTGGTGTCGCTCGCGGGAGCTGACGGGAAAAAAGGCGCCAGGTCACCTCGTCCCCAGATACGTTCCCGGAACAACGGTTGAACCTTGAACGGGGAACGGTAGTTTGCCGGACCAACAGACATGACTTACTTTGCAGCTGCTTCTCTTGCGATTCCGATTACGCTATCCAGCATTATTGCGGCTTTTGAAGGTCGACGCTTGACGAAGGCGCTGCTCAACCGAAGGAGCAACAGCAGATTCGCAGCGATGGCGGATGTTGGCGCGGCGCCGGTTTCGGATTTCCAGGATGAGCTGCGATTCACTCAATCTCTTCTCGCCCTAAGTAAAGTTCGTTCACAAGGGATCGGTGATTCTCCAAGACCCGAGCGCGTCGAATCTTCATCGTTGGTGTTAGTTCACCGTGCTCAATCGAAAACTCCCGATCGAGCAGCTTGAAGCGGCGAATCCGTTCAAAATCGGCTAGCTGTTTGTTGACGTGGGCGACGGCTTCCCTGACAGCTTTTGTAACCGGTTCGGCCCCGATCACTTCCGACAGAGGTTTGCCGTTCAACTCTTCGGCGCCTTTCAGACTTGTAATTTGCCCCATGTTCAGCGTGAGTAACGCTGTCACGTAAGGCCTCTTATCGCCGACGAGGAGGACTTGGTTTACCAGCGGCTCCATCTTGAATAAGTTCTCAATGCGAGCCGGATAAATCTTCTTGCCGTTTGAGCTGACGATGAGCTCTTTCTTGCGGCCAGTGATGTACCAATAGCCGTCCTGGTCGACTTCGGCGATATCGCCGGTGGCGAACCAGCCATCTTCGGTGATGACCGACCGAGTAGCGGCTTCATCGTTGTAGTAGCCCAGGAAGATACAGGGCGTCTTGACCTGAAGCTCATTATCTTCGGTCAAACGGCCTTGGACGCCGGGCAAGAACTTGCCGATGCTGCCGGACTTGGGATTGTCGACCGGATTGAAACTGATGACCCCCGCTTCGGTGAGTCCGTAGCCTTCGATCAGCGGCATGTTGATGGCGGAGAAGAATTCGGCGAGGTCGCGCCCGAGCGGAGCGGCGCCTGAAGCCGCGATGCGTATACGCCCGCCGAGGCGCGCGCGCACTTTAGAGAAGACGAGCTTGTCGGCAATCTTCAGAGCTCGGGACATCCACAACGGGATAGGCTTACCAGATTCGCGATACTTTGTGGCTTCGGCACCCAGTCCGAGCGCACCATAAAATAGCTTGCGCGAGATAGCAGGCCGCTTCTTCACTTCATTGAGAATTGTGGCGTACATCTTTTCCCATACGCGCGGAGGTGCGAGAAAGATAGTCGGCTTGATGGATCGAAGCTCGTTGGGGAGCTTGGAAAGGCTTTCGGAGAACCAGACGGGCGTGCCCATGCGCATGGGCACGAGTTCCAGAACGATGCGCTGCGCGATGTGGGCCGAAGGCAGGAAAACGATGGTGCAGTCCTTCGGCGTGATGGGCAGAACAACAGGACCGTGATCGAGATTGGCGACGATGGCGGAGTGACTGGTCAGGCCCATCTTCGGCTCACCGGTGGCGCCGGATGTCAGATATAGGATGGCCGGATCTTCGGGCGAGACTTCATGCAGAACCTTTGCGAAGGCGGCGGGGTCGCGTTTGAGGATTTCGCGGCCGCGCTCTTCGAGCTGAGCGAGAGAGATTGTTCCGGAATGCTCGCCGGTCATCAAAATGACGTGCGGCGGCAGCGTCTCGCCGCGCGCCTCAACTGCTTTGGTTAGAGAAGCAAAGGTTCTGGCATCCTCAATGAACAGGAAACGCGGAGCTGCATCTCGGATGTTCTTGGCGAGATCCGGCATCGGATAGGCCGTGTAAAGAGCCGCCGAAACGGCTCCGGCGCCCATGATTCCGAGGTCGACCAGATAGAACTCGGCGCGAGTTTCCGAGAGAATGCAGATGATTTCGCCTTTGCGTGCACCGAGCGAGACGAGTCCGACTGCGATCTCGCGCCCAGCTTGCGCCCACTGATTCCAGGTGTAGGTGCGGTAAGCCTTGGCGCCCTTGCCTCCAACCGGCTGATGAAGAGCAATGGCGTCGCCTTGTGCTTTGGCGGTTTCCTCGAGGACGTTGAAGACTGTGCGGCCCGGCACTAGCGACTATTTTGGCATCCCTGCCAAACGTAGGTAGCCAACACCTGCAGGACGATCTGCAAATTCCTCAGCACGGATCTGGTCCAAAATGCCTGTGTGCGGTATCAAGTGATCGGGCTGTCAGACTCGTCACTTCTTCGGAGAATTTCAATCGTCCGTTCGCGAGATATCCGATATGGCTCGCAAATGTCTCCAGGTCGGCGAGATCGTGCGAGGAGATTAACACTGTCGTTTCACATGCGCTGTCGATCACGCCACCAATGAGGTCCTCGCGCATGACTGGATCAAGGCCGCTGAATGGTTCGTCGAGAACAAGCAGTCGAGGTCGATAAGCCAATGAAGACACAAGCGCCAATTTCATTCGCATACCGCGAGATAAATGCCGAATCTTGCGGTTGATTGGCAATTCGAATTGTCGAACCAGTTCGTCAGCAGCCAAACGGCAAGAAGCTGGACGGGCGTGTCGGCGGTCGGTCGCGAGGGTAAGAGCACCATCGGGATTCCGCGACCGCGGGCGGAGACGGAATGACCCCCGTGAGAATCCTGGCTCAAAATGCCAGTTCCCAGCCGGAAATGGCACTCAATGACACGGATTAGCAACCATATGCTCAGTGCAGAGTAATCCGTCTCAACGGCAAGCTTACGCCACAAAAATCAAGACAAGGAGGTTATGCAGCGAGACATCGACGTAGCCGAAGCCACTATATGGTTGCTTTAACAACTTTGGCGAGGTCTGAAACCATTGAAAAAGAGCTCTATACGGCCACTGCGTCAGGCCTTTTTTACCGCGTTTGCGCTAGCACTAGGTTTCACTGTTTCCAGTAGCCCCGCCCTCTCGCAAATACTACTTCCATCTCTTTGGGAACGGCCGCCGCAGGCGCTTGCTCCGGATCTGTCGGAACTCAAAATCATCGTGATTTCCGGCGAGGATGGCGTGAACATCGTCCGAAAAAAAACTGCCGTACAACCCGTCGTTGAGGTTCGCGACAAAAACAATTTGCCTGTGTCCGGCGCGGTGGTTAACTTTATAACCCCGAACACGGGCGCCACGGGCGTATTCTCGAACGGCACTCACACACTAACGCTCGTTACGGACAACGCGGGGAGAGCCACGGTCACGGGCATGCATCCAGCGGCGACTGGCGCGTTTCACATCGCAGTTAGCGCCGCCGTTCAGGGGCATGTCGTCGCCACCGCGGTGATTACCCAGGTAAACTTTGTGACCGCCGCCGCAGCAGCAGGTGCAGCCGGAGGCAGTGCAGCCGGAGCCAGCGCTGCCGCAGGCGGTGCTGCTGCGGGCGGTGCCGTTGCGGGCGCCGGAACTGCGGTTGGGATATCGGCGGGTGTAGTTGCCGGCATAGCTGGAGGCGTAGCTGCTGCCGCAACTATTGCCGCGGTTGTCGCCACGCACATTGGTGGAAAATCGGCAACCATCAACGCGGGTTCCGCCACCGCGCTGACTTTCGGAGCGCCGCACTAGTTCCTCTATTCGAGACTCCACCTATTAATAAATGAAGACCGTACTGCTTCTTTGCGGGGCCGCTATCAGCGGTAGTTTAATCTTTGCTCAAAACGCCCACCTCGCCGTCGAGGATGACCATGCGGGCACAGCGCGGCCAGATGTCTCGGCGGCGTCTCGAGGTGGCAACCGGCATCAACCGCGCCTCGCAGTCCCAACACTTGGCTTTGTTCTGGAATCTACCGAAACTCAGCTCGTCCCTATACAGGGCGTTGGGTCCGCGCCCACTATCGGCAGCTCCATCCCACAACCGGAAGGCGTGTCGCACATCTATTTGCCGCCCCGCCAGCATTATGCGCTGGTACAGAACTCGGCATCCGGCTCCTTAAAGGTGTGGCACTTGGCTCGCCGCCATCCGGGTGCCAGTGGAGAAGATCTCCTGGACGACATTCCCGGCGTTGCCACGGTCCCCGACAGCATTGTTTTCAGTGCCGGCGGGTCGGCTGCAGCTTTGTTCTGGAAAGGGTCCGGGCGCTTTCAAGTGCTATCGGGCCTGCCCGCCAAAATCTCGATAACCACGTTCGAACTGCCGACCAATTTTGGTTTTCCGCCGATCGCCGCTATCAGCGATGACGGTCAGCTAGTCGCGGCCGCCGATGCATCAGGCGCCCTGCACGTTATCTCCAAAGAAGGCGCCCAAAACATTCCGCTCTTTCAGTCACCCGGTACGTTGCTGTTTGTGCCGAAGACGCACAACCTGATCGTCAGCGACAGCAATCGCCTTTTGATGTTTGCAGGCGTGGAGTCGAACTCAACGCCCGTGATCGTTGCAGACTCCTTGAATGCCAATCTGCTTGCCGCAACAAACGATGGCGATTGCGTTATCGCGCTCGACACAGCGCAGAAGAAACTCTATAAGATCGATCCGACTTCTCTGGAAGTCACTGCAGTGCCGCTTAGCATTGAGCCCCAAATGCTGGTCACGCTGCGCAACGGACACAATTTCCTCCTGTCCGTATCGCCTCTATCCGTGTGGCAGTTGCCGGCGGACCGTCCGGATGACAAGTCTGGGAATGAGAGCAACCTCAAACGAACGAACCAATGAGGGTCTCTATCCAGCGGCAATCTCGCGTTTTGAGGTTTGGAACACTGATCGCTGCGCTGGCTGCGGCTTGGCTTTCGTGCCCGCAATCCCGGGCATCTTCCTGCCAGTCCGCCTCAAGCTGCCCGATAATCCTGGACTGTAGCATTCCTGGGGGAGCACAGGCTGGCTCCGCCTACAAGGCAATATGTACAGCGAAAAATGGAAGCGGTCCTTACTCGTACTCTGTGACCGCGGGCGGGCTCCCGGCCGGCCTGGGGATTTCCGGGGGTGTTGTATCGGGCACCCCGACTAGCGCAGGCACTTACTCTTTCACGATTCAGGTGACCGATGCAACCAGCCAGACAGCCGGCGAGAACGGGACCATCGCCGTTTCCAGCGGAGCGCCCGCCACCATTTTCGCTGCGGCTGGAACGCCTCAAACCGCTGCTGTCAATACCTTGTTCCCTGTCTCGTTGCAAGCGCTCGTGAGAGATGCGTATAACAATCCGGTGCCCAACGCCGCGGTGACTTTCAGTGCTTCTGAATCAGCCGCTGGCGCAGTTTTACAAAGTTCCACCGTGACTACGGACGGCGCCGGCATGGCGACTGAACCTGCTACTGCAAACAGCGCGCTCGGACCATATATTGTGATGGCCAGCGTTGCGGGCGTTGGCAATCCCGCAACCTTTCAGTTGACGAACGTTGCATCCAGCTCCACGCTCAGCCTCACGTCGTCAGAATCCGTTGCGCGATTTGGTTCGCATGTCAGCCTTAGCGCAACCCTTAATAATCAGGCGGCCGCCGGCACTGTCACGTTCTACGACGGACCGACTGTTCTCGGGTCCGCGCCGGTTAATGGCGGGATTGCATCGATTGGGACAGTCTTCCTGGCGACGGGCAACCGCTCCCTGACCGCGTACTATGCCGGCGATACGAACGATATGCCTGCCCGCTCCGCTCCCCTAACGCAAACGATCAGCGCAAGCAGCATCGAATCGCTCACGCCCTTTGCGGACACGGTGCCGATCATTTCAACCCCTTACCTCGCGAACTCCATTCAGCTTGGCGATTTCGATAACAATGGTCAACCCGATTTCGTAATCGGCGGAAGCGACGGAAGCGTTTATATCTTTCTGGACAACTCGTTCGTCAATCCAGCTTCCATTGTTCCCGCCCAGGGCAGCCCCATCGAATCGGTCTTTGTTGGTGATTTCAATGGCGATGGCAACCAGGATCTGGCCGTTCTCGATTCAACCGATACGATTTCGATTCTGCTGGGGGACGGGCAAGGCGGTTTCACTCTGCAATTCTCTTTCGTTGCGGGGGGAGCCAATCAGATTACCGGGGCGGACTTCAACAATGACGGCATCCTGGACTTGATCGTCGCGTCGCCAAGCGGCACTCAACTGTTTTTGGGCAACGGTGATGGAAGTTTCAATCCGACACCCGCCGCGACTGCTGCGGGCACTATTTACGTCTCCATCGGCGATTTCAATGGCGACGGGAGTCCGGATATCGCTATTGTCGACGAAACGCATCCCAACACCGTGGACATAATCCTCGGAGATGGAATGGGTGGCTTTCACCCAACCTATTTTTCGGCCAGCGTTGGGTCGGAGCCCGCGTACATGGTTGTGGCGGACTTCGATGGCGACGGCACGCAGGATTTGGCGGTGGCAAACTCCGGTGACGGTACCGTCAGCATTCTGCTGGGCAACGGGGACGGAACACTCCAGCCTGCGCTAACAACTCAAAGCTACGGAAATGGGCTGGCGGCCATCGCTGTAAGTGACTTCAGCGGCGATGGAATACCCGATCTTGCCGTGTTCTTTTCACAGGGCGTTGACCTTGTTCTCGGGCAAGGTGACGGAACGTTTTCGCCCATTATCTATGCCTATTTGGGAATCGCCCCAGGCCCAACGCGCCCTGGTCTGCTGTTTGCCGACTTCAATGTAGACGGTCGGCCGGACTTGCTGTCGGTGGCAACGCTGAACGCAAGCGGCTTGACCGGCCCGACTATTCTCCTTGGCCTGGGAGGCTTATCGATTGACCTGGTATCTGGCAGCACGCAAGCCGAGGTAGGGTCGTCATTCGGAACTCTACAGTTCCAGGCAACGCAGGTGGATGCGTCCCTGGGCGGCCAGTCGATGGCATTTTCCACTCCGGGATCAGGAGCAACCGCTTTTCTTTCGAATTTGACCGCGACCACGGACTCAGCGGGAAATGCAAGCAGTGTTGCAACTGCCAATGATTCCCCGGGCGCCTACCTGATCACGGCTATATTCAACGGCACGCCATTCAGCTTTGAACTGACAAATCTTGTGGGTCCCGCCAGTTCGGTTATTGCCGTTTCTGGTACTCCGCAAACCACCGCTGTCGAAACCGGTTTCGCCAATCCACTGGTTATATCCGTAGTCGATCAGTATGGGAATCCCGTGCCGAATACGACAGTTTTCCTGTCCGCTCCACCGAGCGGTCCCAGTTTGGCGGTGACGAGCGCAACAGCCGTGACTGACGCCACCGGCACAGTAAGCCTTGCGGTGGCAGCGAACGAGCTTGCGGGTAACTACACCGTAACGATCTTTGTCGGAGGTTCGGATTCGACCGCCAGCTTCGTTCTTACGAACGCTGCGGTCAGCGCCAACCTGACTCTCAGCCTGTCCGCTACGAGTCTTGCCTTTGGTTCGACTCTCAATGTGGCCGCTACGCTCAACTCGAACACCGCCGCCGGCGGAGTGGCCTTTTACGATGGAAACACTCTGATTGAATCGGAAGCCGTTACTCAGGGTGCATCGGCGTTTTCGATCGATCTCCTATCACCGGGCACTCATGCCATCCACGCTCTCTACTCAGGGGACGCGAGCCACGCGACTGCCTCGACGGCCACTCAGACCATAACCGTCACTCCGGTGAAAGCAACGTCCATCCTCTACGGCGGCGCGCTGACGGCGGGGCAAGGACCACAATCCATAGCGGCTGCCGATTTCAATGGGGACGGCCTCGCCGACCTGGCGGTGGCCAATGCAAACGACAACACTCTCAGCATCTTCCTCGGTAACGGTGATGGCACATTTCAGCCAGCCGTCAGTTATCCGGTTTCGGCGAGTGGAAGTTCAACACAGGTGGTAGCTGCCGATGTCAACGGCGACGGAAAGCCGGACCTTATCGTTGTCAACGGCATTTTGAGCATCTATCTTGGGAACGGTGACGGGACCTTCCAAAACCCTGCCGAGCGACAGGACTTGAACGGGCCGGTTGTGGTTGCTGTGGGCGATGTGAATGGCGATGGTATCCCCGATCTCGTGCTTGGAATCAGTAGCCAAGGTGGCACACCCGCCAGTGGACTTACCGCGCTGGCCGGTGTCGGCGATGGAACCTTCGGATACGAGAGTGAGCCCTATCCCCTGGCCGGTGTCGACGCTCTCACTCTGGCAGACCTGAACGGCGATGGACTTCTCGATGTGGTTGGTCTCGATTACGGCGGCGGCTATGTTTATGTGCTGCTCAACGGTGGAGAGGGAAGCATCGGCAGCGTCATGTCATACCCGATTCAACCGTCCCCCTATTCGTTAACCATCGGCGATTTCAACAATGACGGCAAACTGGACGTGGCGGTCGCAAATTCCGCGTCCGGCGTGAGCATTCTGTTAGGGAATGGCGACGGCACATTGGCGGCAGCTACCAATATCGGGTCCGCCTCCGTGGGCAACGCACTCGCAATCGCTACTCTCGATTTCGACGGTGACGGAAACACGGATTTGGCTGTCGTGAACCCGAATGGAGTTGTTGTACTTCTGGGCTCAGGCACCGGAACTTTCTCTCCACTATCCTTCCCTGCGCCGCAGTTGTCACAAGGCAATAACACGCCCGCGATGTCAATGGCGATAGCGGACTTTAATGGGGATGGACGAGCGGATATTGCGTTCCCCTACTCGGCTACGACAATAGGCACCAGCTTGGTACTGATACCCGGTTTTGTGCAGATCGGTTTGGGAGTTGGTCCGGCAACGGCTATTGCGGCCTCCAACGCTACACAAACCGCACAGGTCGCTTCGGCCTTTAGTTTGCCGCTGCAAATTGCCGCGTTCGATTCGAGTAATAACCCGGTTCCAGGCGTATCCGTCTTGTTCGAAGCGCCTCTGTCGGGAGCAAGCGCCGCTCTATCGAGCATGAATGTGACCACCGATAACACAGGCTCTGCCGGCATAACGGCCAGCGCGAACGTGATCGCTGGCACATACGCAGTCTCTGCCGCAGTCAGTGGTCTAGCTCCGGCAGATTTTACACTCACGAACACGCCGGGCCCGCCAACCGCTCTGGTAGCGAGTGGCAGCATATCGCAATCTGCTGTCGTCCGCACCTCGTTCCCCAACTCTCTGCAGGTTCTGGTGACCGATCTGTACGGCAATCCAGTCCCCGGAGTGTCCGTTCTGTTCACAGTTCCCGCGACCGGTGCAAGCGCCGTCTTGTCCAGCCTGAGTTCCGTAACAGCCGGAACTGGAATCGCCAGCATATCCGCTACCGCCAACGGTACGACGGGCAGCTATCGTGTTACGGCTTCTGTCGCCGGTGTCGCCGGCTCTGCCTTGTTCAATCTCACTAACACTCCGCCGACCGTCCATATCGCCACAACTTCGCTGCCGGCCGGCGTTGCCGGCGTTAGCTATACATCCAGCCTGATCGCGCAGGGGGGCGTCGCGCCGTACACCTGGTCGGTCGTTGCCGGATCGCTGCCACCTGGCATAACTCTGAATGCAACGACAGGATTGCTTTCCGGAACGCCCACAATCTCCACCATGGCGTCGTTCACTGTCGCGCTAACTGACAGCAGCTCTCAAACCACAACGCAAGCAGTTAGCCTGTTGATCAACCCCGCCGTGATTATCAAGTTGCCATCCGGTGTACAACAGCCGAGCGTCACCATATCGAACAACGAGGTAGAAACAGCACAACCCGCAATCTCGCCGATATCCGGCAGCGTCAGCCTTAGCTTTGCGCCCAACGCCGCGGGCCTTCCTGCCGCCTACACGAATCCGGGAATCTGCTTCTCCTCTTCCGATTGCGCAACCAATCCCAGCACCAGCGCGGGCTTTACCATCACGGCCGGTTCAACCAGCAGCGGTTTGCCGGGCTTCCAGACGGGCACAGTAGCGGGGGACATCATATTGACTCTGTCGGTTCCGAACCAGCCGCCTGTCACCTCGACCGTAACTGTCCCACAGATTGCGCCCGTTATCGAATCCAACACCGTGCAGATTCTGGATGTGACCTCCAACGGGTTTGTTGTCGAGGTGGTCGCGAATTCCACCCCGCGCGACCTGCAATCCATCTCGTTTACATTCACCGCCGCGAGCGGGGCAACCCTGAACGGCAACACCACGTTCAGCATTAACCTGACTTCCGCATCCGCTGCCTGGTACAGCAGTGCGGAGGGCCAAAGTTACGGGAGCGCCTTCTCCTTGCAAATCCCCTTTTCAGTGACCGGAGACTCAACTGCCATCAGCTCGGTGAGTGTCACGCTCACCAATTCGCTTGGCACTTCGACGGCTGCGACAGCCACGATGTGAGCGGTGTTCAGTTATCACGGGACGCCGCCGATATTTTTGCCGCTCCGATCACGTTAGGGCCCAGCTCAACTTCTGACCGAATCACGTCGTCCGCCACCATCCGTCCGAAGATAGCCTTTCCTTTATCGTTCAGGTGCGTGCGGTCGTATTTAGCAGGTCCGGCGTTCTCGGCTTTAGCATCCGGATGTCCCGTCATGTCAAACTTGTCCGCTTCTTCCTGACTCATTCCTGCAAGCAAATGTCGAGACAATCCGAACAGGTCAACGAAAGTAACATTCTCCTCGGCTGCCACTCGCCGCGTAGCTGCCGCGTAGGCCTCCAGCCCATCATCGACCAATGTGCCGTCCTTATAGTTCCGGCGTGATAGTGAGCTGACAAGGATTGGGATAGCGCCCACCGAGCGCACATCTTGTACATAGCGGCGCAGGTTTGCGGCGAACGTTGTGTCGGGATCGGTGTGGCGTTCCGGATCGCTCTTCTGGTCGTTGTGGCCGAACTGGATGAAGTAGCATTGTCCCTTCTCCGCAAGGGCTTTAGCCCAGGCGCCTTCCGCTATGAAGCTCTTCGAACTTCGGCCATTCAGCGCATCGTCAATGCAGGTGACGTTCGATGTGAGCGTTGCGCAGAATCCCGGCCCCCAGCCGCCGCCTACGGCTACTGTGGAGTCGCCTACCAAAACGATTTTGAAGGGAGCGCGTTCGAAGAGCCTCATAGCTAACTCACCTTCAGCCGGGAGAGTGGCCGGAGTAGGTCGCACGTACTCTTTGAGTGCGGGCACAGCGCTACCGAGCGTCACTGCGACCATTCGGCCAAAAACGTAGCTGCCCTCCCAGTTCAGGTGCGTCTTATCGGGCACTGTCTTGCCCTGATCGTCTTTCTTCGTGATGCCGAGCTGGGTACCCCTCTCTTCTCCCACACGGTTCAAGTAAGCAATACTTTCTGCGTGCAGATCGATGCAGGGCACATTCATTTCTGCGGCAACCCGCTTCATCCTGTCCGCGTACGCAGCAAGGTCGCTATGAATCTTCCCGTCCTTGCCGAAATAACGCCTCGTAATCGGCGTCACCAGAACGGGCTTGATGCCATGCGCCTGTGCCTCATTGACAAAATTGCGCAGATTCTGCTCATAGGCCTCTATGGGTACCTGCCGCGGGAGATGCTCCGCGCTCACCAGGTCGTTGTGACCAAACTGAATCAGCATGTAATCCGGCTGTGTGCCGAGGCTCAGATCCCACAGTCCATCCTCTAGATATGTCCTAGTACTTGCGCCACCTTTCGCCATGTTGACGCAGTCTACGTAAGTCGTCAGGTTGGCGCAGAACCCGCGACCGTACCCGGCATTGTCGGTCTGAGTCGAGTCGCCGATCAGATCGATGCGGACCCTCGTTCCCGGCTTGCGCACCGCAGTGTGGAGCGAGTATCGGGGGTCCTCCACGGCTCTCGGGGCTGAGGCGCTCGAACCTTGGGACGTCATGGCAGGCGGCGAAACTTCTGAATTTCCGGTACCGGCAGCTACCAGAAAAAGAGTTAACGTGGCGATTTGAATGATGCGCATCGGTCTAACTGAGAGTCTTTCCGTCGATGGTATAGATGGATCGTGTTCGCGATCGATCAACTAGCTTGAAGTCCGGCAGGCTGTCAATTAACCCGTCGAATTCGGAACGCACCATCAAAATGACGGCATTTCGCCGATTTTTGGCAATAGATCCTCGTAATTTAATCAGTAGCGGTTGGAGGATCTCCTCGCCAAACGGATTAAAAAAGTAAAGAACCAAATTCGCGTCCGGGAATTCATAATCGAGCGCGTCAATGTTCAGGCACTCTACTTCGCAACACAAACGTCTGGACCGTACACAGGACTGTAAGTTCGCCTGTGCGGTCTCGTGGAGAGAGCGCGACAGTTCAACACCCGTTACCTTCTTAAAGGGATATTCGGCGGCTAGTAAAACGACTCTGCCTTTGCCGGACCCAAAATCCACAAATTCCGTTTGGTCGTAATCGGAGATTTTTGCTTCACGCAGGACGCGACGGATGGTCGCCGGGCGGGTCGGCAAGTACCAGAACCCGCGGGTAACGCTTTTCTTTGATTCCAAATCCACTCTGGTGGCGCGGGTGCTAACGTTATACGATAAATCGAAGCACCTGGATTCGAGTTGTATAATCCACTCAGCTATTTTTCGCAGCATCGCACGTTTATAGTTTGACGCGCTTGGGGAGCGCACTTTTTCAGTAGGGGGGTTGTGCATGCCGATTGCTGCGCAGCAGGCTTGGATTGGGCCTGCGCGCCAAGCTTACTCGACTGATGTTTTCTCGAGCGAGCAAGAGATAACAGCGCTCTGCGGCAGAGTGTCGCCGCTATTGAAGCGCTGCGACTGCACAATCACACCGGATTTCTTTTTGGCGTCAGTAGCTCCCAGGGTGTGGGCGCCGCGCGTGATCACTGTTAAGCAGCAAGGCGAGCTCGCAGGTCTTGTGTACACCAAAGAACGCAAAGTGGCCGGCTTACCTACAGGAATCTTCTACGGCGATGCCACCTTGAACGGAATAGTGGCTGCCGAGGCGAGTGAGCGGGGCGCCGTTTTCCTGGCTGGTATCGAAACACTTCTCAAAAGGAAACGTACTCTGGGCCTGCGGCTGTTACTGCCGCCCGCCGGCTTTGAAATGTCGGCACTCGGTCCCCTCTTGCGTTCACAAACAGTCGATTACGTCTGCAACGCAGCGACGAACCATCAAACTCTGGCTCTTGGTCGAACTTACGAGGAGTTCCTGCAGAGAGTTGGTCCGCGCACGAGGAGGAACTTTCGGTACTACCGGCGTAAGTTCGAGGTGGAGGGGCACAATTATGTGGAGAACATACCCCTTGGCGAATTCCGAAGAGCTGCTGAGCGGTTATCGCTGGACAACGTCGTAGGAGCTAACCGGGAAGGCATGTCGCGAGCCTTCGCAATATTTTCACGCGTGCGGCAGCCGATATTGATCGGATTGCGCCACAAGGACGGCAGCTGGCTAGCCCTCCTCGGCGGCTGGTTTGAGGGTGCGCGGCCAGTCATCTTTTTCCAGATAAACAGTGACAAGCACCATTCCCGGTCATCGTTATGTCTGGTCCTCCGCGGATATTTCTTCGAAAGCTTGTGTCGTATCGGTGCGCGCTCCGTCGTATTCTGGGCCGGAGTCGGACAACCCTTGCTCCGGTATTGCACTCCGGTTCCCACGACCAGCGTCTACATCGACAAGCGCCAAGCAGCATGGCGCGGATTGCGAGGTGGGATCGCCTCAGCAGTACGAATGCTCCCAAGAGAAATGGCTTGGCGAGCAGAGTGGATTGTCCCGGCTCACGTACGCGAAGCGGCCGCGATTGAGGAAAGTGAAGAGACGCTAGACGACTGATCGCTCCGAATCTTAGGACGGATTCAGTGTTCTAGCAATGAAATAACCGCCGTTGCCGTAACGAACAATTCGAAGAAAATGTTCGCAGATCAATCGCGGCCAGGTCTCGAGGGTTTGGGTGAGAGGCCGATGCGACAATCGAGGTTCGCGTCTCAGCACCATGCCGATGAATTCCGAACCAGAGACTCTTCGCCGACCGCTTGCATATCGGGAAGAAGCGTTCCTGGAGAGCCCGGATTCGCGCCCGCTGCGGATCCTTTCCGAGTACTTGTGGCCGTTATCCCACTTCAGCGAGGAGAAGATCCAGGACACGATCGTATTCTTCGGCTCGGCGCGGATTGAGGAAACTGGCGGCCTGGCGCGTTACTACAACGAGGCCCGGGAACTGGCGAGGCTGGTGACGGAGTGGGGCCAATCGGTATCGCGGGGGCCCAAGGGATCCGAGCCGTTCCATCGATTTGTCGTTTGTACCGGTGGCGGTCCCGGCATTATGGAGGCGGCCAATCGGGGCGCTAGTGAAGCGGGTGGAAAAACCATTGGGCTCAATATCGGTCTGCCGTTCGAGCAGCGCCCGAATCCGTTCATCACGCCAGAGCTTTCTTTCGAATTCCACTACTTCTTCATGCGCAAGTTCTGGTTTGCCTATCTGGCGAAGGCGCTGGTAGTGTTTCCGGGCGGCTTCGGGACACTGGATGAGCTGTCGGAGATCCTGACGCTGGCGCAGACCAAGAAGCTGGAAAGCAAGATCCTGATTGTGCTGTATGGGTCGGACTTCTGGAACGAGATCCTGAACTTCCCTGCCCTGGTGAAGCACGGCGTTATTTCGGAGGAGGATCTGAACCTGTTCCGGATGGCGGACACGCCGCAATCGGCGCTGCAGATTCTGCGCGAGGGGCTGACGCATTATTATCTTGAGCCGGAGGCCGCGCTGCCGACGCCCATTGAAGAAGCACCCGA
>DATBEG010000090.1:0-48490 GCA_036276155.1 Bryobacteraceae bacterium | reverse complement strand
GTTAAAGGCAGAGAAGCAGCGGTTGCTCAATCTCACACTGAAGGGCGTGTTTTCCGACGAGGAAGTAGCAACAGAAGCGTGCCGCATCGATGCCGAAACGCGAAGTTGGACAGCCCTGGTGAGCAAGGATCAGCAGAAGAGAGCGCTCCGGTCGACAACAAACGTCCGAGACATGGCTCTGCTGATCGCTTCCGTATTTGCTGAATATCGGTTTCTGAGTCTGAAGGATCGGAAGCACTTGACCCGGCAGTTCGTGAAACGCATCGAAGTGGCGGACCGGCACTTCACTGCCGTAACGCTAAGTCTCCCTGCTCCTGACGCCAAAATTCGAAACCACATGGGCACGGGTTCATCGCGGCTACCAGCATGAATCGCGCGGGGAAAGTCAGGGTACCGTTGCTGCGCGCCAGCGTGACAGATCCTTCCTCGATCGGCTGGCGTAGCTGTTCCAGTACGCCACGAGGAAATTCGGGCAATTCGTCCAGGAACAACACACCCTGATGCGCCAAGCTGACTTCGCCCGGGCGCGGACTGCCGCTGCCACCGCCGATCAAACCCGCATCGGAGATAGTGTGGTGCGGCCCTCGAAACGGCCGACAGCGAAGCACGCCGATCCCGGGCTGCAAGACACCGGCAACGCCGTGGATCTGCGTTGCTTCCAAAGCTTCTCGAAAAGTCAGCTTCGGCAGTACGCCGGCGAACCGTTTTGCCAGCATGGTTTTACCCGATCCCGGCGGCCCAATCATCAGCACGTTGTGACTCCCGGCCGCCGCTACTTCCAGCGCCCGCTTCGCCATCAGTTGCCCACGCACGTCGCTGAAATCAGGGAGCTCGTTCGCACCTGCGTGGAATTCCGGTATGCTCGCAACCGCTGGGCTGAACGCGGCAGGCTCGTTCAGAAATTGCACCACTTCGGCCAGATGACGAAGTCCGAACACACGGACGCCCTCCGCCACGGCAGCTTCAGGCGCGTTTTCGATCGGCACCAGCAGATTCTTGATACCTTTGCGCGCCGCGCAGACAGCAATCGAAAGAGCGCCCCGAATCGGGCGCAGGCTTCCGTCCAGCGAAAGTTCGCCCACGAGTAAATGATTATCAATCTGCCCGACCGCACCCATCGCGCCCAGAATGGCCGTTGCCATAGGCAGATCGAAGCCCGCGCCTTCTTTGCGAATATTCGCAGGAGCAAGATTGATGGTTACCGATTTACTGGGGTATCCAAAGCCGGAATTCAGGAGTGCCGATTTGATCCGCTCGCGACTTTCTTTCACCGCCGCGTCCGGCATCCCCACAGTGACAAAGTCACGCGAGGTGCCGGAAGGATACATATCTACTTCGACGTCAATCAGATGCGCATCAATGCCCTGAATGGCCGCACTGAGAGTACGGAATAGTGCCACGAACAGCTAGTAGCCGAATGTTCAATCGATTCTCAGGCAGAAAGGACGATAAGACCTGTCAGCCGCGCCTTCTGCCGAGAGTTCCGCCGCCCAAAAGACCAAGATCGATGATGATCGCTATGAAGACAAAGATAAGGCCCTGCGTACTAAGCGATCCCGGATGGCCCCTTTGCAAGTATGTGTAAACGATTAGGGTCAGAGGCAGGAACAAAAATCCGAGAATCGGAATGATGATGTTGTGGTAAACACCTGTAAAAAAATTCGTGAAGAGCCACAGAAGAATAATGGCAACTCGGGGAAACGCTACAGCCAGCAGAGCAAGCAAGCAGGGCATAGGCTAACGTCTACAGATCTCCTGACTGTTGACTCTGACACCTGCCGCCTGTTTCAGGCAGGTTTAAACCTGAACCCTATTGCCAGTACTGCCACTGTGCCGTGGCAATCACGTACCAGCTCAAAACTCCGTTCGTAACCGCGTGCATCAGAATGCAATCCGCGACCGAGCGGGTCCTGATCATCCAGGCGTTATAGATGATGCCGGTTATCAAGCCTACGTCCCAATAAGGTCCGTGTTCAGAGGCGAACAAGATGGCGGTCGCCCAGAAGGCCAACGGCGCATATGTGCCTAAGCGTACCTTCCGGAAATCCGGATTGATCAGCCAGCGCATCAGCCACGCACGCCAGAATAGCTCCTCCACAATGGGGACAATCAACACGGCCCGAATCGTACGCCACACCAACACCCACGAACTTTGCAGTTCGCTTGGCCGCAGCGAGGAGTGCAGGTGTCCCAACACGCTGTTGGAGAATAACGTGTTCTGACGATAGCCAGCGATCAAAAAGTCCGGCGCGATCCAGATGAAGAACACGATAATGCCGACGAGGACGCTGAGAAGCGGGCTCACGGGACGCAGCGAGAGTTCCCGTGGCCAGCAGACAAAACACACCACGGCCACCACGATGACCCGTATGGGAGCATCCCACCGCGCATCCAGCCCAAGCTTCGGCGCTAATACCAATAACGCCATAAAGACAAGGAACGGGATTATGTACCTGGCAGTCGGGTACTCCTCGCGCCAGGATTTCGATGTCGCGACAGCGGTCAAATAAGCTATCCGAGCTGATTCAAGAAAGACTTGATCTGTCCCTGTTGTGCCGGCTGGCTCAATTGCAGTGCCTTCTGAGCCTCATCTCGCGCCGCCTGCTTATTGCCGCTCTTTTCGAGTGCCATCGCGAAATGCAGGTGGAACAGTGGATTATCCTGGTGCGCCGCTACCAAGTCTTTGAAGATCTGCAGCGCTTCCCCGTTCAAACTCTTCTTGTAATATACGAACCCGAGTGTGTCGGAGATTTCGGGATTGTTCGGAAAGCGCCGTTTGGCCTTTTCTGCCATCGTCTTCGCTTGGTCAAGATTGACGCCGTCCTGGGCGTTCAGAAACGCCACGTTATTCATCGCCAGCGGATTCTCAGGATCAATGCCGAGTACCTTGTTGTACGCCGCCATTGCCTCTTTCTTCTTCCCGAGAGCCTCAAGCAGCATCGCCTCGTTCAGAGCCGGCGCAGAGTTATGCGGATCCGCCGTTGCGGCCTGCTGGAAAGAAGCCAACGCCGCATCGTATTGCTGCAACTCCCGTTGTATGATTCCCAGCCGCAGCCAGACATCCGCAGAGTTGGTTGTCGTCTTGAGAATTTCTTTGTAGTTAGCGGCGGCGTCTTCGAAGTACTGCTTCGCCCGATTCCGATCCTTCGCAACTATCAGCGCACCGGCCTGTGTCTGAAAAGCAGCGAGTTGGTACCGCAGTTGAAGATCGTTCGGCTGCTTGTCGAGGACTGCTTTGACGCCGGCAATCGCCTCATCTGCCTTGCCCTGCAGCATCTTCACATCCTGCAGACCGACTACGCCACGCGGGTCCTTTGGATAATCTTTCGAAAACTGCTCGTACTGAGCCGTCGCTTTGTCAAACGCTCTGCGAGACAAATACAGCGTGGCTAATTCCAGACGGGCTGCGCCGAGCTGCGGAGATTGCTGCACCAGCGCCTCCAAATCAGGCAGGGCTTGATCCGCTTGCCCCATTCCGACCATCGCGCGGTCCCTGATCAGTCGCGCGTCCGGATTCCTGGGGTCCACCTGCAGAACCAGGTTTGCCTGCTCCAGAGCCTTCGCATGCTGGCCTCGGTCCTCATAGATTCTGCCCGTCAAAATACGCCCATTCTCCACTACCCCGACACGCGGAGAACGATGCGCAGCGTCCGCCACCTTCACTTCCTGCTGCATTGCTTCCTGAGCCTCATTCAGGCTCTTGTCGCGGTCGTTCGTGTCGAAATAAGCGCGCGCCATATCCAAGTGCAGCAAAGGATCATTGGGGTTCGCCTTCAGCAAATCCTTCAGCTCAGTAACCGACTTGGCGACGCCGTCTTTCGTCCCGGTTTGCAACAGCAAACCGGCATACATCTCATTTGCCTGCACATTTTTCGGGTTGTCCTTGGCCACATTGCGGGCGAGATTCAGCGCATCGTCACGCTTGTTGGTCGCTTCATCCAACGAGACCAGCCGCTCCTTGTAGGTCACGGCATTTTTCGGATCTTGCTTCGCGCCTTCCTCGTACGCTTTCTGTGCCTGGTCGTACTTCTTCGTCCGGAAGTAGAAATCGCCAACCATCTCGTACCGATTCGGGAACGCTTTCGGATCCGACATGAGACGGTTAATCGTCGCCTCGCCCGCAGGATAGTCACCGTTCAACACCTGATAATTAGCGAGATTTTGAATCCCTACTGCACTGGTTGGGTCAGCTTTCACCCGCTGTTCCAGAATCGCTTTCGCCTTGTCCTTCTGGCCAGTCCTTGAGTACAGCAGAAAGAGGAAATCATAGGCAGGTCCCCACTTTGGGTCGTGCGCTATCATGTCCTGCTCAAGCGCCTCGGCCTTTTCGGGCCGCTTTAGGTTGTACAGGGTTTCGGCATACCAGTTGATTACCTCCGGAGAATGCGGCTTAATCTGGTTTGCTTTCTGAAACTCCTCAACTGCCTTCTCGGGCTCATTATGGGCCAAGTCCAACAACCCTTGCAGGCGAGCGCCATCGAACGAATTCGGTTGCGCCTTGTTGATCTTATTGACCAGGTCGCCGGCGTCTACGAGATAGTTCTGGGCCTTGGTTGGGTATTTCGAGTAGACGATCAGACATAACTCAGCGAGCTTCGTCTCCGCATCGGTATTACTCGGCTTCAAATCGATGGCGCGCCGCAGATAGCTCATCGCTCCCTGCAGATCGCCGGAATCGAGCAGGTTCAGACCCTCGCGATAATAAGCTTCCGCGTTTGTCTTGTCCTTTGCGATCGCCTTCTGATAGAGAATGGATGCCTCTGTGTATTTCTTGTTCGCATGGTATCGATTGCCCGCTTCCACAAGCTTTTGCGGGCTCTGCGTACACGCAGACGACAACAGAATTGCGGCGAGAACCGCCAGCGCGGCAAAATACTTCATAAATGTGTGCTTATTAAGATTGTAGGGTAAACAGCAGACCGTTACAATTTCCGTCCGGCTGCACAAATGTTGCGATTCATTAACAATCTGGCCTACTTTCCCGTTGGCTTGTCTCTGATTCAGCCGCATTTCCCACCGTCCCAAACTATAATCGGCCTAAGTGCGACCGTTCTATACACTTAGTCTTCTCGCAACAATACTCGTCTCAGTTGCCGCTGGCCAAGCGACTCATTCCACGGCTCCGGCACGGCATACCGCTCCCAAAGCTGCGGCGCCTGCCCTACCCGAAGTTGCGCTACCGTCAGAGCCCGGCCTGTATGCGGTTATTTACACGTCCATGGGAAATATCGTCTGCCGACTCTACGAACATGAGGCTCCGAATGCCGTTGCCAACTTCCGCGGGCTCGCCACAGGCGCGAAGACGTGGACTAATCCCAAGACCGCCAAACCGATGCACACGCCTCTGTACTCGGGAACGACGTTCCATCGCGTAATCCCCGATTTTATGATTCAAGGCGGCGATCCAGCAGGCGATGGCACGGGCTTCCCGGGCTATGAGTTCGAAGACGAAATCAATCCCGACCGCAAGTTTGACCATCCTGGCGTCCTCGCGATGGCCAATCACGGCCGCAATACGAACGGCTCCCAATTTTTCATTACCGTCGCCCCCGCTGAACATCTGAACGGCGGCTATACCGTATTCGGCGAAGTTGTCTCCGGCCAGGATGTCGCGGATGCCATCTCCAAAGTGCCCCGCGATAGTAATGACAAACCGCTAACGCCCGTTGTTATCAAAGCTATCGCGATCCATCAAGTCGGGTCCTCTTCCGGCACTGCGACCCCCGGCAAGTAACGTTATATGTCTAAGTGCGGACTCCTAGCCTCGGCTCTGTTCGCAACAGTGCTCGCCGGACAGCAGCCGCACGTCTGGTACACCGATTCGGGTGCTGCGTTGAGCCACTACATCAATAAAGACATTTACCGCGGCAGATTCCTCGTTGGCTGTTGCGAATAAATCTCACCAGGTGCAGCGTCTCCGGGCTCGCTAACTCAGTTTCGATCTTTCGAAGTGCTTCCTCCTGCTTGAGCGCAGAGCGATAGAGCGTCCGATACGCGCTTTTCAAAATCCTGACTTGCTCCATCGTGAATCCGGCGCGCTTCAACCCCACCAGGTTCAAACCCTGCGGTTCCACATTGAAGCCGGAGTAAAGAAAAAAAGGGGGCGCATCCAGATTCACACGCGAATTGCCTCCGATCATTGCCAATCTTCCGATCTTCGAGTACTGGTGTATAACTACGCCGCCCGACACAAATGCCTGATCTTCAATCTCGACGTATCCCGCCACCAGCGCGCAGCTCGCCACCACAATGTTGTCGCCCAAGGTGCAGTTATGCGCAATATGACCTGATGTCATGACGTAATTGCCATTGCCGAGGCGGGTTGCAGATTCTGGCTTCGTGCCGCGCGAAATAGTGTAGTGTTCGCGAATCTTATTTTGGTCGCCGATAAACAAATAGCTGCGTTCCCCGGTGAACGACTTATCCAGCGGATCAGTCCCCAGCACCGTTCCGGCCGAGATCTCGTTCTCATCACCCATCGTCGTCCATCGTTTGACATAGACATAAGGTTCGAGAACGCAGGCGCGCCCGATCACCACGTCCGATTCGATTACGCAGAATTCGCCAATCCGCGTTCCGGGACCAATCACCGCGGCCGGGTCGACGCGCGCGCTGGGCGCGACGCAAGCAGAGGCATCAATGGCCATCAATGCTAAGTATGATGCGATGCCTTCACTCACTACCAGTCGAATCGCTGTGATCTGCGGAGGAGAACTTGGGGGCGATCCGGAGCGAGTTATCTCCGGTGCGAACACGCTGGACGCCGCCACGCCATCCGATCTCGCATTCGTGGCGAATGCCAAAGCCGCTGCAGCCGCCGGGAGTTCACAAGCCGGTTGCCTCATCGTCGGCAAAGACTTCGTAGTTGCAGGACGCTGGACGCTTGTGCGTGTATCGGAGCCGCGGTTAGCATTCGCTCGCGCCCTGACCGCACTCTATCAGTCGCCCGAACCAAAACTGGGCATTGATTCTACTGCGATCGTTGCTGCTGATGCGCAAATCGAAACTTCATGTACCATCGGCGCCCGCGTGACCATCGGCGAGCGCACAGTCATTGCCGCGAAGTGCCGCATCGGCGACGGGTGCGTCATCGGGAATGATGTTGACATTGCAGAAGAAACCGTTCTGCATCCGAACGTGACCGTGTACCATCGGGTTCGCATCGGCGCCCGGGTTATTTTGCACGCCGGCTGTGTCATCGGCGCGGATGGATTCGGCTTCACCCTCATCGGCGATCATTATGAAAAGTTTCCGCAGGTCGGTTCCGTTTCAATTGAAGACGACGTCGAGATAGGTGCAAACTGCTGCGTGGATCGGGCCGCGCTTGGCGTCACGCGAATCGGACGTGGAACGAAGCTCGACAATCTGGTGCACGTCGCTCACAACTGCGATATCGGCAGCCACGTCGTCGTGGCCGCGCAGACAGGTTTTTCGGGAAGCGTGCGCGTTGGCGACTATGCTGTGATCGGGGGTCAGGCGGGCATTGGCGAAAAAGCGAAGATCGAACCGCGTGCGATCGTCGGCGGTAAAGCCGGCGTTCTCACCGGACAAACTGTGCATGCGGGCGAACCGGTTTGGGGCATTCCGGCTCGCCCACTGAAACAGCATCTGAAGGGCCTCGCGAACATTGGGAAAATTCCACAGTTACGCGAAGATCTGGCGCGCTTGAAAAAACAACTGAGGGAAGAAGGAAAAATTCCCTTTTAAGCGGCGTTCGGCGTAACGGTTTGTGCGTTGGTGGAATTGTCTAAAATGCCGTGGGCCCGGGAGACCATAGCCTGAATCCGCTGCGAGTGCCGCCGCACCCCTTCATCATCGGATGTCATCTCCATAAAATAGGCCAGTGCTTCGATTGCGCTAAGCGGCTGGCGGAGATCGTGGAGAAATTCCTCGAAGGGACCCGGGATAACGCCGGAATCGGAACCACCCTTCACATTTCCCCGTCCCTGAACAACGTCTGGACGGGCCGTCGCAGTTTCTGAAACAACTTCGTGCATTACAGAAGTCCGTGGCCGGCAACCGAGCCGGACCAATCTGAAGAACTCAACCGTTCGATTGTGACCCCGTTTCGGTGACGTGTCAATAGAACGGGATACGAAAACTTGAAGTACTTTTCTGGCGCGCCGTTCGGTACCGGTTCTAGTACACGCGTTGTGATATTCTCAGGACGTAAAGCACGTCCCCCGTGGGCCTGTGGCGCAGTTGGGAGCGCGCTTCCATGGCATGGAAGAGGTCGACGGTTCGAACCCGTCCAGGTCCACCAAAACATTTCAAACACTTACAGTTTTCCCGCTCGCCAGAACGTGGTCGCCGGAGTCCGCAGCGTCAAATTCTGCAACACGACCGCCGATCGACCGATTGTTGCGTCTGACGAATTTCAGCTGAAGAAGCCGGTCATCCAGTTAATCGCATACGCGCGTAAAGTGGAGATGGGAATGATTCATGTGCTCGAGGTCCGCGGCGGCTTGCCGGTTTTCATGGAGATCGCGGGCGAGCCGGTTGTCCCTTCGTTTTGAGATTCAGCGAGTCCTCTTCTTCCTACTTGTGTTTTTGCTTTCCTCTGCCACCCTCAATGCTGAACAAGCCTCAATCGATCGGGATGCGGCCAGCAAAGCTTTGACGGAGTGGAACAACGTCTGCGACAAATACACGTTCTTGTGGGGCAAAACGTTATGCGGGCCGACTCTGCTGGTTGATCCCTCAATCCATTGGGTGGTCAGCAATACAGATCCAGGCGCTGGATTTGAAAAAGGCGATGGCGTTTACATCGGCAGATTGCCGGAACAATTCACGCCGGCGAATACTTCGATTACCTGGCGAGGCCGTGAGTGGGCGATGATCCTGCTGCTTCTGCCAGACGATCCATTCGTGCGATTCGCTTTGCTTGCGCATGAATCGTTCCATCGCATCCAGCCTGGCCTCGGTTTGAGCGCGTCGGATGCACCGGATCCGTCTCTTGATACGGAACCAGGGCGTGTGTGGTTGCGTTTGGAATTGCGCGCTCTCGCCCGCGCTTTGCGATCCGAAGGTAGCGCCGCTCGTGAGAGTGCGGTCGATGCCACGATCTTTCGAACTTATCGCGATCGATTATGCCCAGGTACTGAGCAAATGGAGAAACAGGCGGGCCTGGCAGAGTACACGGGCGTCTTCGTTGCACTGCGGGAAACTGGCGACATCAACAGCCGCGAGGCATGTGCGATTGAGGCTTTCGAAGATAGTAATGCGTTTGCGCGTTCGTTCGGCTATGCGGTGGGCCCCGCACTGGGACTATTGCTGGACCGCTATGCGCCCGAGTGGCGCAAGCGCGCGTCATCGGCGCCGTCGCTCGATTCCCTACTGATCTCCGCCTTGAATGTGCACTTCGCGCGGGATCTCGAGCGGCTCGCGAGGGAACGTGCGCCCATGTACGGTTACCGTGCGGTACTGTCGGCCGAGGATGAACGTGAGCAAAGACAGCAAGCCTTCCTGAGCCGGTTGCGAAAGGAATTTCTCGACGGACCAATACTGGAATTCCCGAGTGCGCCAGAAATGAGGAGGAATTTCAATCCTCAGACGCTAGTCCCGCTGCCCCCGCATGGCACATATTACCCAAACGGCACATTCGCTGCAAATTGCAAAAGGGTAGTGGTCTATCTCGAGGGTGGCCGGAATTGTTGGAAGAGCGGTGGGCGTGAGGAAGGCTTGAAACCGTTGCGCGTGCGCGCCACGTAGATAAGCTCTTTGCTTTCGTAATATCCGAAGATGACTGTATCGAAGTTCTTCGGGGACTCCCCACGCTTTTGCAACTGCAAATTAGTCGCGTGGGGGGGCAGCGTCACGGGGTATTCGGCAGAGCTACCAGCACTGAATGCTGGTCAGGAGATCGATAGATCTACCCTTCCGGACTAACGGTTCGCAATCCTAAGTTTCCGGGTTGCCGACCAACCATTCCCTAGTCGCACAACGCCTTTTAATGAATCGCTTACTGGGCGAATTGCGAATGCGTTTGTTGTTATTCCCACCTGATAGCTTGCTGTTGGCCTATTTCAGGATGGGCACCGCCCTCGCGGGCTTAGCGTGAGAACACCACTCCGTGGGCCTGGGCCGAGCCGCTCCAGCCGTGTGGCCAGGAGCGATCACTGAAATCGAAGCCGGGACGTCCGGACTGATCGTGAAAGGCTTTGTCCACAGCGATCGCGCCGGTTGCGGGATCGAAGTTCAGCATGAACAGCCGGTTCTCTCCGTAACCCGTGACGGCCAGCCGGTGCGTCTTCGCGTCATACCCAGTCCAGTGTGGCCAGATCACACCATCCAACACTACGCGCGAGATTTCGACCGGACGGTCAGGCTGAGCGAGGTCTAGGACCACCACCGCATGGGTGACGCGCACGGTTTGGATGAGGAACCGCGAAACGATGCTGGGCACACCGCAGAACGAGCCCGGAAACTGATAGACCAGCTTGGAGCGGGGGTGGTCGTCGGCAATCCCGGTGATGCGCTCGATTCCGCAACCCGTGGTCTGCACATAGACCGAGCCGTCCGGCCCCCGTCGGGCCTCCTCCGGATTGATTTCGCCATAGTGCCCGGGCCCAGCGTCAAAGTTATTGGTTGACAGCCGCTTCAAGTCCGACAGCCGAAAGACCTGGTAGGTGTGGCCGGTCGAGTCCTCGTCGCGCATCGAGGAGTTGGTGACTAATACCCTGTCAATATCTGGCATCGGCAGCAGGCTGTAGGCCATCAGCAGGTCATCGGGGCGCGCCGGATCAGCTGTGGAGGCAGCACGGACCAGGTGTCCTTCCTCGTCGATCTCAACGATGCCGCCGTGCACGCCCTTTGACGCTCCGACGTCAGTGATCGGCATCGGCAGGGGCACCCCGGCCATGTCCCCCATGCCGTGGTCCATCTGGCCCTCGACCTGGAAGCTCGCCAGCACATGTCCGTTCGGCAAACGTAAAAACGAGTGTGGGTGACTGAAGCCGCCGATATCACCGAAGCTGGCGTGGACCCGCGGATGGAGCGGGTCGCGCACATCCATCACCACGGTTCGGCCGGCCATGTGGTCGTTCGCGAAGAGCAGACCGCTCTCGGGCATCCAGTATTCCGTGTGATGGATTTGCCGGGTGCGGATGCCAGACGCGGCCGAGGCGACCAGCCAGCCATAATTCGCCGACGCGGGGTCAGCATTGATCACGGCTATGAAGTCTTCACCCTTGCCTGCCGGATCACCGGCCCACGCGAAAAGGTAATGACCTGGACTGGCCGCTTGCGCGGCCAATAGCACCGGCATCGCCCACCAGCATGCGAATAGCAGAACGCCGAATGGCAACCGCAGGAGCATTCTGTTGCCTCCGAGTACAAAGGGCGTGATGGGCGGCATAGAGGATATCAGCCAAGTCTACTTGATCAGAAGCACATACGTCCCGAGTAACCGGCAAACCGGAAACTGAGCGCCGGAAACTCGTTATAGAACGCCAGTGACGGCGATATGTTTGCTAATCCGCTGTGGCTGGTTTTCGGATTTCCTCTACACATCGCGACTGCCCGTTCGGAATCCTATACTAATTTCCGGATCACCGAGCACACAGAGAGATCTCTGATCCAGGTCATTGCTTCTTCTCCGGCAGCGGCGCGACCTGCGAGGCGGCTGCTGCGCCTGAAGTCGGATTCGTGAGCGGATCGGCTAGGTAGTTGCCGATAATGTGCGGGACCTCTGGTGAGGTTATGAGATTGTAGTGACTGTAGCTGGGCACGACAGCCAGTCGCGACGTCGAAAGCTGCGTATTCAGCCAGCCAGGCTCTTTGATACCGCCACCTAGCAGTGCGAAGAACTCAGCGATGTGCTTCTGCGATATCGAATCGTTGTCGGCGAACACCAGCAGCACCGGCATTGCCAACTTCGCGAGGTCGGCTGACCAGTCATAGTGCTCGCTCATCATCCTGCCAAATTTGTCGAGGAACTGCCGAAAGCGCTGCGGCTCCGGCCATTGCTTTGAAAACTTACCCGTCGGCGTCTGCATCATGTTTTCAGCCATTGGTGCGCCGACCTGGCTCATACCCCGTTGGGCTTCTGGATACCAGCCGGACCTGGCATAAGGCGACGAGATCACCACGAGTCGGCGCACCTTGTCCGAGTGCTGGATCGCCGCGCGGATCGCGCTGGCGCCACCGAACGAATGGCCCACCAGGTCGGCTTTTGGAATCTTGAGATGATCCAGCAGCCCCACAATGTCGTCGCCCATCGTGGCGAAGCTCATCGGCCTGTCCGTGTCCACCGTGCGACCGTGGCCCTGCATCTCCACCGCGATTACTCGCCGCGTCTTCGCCAACGTCTGCACCCATCCCTGCATCTCGCCGATCGTCGTCAGCCCGCCATGGATCAGCACCAGAGGTTCGCCCTGGCCGTAGATCTCGTGATAGATCGAGATGCCGTTCACGTCAGCATACCCGCTGGTCATTAATTTCATGTTCGCCTCGCTCGAAATTTTGATTCTTTCCTTTAGTGAGTCGAATGGCAGAGGCGTGAATCGACAGAAGCTTCCGTGTCAGAGGCAGTTCGTACCTCTGGGTGGATAACGACAGATCGGAAATTGGAAGCGGACGAACATAGATCCGCCCTTACGCGGCAGCGTTTAGTAGGGTCCGGCACTCGCCTTTGCACAGTTTGTGACCGGGGAGAGAACAAGATCCTTACCTGAGAACGTACGCCGTAAGCAGGCTATGCTGCTGGGGTTAGATTCCGTCGTTCCGGGGCGAAGGCACTTTGATGCTTCAGCATGGAGATCAATAGCTGGAGCAGCCTATCGGACAATCCCCGCAGAGCCCGCGCATGTTGATGCCCGGCTGCTCGCAAAGCGTCATATCGTTGCCGACTCCTTCGGTCGCAATTGATGCTTGTAGAGGCCCAGTGATAAAGAGCTTTTCTCAATCGTGGGTTGCAAGCGTAACGCATCTGGATGCTTTTCCGCTTGCCGCTCTGTCGTGTAATAGGCGCTGTGCCAGAGTAACAGCGCAAAGCCTGACAGTCACGATCCCGAATGGGACGGGCCGCTTCGGTCAAGAGGGTTGCTGCCACAGCTGGCCCGATTCCTGGGATTGAAAGCATAAGAGCGGCGTCGGAGGGTGCTTCGTCTTCGGCGGCGTCGGATGCGGTCAACGTAAGGAGGATCTCTTTGATGCGCCGGGTTGCATCCCGGAGCTGTTGGTCTAAGAGTCTGATATGGGGAATCAGAAACGACACGTGTTCAGTCGCAGCTTCGGCGGCACCGGGCGCCAGCACGAGGGGGGCCGCTCCCAGGACAACTAGCACCTCCTGTGCCGTGACTCTTCTTATCCGGTGACTCTTGAGGATGCCTTCGACCCGTTCGAGCGATAACTGCGCGCCTTGGAGGGGAGTCGGAGCTGCATCCAATAGGTCCCATATGAATGGCTCGGCTGCACCGGGACTTAGCTTCAGTAGTTGCGGGTAGTAGCGATGCAGCTGCTGCCACAAGCGGTTTGTTACGCGTCGCAACTCGATCTTGAGTTCTTCCTCGAACCTAGCGAGTTCCCGCAATCGAATGACCTGCGGTGGCTCGACCTCGACGCGTTTATAGCTTTTTCGATCAGTACGTAAGGAGCCGGCGAGCACCAGGGCGTCACGACCATCATCTTTGGCCCCTGCTACTGTGAAGCGATCACGAAAACGATCCACTTGCTTCGGATTGATTGAAAACACGGCAAAGCCACTCTCGACTAGAGTTTCGACCAACGCCCCCCAAGCCACTTCGATTCCAACTGCTACTTCCGCGGCATCACACAGAGTGCGCCGATTTAGCCTTTCCACAAGCGAGAAAAGCCCATCTCCGCTGTGCGTCACGTTGTATTGCTCGACCGCTCGTCCCTCGCGATCGAGCAATACAACGCAGTGATTCTCCGTTCCCCAGTCGATCCCGACAAAATAGCGGAATTGTTGATCCAAATCATGGCTCCTTGGTTCAGATTGTGATGCTGTTGTCATCCCTGTACCGGCACTCATCCGCTTTGCGGCGGCGCAACTCCCCACTGGACTCGCATCACGACTTCACCGTCAAGGCGCTAGTCCCCGAATGGTGATCGGATCACAGCGTTGCGGAGGCACTCTCAACGGCGAATACATCGAGACCGCACCTCGGCCAGGCACAATCTCACTTAAGAGCGTACAGGCTTGGCGTGTAGCCGCAATCACAAATTCATGGCCGCGGTTGATGCGGATTTTGCGCCAGCCGCCGCTGCGCTGGACTGGCTCATAGCCACCCTCGCGCCGTTTGGCGACGAGACCTGCAAGGCCCTGCGTGCGTATCGAGTGAATCAAATCGCGAAGGCTTGCCTCCAGAACCGGCGAGTAGCGTCTCGGATCAGCATTTAGTTCGTCAGTGTTGCTCAGGCAAGGTATTAAGAACCGATTCGACGTAGTCGCAATTGTTTTCCTGTCGCAGTTTGTGATACTCGTCGTCCTTGCCTTTCAGGGAACCGTGGAGATACTTCTCGACTACAACGCCGCAGTTAAAAGCATCCTGCATTCCTGCCGCCATTTGTTCAAACGATACTTTTGCGGGTTTGTCTTTGCTGCTCAAATCGACGGCGCACACCAGAAAAATCAGTGATGCGACAAAAATTCCTCGCATGCTCCAATCGTCTCATTTGTTTGGCGTGGCTCCAGAAGGTTGTTCGTGCAAGAGAGAGCTAGACGGAGCCGACGGCTTTACCTTTGAGGAATTTGGTGTCGGCAGCGATACCGAAGGCTTCTAGCAGGCTAGCTTGCACTTGCCTTGAGAGGGCGTTGATCTCGTCAACACCGAAGCTTGCGGCGCTAATTCGATACCTCAGCAGCTTCTCTCCCGCGGGAGTTTCAACAATCCGCAGAACGGCGTCCGCGACTTCTTGAGCGTTGCCGGCGGTGGATAAAAGTGCCGCGTTTAACTTCGCCGGAAACTCCTTGGCAGGGCCATAGGTGTTGGTCCGAGCGACATCGGCAGCCGTTACGCTGTTGCCGAAGACAGCAGTCTCATAAGCCCCGGGTTCGACAATCACAGATTCAATTCCTTGCGCGGCAAGTTCGTAGCTGTACGACTCGGCCAGCGCCTCGAGTGCAAATTTACTGGCGCAATAGAAACCCGCGGAAGGAAGAACCACGCGGCCGGCGCCGCTGCTGATGTGCATGAGCAGGCCGCTGCGCTGGCGCCGCATGTGCGGAAGTACCGCGCGATTTACGCGCACCGGGCCAAGAAAATTCGTGTCCATCAGGCGCTGAGCTTGTTCGGTGCTAACCGCTTCGGCCAGCCCCCCCAGGTAATAGCCAGCGTTGTTGATAGCCACATCGATGCGCCCCGCTTTGGCGACGGCGGCATCCACAGCCTGCCCCACCGAGGCATCGTCGGTCACGTCTAATTCAAGGACGTGGATTGGCAGTGACTCCTTTTGCGCAAGCGTGCGTATTTCGGCGGTATTCTTGGCGTTCCGACCTTCGGGATCACGCATCGTGGCGAAAACAGTGTGCCCTTTACGCGCCAGGGTTTCCGTGAACAGTCTGCCGAAGCCAGTGCTGGAGCCGGTGACGAGAACCACTTGCTTGGAATTCATGCTTGTCACTCCTTACCTATTGCCGCGATATCGTGCTGCAAACACTTTGATGCGGGAAGTAATGTTTGGATACAGAAATGAATTCAGCAGATTGCCTACTGAAGTCGGCACGCCATCTGTCAAGGTCGGGGCCGAGCGTCATTCTGGGCTACTTCAGGGTGGTTGCAACAGCTTCGGGCCTGCTGGGTTTGTCCCGGTATCGGATCGCCAATTTACACGACATCTTTGCGAAGCTGCCGTAACCTCAAATTCTTCGCAACCTTACACTCTGTACCGCGTGCTGTTCACCCTTCTCCAGCACCATCTGTGCTCGCTCGCGCGTCGGCCCGATATTCTCTACCAGGTTCACCAGGTTAATCTCGCGCCAGATGCGCGCCGCCGTTGCAATCGCTTCGGTTTCGCCTAGGCTCGCGTAACGATGAAAGTAAGAATCCTTGTTTTGAAATACCGTATCGCGCAGTCGCAAAAACCGCTCGATGTACCATTTCTCGATCTGCGCCGCATCCGCATCGAGAAAAATTGAAAAATCGAAAAAATCCGACACAAACAGCCGTGAGCCATCGCGCCGCGCATCGGGCGATTGCAGGACATTCAGTCCTTCCAGGATCAAGATGTCCGGTTGCCGCACCTCGACGAAGCCTTGGGAAATGATGTCGTAGTGCAGGTGCGAGTAGACAGGTGCGCGCACCTCCGGCATTCCCGCCTTGATGTCCGCCAGAAATTGCAGCAGACGCTTCTGGTCATAACTCTCCGGAAAACCCTTGCGGTTCATCATCCCGCGCTCTTCCAGAATGCGATTGGGATGGAGAAACCCGTCCGTGGTCACCAGGTCCACACGTGGATGATCGGGCCAGCGCGCCAGCATGGCCCGCAGGACACGCGAAAAAGTGCTTTTCCCGACTGCGACGCTCCCCGCTATTCCTATGACGTAGGGAACTTTGACCGGCGGCGGCGCTCCCATGAATTCGCGCCGCGCTTCATACAGATGCTGTACCGCGGCCACGTGCAGATTGAGCAGCCGCGAGAGCGGAATATAGATCTCTTCCACTTCGCGCAACGAAACCTGTTCGTTAATTCCCCGCAGTGAAGTGAGTTCTTCTTCGCTCAGCAACAGCGGCGTGTTCGCGCGCAAGGCCTTCCATTCGTCGCGCGTGAAATCAACATACCGGCTCGGTACCGCCCATGGCGGCGTAGCAACAGTGCTCACGTCCACCTCAGGGCCGCTCGTCCTAAGGGCCGCTCTTCCGGAAGAAGATAATATGTTGCCAAGGTAACGTGTCTACTACTTTCTCAAACTGGTAACCTTCAGGTGAGACTTCGGCTCTTACCTCAGCCACGCTCATTTTATGCTCTGGGCGAATGGGAACACTAGGATCTTCCTTCCTGAATTCGAGCAACACCAATCGTCCATCCGGCTTCAACGACTCACGAATCCGGTCCAGCATCCGCTGCGGCCGCGAAAACTCGTGATACACATCCACCAGAACAACCAAGTCCAGTTTCCCTTTCGGCAATTTGGGGTCCGATTCGGTGCCCAGTACCGTTTGGATATTGGTAACCCCTTGTGTAGCCGCGTTCGCGCGCAAGCGCTCCAGCATGCCTTCCTGAATTTCGTTGGCGATCACCACTCCGTCCGGCGCGACAGCGCGTGCCAGACGAATGCTGTAGAAACCCGTTCCCGCGCCAACGTCCGCCACCCACATGCCCGGCTGCACGTCCAGCGCAGCAATGGCCTTCTCCGGCGCTTCTTCGCGGCTGCGTTCTTCCCGGTCCAACCAGTCCGCGCCGTCGACGCTCATCACGGGCGCAATCTTCCGGCCCGTAACCGGATGAACAGCTTGCGCCTGGGAATGGTGGGCCGGACAAAGCAGTCCCAAGAAAACGCCCAGGACGGCTAGTTTGCGTACCTCTATTGGCTTTTTTCGCATGTACCTCTTATTCGGATCAGCAACTCACCTACTACGAAGATCTTCTATGCATACGTTTGGTGTTTGGATGCTGGTTCCAATCGTGTTTCTTCTTTTTGCATGCCCCGCGGCTTGCGCGCAGGAAACCGCCCCCGAAACCAGACTCGCCATCGTGCAGGCCGGCGTTCAGCAATCGGAAGATGCGCCCTTTGTTTCGGCCAACTACACGTTCCTGCCGGGCGATTATCTTTACTTCACGTTCGAAATCGCAGGCTTCACGCCCGAGTCGTTGAATCGTGATGAGGTGCACAAAATCGCGCTCACGTACCGCGTCACGCCCGAAGATACAAACGGTGTTCCGCTCACCGAGCCCGCACAGGATTCCATCAAAACCGACCTGAGTGCGGAAGACAAAAACTGGACTCCCAAGCGCCGCACGTCCTTTCTTTTGCCTTCCTATCTCGCCGCAGGCGATTTCCGCGTCCACGTCCAGATCAGCGATCTCATTGCCAAAACTGAGGTCTCGAAGGATTTCCCTTTCCACGTCGGCGGCACTCACATCACGCCGGCTCCGTCTCTGAACGTTCAACACTTCGAGTTCCTTCGCCGCGAGAGCGACCGCGACGCTCTCGAAATTCCCGCCTACAGTCCCGGCGATACCGTCTTCGCGCGCTTCGATATGGCCGCATTCAAGCTCGCCGCCGGCAACACCTATTCGCTTGAATACGGCTTATCTGTTATCCAGCCGAGCGGCAAGCCGTTCCTCGACGCGCCTCACGCCGCCGAGTTGAAGGCATCCAGTTTCTACCCGGCGCAGTTTCTGCCCGGCGTCATTCACATCACTACACCTGCAAACAGCGCGAAAGGCAACTACCTTCTGACACTTACCGTTCACGATCTCATCGGCAATACGCAATTCGAAATCAAGAAATCCTTTAGCATCGAATAGTTCGCGATGCGTCATCTCCTACTCGGTTTGCTGACAACCGTAACGCTCGCCCAAGCCCAATGGAATCTCGCCTTAACCGAGAGCAGAGCCAGCCTGCGCGGCGTCTACAATGCCGGCGGCGGCGTCATCTGGGCAAGCGGCGCAAACGGAACGGTGTTACGAAGTGAAGACGACGGGTACATGTGGCAGAACTGCAAAGTACTACCTGAGATGGCGAAGCTTGACTTTCGGGCAGTCGTCGCGTGGGACGCAAACCATGCGCAGGTCATGTCGAGCGGCACCGGCTCCGCATCACGCCTGTACGAGACCGCGGATGGAGGCGCGACCTGGCACTTGCTCTTCGCAAATCCTGACCCAAAAGGCTTTTGGGACGCTCTCGTGTTCCAAGGCACGCACGCCTACATCCTCGGGGATCCCGTCGATGGCCGCTTCGTCCTCTATCATTCCAACGACGGCGGGCGCCACTGGCAGCCCGACAATAGCCCCGAACTTGCCGCCGCGAGCGAAGGCGAAGGCGCATTTGCCGCCAGCAACTCGTCGCTCGCCATTCTGTCTGACGGCACAATCTTCATCGGCACAGGCGGTCTCGGCGGCGCTCGTATTTTTCGTCGTGACAAATCAGGACGCTGGTCCGCCGTGCGTGCACCGCTCACAACTCACAAGGAATCTGCAGGCGTTTTCTCATTAAGCTTTCGCGACACTACACATGGCATCGCCGTCGGAGGCGACTATGAGAAGTCGGACGACGGGACCGGCGCCGCAGCTTCGACTAGCGACGGCGGCCTCACCTGGCACGCGGCTCAAAATCCCCCATCCGGCTATCGCTCCGGGGTCGCCTGGAGCCAAAAGGTCAACGGCTGGATCGCTATTGGCGCCAACGGTTCCGACATCTCCCGTGACGATGGCCGCACATGGAAGCGTCTTGATGCCGGGAATTGGAACGCGCTCAGCCTGCCCTGGGCAGTCGGACCAAACGGCCGCATTGGCTCACTCGATATAGCGTCACCTCCGGTGCGTTAGCCATGGCCGTTCGCAACGTTGAACGAGAGCTCGAAGACATCAAAGCGCTCCGAACGGCCGCGCCCGGGGAGGCCCGCACACGCGCACTGCACAAAGCGCTCAAGGACAAGGTGAATGTCATCGCCGCGAAAGCAGCTGGCATCACAGCCGAACTCGAAGAGCGCAGCCTTATTCCTGATCTCCTCGCCACGTTCGACCGCTTCCTTTTCGATCCAGTCAAATCCGACCCGCAATGCTGGGGCAAAAACGCCATCGCGAAAGCGTTGCGCGACCTGGGCCATGCCGAATCCGACGTCTACCTCAGAGGCGCGCGACATGTTCAATACGAGCCCGTCTGGGGCGGCGAGGAAGACACGGCTGCGAACCTCCGGGGTACCTGCGCTCTCGCTCTCCTGAATTGCACCGATATCACGCGCGAAGACAAATTGTGGTTTGTTATGCCGCTGCTCACCGAACAATCGCCGAGCCTCAAGAAAGACGGTGCAATTGCGCTCGAATCGCTCGCAGGCCGCGAAGCCGCGCTCATGCTGCGCATTAAGGCGCGTATGGGCGACAAGGATCCGGGGGTCACCGGCCAGGTCTTCGAATCCTTGCTGCGCGTCGAGCGCGATTCCGCAGTCCCATTTGTCATCGAATTCCTTCGCTCGCCCAATCCCGAAGTGCGCGAAGAAGCTGCACTCGCTCTCGGCGCGTCACGCCTCACTTCTGCAATTGATGCGCTCGAAGACGCCGCCCATCAGCACCAACTTTTTCTTGATATCGAAATTTTCTCCCGCGCGCTCGCCATTTCTCGCAACGAGAAGGCCATTGACATATTGCTCGATATAATCCGCAGCCGCCGATCCAATGAAGCCGTCGCAGCAGTGAACGCACTCGCACTCTATCGCGATTCACCCGAACTCGTCGAACGAATCAAACAAGCCGTCTCGAACCGGACCGAACCCGAGATCCAGCGCAATTTCACCAGCCTCTTCTCTGCTCTGCGCTAATCTCCAAAAGTGTTCGCGCGTCGACTCGCCATTTTCGTTATCGCCTGCATGGCCCTGAAGGCTCAGGATCCAGTTGCAGCCGTTGCCCACAAATACCGCGTTGCCCATGAACCGGAACTCCTTACCGGATTCAAAGACCTGCTGAGCATTCCCAACGTTGCTGCCGACCCCCAGGGTCTCAGCCGCAATGCTGGCGCCTTAGTCGAGGCACTGCAACAACGGCACTTCGAAGCTCGCCTTCTCGAAATTCCCGGCGCGCCGCCCGTCGTCTTCGGCGAGCGCGTCATTCCCGGCGCAAAGCACACCTTCGTGTTCTACGCTCATTACGACGGTCAGCCCATCACCCCGTCCGAATGGGAGTCGCCGCCGTTCTCGCCTGTCGTTCGAACCGTCAACGGCGAAGAACGCATTTATGCGCGCTCCGCGGGCGACGATAAAGCGGCCATCTTTGCCCAGCTCACCGCCCTCGACGCTCTGGACGCAGCGCACATCCCCCTGCGCTCAACCATTCGCTTCGTCTGGGAAGGTGAAGAGGAAGCCGGCTCGCCCCATTTGGAGCAGATTCTCGACGCAAACCGCGATCTCGTTCATGGCGATCTGTGGCTGGTCTGCGACGGTCCCGTCGATCAGACAGGCCGCCAGACTCTGGTCTTCGGCGCTCGCGGCGATGCCCATCTCGAGGTCACCGTCTACGGTCCGAACCGCGGCTTGCATAGCGGCCACTACGGCAATTGGGCGCCGAATCCGGCCATGATGCTTGTCCAGTTGCTCGCCGGCATGAAGGACGAGTCCGGTCACGTTCTCGTCCCTCATTTCTACGACGGCATTCAACCGCTCGGCCCGCTCGAAAAACAGGCGCTTGCGCATGCGCCTGTCAACGACAATCTGTTGCGCCAGGAGTTCGCGCTCGGCCATGTCGACGGCGCAGGCGCACATTTGCTCGACCTGCTGAATCTCCCAACTCTCAATATCAACGGCATCTCATCCGGCCAGACCGGTGCGCACGCGGCCAACGTTATCCCGCCCACCGCAACCGTGGATCTCGATCTCCGGCTCGTCGTCGGCATCCATTGGCGTGATCAGCAGGAGCGCGTCATCAATTACATCCGCTCGCAAGGTTACTTTGTCGTCGATACTCCGCCCGATCGCGCAACACTCCTGGCGCATCCCAAAGTTGCCTTCGTCAAGAAAGACACAGCCGGTTACGACGCGGTCCGTACTCCTATGGATCTGCCCATCGCAGCCGAAGTGCTTGCCGCTGTCAAAGCTGCACGGGGCGAAGTCATCGAATGGCCCACCATGGGCGGCAGCGTTCCCTTAGGCGCGATGGAACGCGCCGCGTCCACCCGCACCATCACCGTCCCGATTGCCAACTACGACGATAATCAGCATGCTGCAAACGAGAATCTGCGCCTCGCAAATCTCTGGGACGGCATTGAAACTATGGCATCGCTCCTGTCCATGCCATAGCGGGGCTACTTCTCCTGGTACACCACAATTTCGCCGCCCCCCGCGCGAATGCGCTTTGTTTCTCGAAAATTTAATCCTCTAAAAAAGCTTTCTGCATTCTGCTGCTGATCGGGCCGTACGTACGGATGGCTTGCCAAAACAATCCGGTGGTGAAAGAAGTTCACACATTCGCGTGACTGCAGCTCCGGCTGTATCAGCAAAAAGAGCGGTCTGGAGAAAAACTCGCTCGTAAACACGACGCACGAATCCCCTTTAAGCTCCGGCGCGACATACTTCGTCTCCAGTGCGAAGTTATCTTTGGGCGCTGCGATCAGCTCCAAATCTGCGGCCAGAAACGCAATCAACACCACCAAAGAAGCGGCAATGGCGGCGACGCGTGCCGGCCCGGTGACGTCTTTTCGCAACACCCAATGGATGGTCGCGGTAAAGATCAAAATCGTTTGCGGCGCCGCAAACATCAGGTCGCGTGGATTCACCGGGTACACGAAATAGTAGTTCGGGCCGATCAGAAACAAAAGCGTCAACACCACCGAACCCAGCAGGCAGAACAAACTGATGCGGCGGTGAATGCGCCCTTGCGACATCTGGAATGACGCGTATCCCCCAACAAGCGCGCCGGCTACGAGAATGATTGCTGCGCCGAACAGAACCATTTCAAGCGCTGTCATCTCCGGCGGGAACGCGCCTGTAGGGATCCCGGGGTCGGCCAGCCAGTGCCGGTTTATTTGCCGGTTCGACCAGATGTAGTAAGGAACATACGGTATGGCAGCCACCACGCATGCACCTAGCGCGTACCACAATGCTCTGCGGTCCTGTGCGCGCGGAGAAAATCGCAGTAGAAACAGCACTGCCCCAAAAATCGGAACCGCCGCATGATGATCCGTGAATAACGTCACTCCCGTAAGCAATGCAAGTGCAATCGCGGTCTTGAAAACGGGATGATCAAGAACCGCGAAGAACGCCAGCATCGCGGCGATGGAAAGAAACGTTGCCGCCTCGTATTGAACCGACGCCGTCAGAATCATCAGCTGCAGCGGCAGCGTGACGAACAGCAACAGCACCCCATGGCGCCGTTTCGGCACAACGCGATTCGCCAGCCGCAGTATCAAAAACGCGGATCCGCAAGCCAGCAGAATGCCCGGCAACCGTGTCGCGAGTCGCGAAACTCCCAGGAAATGCACGAACGGCAGTTCGATTAGGTTGCCAATGGGGGACGGATCTATCCCAAGCGCCGGCCAGTACCAAAAATCGTTCCATTGGAATCGAACCGACCAGCCAACCGCCTCAAGTTCCGGAACTTGCAGCGGTGTCACGAGGGCGTAAGCCACCAGCGCGAGTCCATACGCAGTCAGCAGCGTCCAATCGGACGGCCACCTCAGCTGTGGCGCCGGTCCAGTGCTACGCTCTCCCTGCTCACGGGCCTGCGCCGGATGACTCGTCTCAAACTTCATTACGCCCGCATCGCAATCTGATGAACCCGCGATATGCCTTTCTCAAACTCTCCAGGCACACTAATCAAACTAACGACGAAATAGGGCTCCGCCGCCATGTCGAAAAAATAACCCGGTTGTACTAGGATTCCGCATTCTTCCCACAATCGCAAGATCCAGGATTCCTCAGTTTCTGTCGCCGGCAGCCGTACAATGGCGGACCATCCGCCTTCGCACCGCAAGGCGTGAGCCGGCCCATCTGACAGAGTGCGCTCCAGCATCCCCCAATTGACTTCGATGCGTTCTTGAATCGCGTGCCGGATATCGGCTCCGATCTCCAATAACATCGGAAGCGCCGCCTGCACCGGCGTAGCTACGGAGAGATAGGTATCGGCAATCAACGCCAGTCGCTCACGTGCCTCGCGCGCCCCATCTTCAGGGCCGCCAATCACCACCCAGCCGAGTTTCATCTGCGGCATGCCGGCGGATTTCGACAACCCGTTCAGCGAAAAACTCACGACCTCGCTCTGCTCGACAAACGTCCTGACGCGCATAGCATTCGGTTGCCTCGCGTAATCCAGAAACACTTCATCGGAGATGATCGGCAGATTCCGTTCCCGCACAAGCCCAAGTAGCCTGTCGAACTCTGCTTGCTTCAGAAACGATCCCGTCGGATTGTTCGGATTCACCACCACAATCGCGCGCGTCCGAGGCGTGATACTCCGCTCGATGCTACCGAAATCGAAAAACCACATACCATCGAACTGCAATTGGTAATGCGACACCCGCACCGATTCCAGATTTGCCAGATATTCAAAAAGGGGATAAGACGGCGCGGGGACCAGGATTTCGTCGTCGGGGTCGCACAACAGTTTGAAGAGCAGCGCGTAGGCTTCGCTCGTACTGGCAGTAAACAGCAATCTCTCTGGAGAAATTTGAATGCCGCGATGCCCATAGTACTGCTGAATCGCCGTTCGCGCTTCTTGCGTTCCCAACGGATCAGGTTCATACCGGAAGCTCCGGATGTTGCGCAAGGCGTCCGCAATCGCTGCGTGAGGATAGTCCTCGAAAACTTCCGTCGGATTCGAGCAGGTCAGATCAAGAAAGTATGACCCGTTCTGGCGCGCGGCATGGACCCGCGTTGCCAGTGCATTCAGATGAACCGGCCAGGACAGCCGTTTTGAATATCGCAAGGGGAAGCGGTCCCATCTTACCCCCGCAAAACTTCGTCTGCAAAAAACACAAAAAAAGAGGCGTACTGTCCGCACACAGTACGCCTCAAATGCTGTGCCAGGTCACCATCCCAACACAGCCCCACGTTCGGAGGAGAAGGAGGACTCGACCGCCACTTCAAGATACCGGGACCCACGACCCGGTATCTCTATGACACGCGCTGGCCACAGCACGCGTCGGACGGTACGACTATCGAACGTGGAAACTCAATCCTTGTGGCTTTGCTTTTCCCACTGTGATGGTGAAGACTGTGCGTTCCACGCACGTTCCCGAGTCCATCACCAGCGCCGGCTCGAGCACTTGATCCTCGAACTTCTCCAGTTGATCGGCTGAAAGCGCCGGCTTAAGATTCGCCAACAACTGCTGGCCTGTAAACGATCCCAACGCCGCACCGGCGGTCCAGGCCTGTGGCAGCTTGTAACTTGACGCGCTAATGAGTGACAGCGCGCCCGTCGCCGAATTGAGCGCCAAGCTGAGAATCGTCGACCAGCTTCGATTCTGGTTCCGCAATATCGACGCAAGCATAATCTGCCGTCCCACCGGCTGTATTGTCACGTCCGCCTGCATCAGCGCCTGATACACGCGGCTACTCGTCAACGACTGTCTCGTATCGGTGATGTTGCAGATGTTGAGATCGTAGGCGTTCACGCCCTTCACAACGTTCCCGTAGTTTTGCGCCAGCAACTGAGCGGGAATAGGCGTTCCGGTAATCTCAAATGTGCTTTGAGCCCGTGCCGTCAGAGTCGCAAGACTCAGCAACCCGGCCATCGCAATGTATGTTTTCATCAGTCTCTCTCGCCTCTCACTCGCGAACCTGATTCAGGTGTACCGCCCGCACGTTCGCAGCCCGCGAAAAAATTGAGCTATCATCTTCAAAACACGCGAGATATTTTTTTTTCGAAATCTGTGATGAGCGAATTTCACGACAGCTCTTTCACCGCGAAACTGAGATTTCAACCAAGGTAAAATCCCGGTAGTGGCCTATCTGACGTCCTCTGGCGCGGCAGATCGGGCAGAAATCCGTCGCCTCGGCTCTCTGTACGATCTCCTCTCCGCGTTCGCCCGCGCGAAGACCATGCCCGACATCTACGATGCGGCGCTCGCCAGCCTTGCGGCGGCAACGGACTCAGACCGCTCGGCTCTGCTCCTCTTCAATTGCGGCGGCGAGTCGCGTGTAGAGGCCTCCCGCAAGTTATCGCCGGATTGCATCAACGCCTTGAATGGCTACAGTCCCTGGCCGCTCGGAACGCGGGATGCGCGGCCGATCATTGTGCCGGACGCCCCAGCGGAGCCTGGCCTCAGTCACTGTCGCAAAGAGTTCGTCCGCGATAACGTTCATTCAGTCGCCTTCGTGCCGGTGGAACTGGACAAAGGTGTGTTCGGAGGACTGCTGCTGTGTTATCCCGGGCTAGATGAATGTAGCGAAAACGAACTCACTGTCGCGCAACTGATCGCAAGCCATCTCGCTCTTGCCATCAGCCGCACCCGCGCCGAAAGCGCGCTCGGTGAAAGTGAACGCCGCCTGCAAAGCATTCTTGAAAACTCGCCTGCGGTGGTCTTTCTCAAGGATCTCCAGGGCCGATACACCCTTGTGAACAGGCGCTTCGAAGAGCTATTCCATTTAAGCAGCACAGACATTGTCGGCAAGACCGACATGTCGCTCTTCGAACCTGCAGTTGCTGAGTATGTGACCGCTACCGACCGCCAGGTCCTTGAAACGCAGCAGCCCCTTACCGTACAAGAGGAGATCCGTTATCGCGATGGCAGTTCGCGCACCTACCTCACGGTGAAATTCCCGATTGAGGATTCCCGTGGGGCTATCTCGGGCGTCGGCGGTATCGCTGCTGATGTTACGGAACACAAGAAATTGGAATCCACCAGCACTCATGTGGCTGCCATTGTCGAAAGCTCCGACGACGCCATCATCAGCAAAGACCTCAACGGCATCGTTACCAGTTGGAACAAGAGTGCCGAACGCATCTTCGGCTATTCCGCCGAGGAGATGGTCGGCAAGCCCATCGCTACGCTAGCCGCGCCCGACTTGATCAGCGAAATGCCTGGCATCCTCGACAGGATTCGCCTCGGCCAACGCGTCGATCACTACGAAACCCGCCGTCGTACGAAGGATGGCCGCATCATTGACGTATCTCTCACAGTCTCGCCTGTTCGCGATACATCAGGTCGCGTAACCGGCGCCTCGAAAATTGCGCGTGACATCACAGAACGTAGGCGAACGGAACGCGAGCTTGCGGTTCTCCTCAAACGCGAAAAGGCGGCACGAAAAACAGCCGAACTCCTGAACCGTGTCGGCCCGCTGCTCGCCAGTGAACTTTCACTCTCAAAAGTCGTCCAATCCGTTACCGATGTCGCCACGGAGTTGGTCGGGGCCGAATTTGGCTCCTTCTTTCACAACGTGGTCAACGAAAAGGGCGAGTCCTACATGCTGTACACTCTCTCGGGTGTGCCGCGGGAGAGATTTGAGCAATTCCCCATGCCGCGCAACACCGAAGTCTTTGCGCCCACGTTTCGCGGTGAAGCAATCGTGCGTTCCGATGACATCACTCGCGATCCACGCTACGGCAAGAACTCACCCCACTTCGGCATGCCCGAAGGTCATCTGCCGGTCCGCAGTTATCTGGCTGCTCCCGTAACTTCACGATCCGGTGAAGTGCTCGGCGGATTGTTCTTCGGCCATTCAGCGCCGGGCATATTCACCGAACAGGACGAATCCCTGATCTCCGGCATCGCTGCCCAGGCGGCCATCGCTATGGACAACGCTCTGCTTTTTGAGAAGACGCAGTTCGCGCAAAAGCAGCTCTCGCGTTCCAATGAGGAACTCCGCCGCGCCAACCAGGATCTTGAGACTTTCGCCTATTCGGCCAGTCACGACCTGCAAGAGCCGCTGCGCACGGTCATCGTTACCACGCAGTTTCTCCATCGCCGCTATGCCGACAAACTGCCATCCGAAGCCAAGCCACTTCTGAGCACCATCGTCTCCGCCGCGCAACGGACCGAGAGTCTCATACGCGACGTTCTCGCCTACGCAATGGCATCCAAACAGGACAGAGAGGTCCCGCAACTGATCGATTCCAACAAGGCCCTCAATCTCGCCCTGCGCGATCTCGAGGTTCTGATCACAGAGTCAAGTGCCAAAGTCTCGCGTGATGTTCTACCTTCAGTCCGGGCGCACCCGAACCGTCTCGCACAGCTCTTCGCCAACATCATCGGCAACGCGCTGAAATATCACGGCCCCGAACCGCCGCGGGTCCATGTTTCCGCCTATCAAACGGACGGTTTCTGGCAGTTCAGTATCACCGACAACGGCATCGGCATCGAACCCACATATGCCGGCCAGATCTTTAGCCTGTTCAAGCGCCTGCACTCTCAGGAAGAATATCCGGGCAGCGGTATCGGCCTCGCCCTCTGTGTGCGCATCGTGGAACAATACGGCGGCCGCATTTGGCTGGAACGTTCCGCTCCTGGCGAAGGGTCAACATTCTGCTTCACTTTGCCTGCAGTGCCTAAGAGTCGAGCCGAGTGAACGGGCCTAACGGATTACTCAAGTTCCTCAACGATTCGTTCAAAGCGCTCCAAATGCGGGAGTATGCGGTCGGACGCTTCGATAGTGCCTTTCGCCAACTCCTCCTTGGCCCGCGCTAACTCAGCCAGAGCTGCCGCTTTCTTCGGGGACATATTTGACTTACTCAGGGGTTGCGATGTCACTTCATCCTTTGCGGCGTCGCTGCCGCCCCATCTTCCGTCCTCGCTGCGCGATCTATCGGACTCTGCTGCTTCTTGCGGCCGCGGGATGAACTTGTCCACTTTGATACCTGTCGATCGACCATGGACTGTCATGGGGCGGCACCCTTTTCGAAGAGTCTACCGCACAATAAACCACTCCCACTGCTACACTTCCTCAGATGCAAGCTGCCGCCCGCCTCCGTTCTCGACGCCCTCGGTCGAACGCGGCACTGTTCGATCGCATGAAAGCCGAGCTTGCCGGCGATACCGGCCTTAAGTACCTGAACGGCGACCTTTACGGTCGCTGAACTTCTCGGCTTCCTCACTTCACCACCGCCAGCAACGCCACCACGAGCGCCGGCGGCATCACTAGCGCGCCCCACTTTAGAAAATCCCAGAAGCCGACATGCAATCCTTCGCGCCGGATTGCCATTAACCAGAGAATCGTGGCCAGCGATCCCGTAACCGAAAGATTCGGTCCCAGGTCCACTCCAACCAGCACCGAATCCCGCAACGGCCCGCTCACATGGGCGGCCTTCACCGCTGCCGCCGCTATGAGGCCACTCGGCAGATTGTTCATCAGATTGGAAATGATCGCAATTCCAAAACCGGATGTGAGCCTTCCGGCCATAGGGGGCCACGCCTGCATGCCTCGTAGTGCATCTGCCGCATGATGGAGTGCCCCCGCGCGATCCAGCGCTTCGACAATGATGAAGAGCCCTGCCACCAGCGGCAGAACGCTCCACGCAACTCCCTTCAGCACGTCCTTCCAGCAATTTCGATCCTTCAATCCGGTAATGAGCGCGACGAAAATTCCGGTTGCGCACGCGGGCGCGCCCAAATCCTTGTTCAGCGCGGATGCGACAAGCAATACCACTGCAAGAAGTCCGATTCCGAATAATGTCACTCGGCCCTCCCGCCTTAAGGGAACGTCAGGCAAGTCTGTTTTCGCGCCCTTCTGCAGATACTTCGCCGCCACCCACCGTAGCAGCAGAAACGTCAACACAACCGAAGCAATTGACGCCAGTCCGAACGTTGCAATCCAGTTTTTCAAGGGAGGCATGGCGCCGTCATAGACCACCAGATTCGCTGGATTCGAGATCGGCAGGACAAAACTCGCGGCGTTCGCAATGAACGCACAAATCAGAAGGTAGGGCAATGGATCTGCTTCAGCCGTACGCACTGCCGCCAGCACCGCGGGCGTCAACACAACCGCAGTCGCATCGTTCGAAAGAAATGCGGTGACCACTGTGCCCACCGCGTAGATCAGCACGAACAGGCGTGACGCCGAGCCTCTCGATACGCGTACAGCGTAGGTCGCAATCCAATCGAAAACACCGGCACGCCGCGCCAACTCCGAAATGATCATCATTCCGGTGAGGAACAGATAGACATCCGCGCCCTTCGCCGCCGCAGCCGCCGCTTGGCGCCAAGTGATAAGTCCGCTGATGGTGAGCAGCAGCGCGCCTGTCACCGCCCAAATCGCCTCCGGCCATCGCTTTGGCCGGATCAGCACCAGCGCAATCGAAATCAGTGCGATGGTCCAGACCGCGATCGCATGCAAATTTCCGTCGAGCATCTTCGGTATGGTCCGGCTCGTGCGCTATCGCTCGCGCCACGCAACAAATCTTTGCCTTTCGTCTGCGATTCGCTCGGATATGGAATTAGCTAGCTAATCTAGGCTTCGATCTTCGTTCCGAGAACGCGCAGGAATTGAGCGAGCCACGCGGGGTGTGCAGGCCACGCCGGAGCGGTCACCAGGTTGCCGCAAGTGTGCGCTTCGTCCATGGCCAAGTCGACAAACGTTCCGCCCGATAGGCTGACGTCGGGCGAAACGGCGGGATAACAACTGCACGATTTGCCCTTCAGCACGCCTGCCGCCGCAAGCACCTGCGCCCCGTGACAAATCGCAGCAATCGGTTTATCTGCTTCGGCGAAGTGGCGAACAATGTCCAGCACGCGGCCATTGAGCCGGATATATTCGGGCGCGCGGCCGCCCGGAATCACCAGCGCGTCATAGCTTTCGGGTTTAACATCCTCAAAGGTCGCATTCAGCCGGAAGTTGTGACCGCGTTTTTCGCTATACGTTTGATCGCCTTCGAAATCGTGGATAGCTGTTCGTACTGCATCACCGGCTTTCTTGTTCGGACACACAGCGTCAACTGTATGTCCCACCATGAGCAGCGCCTGAAACGGCACCATCACTTCGTAGTCTTCAACGTAATCGCCCACCAGCATCAGAAGTTTTTTCGCAGCCATACAGGTTTGCAATTCCATCCTGTCACAGCGCGCTATCAATGCTAGGATGGCCACAGATGTACGGTTCAACGCGAACTGCGCGCATTCTGCTTGTGCTATTGCTGATCGTGAGCAGCGCACAATGCATGATGGCCTGCGCTGCCGGACCGTGCGAAACCGCCGGGGACAACAATCTACCTCCCTGTCATCGACATCACGTCCCCGCCGGCCACACCGCACCTTCCTGTTCGCATCCGCTCGCGATCGATATGCGGCAGGCCTCGACGACACAGTTCGCCCTCAATAATTCGATGGCGTTGCCGCTAGCCGCAATGGCTTGTCTGGCGCCGACGCGGACAACTGTTGAGCAAAGCTGTCTCCTCGCGCCGGCTCCGCCGGGAGTCGTCGCACTCTCAACTGTCATCCTTCGCATCTGAAATCCGCTAATCCTCACGCCTTTTGCTGCCTGGATTAGGAGATACCGTGTTTCACAAATTAGCGCTGCTCTGCAGCGTGCTTTGCATTGGTCTAGCCGCTCAAACGCCCAATCATGCTCCGCAAGATATGGCAATGCCCGATATGCACATGCCGGGCATGCAGATGGATAACACGAATACGGCCGGCATGTTGCTGATGAACAACATGTCCGGCACCGCTGTAAACCCGTCTGCGTGGCCCATGCCCATGCTCATGAAGCCCCTCGGCGGTTGGAACACAATGTTCATGTCACAGGCATTTATAGACGACACGCAGCAATCAGGATCGCGCGGGGGTGACAAATTCTATTCGACCAACTGGTTCATGGCAAACGCGGAGCATAGCGTCGGGAACAAAGGCGCGTTCGAATTTCAGCTCATGCTTAGTTTGGAGCCCGCCACCATCACCGAACGGCAATATTCTCTCCTGTTCCAGACAGGCGAAACCGCATTTGGAAAGCCAATCGTCGACGGGCAGCACCCGCATAACTTCATCATGTCCCTCGGTTTTCAGTACGCATTCTCGATAACGGAAAACACCACGCTCGAGTTCTACGTGGCGCCCGTGGGTGACCCGGCACTCGGGCCAATTGCGTACCCCCATCGTGCATCGGCTGCGGAATTGCCACAGGCGCCCATCGGACATCATTGGGAGGACTCCACGCACATCTCGTACGAAGTCGTCACGGCCGGCATCGCGTACAAGAAAATCAAACTGGAGGCGAGCGGATTCCACGGCGCCGAACCAGGCGAGAATCGCTGGGTCGTTGAGGCGGGTGCTATCGATTCCTGGTCCACGCGCCTCTGGTACTTTCCAACAAAGAATTGGGCTGCGCAGGTTTCATTTGGACACTTGACCCATCCCGAAGCACTCGAACCCGGCGATCAGAACCGAACCACGGCATCGGTCGAATACTCGAAGCCGATGCAGGGCGGAAGCTGGTCTTCGAGCCTGATCTGGGGCCGTCTTCATAGCACCTATACGAAACGTAATTTAAATGCGTATACGGCTGAGTCCGTGCTGCCGATCCGCCGCAAGAATTTCATTACCGGCAGAATCGAACTGGTCGATAAAGACGAGTTGTTCGCAGGCGAACCGTTTATAGAGGACTTTCTCGATACGTACTACGGCAGCACGTTCCGTATCGGTGCATATACGCTTGGGTACACGCGCGACATCGATATCTTTCCTTGGATCGAAACCGGCATCGGCGCTAATGTCGAGGCCTATTCGTTACCGGGAGCAATAAAGCCTTACTATGGCGACCATCCGATCGGTGGGAACATCTTTCTCAGACTTCGCCTGAAACGGCGCTCGTAACCTACGGCTTCGGATGCGACGCCGTGCTTCCATCCGTCAGCCCCAGCGTCCACTTAATCGCCTCGAAATACATCTTCTGGATATCGGGATCGTTCCACGCTTCCTTCGTGTGCCCCAAAGTCGAGTAGAAGACGCGCCCTTTGCCATACATCTTGGCCCACGCAACTGCGAAATCGTGATCGGTCCGGTGCACTCTCGGATTGTTGTAATCCAACTTGCTCGCGTCCAGGCTCAAAAGGACATTCACCTTATCCCGCGACCACTCTTTCGGCTGATAGATCTCATCGTATTTGTGAAATTCCTTTGGGAAGTGGTGGACCGCCGGAAAATCAGGCGCTTCGTTCACAATTGGCGCCCAGAATGTAAACCACGGATGCTCATTGAAGTATCCGCCGATCATCTCGCCATATTCCGGCCACTTGTAGTTCGTATCAAGCGCCGCATGCACCCCCACGAACCCTTTACCGTCGTCGTGAATGAATGAAAGCATGTCGCGCTTCTGGTCGTCTGTCAGGTCCAGTTCACCCGTCGTGCTCGCAAACACCAGCGCATCGAAATAATTCAGGGTCTTCATGTTCCGCGCTTTTGGGTCGGTCTTGGTGATCAATTCTGTATCCGTTCGGAGCGTCGCTTCCCATAGTCCGGATTGGTGACCCATGTTGTAAATAGCGGCCATCGCATCTGGCACCGAGTCGTGTTCAAAACCTTTCGTCTGCGAAACCACCAGTACGTGGAACGTGTGAACTGTCGCCGGGTGCGGCCCTGGAGGCGTCTGGGGCGCCTGCGCGCGGGCAGCTACGAAGAGTGACGCACATAAAACAACACAAACAGGAATTACTGATCTGATTAGAGCCCTGAGATTCACACAGATAGCTTACAGAAGAGCCACATGAGTAAATGAGGTTTGCCGTCTTTTTTCCGCCCGCTGCTCCGGTTTCTGTTCCATCTCCATTACTTCGGCCCATTCGTTATGGGCGTAATGGATTCCTCGTTCCTGTTCCTTCCTTTTGGAAACGATCTCCTGGTCGTGGCATTCGTCGCGCGAAACCATGACCGTTGGCCCTTCTACGTTATCTCGGCTGTTTGCGGGTCCACGTTGGGCGTCTTCTTCCTCGACCTGGTCGCACGCCGAGCCGGTGAGGCCGGCATCAAGAAAATTGCCGGGGAGAAGCGGTTCGAAGGGCTGAAAAACAGAATCCAGAAACACGGTGCGTGGGGAATCGCGCTTGCCTGCATATCCCCTCCGCCATTTCCATTCACGATGGTTGTTGCAGTTACCAGTGCGCTGGGCTATGCACGGACCAAATTGCTGGGAACGGTCGCCGCCGGCCGCGCGGTACGGTTTGTGATTCTAAGCTTTCTCGCAGCACGCTACGGCCGCAACATCATCCACGTCATGAACACATCGGCGTTTAAGTGGACCATCACGGCGTTTGCGTGCCTATGCATCGTGGGCAGCCTCTTGTCGGTCCTTAAGTGGATCAAAGGCCGCCACTCGTTCGAAGTCGCGCAGCCGAAACCAGCCTGATCGCGCGCTAAACCGGCTCGTAATCGACCTTGCGAATCGAGGCGTCCTGGTGCCGCGCTTTCTTCTTCGGCTGATACCAGATGCGCCAGATGGTGGCAATCACGATCAGCAGCGCGCAGACTTCAACCAGGACTTTCTCTCCGTCCAGAAGATCGGGCGGATTGTTCTTCAACTCCGGATCGATAAGAATCCCGTGCGTAAACACAAGCGCGGCCGCGGCGTAGGAGACGTAATGCAGCTTCTTCCATACTCTGCTGCCGAGCCGCGAACGGAAGTATGAAGTCACTACAACGAAGATGACGCAATAAAATGCCAGCGCGCCGAGGTTGTTGTACAGCGTCTGCTTCGGCGAATGAATCGGAAACAGAACATCGATTAAACGAAACCCTGCCTTGCTCGAAAGCAGCAGCAGGACCGGATGCAGAAACACCAGCCCAAGCGCTGTGTAAGCCGTCCAGTTGTGGACGTCGAAAATCGGCAGCCGCCGGCGCGGCCAACTGCGAACCGTGTTGTATCGCGCGGAGAGAATCAGGCCCAGCAGGATGTTGACTGTGAGCAACACCATCGCGACCAGCCCGGCGTCGCTTGAGAGGTCAACCCAATCCATGCGCTCTATCTATGCGGAGCGCCAACATAATAGCGAAGCCCCACGAACAATCCCTGCAGCGTATCGCTGACGTACTGATCCCCCTGAGGCGAACTCTTGAAATGATAGGCCTTTTCTCCCGCAATCAATTCGAATTTATTCAGTCGAAGCGCAATATCGGCCTGCGCGTCCCAAATCACAGAATGATGAGGGATACCGAAACCGGAGCCTTTGACCTCCCATCGGAACTTCCCGCCCAACGATTGCTCCAGTTCCGCGCCCAAAGTGGGCAGAATGACGCTCTGGGAACCCGACGAGCTATTGGTGTCGGTGTTGCCCGATGCATCCGTCGTGATCGGCACAAACGGTGCGTAAAGCTGTGTCCCGAAATTCACGTACTGCACTTCGTAAAGGGTCTTGAAATGGATGTTGCCCGGCTTGCGCTGCCACGTATAGGAAAGGTAGTCCCACGAGATCTTGGCCATCTGCACGTTGTAGTGTTGCACCAGATAATCTCCGGCAGAATACGGCTCGCCGTAAACTATTGTGCCGTTTGTCCCGACAATCGAGTTTGCATTGCCCAGCACACGGAACAAAGAAATTCGCAGCGTATTCGAATGGCCCGTTGGGATAGCCGCTTCAACTCCCAGTCCATAGTCGGACTTGCCCGGGTAATCCAGATTTTGAAATCCGCTGTATGCCGAAGCCGCAGAGGCGCCACCTTTCAGCCCCGGTTGCGCCTTTGTCATCCAATAAATAGGTTCGATCGAGAAACCGCCGTCTTCTAGTACGTTCGGCTCCTCAGGCGGACGTGTCCCCTGAACAGCGGCTGGAGCAGGTGTCGCGGAAGAAGGCGCGGTTTGTGCCGGAGGTGCGGGTTGTACGGTCTTCTGCTGGTCTGTGGGAGTTTGCGGCGGCGTTTGCTGCGCTAGCGCCGTCAAGACAAAAGAGGCGAAGCAGACAATGAAACTGGATAAGCGGACCGTGTCTCGGAACATTGTTTGGCTGGACGTCAGTCTAGAAGTACAGGTTACTACGTGTTAGGAATTGAGATCTCTCACCCGGGCGGCCCGGAAGTGCTCCGGCCTGCCGATTTCCCGAAGCCTGTTCCTGGCGACAGCGAAGTTCTGGTCCGTGTCGAGGCAGCCGGCGTCTCTCGCGCCGACACTCTTCAGCGAAAAGGCTATTATCCACCACCGCCCGGCGTCTGCAACATTCCAGGTCTGGATATCAGCGGCGTCGTCCAATCCACCGGCAACGGAGTCGAGAATCTTCACCCCGGCGATCATGTGTGCGCCATCGTCGCTGGCGGCGGTTACGCTCAGTACTGCGCGGTTCCGGCTGTGCAGGTACTACCCATCCCCGAGGGATGGTCCGCCATAGAAGCTGCTTCGCTGCCCGAAAATGTCTTCACCGTCTACGACAACATGATCACGCGCGCCGGGTTGCAAGCGGGCGACACCGTTCTCATTCACGGCGGTACCAGCGGCATCGGGACAATGGCTATTATGCTGGCGCGCGCCTGGCGTGCCGTCCCCATCGTTACGGCCGGCACTGATGAGAAATGCGCCGCTTGCCTCGCCCTCGGCGCCGAACACGCCATCAATTACAAAACTTCGGATTTCGTCGCAGAGGCCCAGAAGCTGACGAACGGGACCGGCGTAAACGTCATTCTCGATCTGGTCGGCGGCGCATACCTTCAGAAGAACATCGAAGCCCTGGCCGTCGAAGGCCGGCTCAGTATCATCGCCACGCAGGGCGGCCGCAGCGCCGAACTCGACATCCAGAAACTGATGCAGAAGCGCGCCCGTGTCCTGGGTTCCACGATGCGCGCCCGCACGCCGGCTCAGAAGGGCGAAGTGGCGCAATGCCTTCTGCGCGACGTCTGGCCTCTGCTCCCGGCCAGGAACCCTATTCGTCCGATCATCGACAAAGTCTTCCCTCTCGCTGAGGCGCGCTTGGCGCACGAGCGCCTCGAAACCGGCTTGCATTTCGGCAAGATCGTCCTCACAACCGAATAAACATGCGTATCGGCATTACGTGTTATCCCACCTACGGCGGCAGCGGCATCGTCGCCACCGAACTCGGGCTGGAGCTCGCCACCCGAGGGCACGAGGTGCATTTCATCAGCTACGCGAATCCGATCCGGCTCGATCCCGACACGCCCGGCATTTTTTATCACGAAGTGGAAGTCTCCACGTACCCCCTATTCCAATACCCGCCGTATTGTCTGGCGCTTGCTTCGCGTATGACTGAAGTGGCGGAACGCCATCATCTCGATCTGCTGCACGTTCACTATGCGATTCCGCACTCCATCTCAGCTCTGCTCGCAAAACAGATGACCACGTCCCGGCGTCTACCCTTCGTCACGACTCTGCATGGAACGGACATCACCCTGGTCGGCGCTGATCCATCCTATTTCCCGATCACCAAATTTTCAATCGAGCAGTCGGATGGAATCACTACCATCAGTGAATTCATGCGTGAGCGCACTGTGGAGTTCTTCGGTGTCAGGAACCAGATCGAAGTGATTCACAACTTCGTCAACTGCTCTCTTTACCGCCCCGACCCGGATGCGCAGAGCCTGGGACGGAAGCGCATCCTGCACATCTCGAACTTCCGACCCGTCAAGCGCGTTCTTGATTGCATCCACGCCTTTGCCAATGTCCGCAAGCACGTCGACGCCGAACTGTACATGGCCGGTGACGGACCGGAGCGCGGGCCAGCCGAGAAACTGGCATACGAGCTCGGCGTCTATGACCACATCCGCTTTCTCGGCAAACAGGACCATATCTATCGCCTGATCCCCCGCATGCACGTTCTGCATCTCCCCAGCGAGATGGAGGCGTTCGGCTTAGCCGCGCTTGAAGCGATGGCCTGCGGTGTTCCGCCGGTCGCGACGCTCACGGGTGGGGTGCCCGATCTCATCACGCATGCCGTGGATGGCTTTATGGAGCCAGTGGGCGATATCGAAGCACAAAGCGCCAGGATTGTGAGTCTCCTTACTGATGACTCGCTCCGCCGGTCGATTTCGCTGGTTGCCCGCCAAACTGCCCTGCGCCGGTTCTGCACCGAGCTCATCATTCCGCGTTACGAAGCGCACTATCGCCGAATCCTGGACACTTAGCGGAACTTCCATCAACACTGCGGTGTCCAATCAATTAGCCGCCCTGGAAACGTCCTTAGTCGTAACAGTGTTGTAGAATTTTGGGCAATGGCGCATCTCACGATGGGCAACTCGGAAAGCCTTTCCATTCTGGCCAGCTCGCAGGCTGGCGTTTCCGACGAAGACGCCCGCATATTGCGCGGGCTGAAAGCAGGCATAGATAGTGCCTACGAAGAACTGATCGATAAGTACGAGGGGCCTGTGTACAACGTCGTCTACCGCCTGCTTGGAAACCAGACGGACGCCTGCGATGTAGTTCAGGAAGTCTTCCTGAAAATTTTCCGCGCCGTCAACGCGTTCCGCGAGCAGAGCAGTTTGCGCACCTGGATCTATCGCATAGCGGTCAACGAGGCACACAACCATCGCCGCTGGTTCCTGCGCCACGGCCGGCACGAGGTATCCATCGAGCGCGAAAACACTGAACACGAGCACTACGAGGTTGCCCAGGACGCTGGCCCGTCACCGTACGAACTGGCTCGTGGCAACGAGACGCGCAGCCTGATCGAACAGGCGCTCACGAGAATCAATCCGACCTTCGGCACCGCCGTAATTCTGCGCGATTTACAGGATCTCTCCTACGAAGAGATTGCTGAGATTTTGCAGATCTCGCTCGGCACTGTCAAATCGAGAATCCTTCGCGGGCGGGAAGCGTTGCGCCGCGAACTAACGCAAACGAAGGGGGGCGAGTTGGCCGAAGCACTCGCCTAGTAACTATGAAGTCAAACCGGGAGGATATGATCAGGAACCGACTCCGAACCCTGCCGCAACTGCGGCCGCCGGCTCAACTTGGAACGGCCCTCAGGGTTATGGCATCCCGCGAGCGCCAAGCCGTGGTCGAGACGCGTGGTTCCCGCTGGCAGCGGTTTTGGCAAACCTGGAAATTCCGGCTCAACGAACTGTTCGATCCGGTCACCATTCCAGCGACAGGCGGATTCTTTTCGAGCTGCATCCTTTTCTTACTTCTGGCGCTCACGATCGGGAGAACGACGCAGGTGGTTGCCTACGATGTGCCTGTCAACTACTCAGAGACGCACGCCGAGGCAACCCTCGTTCCTCTCGAGCTCCGATCTTCGGTCTTTGTGTTCCTCAGCCTGAACCCCGACGGCCGCATCACAGATTACACGGTCCGCAATGCAACTGACTCCTTCGTCGGCGACGCCAACATGCTGCAGGCGAAAAACATTCCGATTCCCGAATTTCCGAGCGTCCTAGCCGTCGCTCAGCCCATCAGCAGCGACATCAGCATCCGCTTTACGCCGTTGCTGTTCCGCCAGTAGTCTCCGCTTCGTTCTCTTCCGGTTCCGCGAAGTACTCGTCGTAGAAGTTCTCATTGAACCTCCCGGCGATCTTCACGGAATCGATCGGCAGCGTCAAGACCAACTCGTCTGCATCGATGCCCGGAGTATTCAAAACCTCGTCATAGAACACGGTGCGAAAAGTCTCAAGGGTACTCGCATCGCGATAACCGCTGATGTAGGGCAATAAGCGAAAGTACTTCTCCTCGGGCAGCAGGCTGGGTAGTTCAAGAATCCATCCGACGTACCACTTGCGGGTATCCATTGTGACCGAAACAAGAAATCGTTCCTTGGCCGCGCGATAGAACAGCTTTAGGAGCGGACTCCCGTTTCGGCGAACTTCAATGCGTTTTGCCTTGTCCACGTTAATGAACAGGTTGAGTATGAGCGCGGCGAGGGGGCCGAGCACCATGGCCAGCGCACTTGTCGCCGAAAACGCGAACGGCGAAAACACAGACCAGCGGCTTTCCATCCACGCACCGGCGGAGGTCGCGGCCAGTGCCAGAACGATCAGGCGAGCGATGAACGATAGGATCACTCCGACGATGGCGGATTGAAACAGAAGCTTGTATCCTTCCAGCCGCTGTGCGCCAAACCGGAAAAGATGAGCCGTGAAGAAGAAGAGAAACCCGCCGAGTAACGGCAGTAGCAGGAGGTTATACGGCATCCGCCCGGGGAATTAATCGCCGACTTTTTGGGGTTTTAGAAATCTGACGCCGGCTCGGCCCCGCATGGACTTATTCATTTCCGATAGTCTTGCCATCGTCTCTCTCACCTTCGGGTCACGCAGCAAGGCATTTCCATCAACGTAAGTGCGGCCGGCGAAGTCCGTCCAAACCCGCTTGTTGTCTGAGTCTTTCATGCCTACTCTTAGCTTATTTCATCTGCCCTCCGTTTTGATAATGTTTGCAATACGTTCCGCGAGAGCACCGATCGTGCGCGAGGGATTTACCCCCAGTGCTTCGGGAATGATGGCTGCATCGGCGACGTACAAATTCTTGTAGTTGAAGACTTCGCCTTTGTGATCGACGACGCCGCTGGTCATGCTGCTGCCCATGCCACATCCACCCAGAGGGTGAGGCGTGACAAGGTTGTGCAGCAACGTCCAGGTAGGCGGCACAACGGGCTTGCCGCCGGTTGCCGCTGACAGTTTCAAGTGCATGGCCACAATGGCGTCGATGGTCTGCTTGGATTTGCCGATATCCCAGGCGAGATTCAGACACGGCTCACCCGTGAAGAGTTCGTGATGCAGAGAGAGCGTTCCATTGGCGGCGTCGACGCCCTGCGCGAACCAGGGCATGACGTTGCGGAACGGCTCGGAATCGTCGGTGCGGAACATGTGTCGGAAGGCATCGAGGATGAGTTTGGCTTCCGCGTTCTTTGTCTCGTTCGAATCCAGGCGGCGGATGTAGTCCGACAGGACGTTCGGGAAGCCACCGTCTTCGATCCAGAAGCACGCGCCCTGGTCGCTGCGATCAAGAAAATCGATTGCGCTGGTAATGGTTGGACCGTGTGATGGACTGACATCACGCGAATCGTAAAACGCCGGCGTGAGGAAGTCGCCATTGGAGCTCCAGTTACTGCCCAGGAACGGACTGATTTGGGGCAGCGTTTTGTGCTCTTCACGGCAGCGCAACAAAAGCTCGGTGGAACCGATTGAACCAGCGGCCACAATGACGATGCGGCCGGTTACCGATCCCGGCGTCAGCTTGTTGTTTGCGATCTGGTCGAAAGAGACGGTGTAGCCGCCAGCGAGCGGCTGAATGTTCGAGACCAGATGCAGCTCGCGAATTTCGGCGCCGTGCTTTTCCGCCCAGGGCAGATAATTGCGATCGAGCGTGTTTTTCGCGTCGGCATCGCAACCGATATCGCAGTTGCCGAGGTGAACGCAGGTCCCCTGCTCCACGCCTTGCGCATTGACGAATCGCTTGCTGTTCAGAACATTGAACGGGTTGTCCTGATTCAGGTTGAAATCAGGATCAAATGTAACGGCTAGCTCGAGCGGCCTGAAGCGATCACCGGCGCCGATGGCCTCAGCCCCTTCCTTCATGAGCTTGGTGCGATTCGGCCATTGATTTACCGGGACCGGCTGCACATTCATGAACGTGGCGACCGTGTCGTAGTACGGCTTCAAGACGTCATAGGTGATCTCAGGCGGCCAGCCGTTCTTAAAGATGGCCGGCGGAGCTTCGCACGAGATATTGGCGTAGATCAAGGAGCCGCCGCCGACGGCGGCACCGGTAGCCACGGACATGTGAGTGAACACGCGCAGATCGAGCCAGCCGTGCTCATTCTGCGGACATTTGGGGTTCCACAGCCACATATCACCGGGCGCGCGCGGATAGCTGGTTTTGTCCCAGCGGCGACCGCGCTCGAGAATCAGAACGCGATAACCGGCTTCCGCGAGACGGCAACCAGTGATGGCGCCACCGAATCCACTGCCGATGACTACGACGTCGAAGTCCATAACAGCTTTAGAATGTCTCCGTGAAGATGGGTTTGCTTTCGTCAGCACTCACAAAATAAGAAAGGGTCATGTTGGGGCCGTCGAAATCAGCGATGACGTAGCCGTGATCCAGGAATGGCGTTCCGGTGAGCTTATAGCCTTCGACCGGCACTTCAGGGTGTTTGAGCACAGGCACTTCATCACAGCCGATGGGAAATGCACCATGGCCGATACAGCGGGCGAGAATGCCGCAGTAGTTCTTGTAAAACACCTGATTGTGTTCGTGACCCCAGAGCCAAACTTTCACCTTGGGCAACAGATCACCAATCTGCTGGTATAGATTTTTGTTGACGGCGCCGTAGCCGGGGATGTCCTCATAGGCGGTATAAAGCTGGTGGTGCGCAAGCAGCATCGTGTTGCGGCCACCGCTGTTCTGGATCTTGTCGCGAAGCCATTCGATTTCGGTCTGTTCGAGATAAGTGGCCTTGGAACCGTCCGGGCACGCGTCGTGCAATCCGGTGTCGAGCGCGATAACCTGCCAGTAATCATTGCGGAGGCAGAAGTAGCTGGCAGGCTGTCCCATGCGATCGAGCAGACCGTAAAAAGGACCGCCGCCGCCGAACATGTCGTGATTGCCGGAGAGGGTGTAAGAAGCGATGCCGCTGGCCGGCAGATTCAGGACGCCGCTCCAAATATTCCAGAAATAATTATCGACTTCGAATTGGGTGGCAGAGTAATAAATATCGCCAAGGTGAATGGCGATCTGAAGGTTCTTGCGCGCCATCTGCTGGAGCACAGCACGCGCATCGGGCTGCCCGGTACCCCAATCGCCAATGATTCCGACGCGCGCCTTGTTATGGAGCTTGTCGTTGATTACGAAGTCGCCGATGTTCTTCCAGACGCGGTAAGGAATCTTTCCACGCGTCACCACGAACTGAACGTATTTGTCGACGGCCTCAATCCAATGCGGATCGCAGACACTCTCTTTGGCAGTTAATTCCTGCCTGTAGTGAGCCGCGAGTGCCTGATCGCCGTTGATCATAGCTAAGCCCAGATTGCGAGCAAGCGAGGCACAGTAGGCAGCAACGCCGGTATCGGAAACGGCCGGAAGGCCCTTCAATTGGGTGTTGAGCGCAGCCGCATTGGCGTGGATGAGATTCTGCTGCTCAGCCAACTGCGATACGGAAGCGGCGCCCTGCACGCTCGGGTGACTTGGATCGGGGCGCTGGTTGTTGTTCTTTCTCGCGAGGACTTCATCCAGTGCGGAGTGGAACAGAGACAGATCTGCGAAACGCGATTGGAACATCTTCGCGGGCGTTGCGGCGGGAGTAGTTGTTTGTGTTGCCATTACAAAGTCTTCAAGTACTCGATCAGGTCATGTTTTTGCGAAGCCGCCAGGTCCGTGCCGTAGAGATGGCCCTGGTTACTGTTGCCGGGGATGTTGGTATCGACGAAGAAGCCGACTTTGGCGGCGTCGGGTCCGTCAGATATGAAGCCGACGTGATCGGGATCATAAACGTCATAGCCACGCCAGAAGGTGGCGGGCCGGTTCTGCGGCGCGTCGAGCATGGCCTGGAGATTGGGCACTGAGCCGTTGTGCAGATAAGGTGCGCGAGCCCAGATTCCATCGAGCGGCACGTTAGCGTAGCCGTTGGTCTTGCGATAGGAATCGAACACGAATGGCGGCTGATTGATGGAGTGGAAACGATCGACCAGCGCGGCCGAGAACGAATCAAGGCGGTGACGGTCAGTGCCGATTTGCGCGATATCGTCCACCTGACCGACGTTCTTACTGCCGAAGGCGTGGCAACCGGCGCACTGCTGATCGAAGATCGACTTGCCCTGGCCGGCAGCGGCCTGATCGATGGGGAATGGATAGGGCATGGGCTGCAGTGTCAACAGGAAATTGGTCACGCGATTGAAGCTGGGCAGGATGACCGATTTTGGCGTAGCGCCGATGGCCATGGCGGCAGCGAAGTTGCGTTCGTGGATGTTGTTGTTATTGCCGTCCCAATGCAAATACATACTCTGGCGCGGCGCCTGGTTCCACACCTGCGGCAGATCAACAGTGCCGATGGTGTTGTCTTCGGGCATGTGGAAGACGTTGAACTTTGTCGGATTGAAAGTGTCGGTTCGGCCGCGGCCCTGCTGCGGACGTGAATCCTGCCATGAATAAGCAACTTTCTGTTCGAGCAAGCCTTCTTTGCTGGCCGGGATGATCAGGTAGCGATAAAAAATGGACTCGACAGGCGACAGCTTATGGACGCGATTGATGGCGGCCATGACGTTGTCCGCGGTGAAACGCGGGTCGGCAGCAGAGGAGTAAAGGAAGCGCTGAAAACTTTGCAGATCGAGTGTGTGGGCAGGAGCGCCGAGAATGATTTCCGGCTGGCTGCCTGCGGTGCGGCGAATCTGCGCGGTGTGGCAAAGCGCGCAATTCGCTTCCACGGAGTCATAGCCGATTTTGCGGTGCGCGAAGCCAATCGGGAGATCGTGATTCGGCTCTATGACGAAACCGAGCGAGGCCCATCCACCGGGACCGGGCAGTTTCTCCGGAAACATGTCGGGCAAGACTTTCCAGAGCCAGTAGGGAACGCGACTATCAGAGCCGAGACCAATGGCGCCGTATTTATAGTGATCCTCAACAGAGGCGTATTGAATGTCGGGTTCGGCTCGCAACAGGTTGTCCCAGAGCAGATAAGCCGCGATGGCGATGACGACCAGAACGACGCCCGTGAGAATCTGGACCGGGCGCGATTGAAAGCTTGTCCGCAGAAAGCCGCCGAGTCTTTCGGAAGTATGCGCGATGCTTGTTCCGCCGAGTTTGCTGCGCGCGGGCAGCGCAAGCTGCAGCAGAATACCTTCGACGATTCCGAAGCTGAAATCTGAGACAAACGCCGTGGTGAAGGCTGGATTCGTGGTGAGGACGAAAGCCCAGAGGACACTCGCGACCAGGCGAGAGACCACGATCATCCATGAGTACATGGGGTACTGCAAGGGATTGACGGCGGCAGGAATGTAAAGCAGCGAAAGCGCGAGCACCATTGCGCCGTGAGCAACGTTCCACACGGTGACACCGGTAATGGGAACGTTGAAGCCGACGTTGACCAGGTCGGGCGCAAAGAATTGTTCAGCGACGAAGAGGAGATTGAATACAATGCCGAGCCAAACGACTCGGCTGAACCAAGTGGCGTAGGGGTTGTGCATGTTAACTGGCGTCAAGCATGGGCTTCCAAGCTTTGGAGCATCAGCGGATAAACATCCTGGGCGGCGTTCTTGCCGTAGATGCAATCGATGTGCCCGTAGTTCGGGATGACGTGGCGCGCGTAGAGGCTATTGCCGTTGGCCTTCGTGAGTAAGTCGTAGGTGATCTGGGTGCTCTCCGGCAGGAAACAGTCATTACTTCCGCCGTGAATGAACGTGATGGGAAGTTTCAGCCGATCGGCGAGATGAGGGAGATAGACTTCGGAACCATCGGCCGCCACACTGTGGCCTTTGCGCGTCATCAGCGCGATCTGCTCGAACGACTTGATATTGGCCACGCCGAACATCTCATGCAGCGCATTCTCATGCGTGGACTGATTGAGCTGTGAATGCTGATACAGCGGCGCGTACATGAAGGTGATGCGATGGCAGACAGGGTTATTGCAGAGATTGTCGAGGGGCACAGGATAGACGCGCAGCGCGTCGTCATAGAGGCGATTCCACCAGTCGGCGTGATCGTCGGTGTAGGCGGTGAGAGATTTGACGCCGATCTTGTCGAGGAACTCGGGCAAGTGAAGACCGGTTCGGATCTGGTTCATGGTGGGGACAACGAAGTGAGTGGCGATCTGAGAAGCCACGACGGAGCGCACGCCCTGCAAGCCGGCGAGCATCGACATGAAGAACGTTGTGGATCCCCAGCAATGGACGACCATCTGGACGTCCTTGGCGCCGGTCAGTTCGCGTACTTTGTCGACGGCTGCGGGGTAATCATTCTTGGCGACGTCGTCGCCGGTCCATTCAGAGGAGGATGCGGAGAGCGCGATACTGTCGCGGAAATCGAGCAGCCAAACGTCGTAACCTTTGGCAAACAGATATTCGAGCAGATTCGTGTCGATGGTGTCGATGGAAAAGATGAGACTGGAGACGCCAAGGCCATGGGACAGGATGACGGGACCTTTACTACCGCCCTGATAGCGCGTGAGCCTGAGCGGCACGCCGTCTTTGGCCGGGAAATCATAGACTGTGGGCGCGTCGACGCGGAGCGGACGTTTCTCGCGCGGAGGAGCGTTCGGATCAAAAACCGTTGATCGGGCGAAGACGCCTCCATAGGTATCGTAGAGCACGCCAGCGAAGAAGTGACCGAAACGGGCGACCTGTTTGAGGGCGTCGGCCGGATTGGCGGGGTTGGTGACCTTGAGCGTAGTCATCTGCTTGGCGAAGTCGGCGGGCAGAATGTGAAGGACGCCTTTGCCGAAGACGGGCGAGTTGTCATCGGGACCGTTGTAGACAGTGATGTAGAGGGTGGAAGTGTCGTGCCAGATGTCCCACACCGGGTTGGGATGAACCACCTTGAATCCGCTAAAGAACCATTTCTTTCCGTCGGCCGCGGCCATGGTCATGCGGTAGTTCATGTTGCGGGTGTCCACGTCGTCAGGATTTTTCACAAAAAGCTGAAAGACACCATCACTAATGGTTAACGGCTTGTCAGAGAGCGCGGGCGCAAGCGCAGTTCCATTCATGACGGCGGGGTGATCGGGATTGGCCAACATGTCGTCAAGGTCGTGCGAGGCGACAGTCAGGGTGAACTGGAAAGGCGAGTTATCCTTTTGACCCTGCGCGGCGGCGGCTTCGTAGTCGCTGCCAGTAAATCCTTTGGCGAGATAGCCTCGCATGGTCTCGGTGAACTCGATGCCGGTTTTGACGGCTGGGGTAATGGCAGTACTTGACATAGGAAAGTCTCCAGGGTTGCACGTAAAGGGCAAAACGAATGCTGGCTTACGTGCGCGGCTTCTTAGACGTTACGGAGCAGTGGAGAATCATATCATCCTATGAACAAGTACGGGAAGTACCAGTATCAGAAAAGTAGTGGATTTCTACGTTCGCCGTTCTTGGGGGTGAGGGGGAAGGCCTGAGCAAGGTAGTATCCGAGGGCATCGCTCAGGTGGGTGCGCATGCGATCGGACTTGTCGAGGTCGCAAGTGGGCTGACCGGCGTCGTCGAGACGCCAGCAGATGCGTTCGAGATCGAGGATCAGTTCCTTACATTTGGGGTCGACAAAGAGGCGGCGTTCGCCGGCGGAGTTGAGGAAGCGGCCGTTGACCAGATTTACGCGGTCGCGGACGGCGGGATTTGCGTTGGCGGCTTTGATGTGCGCGGCGGCCTGGCCGACGTGCTGCGAGAAGAAGTTGCGGATGAGCTGCCAATCCGTATAAGAGCCGCAACTGCGGCGGGCATAGCCGCTGGCGTCGCCGTAGATATCGACTTGCATGGCGCCGAGCCTGGGATTGCGAAAGGCGCGGGTGCGCTCCCAGAAACGGTCGCACATCTGCGAGGTATTGGCGTTGTCGATGACGAGTTCATCGAGCACTTCCACTTCGTTATCACTTTGCTGGGCAATGACAGAGCACATGGGATGGACGTTGAAATCGAGCGACCAGATGAGCTTCGTGCCGGGGCGGTACTCGCAGCGGCGAACGTTCGATTCGCGCGAAAAGGCGTGATAGGCGAGACCGACGGAGGTTGTTTCGAAGCTGGCTTCGAATTCCTGGCGGAAGAGGCGGTCGTCGAGTTCGCGCGCGGCCGAGGCGAGTTCTTCCTCGGTGACGTTGCCGCCGTCGAGGGTGCGATAGCGGAAAGCGGCCCAATCCGCATTCGATGGCCCGGCAACGGCGCTCCCACCGCCAGCCAATTCCTCTCTGCTTTCTGGCGTGCTCGCGCCTGCCAGGCTTTGGGATTGCGCGAATTGGAACCGGTCATAAAGATGATCGTGGCCCTGGGGCGTGCCGATGAAGAGGGCGCGGCCTTTCCTGTCGGCGAGCGCGGGGCGAATGACTTCGGTCCAGACTTCGGGAGACATTTGGGCGAACTCGTCGAGAACGACGAAATCGAGGCCGTTGCCGCGGAGCGAGTCGTACTGATCCGCGCCGCGGAGCGAGATGGCGCTGCCGTTGGCGAGGCGAATGGTGAGCTCGCTTTCGAGAGCCTGTGCGATGCCTGCGCCGCCGATCATAGACTTCAGGCGATCCCAAGCGATGCGTTTGGCCTGGCGATAGCTGGGGGCGATGTACCAGCACGTGCTGGCGGGATTGTTCCAGGCAGTGTGGATCAATTCGACGAGCGCGAGATGCGTTTTACCGAAGCGACGACCGGCGACGAGGACGCGAAAGCGCTTTTTGGCTTTATAGACTTCGCCTTGCGCTTTCGACAGGCTCAATCTGAATTCAGGCCGATGGCTGCTCACCATCGATCTCCACTCTGAGCTTTGTCCAAGGTATGTGGGTCGCGCCTTCGCGCACCCCTGCATCGCGCCAACCGTAGCGAGATTTCGCCCAGAAGATGCCGGCACTGGTGTTGTTGCCCGACTTCGCGGATTCGAATAACTTCGAGAGCACCTCATGCTTGGCTTCGGCAGCGTACAGTTCAAGATCGCGCCGGAACATTCTTTTGACACGCTCAACGGGCATGTTCAGGTAAGCGGCGAGATCCTCTTCGGCCGCGCCCGCTTTGATGCGCTCCTGCACCTTAAGTCTTTTGTCATTTGTAATGAGCTCAACGAGGCACGGCATAAGTAGAGTTGTAGTTATTTCCCGACTTAGTGTGTCGTGGGGCGTTGCTGGAATAAGTTGCCAAAGACAAGTAAGTGATTGAAACGACGCCGGTAAGTTAAATTTGATTGATTTGTGACGCGGTTTTTCTGGAGTTAGCGAGAGCGGGACTGTATTACGGGGATGGGCAGACGGAGTTACAGCGCGATGTCAGACGAGCAGTTTCGAGTGGACGTGATTTTAGGCGGCTTGTTGGCGATTTTGGCTCGCTGCAGCCGCTTGGAGCTTCATTTCTCTGGCCTCAATGACGAGTTCCCGGGATTTGGTCATGAGATAGTGCGTTTCATCGCGCTGTTGCTGCCGTTTTTCG
>DATBEG010000089.1:0-41110 GCA_036276155.1 Bryobacteraceae bacterium | reverse complement strand
CGGTCCTTCAAGAATTTTGTCGCGCGATGAGACCGTTGAGCGGCTGCCAACGATCAAGAGAGAAGGACTACGTGGCGGCGTGGTTTACTTCGACGGGCAATTTGACGACGCGCGGCTGCTGATAAACATGGTGACAACTGCGGCAAAGCAGGGCGCGACGCTCATTAACTACTGTTCAGTTACCGCGCTGAACAAAGGACAGGACGGTTTCATCAGCGGCGTTCGCGCACGCGACGAAGAGAGCGGCGAAGAGTTCGACATTTCCGCGAGAGTTGTTGTCAATGCCACGGGTCCCTTTAGCGATATCGTGCGCAGAATGGCGGATCCGGCTGTGCAGGGGATGATCGCCCCCAGCCAGGGAATTCATCTCGTATTCGACCGGTCTTTTCTTCCTGGCGAGACGGCGATGATGGTGCCCCACACGAGCGACGGACGGGTGATGTTTGCGATCCCGTGGCATGACCACACGGTGGTGGGAACAACGGACACACCCATTCCGGAAGCCTCGCCGGAGCCATCACCGATGGAGCAGGAGGTCGAGTTCATCCTGAAAACAGCGTCGCAATACCTGCACAAGGCGCCTACTCGCGCCGATGTCCTGAGTGTTTTCACCGGAATTCGGCCGCTTGTCAAAGCCGCCCACTCAAGCAACACGGCCGCGCTTTCGCGAGATCACACAATCCACATTGATGAATCAGGACTGCTGAGCATCGCCGGCGGAAAATGGACCACATATCGAAACATGGCAGAAGACTGTGTGGATCATGCCGCAATCCTGGGTAAGCTGCCGGAGCGCGAATGCTTTACAAAGCGACTCAACATTCACGGGTTCCACACGCAAGCCCACAGGGCCGGGCATTTGCGCGTTTACGGATCCGACGCGACGGCCATTCAGCAACTGATGCGCAGCGACGCAGAACTGGCGCAGCCGCTGGCCCGGGACCTACCTTATGCCGGCGCCGAGGTCATCTGGGCGACTCGCTACGAAATGGCGCGAACTGTGGAGGACATATTAAGCCGCCGAACTCGCGCGCTGTTTCTGAATACGAAGGCTGCGCTCGAAGCCGCTCCGAAAGTTGCGGCGCTAATGGCGCGCGAATTAGAACGCGACAAGTCGTGGGAGACGACGCAATTGCAAGCATTCCGGCAAGTAGCGGCGCATTTCGATATCGAGGCGGTGGCAAGCACTAAGTAAACCGGCGTTAGAGGGTGTAGACTCTGCCGCGATGGGCGCCGATCAAGATCTGGAAAATACGATGCGCAACGAGTTCGTGCAAGGACAGCAACTCGCGGTTTGCGGCGACGATGGAATCGACATTGTTCGGGTCTGAACCAGCGCCGCCCGCTTTCAACGCGTCGGTTGCCTCCTTGATGATGGGATCGCCCATGACATCGCCCGCCATTTCCCAGAGGGTGATGAAGCGATCGATCATGGTCGGGACACTTACTGACCAGACACCACGTTCGCTGGCAGTGCGCGGCGGTTTGTAATCGAGATTGAATGGGCCATTGTAATTGTGTGAACGCAAGAGCACCAGCACATTTAGCCAGTCCAGCGGATTGACGAGTCCGATAGCGATGTCGACGTCGTGCTTGAGTCGGTAGCCGTCGTTTATATCGAAATGGAAGAGCTTGCCACAGACCAGCGCTCGGGCCAGAGCGGCGCGTGGAGCAGCACCCCACATGAGTTCGTGCAGGTACTCGGGATTCAAGCCGACCATCTCCGGACGGGTCAGCAAGCCCGAGAAGATAAAGGCCATCATGGCGTCTGACGTGGGCAGAATGATCTCCGCCTGAGGCTCAAACGGCTTCGCTTCCAGGGCGTGTTTCAAAGGCGGTCGGTTCTTTTGCTTGGCCATCTCGATATCGGCGTCGCAAGCTGCGTTGATGCCTTCGGCGAACCAGCGCAGAGTCTGGGTCTCGTCGATGACTCCCTGGAAGTAATAGCCGAGCATGCCCGGCCAGTAGACGCAGTATTGAGCGCCTAATTCGTGTCCGATGGCGACCGTGTTGATCAGCCTCTTACGCGCGTAGGCGCGAACTTCAGGCGATTCAGCCGCAGGGCCTGCGGCCCATACAGGATGGTGGAAAGTTTCCGTCGTCACCATCGAGCATTTCAGACCGTGATTGTTGAGGCTCTCTTTGATGCGAGCAACAATTTCATCCTGGCGGCTGGTGAATAAGTCGTTAGTTGGAATGACATCGGTGTCGTGAGTACACCAATACGCGACACCGATTTTGCCGTATTCCTCGATCACCTTCTCAAACGTGATGCGGGACCTTACGGGAGCATGAAAAACGGCTTGCCCTGCATACGAAGGCGCCCATTGCGGACCCGTAATGAAGTACCGACGGCGGACCTCCGGCGAATAGCTGCCGCCGCACGCCTGGGTGAGACGATCTACGAGTGCGATCTGCTGGGGTTGAGACAAGGAGTTCATAGCTTCTGGACCAAAAAAGTTTTCTACTTATATGCTTTGTTCAACACTACAACAAACACCATAGGAAACAAGATTTCACGCTAGAGATATGAGTCTACTCCCGGGGTCACTGTTCGCGGCGCAAGCAGCGGGTCAGAGCGAGCGCTGTACAGATCAGGAGTTAACGCCCGAGGCGAGAAACCCCCCATCGACGGCGATGCAATGGCCGGTGATGAACGAAGCGCCATCTGAAGCCAGAAGAACAGCGGCCCCAACAACTTCTTTCGGATCGCCAAATCTGTTCATTGGCGTGCGTAGAAGGATCTCGCGGCCCCGTTCCGTGCCCGATAGCAGCTTCATGTTCAATTCCGTTGGGAAGACCCCGGGCGCGATTGCGTTCACACAGATTCTGTCTTTGGCCCATTCGATAGCCAAGCTACGTGTCAGCGACAGAACTGCGGCTTTCGAGGCACAGTAAGCTGCTACTTCCTGGAAAGCGACATAGGACCCAAGAGAGGCGATGTTAATGATGCGTCCGACACCACTCGATTTCAGATCGCCGTAGAACACTTGGCACCCATGCAGAACGCCCTGAAGATTCGTTTCAAAGATGCCAGACCATTCATCGTCGCGGATATCGAGAGTCGGCTTCCGATTAGTAAAGCCGGCAGCGTTGACGAGGATGTCTATGCGCCCGAAACTCTTCACAACATTGTCGCGGAGTTGTTGGACGGTGTCACGGACGGAGACATCTACCGATGCTTCAAGCGTCTTACGCCCGAGCTGCCGAATTTCGTCGCAAACCGAAACAAGCACTTCCGCACGGCGGCTGGCCGGAATGACGTCGGCACCGTGCGCAGCGAGGCCGATAGTGATTGCCTTGCCCAGACCTGAGGAGCCGCCCAGCACGACTGCTACGCGACCGGTCAAGTCAAACAAAGTTTTATTCAAGGGACCTCCATTAATTCAGGACGCCAACAAACTCATACTATAGAAGGGAATGCAACGACGGCAATTCCTAAAGTCGGCTTTCGTGGGCACGATCGGGATCGGGATACACGGAGCAACGGCCGTATCAGCGCCGCGACTTAGAGATGTCGCTGCGTCTAAGAATCTCCTCGTAGGCAGCGCGGTTTCGTATGCCGAACTGCAGCAAGCTGCATTTAGTGAGTTACTTGCCGAACAGGGGAGCATCGTCGTCTCCGAGAATGACATGAAGTGGCAGAACATTCAGCCGGAAGCGAACAGGTACGACTTCACACGGGCGGATGCCCTCGTCTCGTTTGCCGCAGCGCACGACCAGAAAGTGAGAGGTCATAATCTCTGCTGGCACAATCAGAACCCCAAATGGCTTGCGCAGATGGCGACGCAGGATAATGCGGCACATCTACTGCGTAAGCACATTGCTCAAGTCGTCAACCATTTCGCCGGCCATATCCACTCGTGGGACGTTGTCAATGAGGCCGTTCGCGTTGAGGACGACCGGCCAGATGGCCTGCGCAATTCGCTCTGGCTTCAGCTTCTAGGGCCTGCTTACATCGGTATTGCATATCGCGCCGCGGCCACCGAGGACCCGAAGGCGCTCCTCACGTACAACGACTATGACATCGAGCAGGATGGTCCGAAGTTCGATCAGAAACGCAAGGCTGTTCTGCAATTACTGAGATCAATGGGCGACGAAAAGATTCCCATTCAAGCGCTAGGATTGCAGTCGCATCTACGAGCTGCGGCCAAGCTGCCGGACTGGACGCGATTGCATGAGTTCATGACAGCGGTGGAGAAATTGGACCTACAGATTTTTGTCACCGAGCTCGACGTGAACGATGCCGACTTGGGACCTGATCCAGATGAACGCGATCACCTGGTTGCGGCGCTGTATCGCGATTACTTGAGGAACGTTCTGGAACATCGGTCAGTAAAAGCCGTGCTGACTTGGGGACTCACGGACCGCGACAGTTGGCTGAATGGGTTTAGCCGTCGTCATGATCAACGGCCTCAGCGACCGCTGCCGTTCGATGCTGAACTGCAGCCAAAACCCGCGCTCTACGCAATGGCGGACACCATTGAAGCGGCCCCAAGACGAGACTAGAGGGTAACGGAAAGCGGCAAGGAGACGCCAAAATGCTTGTACAAAACAAGCGCCACGCTGCCTCTTAATCGAGTGAGTTCTCCGTCACGGCCCGGTATAAGAGCGACAGGGAACGTCGAGATCTTCTGCTGCTGCACGGCTGCTTTGATGCGGGGCTCGAAGCGGCCCCAAGCCGTGGTGAATTCGCCGACGAACAGAATTGCCTCGGGGTCGACCGCGGCCACAATCATGCAGACGCCTCGCGCCAGCTGGACGGCCATTTTGTCCAGTGCCTTTATCGCGAGTGTGTCGCCCTGATCGGCCATCGAGAGCAGGGCCTTAAACTCAAGATCTGGCGGGCGTACGCGACTGCCGCGAGCAGCCGATTCAAAGTAGTAGCGGATAGCTGCCTGATCGGAAGCAAGAACTTCCCAGCATCCGTTCTTCCCGCAACCACATTGCGGACCATCGGGCTGAAGGGAGAAATGGCCCAGTTCGCCGGCCATCCCGTTTGCACCGCGCACGAGACGGCCGTCGACGATCATCCCGGTTCCGATTCCTTCCGAGACAGTGACGGTCACGAAATTCCGCATCGTGTTGGCGCGATCGAACCAGAACTCAGCGAGTGCACATGCGTTTGCCGCATTCTCGAGCGCCACTTCCAAACCGGTCTCGCGCTCTATGGGCGTTCGCAGGTCGACTGCCGGCCATTTCAAATTTGGGGCGAAGATCAGACTCTGCGTGTTGTAATCGACACGGCCCGGTACGCTGATGCCAATCCCCTCAAAGGGATCTCCCGTGCGCGCCTTCAGTAACGGACGCAGGCGCGAGATGATTTGCCGGATGGCGCGCTCCGGATCGCGCGCGGTGCCGATACTTTCCTGAAAGCTGAAGAGACCATTGACATCGCTGACACCGATGTAGGTGTGCTTCGGACGAATATCGACGCAGATGATTTTGCGTCGCTGATTTAGGAGAAGCAGCGTGGGCCGGCGGCCACGAGGCAAGCGCCCAGTACTGCCCTCCACTACCCACCGGTCCTCAATAAGTTCTTCAGCGATGAGCGAAACTGTGCTTCTTTGCAGCCCTGAGAGCCGGGCCAGGTCTGCACGCGAGATCGGCTGCTTGTCCCGTATTAGGTTGAGGATGACCCGGCGATTCAGGTGGCGTGCAGTCTCGCTGGAAGCTACCGGAAGGTCGCTCAGATCGATTCGCAGCATTCAGGGATCTCATCAAACTATATCCTTAGACTCTTCTTTAGCGACCCGGAGCGGTTGTTTGCACGTAGTGATTGGCCGTCCAATCGGGTAGTGGTTGACCGCCGCCAACGCTGATCATGTTCCTGTTTTGGACGTCCGCAGCGGGAATGATAAAGCTAATATTCCGCTTTTCGCCCGCGCGAAGATGCAGCCGTTTGAAGCCGCGCAATTCGGGCTCGGACCCTCCAGTGCGAGTCAGGTACAGTTGCGCGACTTCGTCGCCATCGCGCGAACCCGCGTTCGAAACCGTAGCGGTCACTTCATCATTGGAACTGTTGCGGTGAACCGAGATATTCGAGTAGCGAAAATCGGAGTAGCTGAGACCGTATCCAAAGGGGTAAAGAGGCTTGCCGGTGAAAAACCGATAGGTTCGTCCGGCGGTGTCGTAGTCCGTGAACGGCGGAAGCTGGTCAGCGGATTCATAAAATGTGATAGGCAGGCGACCAGACGGATTGTTGTCGCCAGACAACGTTTCCGCAATAGCCGTGCCGCCTTCCTGACCCGGATACCAGGCCTCAAGGATGGCCCGCGCGTTTTGTTTCTCCGCCTGCACGGCTAGTGCGCTGCCGTTGATCAGCACGACCACGACCGGTTTACCCGTTTCTATGGCCGCTTGGAACAGTTTCTTTTGAGGGTCCGGCACTTGGAGGTTCGTGCGATCTCCACCACTGAAGCCCGGTATTTCAGTTTTCATCTCTTCGCCTTCAAGTCGTGAGTTGAGACCGATACACATGATTGCGAGATCGGACTGCTTGATGAGATCTACCGCTTCGACGAGTGCCACATCCGCAGGGGGCTGCCACAACAGTTCGAGGCCGCCGCCCCCGCCCTTGCCGGAATAATCGACGCGAATGCTCTTGGGCTTGCCAGCCTCGAGGTGTACGGTTGCTTCCCGGGCAGACATGGATTCGTCAGGACGCCTGGAATCGGTAACGATGAGCTGGTTGTCGATGTAGACACGCGCCGAATCGGATCGTCCACAACTATGGCATTCAGCGCGAAGGACGCCGAAGCGGTAATCACCGGAATGCGAAACGGTAATCTCGCCCGACCAACGAAGCGAAAAGTTCTGCCGTGGAACGGCTTTCATGACAGTGGGATCCTGCATGTCAAAGATGAAGTAGCCGCGCGGTTCCGTGCGAGTGAGCACGGGATTACCGGAGAAGTCGTCGTTGGCGAAATATTCGGCCTTGAGCCCGTGCGCACCGCCTGCATTGGCGTCCGGGGTCAAGACCTTTTCGGGAACAAGCGCCATGCCGGATGCGACGTATGTGCTGCCAAGGGCAAACCGGACTTGTGCCTGCTTTCCAAACTTCTGCTCAATTCCTGCCAGGGGCGTAATGATGTGTGCTGGAATGCCGTTGTAATTTGCCAAGAGAGCATCGGGATCGTCGGCTGCCGGACCAACAACGGCGATACTGTGCGGCGTAGATCGGAACGGGAGCACATTGTCCTGGTTTTTCAAAAGAACAATCGATTTCCGCGCTGCCTCAACCGCTAATTGCCGATGCGCCGGCGATTCCACCTGGTCCAATCCGATCTTCGAGAACGGCACTTGCTCGGGCGGATCGAACATGCCCAGGCGGAAACGCGCGACGAACAGGCGCTCAACGGACCGATTGATCTCTTCTTCGCTGATGTAGCCCTTCTTGACGGCATCGACGAGGGTTTTATATGAACTGCCGCAATCGAGGTCTGTTCCTGCCTTGACGGCCTTTGCGGAGGCTTCAGCGAGTGAGCCAGTGTAGTGGTGTCCCGAGTAAATGTCGTTAATGGCGTCGCAGTCGCTAACTACATAGCCTTTGAAATGCCAGGCATCTCGAAGCTTATCTTGCAAAAGAAAAGTACTTGCACAGCCAGGGACACCATTGACCGCGTTATAAACGCACATCAACGAATCCACGCCCGCATCTTCTACGGTCGCCTTAAATGCATACAGATACGTGTCGCTTAATTCTTCTTGGGTTACCTTGGCATCGAACCGGTGGCGCACGTTCTCCGGTCCGCTGTGAACCGCGAAGTGTTTCGAGGTGGCGATTGTTTTGAAATAATGCGGGTCCGATCCCTGCATCGCCTTAATGAAAGCGATTGCCATTTGCGATGTCAGGTAGGGGTCTTCGCCATAAGTTTCCTGGCCGCGCCCCCACCGAGGATCGCGAAAAATGTTGATATTCGGAGACCAGAAAGTGAGTCCATAATAGCGGCCGTGATTACCGTGCTGCGTGGCGTCATTGTACTTGGCGCGCGCCTCTGTGGAGATTGCGTCCGCGATGCGATACTCCAGTCCCGTATCCCAAGTCGCACCCAAGCCGATGGCTTGCGGGAAAACCGTTGCGTACCCGGCTCGTGCAACGCCGTGCAGAGCCTCATTCCACCAGTCATAGTCGGGAATGCCAAGTCTTGGAATAGCAGGCGCACTGTTCATCATCTGCCCAACTTTCTCCTCCAGAGTCATGCGAGAAACCAGATCTTTCGCCCGCGCTTCGGGAGTCGCCGAAGCGTCCCGATAGTTCGTCTGGGTTTGCGCATTCATGCCTGCCAGGGCGAGTAGCGCGATCAGCGGCCGACCACACCTGTTCATAGGTAGTTCTCTCCTTCTTTGCTAACGCGAACGCTAGCTTATCGCGCGTCCGAAACTGCCGGAAACTGTCTTGACAACTCCGCTGGTCGCGGATATAGTTCAAGACACATATTAATCTCCGGGAATTACACCCGGGGGTCTTTCGTCTAGCGGATGTAGAAACAAAGTTCGTTGCGAGGTGTTCATGTCAACATTTCGAGCTAAGAAGCTCATTCGTTCTGGATTCCGCTGTAGCTTTGGGATTGCTGCCGCGGTGCTTGCCGTGTATCTAGGGTTTTTCGGTACCGGCAAATTGCCTGCCCAGCTCCTGTTTGGAACACTGACGGGAAACGTGACGGACGCGTCAGGGGCGGTCGTTCCGGGAGCGCACGTCGAAGCGGTAAACCAAGGCACAAACGACAAGAAAGAATCGACAACCGACGAACACGGAGTTTACCGGTTTAACGACCTGCAGAACGGTGCTTATACGGTCAATGTCAGCGCTCCGTCGTTCGCTACGTTCAACGAGACGAACATTGACTTGCAACCGGGCATTGTGCGGCGCGTCGACGTCCAGTTGCAAGTTGCAGCTACCAGCCAATCTGTGTCCGTCAACGCAGAGGCCGTAGCGCTCCAGACTGACAGGGGCGATATCCACACAGAAATCACCAACACAGAAGTGGAGAAGTTGCCTTATAACGGCAGTGAAGGCAAGAACTTTCAGTCACTTTTACTTTTGCAACCCGGTTCGGCCACGACGGCAGGTAGTGGAGAAGCCAATTCAACGGCGGGCAATCCTCAGCGAGCCATCACGGTTTTCCAGAACGGCACTTCTTCGCAGGCAAACAATACGCGAATAGATGGCGCGGTGGACGCCTATCCGTGGCTCCCGGTCAACATTGCTTACGTGCCATCGCCGGAAGCCATCCAGACTGTTTCCGTCAGCGCGAACGCATATGACGCGGAGCAGGGCATGGCCGGCGGCGCCGCCGTCAACGTCGCGATCAAGAGCGGCACCAATCAGTTGCACGGGTCGTTCTTTGAGCGCAACACTAACAACGACTTCGATGCCGTCAATAATTATTTCTCCCACCCCGGTCGTCTATCCAAGAACATTCAGAACCAGTTTGGATTTGCTCTTGGCGGCCCCGTTTGGATACCGAAGATCTATAACGGCAAGAACAAGCTGTTTTGGTTCATGTCCTATGAGAGTACAAGACAGGTGCAGTATGCTGCTGATCCAAATCTGACGCTGCCCAGCACTGCAATGCGCTCGGGTAATTTCAGCGCGACCGGCGTAACTATCTATGATCCTTTGACCGGCAATTCCAACGGTACGGGACGGACGCCCTTTCCAAACGACATGATTCCGGCGAACCGGATTGCTTCTGCTTCGTCCACCCTCACGGCGCTTTTGCCGGCCTTGACCAGGCCAAACCAGCTCCTCACCAACTACGATGCCTACGGTTCAACCACATACACGGTCGATCGGTACGACTGGAAAGTCAACTACAATCCCATCGATAAAGCCATGGTTTGGGGCCGCTACAGCCTTTCGCCTATGGACATTTATACTCCTCTCGTTCTGGGAGCGGCTGGAGGAGACGCCTTCAATGGCGGCAACCCCGGTCTTGCCGGTGGACGCGTTCAGGTGGCCGCGGCTGGACTCACGTATACTGCATCACCCACGCTTGTTTTTGACGGTAATGTTGGCTACACGCGACAGAATATCGGCGCGAACGGTGATGAGTTCAACGGCGATTACGGGTTGAACGTGCTCCACATTCCTGGAACAAACGGGTCCGGGGCGAACTACGAAGGCATTCCTGGTTTTCAGGTCGCGGGCATTGCCAATATCGGCAACACCAATACGGGCAGCCCGTTCAAATTCCGCGATAACCAATACACCACCGATCTCAACGGAACGAAGATCCAAGGCGCCCACAACATCCGCTTTGGCTTCGAATATGTTCACTCCGCGCTGAATCATTTCCAGCCGCAGGCGGGAACGTTTGGCACGGCGCGCGGCTCATTTGGGTTTGACGGTTCCTTGACCGCGCTTAATGGTGGCGCGCCCATTAACCCCAATAATGTCCCCGCAAATTCGTGGGCTCAATTTCTTCTTGGCTTTCCTTCCGAGACCGGGAAAGTAACTCAGGTTGAGGATCCCATTGCGCTCCGTTTTTCAACATGGGCGCTGTATGTGCGTGATAACTGGCAGGTAACCCCCAAGCTGACTGTCGACTACGGCTTACGTTGGGAATACTACCCCATCTACTCGCATGACCATTACGGGGCTGTGCGGTTTGATCCCGTCACTGACTTTATTTTTGTAGGCGGCGAAAATGGCGTGCCTGAAAGTGCGTACTCTACAGCAAGTAAGAAGGGTTTCGGTCCCCGCTTGGGGGCCGCTTACCGCCTGACCGACAAAACTGTGCTCCGTGCCGGTTATGGCATCAGCACCGATCCCGACAATATGCGCAATCAGCGCAACCAATATCCAGCGAACGTAACCCAGGTCTACCAGCCGCCGAACACCTATCAATTCGTCAGCTACGCCAACGTGCCAAATTCTGATGGGGCTACTCACGTATCCCTGGCAGATGGTATTCCTCTCCCAAACTTCCCGAATATCTCAGTCGGCGTTATCAAACCGTCGACGACGGGATCCCCGACAACGTATCTGCCGAGTACCGGCACGGTAACATTCCCGAGTTACTTCAATCGTGGATACTACGAAAGCTGGAATTTTACGGTTGAGCACCAATTCTCGCCTACTTTATTGGCGCAGGTGGGATATGTGGGTACCCACGGCGTGCACATCGACATGGGTGTCAACATAAACGGTTCGGCTCCCGGCACCGGCACCGCCGGGCGTCAACTGTACCCGTATGTCACCAGTGACTTGAACGAATACGAGCCTTTCGGTGATATGACCTACAACGCTTTGCAGGCAACGGTCAGGAAGCGCATAGGGCCGTCCATCATCGGGGCAAGTTATACGTTCTCTAAGGCAATCGACAATATCAACGGCGATAACGACGACGGCACGATTTGGCGCGCCTATCCGGTGTCTTTCCAACTGGACAAGCAAATATCCGGCTTTGACCGCCCGAATATTTTTCAGCTTTATTACGTGTACCAGTTGCCTTTTGGCAGGGGACACACATGGCTGAATCACGGATTCGCGTCGTGGATTGTGGGGAACTGGGAGCTTGCCGGCACTCTCTCGCGCGAAAGCGGATTGCCCTTCGGTGTCGGTACTACGTCCGCTATCAACGCCGGCGGACAGGCCAACAGCGCTAATCAGATCATGTCGACTGTGCAGATCTTCGGGGGGACCGATCCCAACCATCCCTATTTCAATGGAGCCGCTTTCGCGAATCCGCCGAATAACGTGCTTGGAACAACCGGCCATTACCTCGCCGGCGTCTTTGGCCCCGGCATGTTTGCGTGGAATGCTACCATCTCGCGCATCTTCCCCTTCAAAGAAGGCAAGATCAACTTCCAGTTGCAGGGCGAAGCTTATAACTTGACGAACACCCCCGTATTTGCGAATCCGGGCACCACGACCGGGGGAACCGCGAACTGCTGTTGGACAACGGGCGCGAACGGGGTAGTCAACTACAACAACTTCGGCGTGATCACGGGAACCCAGTCCAGCCCGCGATACCTGGTGATAGCAGGATATCTGCGGTTTTGAGCAAGACGCGCAAAACGGGCATGGTATCAAGCGCGCCACCCAAAGGACAGCGGTGAAGATCCGTGATATCCGCGCGTTTACAGTAACGGTTCCACTCTACGCCGCTTTGCGTCACGCAAACGGCTGCCATTGGGGCCGGTTTGTTCGAACCGTGATTGAAGTCGAAACCGACAATGGTTTTGTCGGATTAGGCGAGATGGGCGGCGGTGGCGAGTCCTCCGAAGCGGCCATCCGAAGCCTGAAGAGCTACCTTCTTGGGCACGATCCTGCGCGGCTGGAGGAGATGCGATTTCGCATCGCCAATCCGACCGCGTCTCTTTACAACAACCGGACGCAATTGCTCGCTGCCCTGGAATTTGCTTGTCTCGACATTCTAGGGCAGGCCTGGAACGTTCCGGTTCACGCTATCCTGGGCGGCAAGCTGCGTGATCGCGTGCCCTTTGCTTCGTATCTTTTCTGGCGTTTTGCTGATGAGAAGACAGGAAAGGGTGAAATTCGAACGGCAGATCAGTTGGTTGCGCTCGCCCGCGAATTGAAACAAAAACACGGGTTCACCAGCCATAAGTTGAAGGCCGGCGTTTTCCATCCCGACTACGAAGTGGAAGCATTTCGAGCCGTTGCCAATGCCTTTCCGGGTGACAACGTGCGCATCGATCCGAATGGCGCCTGGTCAACGGAGCAGGCGATTCGCGTAGGGCAGGCCATTGAGCATCTGCGCAATGACTATCTGGAAGATCCCGTGTACGGATTGAACGGATTGCGGCGTGTGCGCCAGATGGTTCGGATTCCCCTCGCCACCAACACGGTAGTGGTCAACTTCGAGCAACTGTCAGCGAATGTACTCGATATCGGCTGTGATGTGATTCTGCTTGATACAACTTTCTGGGGTGGTATCCGGCCGTGCATCAAAGCAGCCGGCGTTTGCGAGACATTTCAGCTTGGCGTTGCCGTTCACTCCTCTGGTGAACTTGGGATTCAACTCGCAACCATGTTGCACCTGGGAGCAGTGATACCAAATCTGTCTTACGCCGCAGACGCTCACTATCACCATCTGACTGACGACATTATAGAAGGCGGCTTGATGGAGTACAAGGACGGCTCCATCGCGGTTCCGGAAGGTCCTGGTCTAGGTGTGAAACTCAATCGCGAGAAACTGCGGCAATACCAGGAGCTGTACAAAGAAGTCGGCAGTTATCCATACGATCAGGATCCACTTCGTCCAGGATGGGCGCCAATTATTCCTAACGATCGTTGGGCTGATCCGAACGACGCTACTTGCCCAAGCTTAAGAACCAAATGAGAGCGTTTGTAGCCCTCGCATACTTTGTTCTGTGCGCGGTCAACCCACTCCGGGCGGAAAATGGGAGCGCAGCATGGCTGCGTTATGCGCTCATCGAGGACTCGAACGTACGCGAAGCTTATCACCGCTTACCCGCATCGACCGTCGCGTTAGATTCGTCACTAATCGAGCAAACAGCACAAAAGGAGATGATACGCGGTGTGCGCGGCATGTTAGGTCGAACTCTGCGCATCGACGCGAAGTTACCCGATGAAGATTGCGTGTTGCTGGGCACGCTCGCGTCCGTCAAGCGTGCCGCCCCGGACATGCTGTTACCCGAACGCTTGGGCGATGACGCGTATCTGTTGAGAACGACGGCTGCACACGGTCACCAAATACTCCTGATCGCGGGTGGTAGCGATCGCGGTGTGTTATACGGCACGTTCGCACTGCTACGGAAGATGGCATTGCAACAAGATCTCAATCATGTGGATGAGCAAAGTGCGCCCTACGCTCCCATCCGGTGGACCAACGAATGGGACAACCTCAACGGCACCATCGAACGCGGTTATGCGGGACGCTCGATCTTCTTCGATAACGGTAAGGTAGTTCCGGATTTAACTCGAGCCGGAGAATACGCGCGGCTATTGGCTTCCATCGGCATAGACGGCTGCGCAGTCAACAACGTCAACGCCAATCCGATCGTGCTGTCCTCCGAGTTCCTGCCGCAACTCGCGAGGATTGCCGATGTTTTTCGTCCCTGGGGTGTGCGCCTTTCTATCTCGGTGGATTTCGGCAGCCCGCAATCCGTGGGCAAGCTCGACACATTCGACCCAGTTGATCCCAAAGTGGCGGCATGGTGGAAGAACAAAGTGGACGAGATCTATAAACTCATCCCCGATCTCGGCGGCATAGTTCTCAAGGCGGATTCTGAGGGCCGCGTCGGTCCATCCACCTACGGACGCAGTCATGCGGATGCTGCCAATGTCATCGCGCGCGCGTTGAAGCCGCATGGCGGTGTCTTGGTTTATCGCGGATTCGTCTACAACCACCACATGGACTGGCGCGATCTGAAGAACGATCGTGCTCGCGCTGCTTACGACAATTTCGTCAAGCTGGACGGCAAGTTTGACGACAACGTGCTGGTTCAGATCAAAGAAGGTCCGATCGATTTTCAGGTGCGCGAACCCGTGTCTCCGCTCATTGCCGCCCTGAAGCATACGAACGAAACGATCGAGTTTCAGGTGACACAGGAGTACACCGGACAGCAGCGACACTTATGTTTTCTCCTACCTATGTGGGAAGAAGTACTTAATTTCGACATGCGGGTTGATAACCAGCGCACGCTGGTGAAGAACATCGTCGCCGGGAAGAGCTTCAACCGGCCGCTAGGCGGGTTCGTCGCTGTGACCAATGTTGGCGTCGATCAAAACTGGCTCGGTTACGACATGGCCATGGCGAACTTATACGGCTTCGGTCGCATTGCATGGGACGGCGATTTATCCGCGCCGCAAATCGTAAATGAATGGACGCGTCTGACGTTTGGTTCCAACGATCGCGTGGTCAAGACCGTCAACGATCTGCAACTCGAATCCTGGAGAGTGTACGAGCAATATACGGGACCGCTCGGAGTCGGCGGTCTCACCGATATTGCCGGAGACGCACAGCACATCTACATCGGAAGTCATTATGGGCCCGGCATCGAGTCCTCTGAACGCAACGGCTGGGGGCAATGGCACCGCGCGGATAAAGAAGGGATCGGCATGGATCGCACCAGTGCGACCGGAACCGGCTATATCGGCCAATATCCGCCCGAAGTTGCGGCCATGTACGAATCACTCAAGACATGTCCCGATAACTTGTTGCTATTTTTCCATCACGTTTCCTATAAGTACGTGCTGCATTCAGGCAAGACCGTCATTCAACACGTTTATGACTCGCATTACGAGGGAGCAGCGGAAGCGCAGACTTTTCCCGAGCGGTGGAGACTTCTGCGAGGCCTGGTGGATGAGGAGCGTTTCGACGCAGTGCTGAAGAAATTGCAGTATCAGGCCGGTCACGCCATTGTATGGCGCGACACGATCTGCAACTGGTTCATTCATGAATCCGGCATTCCCGATGCGCAAGGTCGAGTAGGTCACAACCCAGATCGAATCGAGGCGGAAGCCATGACGCTGGACGGCTACAGGGTGACTGATGTCTCGCCGTGGGAAGACGCCTCAGGGAAGGCGATTACTTGCCCTGCTGAAAAATGCACGGCGGGCACGAAGTTTGAGGGTAAGCCCGGCTGGTACAACCTGGTGGTGCAGTACTTCGATCAGAACAACGGAATCTCTCACTTTGAAGCGTTCGTGAACGGGCAGAGTGTCGGGACATGGGCTGCGGATCTGCGGCTGCCCACATTCAAACCCGATTCGAATTCCAGCACGAGGCAGACGATACCGGAGCTAGCGTTGCGGCCCGGAGATGAAATTCGAATTCTCGGCATCCCCGATCAAGGTGAGCACGCCGCGCTCGATTACATTGAGATCAGGCCAGCGCCTTGAGCGTCCGTGTCATTCTTGTTTGCTGGTGGTTCGCGGTCTGCGCTGCTCTGCACGGCCAATCAGCCGATGGACCGCCCGCAGTAAGGATCCAAAACGGCTATGGACAAATGGTTGTCCACGGTAAACCCTTCCTGATCCTTGGCGGCGAGCTTGGCAACTCATCCGCGGGCACGTCCGCTCAAGCCGATACCATCCTGCCCCGCCTGGCAGCTATGCAGCTCAATACTGTGCTGATGCCAGTCGCCTGGGAACAAATCGAGCCCGTGGAGGACCGCTTCGACTTCTCTATCTTTGACCACTGGCTCGATGTCGCGCGACAAAACAAAATCCATCTCGTTCTGCTGTGGTTCGGAAGCTGGAAAAATGCGTTTTCGGAATACGCGCCAGCGTGGGTGAAGGCGGATACCAAACGGTTCCCACGCGCGATCGGTGTCAACGGATCGCCGCTGGAAATTCTCTCGCCGTTGGGCGCGGAAACCCTTCGCTGTGATGCGCGCGCATTTGCCACACTCATGCACCATGTTCGCGACGCGGATGCGCGCGAACAGACAGTGCTGATGGTGCAAGTCGAAAATGAGATCGGGATATTGAGCAGCGGCCGGGATCGGTCGAACGCTGCCAATCGACTCTTTCAGGCAGCCGTGCCCACTGAGTTGATGCACGCCCTGGAAAAACGCGAATCCCGAATGTCCGCTGAGCTTGCGGATCACTTCAACACCGGCGGCCATACCTGGAAAGAGGTGTTCGGAGAAGCTGCGGATGAGGTCTTCATGGCATGGCACTACGCCCGATTCGTGAACAGAGTTGCCGAGGAAGGGAAGGAAGAATACGCCCTTCCGATGTACCTGAATGCGCAACTGCCTTCGCCGTTTGAGCGATCCGGTGAATATCCGAGCGGCGGCTCTCATCCGTATTATCAGGACGTCTATCGCGCCGGCGCGCCCGCCATCGATTTCTATGCACCGGATATCTATTGGCCCAACTTCGAGTACTGGGTGCAGCGGTACCAGCGTGCGGGGAATCCGGTCTTCATCCCCGAAGCGCGCATAGAAGCCAGCCCCTATAACGCTTTTTACGCATACGGCGAGGCACGAGCATTCGGATTTTCGCCGTTCGGCGTGGACTCGCCAAGCCCGTCCGAAGCGAAGCCGAACCTCGGTAACGTCTATGATCTGCTGAACCATCTCACGGCGCAGATTCTAAGTGCGCAGGCGACCGATCAGATTCGTGGGTTGGTGCTGCATGCATCGAGTCCTCGGCCGACGCAAACTGTTGCTCTCAGCGGATATCTCTTCCAGGCGACCCTTTCGCGATCATGGCCGGCCAGAACTCTTGTTGCTGATGACGGGGGCATGATGGTGATACAAACCAAACCAAACGAGTTCCTTGTATTGGGCAGCGGCCTGACCGTGACTATCTCACGTGACCCCGATGTTGATGACCAGATTGCTGGCATCGGGAGTGTTGAACAGCTAAAGAACGTGAACGGCGAATGGGTGACGTTCCGTCGGCTGAATGGCGATCAAACGAACCAGGGGCGCGACTTGTCGCTGTCGCCTCGTGAAGTAAACGTTTATAGAGTCGTTCTATATACTTACCCACGCTGAGATTAGGTTTCAATCTCCATGAAGACGGTTGCTCTAGCTCTAATCCTTTTCTTTTGCGCCGGGAGCCTATCTCGCTCGCAAGATCAACCGGACATCGTTTGGGTAGGTTCATGGGCCGCATCGCAACAGATACCCGAGCCGCAAAACGCATTGGCGCCCGACGACCTGCGGGATGCGACGCTGCGTCAGATCGTGCATCTTTCTGTAGGTGGTCGAAGTCTGCGCGTCCATCTGTCGAACGCGTTCGGCAACATGCCGCTGCACCTCACGACTGTACATATTGCTCGGCCTGTATCCACTTCGTCGTCCGCTATCGATCCCGCAACGGACAAAGCGCTGACGTTCCATGGAGCGGCAGACGTGACAATTCCTGCGGGAGCGGAGTTTGTATCAGATCCGGTGGACTATGCTGTCCCGCCGTTCGCCGACCTTACGATCAGCATTCATTACGACGCTCCGCCGGAAAGGGAAACGGGCCATCCGGGATCGCGCTCCACGTCTTACGTCGCACATGGTGACCCGGTCGGCGCGGCGGATCTTCACGATGCTAAGAAGGTCGACCACTGGTATCAGTTAGGTGGTGTTGACGTGATTAGCGGTCCTACCGCCGCCTCCATCATCGCTCTGGGCGATTCTATTACGGACGGCCACGCTACCACGACAAACGGCAACGATCGTTGGACTGACGTACTTGCGCGAAGACTCCAGGAGAATGCGGCCACGCGAAGTATCGGCGTGCTGAATGAAGGCATCGGCGGCAATCATCTTCTTACCGATGGACTTGGTCCGAACGTCCTGGCTCGCTTTGATCGCGATGTGCTGGCGCCGGCCGGCGGAGCGTATCTCATCGTGTTCGAGGGCGTGAACGACCTAGGGGGACTGTCGCGCAGGGGCGAAGTGAGTGCAGCCGAACACACTGCTCTTGTGCACGCGATTATTGCCGCGTACGAGCAGATGGTCACGCGTGCGCACGCGCATGGTATCAACACGATTGGCGGCACCATTACACCGTACGTCGGCTCGGATTACTATCATCCGGGACTGGCGAACGAGGCGGATCGGCAAGCTGTAAACGAATGGATCCGAACTCCGGGCCACTTTGACGCAGTGATCGATTTCGACGCAATCACGCGTGACCCGGCGCATCCGGACCGTCTGCGTCCGGCGTTTGATTCAGGCGATCACCTGCATCCGTCGCCTGCTGGTTATGCCGCCATGGCGAAAAGCATTCCTTTGTCGCTATTCGCGAGCCGGAGGGCTAGCCGATGATGATCGCTTAGCGAACCTGCGGAAAACCGAGTTCTACTTTGCTCGTGCTGGGGTCTGGCCAGCGGCTGGTCACCAACTTGGCGCGGGTGTAGAACTGCACGCCTTCGGGACCATACATATGGAGATCGCCAAAGAGCGACGCTTTCCAACCGCCGAAGCTGTAGTACGCAACGGGGACGGGAATTGGGACATTGATTCCGACCATGCCCACTTCGATGTCGAACTGGAATCGCCGGGCAGCCCCGCCGTCACGCGTGAAAATCGCCGTACCGTTGCCCATCGGATGTTCGTTGATGATGCGCACTGCGTCGTCGTAAGTGGGCGCGCGTACAACACCGAGAACGGGGCCGAAGATTTCGTCGTCATAGCAGCGCATCCCGGGCTCGACTCTGTCGAGCAATGAGGCACCGATGAAGAAGCCGCTACCATTGTGCGACTCGTGCTTGCGCCCGTCTTCGACAACGACCGCGCCTTCTGCCGGAGCGTTTTCAAGGTATGACGCAACGCGGTCGCGGTGCTCGCGCGTGATGAGCGGACCCATATCGTTGCCGTCTTCCATGCCAGGGCCGATACGGAGCTTCGCGATGCGCTGGCGTATGGCCGCGATAAGTGGATCAGCGGCGCCAGCAACCGCGACAACGACGGAAATGGCCATACAGCGCTCGCCCGCGGAACCGTATGCGGCGGAAACTGCGGCATCGGCAGCCATGTCGAGGTCCCCATCAGGCAAAACGACCATGTGATTTTTCGCGCCTCCGAGAGCCTGCACGCGCTTGCCGTTGCGAGTGCCCGTTTCGTAGATAGCGCGAGCGACGGGAGTAGAACCGACAAAGCTGATCGCCTTGACGTCGGGATGCTCCAATAGCCGATTCACGGCCACGCAGTCACCCTGGATAACGTTGAACACGCCATCGGGCAATCCGGCCTGTTGCAGAAGTTCAGAGAGATACAAGCTGACGGAGGGATCTTTTTCCGACGGCTTCAGAATGAAGCAATTGCCGCATGCGATCGCGTTGGCGAACATCCACATGGGTACCATGGCGGGGAAGTTGAACGGCGTAATGCCTGCGACGATACCCAGCGGCTGCCGGATCTGGTAGACATCCACGCCGCGGCTCGCCTGTTCCGAATACTCGCCCTTCAGCAGGTTTGGGATGCCGCAGGCAAACTCAATGTTTTCCAGGCCGCGCGCTACTTCGCCGAGCGCATCGGCCAAGGTTTTTCCGTGTTCGCGCGTCAGAAAACCGGCGACGGTTCGGCGGTTTGTGTTCACCAGTTCGCGCAGGCGGAACATGACTTCGGAACGTCGTGACAGCGGCGTAGCGCGCCATTCCGGAAAGGCTGCTTTGGCTACAGCGACAGCATAGTCAACGTCTTCGGCACCGGCGAAATCGACGGAAGCCTGCGCTTCACCTGTTGCCGGATTCCAGACCGTACCCGAGCGCCCCGATTGCGATTCGACTGGCTTGCCGCCGATCCAATGAGTAACGCGGCGCAGTCCGACTATCTCTTCAATGGCTGGCATAATTCACCTCTTCAACAGCAGCTTCGGCCCCTTGGTGCGCATGCAAAGCTTCGTCGACGATGCGCAATCCCTGCTCAATGATGTCTAAACCTTGCTGCAACTCATCCTGCGTGACGATGAGCGGCGGGCAGATCCACAGCATGTTGAAGCGCGCGAACGCGTACAGATGCTGTGATTTCAAATACGAGGTCAGCAGACCCATTTCCGGACTCGTGGCGTTGAACGGCGCGAGCGGCTCTTTTGTTGCCTTATTGCGAACCAGTTCGACGACGCTGAATAGCCCCTTGTAACGGACATCGCCCACGCACGCGTACCTCTGCTTGATCGTTTCGAGACGCCCGGCCAGATAGACCGCCTGGGTGTCGACGTTTTCGAAGATGTTTTCTTCTTCGTAGATGCGGAGATTTGCAACAGCAGCCGCGCAGCAGACAGGATGACCGCTATAGGTGAGACCGCCCCACAACATGCGCGTCTCAAAGAAATCGGCGATGGGTTGCGAAACGACAACGGCGCCCAGGGGCATGTAACCACTGGTCAGGCCCTTGGCACTGGTCACAATGTCGGGCTTGACCGCATAATGCTGTGTGGCCAGCCACTTTCCGGTGCGCCCGAAGCCGCTCATCACTTCATCGTCGATCAGCAGGATGCCGTATTTGTTGCACAGCGCACGCAGTTTGGGGTAGTAATCGTCGGGCGGAACAAGGATGCCGTTCGAGCCTGTGATGCCCTCCACCAGAATCGCCGCAATGGTGTGCGGACCTTCCATTTGAATGATCTCTTCGATATGGCTCACGCATTCGCGTCGGCAGCTATCGGGTGTTTTTCCGAACGGGCAGCGATAGCAATAGGGGTCAAAAACGCGAACAATGCCGGGAACGCCGGGTTCCACAGGCCAGCGGCGCGGATCTCCTGAAGCCGTCATCGAGCCCATGGTGGCGCCGTGATAGGAGCGGTAACGGGTGATGATTTTGTCGCGGCCAGTGTAAAGACGCGCGATTTTCATCGCGTTTTCGTTCGCTTCTGCGCCGCCTAGAGTGAAGAACGCTTTCGCCAGCCCTGTGACCTCGGCGAGCTTCTTCCCCAACGCGCCGCGCGGTTCTGTAGCGAAGCTGGGGCCGGCGAAACAAAGCTCATCTACCTGCTTCTTGATCGCTTCCAGCATCTTCGGATGCTGGTGTCCGATGTTCAGATTGATCAACTGCGAGCTGAAATCCAGCCATTTGTTGCCTTCGCCGTCCCAGAACCAGACCCCATGGCCCTTCGTCATGTGCATGGGATTCGAGGCGCCCTGCACCGACCAGGAGAACAGCGTGTACTCGCGATTTTCCTCAACAACCTGCTGCGATGTGCGTTCCATCTCTGTTATCTATTCTGCTCCTGAATCCACGCTGCTGTCTTTGTGGCTAAACGGTCCAGAGCCGCAACTGCGAGTTCGATGTGCTCACGCTTGGTGTCTTCGATTTTGTTGTGGCTGATGCCGTGCAGTGACTGCACGAACATCATCACCGCCGGGATGCCGGCACGTGCGACTTCCGCAGCATCGTGCAAAGGGCCGGAAGGCAGCCGCGGTGATTCACCGGACAACTCGCGAATCGACTCTTCGCAAAGCGCAATCAGTTCGGGATGAAATGGCACCGGTTCGATGTTCCAGATGCGTGACCATTCGACGGTACATTTCTCCTCGCGCGCGAATCGCTGGCTTGCTTCCCGTGCGTCAAGCAACATGTTTGCCAGCACTCCCGCATCGAGGTGGCGTTGATCGAGCGTTGTTTCGCAACGGCCGACCACGGCGGTGGGAATGCCCGGAAAAGTCTTGACGCTTCCCATTGTGCAGACTGCATCGGCGTATTGCAACGCAATGGGACGGATCTCGAGCGCCAGCTTTGCGGCCGCGGCCAGTGCATCGCGGCGAGCATTCATGGGAGTGGAGCCAGAGTGCGCTTCCTGTCCAAGGAAGGTGATCGCATGCCGCTCGACGCCTTTGGTGCCAAGCACGACCGCGAGTGGAAGACACATTGATTCGAGCACAGGACCTTGTTCGATGTGCAATTCCAGGTATGCGGCGGCGTTCTTCTGCTCCTTTTCCGCTTCCGGAAAACGGTCGATTTCTATGTCGCAGCCACGCAATGCATGTTCGAGCGAAATACCGTTCCTGTCCAGGCGAACACGGTCTGCGGAAATGGAATGCGTGCCGGCAAATGCAGAGGAGCCCAGCAGGCTGCGTCCAAAGCGCGCCCCTTCCTCGTCCGCCCAATCGACAGCGCGAATAGTGATAGGCGGACGACCGTCGTGTTCGTGCGCGAATCGCCGCAGCACTTCCAAACTCGCCAGTGCTCCCAAAGAACCATCGAGCCAACCGCCGTTGGGCACTGAATCCAGGTGGCCGCCGAGCAGTAACGCGCGTTCCGATTCGCCGCGCAACGTGATCCAGCTATTGCCTGCCGCATCGAGGTGTTGCTCGACCGGCAGGTCGCCCAGTTTCTTAGCGAACCAGCGCCGGGCAGTTTGCCACGTCTCGGTCCAGGCGACGCGTTGCGCGCCGTTTTCGTCGTCGGTAAGTGAGCGCAGCTCTTCCAGTTCCGAAACCGTCCGCTTCGGATTGAGACTCATAAACTTGGCTGCCTCCGAAGCATTTTGCCGCGCCCCCGTTTGCCGACGAATTCGCCGTCGCGCACCTGCACCGTTCCCCGGACGGTGACAATCGAGGGTCGGCCGTGAATCTCCATTCCTTCGAATCCGCAGTAATCGTTGTTGACGTGATGCGTCTTCGCTGAGAGGAGGCCTTTGTAGTTCGGATCGTAGATGACCAGATCCGCGTCGCTGCCGACAGCAATTGTTCCTTTCTTCGGGAATAATCCGAATAGCTTGGCGGGACGAGTGCTGGCGCAATCGACGAAGCGATGAATATCCATCCTTCCCGCTTTGACGCCGTATGTGTAGAGCAAATTGACACGCTCTTCGATGCCGGGAATGCCGTTAGGAATGCGCGTGAACGCCTCAGCACCCATCATCTTCTGTTCGATATCGAAAGGGCAATGATCCGTGCCAACGGTATCAATCGCGCCCGTCGACAAAGCATTCCAGAGCACGATTTGGTTGTGTTCGTCGCGAAGCGGTGGCGACATGACATGCTTCATACCCTCGATTCCGGGGCGCTCCGCATAACTCTTGTCCAGCAAGAGATGCGGAACAACGGATTCGACAAATAACTTGACTCCGCGGGCTTTCGCCGCCAAGGCAGCTTCGAGCGCGGGCTGACATGATAAATGAACAACGTAACCGACAGCGCCGGTGATTTCCAGAAACGTCGCGAACCGCCCAGTTCCTTCGGCCTCCACGGCTTCCGGACGGCTCGGTTCATGCCACTCGGGTCCCGTTTTTCCATTCGCCAGCAATTGTTTTTGGAGGCGATCAACCAGTTCCGCATTCTCGCAATGAGCGGTGACGATGACGCCGAGCCGGCGCGCGAGTTCGAGCGTCTGGAACATCTCGGCATCGTCAACACCGAAAAAGTTCTTGTAGGAAAGAAAGATCTTGAAGGACGTGATGCCATCCCCAACAATCTCAGCCAGCTCCGATGCCGTGTTGTCATCGAACTTGGTGACAGACATGTGAAAGGTGTAGTCGCAGGCGGAGTTTCCTTCTGCCTTGCTCTTCCATAGTTGATACCCTTCTAGCGCGTCGTCAGTGCGCGAAGGGCAACACATTTCGATGAACGTTGTTGTGCCGCCGATCAGCGCCGCGATGCTGGCCGTTTCATGCGTATCTTTTGCGAACGTCGCCATGAATGGCAGATAGATGTGTACGTGGGGATCAATGAAACCCGGGAACACGAGCTTGCCCGACGCGTCGATGACTTCTACATCCGGGGGCGCATCCAGATGATCTCCGATTCGGGTAATCGTCTCGTCTTCGACGTAGATGTCGCCGTGGAAGCGTGCATCTGCGGTGACGATTTCGCCGTTCCTGATCACTAACGGCAAACTTTTCTCCTAATGAATGTGAATGCCATGTTCCTCACGGTAGCGCTTCATGGCCTCCCAATCGCAAGTGACTTCGGGGTGCGTCTTCGAAAGCTCGTCCCAGGTGACAGTAGGTGCGACGGCGGGTAGTTCAACCATTTCGATGCAGTGTTCCACCGGGCAGACGTTGTAGCAAAGCCGGCATCCCACGCAATCGTCTTCGCGCACGCGCGGCTGTGGGCGGGTTGACACGGCCTCGAATCTGCCGTTCGAATGCAGGTCGTATGAGCCCGGTTCCACCTTGCGTCCATCGGACGCAATCAGATCGATGCATTGATGCGCTGTGTCATTGCACGCGACGTAACAGAGATCGCACTTAATGCACTTCGTTTGGTCAATGCGTGCCACGGCTCGAAAGGAGAGATCGAAGTTCTTGAAATCAGAGATACGATTCAGGCTCTTGCCCCGCACTTGTTCAATCGTGGCGAAATTGTGGGCGTCCATCCAGTTTGAAAGACCATCGCACAAATCTTCGATAATGCGGAATCCGTAATGCATGACCGCAGTACAGACCTGAAGGCTGGTCGCGCCTAACAGAAGGAATTCGGCTGCGTCTTTCCAGGTGGAAATGCCGCCCATACCCGAGATCGGCAGACGCGAATTCGCAACTACCTCATCGACGCCGAGTGCTGACAGCATGTTCAGCGCGATAGGCTTAACCGCCGGGCCAGCATAGCCGCCGTGACCGCCTTTGCCGGCGATGTTTGGAGTCACTTCGAACGTGTCGAGATCCACGCCTACGATCGAATTGATCGTGTTGATAAGTGATAGACCATCGGCTTTCGCCGCAACCGCTGCTCGGGCAGGATAAACAACGCTCGTGATGTTCGGCGTCAGCTTCACAATAATCGGTATGCGCGCCACCTGCTTCACCCAGCCGGTGATCTGCTCACAATATTCCGGAACCTGCCCAACGGCGGCGCCCATTCCGCGCTCACTCATTCCGTGAGGACAGCCATAATTCAGTTCTATTCCGTCCGCGCCGGTATCTTCGATTTGGCGAACAATGTCGCTCCAGGAGTCAGGCGACGATTCAACCATCGCCGACACGACAACCGCGCGGTCAGGCCAGAACCGCTTTACATCGCGGATTTCCTGGAGATTCACTTCAAGCGGACGATCAGAGATGAGCTCAACGTTATTAATGCCGAGCATCTTTTGCGTGCCGTAGTGCCATGCACCATAGCGATTCGAAACATTCAGGACGGGGGCGCCGATGGTCTTCCAAACCGCGCCGCCCCAACCTGCTTCGAATGCCTTATGGACTTGCGCGCCGGAGTTTGACGGCGGGGCAGACGCAAGCCAGAACGGATTCGGCGACTTGATGCCGGCGAAATCGATAGAAAGATCAGCCATCAGAGAACTCCCGCTAACGTCGGCTTCGCCGTAAGCTTTCGATGAATAGCGTGTGCGGCCAGCTTGCCGTCTTCGACGGCCATAACGGTAGATGCCGCGCCCCGTAACCGAATGCAATCGCCGCCCGCGAATACATGGGGCAGACTGGTTTCGTAATCGTCGTCCACTGTGATGAAGCCGCCTATGGTCCCCAAGCCCAATATCCGCGCCAGTGACGGCTTGTTTTGTCCGATAGCCCTGACGATCTGGTCCGCCGGGATGACAAATTCGGAACCAGGGACCAGACAGGGCGTCGGGCGGCCGGACAGATCGACGCCGGCGAGTTCGGTACGCAAGCACGCAATACCCGTCACGGTTCCGGCTTCCGACAACACTTGTATGGGCTGCGTCAAAAATCGAAACTCTACGCCTTCCTTCTTGATGAACTCATATTCGTGTGGATAGGCGGTCATTTCCTTCTCTGTCCTGCGGTAAATTATGGTCACGCGTTCAGCCCCAAGCCGCTTGGCCACGGTTGCGCAGTCGATTGCCGTGTTGCCCGCTCCGATAACAACAACGTTCCTGCCGACACGCAAGCCTGCACGATCGATCTTGCTCTGTTCGATGTACGCGAGCCCGTCAATGCAGAGTTCGTCGCCTGGGATGCCGACGGATGGCGTCGCGCCTAGTCCGCAACTGAGGAAGATCGAATCGTAATTCGCTTCTAATTCGGGGAACGTGACGTCTCGTCCGATCTCGATGCCAGTCTTCAACTCGACACCGAGCCGGCGGATCATTTCGACCTCGGCCAGCGCGATCTCGACGGGTTCGCGGAGCACGATGATGCCGTATGTCGACAGTCCACCGGCGAGCGACCGTTTTTCAAATAACGTGACTCTGTGACCGTGCCGCGCCAGTTCTCCCGCACAAGAAAGCCCGGCGGGTCCGGCGCCGATCACGGCGACTTTAAATGCTGTACTCGTGGCCTGTCGAATTACATCGATTTCGTGCGAGTGTGCGTAATCCATGGCATACCGCTGCAAGCGGCCAATCATAATCGGCTTGTGCTCCGAGCCAAGAACGCAGGCGCCTTCGCAGAGCTCCTGAACAGGGCAGACCCGCGCGCAGGTGGCGCCCAACAGATTGGCCTCGAGAATGGTTCGGGCTGAGCCGAGCAGGTTTTCTGTGGCGATTTTCTTGATGAAGCGCGGAATATCAATATGCGTGGGGCACGCGTGCGTGCACGGAGCGTCATAACAGTAGAGACAGCGGTTTGCCTCCACGAGCGATTCGTGTGCACTGAGTGGAGGCAGAGCTTCAGCCAGGGGGTCCACTGCAACAGAACCTGAGGCAAGCTCGCTCAAAAACGACCTCCGAACGCGGGCATTGAGAGATTTTTCTAAACTATCACCAAGCGATAGATGACGAAAGCCGATTCAAGTCTTTACAACGAAGATCTCGCGCCAGTTGCGCCGTCGCGCCGCACCTGGGGCCTCTACAACTATGCTTCACTGTGGGTCGCCATGAGCGTGTGCATTCCTACATACATGCTGGCTTCCGGCCTGATCGCGGGCGGAATGAACTGGAAACAGGCGATCGGAACGATATTCCTCGGGAACTTCATTGTTTTGATTCCGATGATTCTGAACGCGCACGCTGGCGCCAAATACGGTATTCCGTTCCCAGTGTTCGTCCGCGCATCGTTTGGCGTTCGCGGAGCAAACATTCCCGCAGTGCTGCGCGCCTTTGTGGCATGCGGATGGTTCGGTATTCAAACCTGGATCGGCGGCCAGGCGATTTACTCCATGCTGCGCATTTTGGTGCCGTCAGCCGCGAATCATGCGTCGTTTCAGTGGATCTGCTTCTTCCTGTTCTGGCTGCTCAACATCGCTGTGATCTGCCGAGGCATCGAAACCATCAAGTTTCTGGAAGGGATCGGCGCACCATTCATGCTCTGCGTCGGGCTACTTCTGCTGTGGTGGATCACGGGCAAAGCAGGTGGGCTTGGCCCGGTGCTCAGTGCTCCCAGTCAATTCAAAACGACGGGGGCGTTCGTGAAGTTTTTCATCCCGTCCGTGACCGGAATGGTTGGATTCTGGGCCACAGTCGCGCTCAATATCCCTGATTTCACGCGCTACGCCAAATCGCAACGCGACCAGATGCTCGGACAAGCATTGGGCCTGCCGCCGACGATGACGCTCTACTCCTTTATCGGAGTCGCCGTCACCTCCGCATCGGTGGTTCTATTCGGTCACGCCATTTGGGATCCAGTCGCACTGCTTGGCCAGTTTCACCAACCGCTGATCGCTTCGGTGGCGCTGATTGCACTGGTTGTGGCAACTTTGAATACGAACGTTGCGGCAAATGTCGTTTCGCCGTCGAACGACTTTTCCAACCTGAACCCGCGTCTGATTTCGTTCCGCACTGGCGGGCTCATTACAGGCGTTATCGGATTACTCATGATGCCCTGGAAGCTTCTGACGGACTTCAATAGCTACATCTTTGGCTGGCTGGTCGGATACTCGGGGCTGCTCGGTCCGATCGCCGGCGTTATGATCACTGACTATTTCCTTCTTCGCAGGAGGCGATTAAATGTTGAAGCGCTCTACCAACGACGCGGCGAGTATGAGTTCAGGAACGGCATCAACCCGCGCGCGGTAATCGCGCTAGCAGCAGGCGTGCTGGTTGCGCTGATTGGGCTGGTGGTCCCGCCTTTGCGGTGGCTATACGATTACGCTTGGTTCGTGGGATTCGCTATTGCGGGAATCGTCTACTACGTCTCGATGCGGCGCCAGCTTCAGCAACGGATTGCAGCCGCGCCGGCGAGAGTTCCGGCTTCGTGAAACTTTCGGGCGACGACATCATCGCGCGATGCAGACACATTGCGCGATTTAGCGAATCCGCAACCGAAACCACTCGCACTTTCCTCTGTCCCGCTATGCACGACGTGCACAGATATCTCGGTGAGTGGATGGGCTCTCTGCATATGGACGTCCGCGTGGACGCAATGGGGAATCTGCGCGGTCTACATCCTGGATCACGGGGCGGCGGTCGCCGTTTATTGATCGGCTCGCATCTCGACACGGTTCCAAACGCTGGCGCGTTTGACGGCATCCTTGGGGTGGTGCTTGGGATTGCTTTGGTTCAGTCGCTCGAGGGCGAGCGGTTGCCATTCCCGATTGAAATAATCGGCTTTTCTGAAGAAGAAGGTGTGCGCTTTGGGGTGCCGTTTCTGGGCAGCCGCGCGCTGATAGGGCGTGTTGACGATCAGTTGCTCAGCACAACGGATCAGAACGGTGTCTCAGTATACGAGGCGATACGCCAGTTTGGGCTCAATCCTACGCATATCGGCGAAGCGTGCGCCGATCCCGGTGTACTTGCCTATCTGGAATTCCACATCGAACAGGGCCCCGTTCTCGAACACCTGGACCAGCCGCTTGCGGTAGTGCAAGCCATCGCGGGGCAGAGCCGATACGCGGTGAATGTCACTGGATCGGCAAGTCATGCCGGTACGACCCCCATGAATCTACGCAAAGACGCACTGGCTGGGATGGCCGAATGGATCACCGTGGTAGAAGCCGACGCGAAGCAAGTAAACGGTCTGGTTTCCACAGTCGCGGCAGTTCATTCGGAACCGCGGGCAGGGAACGTCGTCCCGGCTCAGGTGACAGCAAGTCTTGACGTGCGGCATGCTGCCGATGAGGTGCGGCGCGCTGCCGCCAAGCGACTTCTCCATTCAGGCGCATCGATTGCTGAGCGCCGTGGGCTGAAGTTCCACGCGGAAGTTCGATTGGAGCAGGCCACAGTTCAGATGGATCCTGATTTAGTTGGTATGGCGCAACGCGCTTTGCAGAATATCGGCTGCGAGGGGCGACTCCTGACAAGCGGCGCCGGTCACGATGCGATGGTCATAGCTGAGAAGGTTCCATCGGTGATGATTTTTCTGCGAAATCCCGGTGGCATCAGCCATCATCCGGATGAGTCCGTTTTGCGTGGCGATGTCGATCTTGCGCTTTCGGCACTATTGAATATTCTCAAACAATTCGCCAGCCAAGTAAGCTGAGAAAACACACGTGCACCAACTCGGGTCTACACGAAGCGCGCTACGGCACGACCACTACTTGCAAACTCCCGACACGTTTGTTCGCACTCCGCTTCCGGGCATGCAAAACGCAACGGCAGTCGTCCACGCGGGACCGGCCATCCACGCAGGATTTGTACAGTACACGGCGGAGATGCAGCCGGGCGGACTCCTCGGCGACACGGATCTGCAGCGCTTCGCTTACGTTCTCGATGGCACGATCAACGTTGACGAAAATTCACTTGGGCCCGGTGGATACGTGTATGTGCCGGAGGGTGAAGGCCGCCCTCTTCGCGCTGCAAGCGCAGCCCGAGTTGCGGTAATCGAAAAAGAGTTCAACTCTTACGGAAGCAAGCCCGAGTTTTTCGTCGGCAAAGAAGATGGTGTGTCCCCGCATCCGCTAGGCTGTGACGAGACCTTGCAAGTTCGCAGTCTGATCCCGGACGATCCCCGCTTCGACTTTGCGGTGAACACCATGGTTTACCAGCCGGGTGCAGCGCTCAGCATGGTGGAAGTGCACGTCATGGAACACGGGTTATTGATGCTGGAAGGCGGCGGTATCTACCGTTTGAGCGATTGCTGGTACCCCGTGTCGGCAGGCGATTTCATCTACATGGCGCCCTTTTGCCCACAGTGGTTCGGCGCGATTGGAAGATCGCCGGCGAAATATCTCATCTACAAAGACTGGAACCGTCATCCGGCCTCACGATGACCGTCGACATCCAACCCGATCGGATCATGCGCGAGCTCGCAGAGCTCGCAACGTTCTCAAATGCATCGCTTCCCGCCGTCACGCGTGTTGTGTTCAGCGCACAAGACCTCGCGGCGCGCGCCTGGTTCAAGCGGTTGTGTGTCGAACGCGCTCTGACCGTGCGTGAAGACAGCGTGGGGAATACATTCGCGCGTTGGGCGGGAGCAGACCCCGATCTTCCAGCGGTCGCAACCGGTTCGCATATGGATGCAATCCCCAATGCCGGTAGATTCGATGGCACCGTTGGCGTGCTGGGCGGACTAGAAGCCATTCGTACTCTACGGTCGAATGGCTTCCAGCCGTGGAGGTCGATTGAACTGATTCTCTTTACTTCGGAAGAGCCGACCCGCTTTGGCGTTGGTTGCGTTGGCAGCCGATTATTGTCGGGCAGTCTGTCGGCTAAAGTCGCCGATCAAATGAAGGACGAAGATGGCGGGACACTTGCGGAGATTCGGGAACGAGCAGGCTTTCGAGGCGATCTGGAATCAGTGCGCCTCAATCCCGACTTCTACTCAGGCTTTGTCGAACTGCACATTGAGCAAGGGCCGATTCTGGAACGCGAGCAGATCAACATCGGTGTTGTGTCGCATATCGCGGCGCCTGCCGCTTTACGCATTGAAATCGAGGGTGAAGGCGGCCACGCGGGCGCGGTTCTTATGCCGCAACGACGGGATGCGTTCTCAGCGGCCGCGGAATTAGCGCTGGCTATCGAATCGGCTGCGCGTCGAACGGGATCAATCGACACGGTTGCAACCACCGGAACTTGCAACGTCTTTCCCGCAGCCATCAATAGCATCCCAAGCAAGGTTCAACTGGGCGTCGACGTCAGGGATGTAGATCTCGAGCGCCGCGACTCCATCCTGCATACCGTCGATAAAGCCGCAAAGCGCATCAGCGCGGACCGCCACGTCGACATCAGTATCAATGTAATCACCGCCGATGCACCTGCTGTTTCCGATGAACGGATTTGCACCACGATCAGGTGCGCATGCCAGGAACTAGGACTCACCTATCGAAATATGGTCAGCCGTGCCTATCATGATTGTCTGTTCATGTCCCGAATCTGTCCCGCATCCATGATTTTTATCCCCTGCCGGAACGGCGTAAGTCACCGGCCGGACGAATACGCATCGGAAGAAGACATTGTGAATGGCGTTCGCGTGCTGGCGCGAACGTTAGCTCAGCTTGCGCAATAGAGACCTCAGTACGTCGTCTTGCGTGCGGTCTTGGCCCACTCCTCAAACGGTCTCTGTCCGGATTCGGCTGAAACGTAAATTCCGGGGATGCTGCGATGACTGGGTGGAAGCGCAACTTCATTGTAGATAAATGCGTCGTCAAAGCCGGCCAGCGCCGCGCCTTCACGCGTGCAGGCGTAGTAGAAACGTTCGGGTCGCGCCCAATAAATTGCACCCAAACACATCGGACATGGTTCGCAACTGGTGTAGAGTTCGCAGTTTGATAACTGGAAGCTTCCAAGCTTTTGACAGGCAGCGCGAATCGCGACAACCTCCGCGTGAGCCGTCGGATCGTTCGCCGCAGTCACCATGTTGGCTCCGGTTGCAATCAAGTCGCCGTTGCGCACCACAATGGCTCCGAACGGTCCCCCTTGTCCGTGGGCGACATTGTCGATCGCTAACTGAATGGCGCGTTCCATCCAGGCTTCCGGCATTTGGCGCTCCAAAACTTCCGCAGTATAACAGCAGAAGCACGTGATCCAGTACTTGAAATCCACGAAAGTGCTGACGGCAAACGGTCTTCAACAGGGCTGCATAGCTTTTGCAGACGGCCGAATCGTATCCATCGAGCCGTTTGAAAAAAACGAGAAGGCCTCTTTCGACTTGGGCGATTTCTGCGTCTTGCCGGGAATAGTCGATTCGCACGTGCACGTAAACGAACCGGGACGCACAGAGTGGGAGGGATTCGCGACGGCAACTAAGGCGGCGGCTGCCGGTGGCTGCACCTGCATTGTCGACATGCCGCTGAATTCGATTCCGGCTACAACCAAGGTCGATGGGTTGGAAAGGAAACGCGAAGCAGCCCGAAATCAGAGCCTTGTTGATTACGCGTTTTGGGGTGGAGTGGTGCCCGGCAACGCAAACGACTTGCTGGCTCTTGCACAAAACGGCGTTCGCGGGTTCAAATGTTTCCTCTCGGATTCGGGCGTTCCGGAGTTCGCTCGGGTGAGCGAAGCGGATCTGAATACTGCTATGCCGCTTATCGCAGAAACCGGATTGCCGCTGCTTGTTCATGCCGAGTTGCCGAGTGTGCTCGTAGCAGCGCGCGCTGGCTTGAAAGGGGACTGGGGACGATACAGCACTTATCTCGCGTCGCGACCGCCACAGGCAGAAGTGGAAGCGATCGAGATGATGATCCGCTTGTGCAGGAAACATGGATGCCGGGTTCACATCGTGCATGTGTCTACTGCGGAAGCGCTTGCGCCTTTGCGGCAGGCCAAAGCGGACGGATTGCCAGTAACCGCAGAGACCTGCCCGCATTATTTGTACTTCGCTGCGGACGATATTACGGACGGGGCCACTCAGTTCAAGTGCGCCCCTCCCATTCGCGACGCGAGAAATCGTGAAATGCTCTGGGACGCATTGGCCGACGGCACGCTGGACCTGATCGCAACGGATCATTCACCTTGTCCGGCTCCCATGAAGCGCGGCGATTTCGACTCAGCATGGGGCGGCATTTCCTCACTCTCCGTCGCACTTCCGGCGATTTGGACTGCGTCGCGGAAGCGCGGTTTCAACTTGGAGGACGTGTCGCGCTGGATGTGTGGGAATCCGGCTAGCCTCGTGGGGTTGAACGGCACGAAGGGCGAGATCGCGCCGGGTTGCGATGCGGATTTTACGGTGTTTGATCCCAATAAAACTTTGGAAATCACCGCGGATCGATTGCACTTCCGGCATGCATGCTCACCGTACATTGGCGCGAATCTGACGGGCGAGGTGAAGCAGGTCATCCTGCGCGGAAACAGCGTCTACCAAGACGGGCAGTTCGCGACGACTTGCACGGGACTCGAGACCAACCCGAGAGCACGAAGCATGTACAGTAAGTGAATGGAGCACCGAATTGTGGGGACGGCTGCGCCTCGCAAGGAGGCTGCCGCGAAAGTCAGCGGCACGGCCCAGTACGTCGACGATCTCTGCCTTCCCGGCATGCTGCACGGAGTGACCGTCCGTAGCAGTGAGCCTCGCGCCCTTATCCGCAATATTCGATTCGGCGATGGCATTCCGTGGCACGAGTTTACGATTGTACGCGCCAGCGACATCCCCGGCCGCAACGTCGTCACGCTTATCTGTGATGATCAGCCGTTTCTTGCCCCGATGCAAATCAATCACGCAGAGGAGCCCGTGCTTTTGCTCGCGCACAAAAACAAAGACCTGGTCAGGCGCGCGCGGAACCATGTGTTCCTCGAATGTGAACCGTTGCCGCCCGTCTTCGACATGGATGAAGCGCTGTCTGCACGAACGGTGATTTGGGGCAACGACAACGTCTTCAGACGCTTCTGTATCGAGAAGGGCGATGTGGATGCTGTCTGGGCCGACGCCGATTTGGTCGTCGAAGGCGAATATTCGACCGAAGCGCAAGAGCAGCTTTATATCGAGCCGCAGGGAATGCTGGCCACGTGGGACGCGGAGACAGGAATCACGGTTCGCGGCTCCATGCAATGTCCATTCTATGTGCAGAAAGCGCTGATGCCGCTGTTCAATTTGCCGCCTGAAAAAGTCCGGATCATCCAACAGGAGACGGGCGGCGCGTTTGGCGGCAAAGAGGAATATCCATCGATGATTGCGGGCCACGCGGCGCTTCTGGCCTGGAAATCCGGCCGGCCGGTGAAGATGATCTATGACCGCGAAGAAGACATGGCGGCAACAACGAAGCGCCATCCTTCGCGGACGCGGCATCGCACGGCGGTGTCGAGAGATGGCCAGTTGCTAGGCATGGACATTGAGTTCGCGATCGACGGCGGAGCTTATGCAACGCTGTCGGGTACAGTGCTCTCGCGCGGAACAATTCATGCTGCCGGTCCCTACCGTTGCGACAACATCCGCGTCCGCAGTGCTGCCGTTGCGACAAACGTTCCGCCACATGGAGCCTTTCGCGGCTTTGGCGCGCCGCAAAGCCTGTTTGCGCTTGAGCGGCACATGAACAAGGTAGCGCAGGCGGTTGGATTGAGCCCGGAAGAGTTTCGCAGTCGCAATCTGTTGCGGCAAGGCCATGCAACCGCTACCGGGCAGGTGATCAAAGAACCCATCGATCTCGCGGGTTTGCAGCAGCGCGCCTTAGATCTGGCCAACTACTCCGACAAACTGCAACGATTTCAGGAGCTGAATCGCGAGAGCGCCATAAAAAGGGGCATCGGCTTTGCCACGTTTCTTCATGGTGCAGGATTCACTGGCTCTGGCGAGCGAAATCTGCACTCCGTGGTTCACGTCGAAGCGCGCCCGGATGGCACTGTGTGCGTGCTCAGTTCCATGACGGAGATGGGCCAGGGTACGAACACGATACTTGCTCAGGTTGCGGCGGAAGCTTTGGGCGCAGCATATGACGACGTGGAAGTACTGAGGCCCGACACGACACGGGTCCCCAACAGCGGGCCTACGGTCGCATCGCGAACGGCCATGATCATTGCCAAGCTGGTACAGTCGGCGTCACTGAGTCTCAAGCAGCGGTTGTTTGATGCGGGCTCGCTAACGGATGGCTACTCGCCCCGGCAGTTCAAAGATGCGTGTCGCGAATACATCGCTAGGTTCGGTGAGCTGAAAACTTCTGCCCAGCATCAGGAACCGCCCGGCGTTTATTGGGATGACGAGAAATACAAAGGCGAAGCTTATGGCGCCTTTTCATGGGCCGTCCACGTAGCCGAAGTCAGTGTAGACACCGTCACGGGCGAGATTCAGGTTGATGATTTCGTGGCGCTGCAGGAGGTTGGACGCGTGCTCAATCCTGTTCTCGCGAAAGGGCAAATCGAAGGCGGCGTGGCGCAAGCGATCGGGTATGCGCTGTACGAGAAAGTTGTCTGGGTGGATGGCAGCATGGCGAACAACCAGATGACCAACTACATCATGCCCACCGCCGTCGACCTTCCGACGATTCGCGTGTTCTTCGAAGAAATTCCATATGAGCACGGCGCGATGGGTGCGAAAGGCCTCGGCGAATTGCCGATGGATGGCGCCGCGCCCGCCATCCTGAACGCCGTCGAGAATGCCACCGGCCTTTCGTTTTGCCACATTCCTCTGCTGCCGGAAGATGTTCTCAAGAAATTGAGCCTGGCACGCGAATCAACCATGCATTTGGCCGGGAGTGCTGCCTAAGTGGGGGAGTGCGCCGTTAGATTCACGGTGAACGGCGAGCCCCGAACCGTAGTAACACATCCCATGAAACGGCTGCTGGATGTGCTCCGCGAGGATCTGAATCTGACCGGTACGAAGGAAGGCTGCGGCGAGGGTGAGTGCGGCGCCTGCGCGGTGATTCTCAACAACGAGCTTGTTAACAGCTGCCTGGTGCCGGCGCTGGAGGCGTCGGACGCCACCATCTGCACGGTTGAAGGTCTTGCAACAGATGGCGAGCTACATCGTTTGCAGCGTGAGTTCATCAAAGCGGGCGCGGCGCAGTGCGGCATCTGTACGCCCGGCATGCTCATGGCTGGAGTTCATCTTCTCTCGCGCTGCCCGAATCCGACGCTTGACGAAATACGAGAAGGGCTCAGCGGGAATTTGTGCCGATGCACGGGTTATATGCGCATTTTCGAAGCTGTCCAAAACGCGGCCTGGCAAAGCGAATGAGATCGTTCGTTCCGGATTTTGACCTTGTGTCGGCGACAGCGCTGGAACACGCGACGGATCTGCTCAGCGATGGCTGGCGCCCAATCGCGGGCGGGACCGATTTGATGGTTTTGTTCAATGCGGGGAAGTTGCCGTACCGCAAGCTGGTCAGCCTACGCCGAATCGAGGAACTGCTCGACATTACCGTTCGCCCCGATGAGGTATCAATCGGCGCGGCGGTAACCTATACCCGAATCCGGCAGCATGCGGTTCTGCAGCGCGAGTTTCCCGCGCTATGTCTAGCGGCGAGCTGGACAGGTTCGATTGCGAATCAGAATCGCGGGACCTTGGCCGGCAATATAGTGAATGCCTCACCCGCGGCCGATTCTGCACCTGTGCTGCTGGCCTACGATGCGGAAGTGGAACTGGTTTCTGCGCGCGCGGCTCGGCGGATTCCGTATCGTGAGTTTCATCTCGGGTACAAGGAAATGCAATTGCGTCATGACGAACTGCTGCACTCTATTCATCTGTCGAGAGCGAATGAAAAGTGGCGCCACTACGCAAGGAAAGTCGGAACGCGAAGGGCGCAGGCGATTTCGAAAATTTCGTTTATCGGTTTGGTACAGATGAGCGGCGACACCATCGACAATGTACGGCTCGCGGCGGGGAGTGTTGCGCCCGTTCCGTTGCGCTGTTATCGGACGGAAGAGAGCCTGCGGGGCGAACGTATTTCCTCAACAGTAATTCACCGAGCTGCGGCGACGATTTCGTCGGAGGTGCAGCCGATCACCGATATCCGATCGACTATCGAGTATCGCCGAACCGTTATGGCGAACCTTTTGGCCGACTTTCTTAAATCGCTGCGATGAAGCCCGGCGAACTGGACCGGGAGAGCCTAACGCGCTGTTGCGGCTCCATGGCGTGGGTAGATAGAATGCTCCAGCGGCAGCCGTTTCAAGATAAGGACGCACTGCTTGCGACCGCGGACGAGGTGTGGAACGGGCTCACCCTGGCCGATTGGCTGGAGGCGTTTTCCGCGCATCCCAAAATTGGCCAAAGGGCGGCCGCGAAATGGTCTGCGGCGGAACAGCGCGGCATGGATGTAGCCAGTGCTAACACGGCGTTGAGAATGGCCGAACTGAATGCGGAATACGAGCAGAAGTTTGGCTGGCTTTTCATCGTTTGCGCGACCGGTAAGAGCGCCGAAGAAATGCTCGCCATACTCACTGATCGGATGAACAACGTGGCTCAAGCCGAGTTACACATTGCGGCGGCGGAGCAGGCCAAGATTACTAAGTTGAGATTGGAGAAGTTACTCACCGAATGAGCCAAATCTCGACACATGTGCTCGACACGACAGCGGGCCGCCCCGCCGGAGGCATCCCTGTTCGCTTGTACCTGGATGACCGGCAAGTGGGCGCGGGCGTGACGAATCAGGATGGACGCTGCGTTGCGTTATTGGAGAATAGTGTGAAACTGGAAGCCGGTATCTACCGCATCACCTTTGAAATCGCCGACAAATTTCCAAACAGCTTCTATCCAAAAGTCGAGATTTCATTTCGCGTGAGAGATTCCGGGGCGCACTATCACATACCGTTGCTTCTCAGCCCTTTCGGCTACACAACGTATCGCGGGAGTTAGATGGCCAACCTCGTTTTCGATACTTACGGAAAAACGCGCGTACGGCTCATGCAAGTGCTCCGCGGCGATCATGCGCATGAAATTATGGAGATCAACGCCTCCATCCTTCTGCAAGGCAGACTTGCGGAATCGTACACGACGGGCGATAACAGCCAGGTTCTGCCGACCGACACCATCAGGAACACGATATATATTCTCGCGCGGCAGCATCCGATTGAGTCGATAGAACAGTTCGGCTGGCGGTTAGGCCGGTATTTCCTTGAACGGATTTCTCATCTTGAGGCGGTTAATGTCGCGATCGAGCAGACGCCCTGGGATCGAATCGCGAGCCACGACAGCGCGTTTGCGCAAAGCAGCAAAGAGCAGCGCGTCACCCGTCTGAATGTTGCGCGCGATGGCGAAATAATTGTCTCGGGCGTTCGTAATTTGCAGATTCTGAAGACCAGCCGGTCCGCTTTTTGCGGCTACATGAAAGACGAGTACACCACGTTGCCGGAGACGAAGGATCGGCTGCTGGGAACGGTTCTGGATGCTGAGTGGACGCTCTCAAGGGCAGGACAGAACATCGACTTCAATCAGCTATACGCGCATGTTAAAAGCGTTCTGCTGGACTGTTTTGCGACGCACGAAAGCCTTTCGGTGCAGCATACGCTCTACGCGATGGGCGAAGCAGCGTTGGCGAAATTTGAGCAGCTTCAGGATGTCCGCCTCACTATGCCGAACAAGCACTGCCTGTTGTTCGATCTGACTCGTTTCGGACTCGATAACCCGAACCAAATCTTCGTCCCGACGGATGAACCATCCGGCTATATTGAAGCCCGGCTCAGCCGGTGAGACCGCTGTCGCTGCCGCGAGTGAAGAGAGCTTAAGGAAAAATGCCTGGCTTCAAAGCGCGCGTGTGAGTGAGGTCCGGTTTGGTACGCAGGTCGATAGAAATCTTTCCGCATGCGCATACTTTTTTGCTTGTCGAAAAGACGTCAGAGCCGGAACGCCGATCAGGCTGCTTTGCAAGCGCTGCGCGCACTCATGTCTCAGCCGTTAGCAAATCGCCCTTCTGAAACGCAGCAATCGCATCGCCTGATTGGTTCTGCGTGAGAGCATGTGAAAAGGCAGGAGGAGTGCGCAGAAAAGGACGACAAACTTTATTCAGGAAGCGCTATTTCTCGATCCTACTATTCGGTGTCGCACTTCTACCGCTTTGGCCCGCGCACAATTCCAACGTTCCCATCCGGTTTACGTTGGAGTCGGTTCCGTTCCGTCTTGAAAACGATGAGACGCCTGCGCGCCACGCGCCCGCAGCCATGGCCGGAGGCGTGGCGGTATTCGATTACAACAACGACGGCTTACCGGACGTATTCTTTACCAACGGCGCAAATATTGAAACCCTGAAAAAAGACGCTCCAAAGTACTCTAACCGGCTTTTCCGAAATGATGGCGGTGGCAAGTTCACTGATGTGACCGCGGCCGCAGGGCTTGCCGGTACCGGGTATGACATTGGAGTTGCTGTGGCTGATTATGACAACGATGGCTATGCCGATCTGTTTGTCGCGGGTGTAGGAGCAAATAAGCTCTATCACAATAACCACGACGGTACATTCACCGATGTCACTGCTAAAGCAGGCTTGAACCGACTTGACCCGGAGTATGGACCCATGTGGGCAGTCGCCGGAGCCTGGGTTGACGTCAACAACGACGGCCTGCTCGACCTATTCGTGGTGGATTACCTTCAATGGAATTTGGCCACTGAGCCGGTGTGCTCGTTTCGTGGCATAAGCCATTATTGCCATCCAAAGGATTACAAAGGCCTTCCGAACAGGTTGTATATCAACAAGGGCGATGGCACCTTTACGGATGCTTCTGAATCCAGCGGCTTGCGTACTGTTATCGGGAAAGGTATGAGCGTAGGGGTGGCGGACTATGACGGCGATGGGCGCCAGGACTTGTTTGTACCGAACGACACAACCTACAATTTCCTGTTCCACAACGTGGGCGGCGGCAAATTCAAAGAAGTCGGCTTTGACGCGGGTGTGGCGCTGCCCGAGAACGGAAATTTGATCAGCGGAATGGGCTCGGACTTCCGCGACCTTAATAATGACGGCTGGCCCGATGTCGTACTAACCGCGCTGAACAATCAGACTTTTCCTATTTATAAGAATACCGGCAAGGGGGATTTTGAAGAGATCACATCGACCAGCGGCATGAGTGCACTCACGCGTGCGATGTCGGGATACGGAATCGGCATCTTCGATCTCGATAACGACGGATGGAAGGATCTGTTTATCGCACGAGGTCACATTGATGCAGAATCTTCAGCCGGCGAAACAATCGATCAGTTCAACACGGTCATGCGAAATTTGGGGTCGGTGGCGAAATGGTCCGCGCTAACCGAGGAAGCCGGGCTGAATGCGTCTCCCGCGGCACGACATCGCGGCTGCGCTTTCGGCGATCTGGACAGAGATGGTCGCACTGATGTCGTTGTCACAGCGCTGGGCAGGCCGGCTGAGATCTGGATGAATCGCAGTCCCGGCTCGGGGCACTGGTTGGATGTGTCGCTCAGAGGCACGCGCAGCAATCGCGATGGAATCGGAGCGGTCGTCAAGGTGGTAACCAAAAGCGGCTCGCAATGGAATCACATGACGACGAGCGTCGGCTACGCATCTTCGAGCGACGGTCCGGTCCACTTCGGATTGGGCGCAGATCCCATCGCATCCAGCGTGGAGATCCGCTGGCCATCGGAAACCGTGCAGAGACTAGAAAACGTTCGGGCGGACCGCGTGATTTCCATCACGGAGCCCGCCCGATAACGGCCACCCAATTCGCAGTTAGATCACAGGGAGACGGCGTCGAAAGGCACGCCAGAGGTGCCCAAGCTCATGCAGATAGGTAACGACGCGCTCGATATCTTTGGCATAATTCACGGCGACGTTGGGGCGGTTCCGAGCGCAACCGGCGACGCGTATTCCAGGCGCTTTCCCTCAGCTATCGGTGCGTTGCTCACGATTATCGCGGATGGGGCGAATCTGATGCTCGCGCCGATGGATATGGACTCGCGAAGCTGGTTGATGACGCTCATGCGTTGATTCAAGTTCTAGGTTGCGATGCCACATAGTCCTCACAAACGTCCTCGACTCATGCAGAAGAAATGAATAAATCATACTGATTTTCATCAAGGGATAGAGACGCGCTGGAGGTCGCTGTTAAGGCATGATCGATAAGAACCGACTACGGGCAGGCAGGTTACTAGTGTTTGTAGGCGCGATGCTTTGTGCATGG
>DATBEG010000088.1:0-18792 GCA_036276155.1 Bryobacteraceae bacterium | reverse complement strand
CAAAACGTACAGAAAGTTGTACACTTGCAATATGAAGACTCTGAACGTCAGCGATTTTCGTGAGCAATGTCTTCAGTTGCTGGACGGCTTACCGGCCGAAGGTGTTCTCATTACAAAACGCGGTCGTCCAATAGCAAAAGTTACACCCGTTCCGTCTTCATGTTCCCACTTGATTGGAATCATGAAGGGCCTCACATCCAATCCACACGACGAACTGTTTTCGACTGGAGTTGCTTGGGATGCTGAATCTGGACACTCACATTCTGATCAAAGCGTTCGAGGGAAGTCTCACGCCGCGCGAGCGAAACGTCCTCACCGCAGATCCTGAATGGAGTATTTCAGCGATCGTGCTTTGGGAAATCGCAAAACTCCATGAACTCGGACGACTCGACTTCGGACTCGACCATGAGACCTTCGCCGCTGCCCTCGATCATGTACGGGTCTGGCCCATTACCCGCCAAGTCTGCTTGAACCTGCGCAGACTGGACTTCCAGTCCGACCCCGCCGATGAAATCATCGCTGCCACCAGTCTGACCCACGACATCCCGCTCCTAACCCGTGATTCGCGCATTCGGAAATCGAACGCTGTGAAACTGATCTAGTGCGAACGACAAAACGCCGTTCACATCTCCCATTCCCAACGCCGTTCCTCGATACACCCGGTGGTGGTTCCTCAACCGCCTGGTTGACGCATCCGCGAGCTCTGCCACACAGCGACCACCCCCCGCCCACGCTAGTTCAAATCTTGAAAATATTTCTTTCCTCAACAAACCACAGCCCTTAACCCCAAAACACAACCTGTGGAAAGTTCGTTTTCGCCCTTCGGCATGATATGTTCCTACAGGCTCGCAAGAGGACATTCCTCTTAGCGGGCCGTTTCCATTTCTGGAGGCCCGAAAAGCATGTCCAAGAAGAACCGCCATGGCTGGCAAAATCAGAATGCATCGCAGTCGCCGGTCGCCGCACCTGCGCCTAAAGCCGAAGCCGCCGCGGCCGCACCCACCACGGAACAAACGCTCTCCGTCATTTCCCCCGCCCAACTCGCCGCAAACAGGGCCAACGCCCAACTCAGCACGGGTCCACGTACCGCCGCCGGGCTCGCCAAGTCTTCTCAGAACGCTGTCAAGTCGGCGCTCACTGGCCGCACCGTCCTTCTGCCCACCGACGACCGCGAGGAATATGCCGCGCTAATCACGGAATTTCAAAACGAGTTCAGTCCCGTCGGTCAGTTCGAATGCGAACTCGTCCAGATCGTCGTCGATTGCCACTGGCGCCTGCGCCGCATTCAGGAACTCGAATACGCGCTCTACGCCCACGGCGAGCGCCAGTTCGCGGAAGCATTTGCCGACGAACCCATGGAAACCCGCCACAGTATGATCGTGCTCCAGACGCACCTGACCTATCAAAAGGAGCTGCGCAACCTCCACATCCAGGAATCGCGCATCGACCGCAAACGCGTCAAGGCCCTCGCCGAGCTCAAAGAAGTCCAAGCCCAACGCCAGCCCGCTAGTGAATACGTCTCAGCCTATGACAACGTGACCGAAGAGGAAGGACTCGCCATGTTCGCGGCCGGCTACATTCCTCCTGAGATCGCAGAAAACCTCGCCCGGATGGAAGCTCGCGAGGCAATTGGGTTCGATTTTTCAAACGCGGCAGCTTCAGCGGATCAGCCGATCTCAACCAAGTCCGATGCGACCCGTTTGAGCTGCCCGCAGGCCGCATAAATATCTCGCCCACGAGGCTTGCGCACAAAACACGGCACAGCGCGCCGGACAATCGCCTGAAAGCTCGCCACCCGCTCAGGCGCTGGTGTCTCGAACGGAATCCCGGGGCCAGGATTCAGCGCGATCAGGTTTACTTTGCAGTTCAAGTGGGTCAGCAGCCGCACCACGCGTTTCGCGTCCGCGTCGGTATCGTTGACGCCGCCCAGCAAAACGTATTCAAACGTCAGCTTCTCCCACGCTCTCAGCGGATATGTCTTGCACGCTTCCATCAGGTCGGCAAGGTGATACTTACGCGTGATCGGCATCAATTGCCGCCGCTGCTCTTCCGTCGACGCGTTCAGTGAAATCGCCAGCCTCGGCCGGATCTCCGCGCGCCCCAGTTCGTAGATCTTCGGCACAATCCCCGAGGTCGAAACCGTGATCCGTTTTTCCGACATCCCGATTCCATCCCGGTCTGTCAGCAGCCGCGTGGCCTTCAGCACGTTATCAAGGTTTAACAGCGGCTCGCCCATGCCCATCATCACCACGTTCATACGCGTGTCGGTCGCCTTCAGTCCGTTCTCACGCGCAACGTAGAGCACTTGGCCCACAATCTCCCCGGCCGAGAGGTTCCGCTCCAGCCCCATCAGCGCGGTCAAACAGAACTTGCAATCCACCGGACATCCTACCTGGCTCGAGATGCAAATCGTGTCTCGACCGGGTTCCGGCATCAGAACCGCCTCCACCGTTCTGTTATCCTCTAGGCGAAGCAGGTATCGTCGGGTTCCGTCCTTGGAATCAAAGCGCTTTTCAGCGCTGGGAAGTCCCAGTGAGCTGTGTGTAACTAGTTCATTTCGAAGGACTTGTGGCAATGCCGAAATTTCGGACAAATTAGCCACTTGTTGGCGATACAGCGCGTCATATAGTTGTTTGGCGCGATAGGTGGGCTGCTCCGGGCCGAGCATCTTGAGCAGGTCGGATAGCTCCATCCCGACCAGCCCGGCAGTCGAGCGGCGCTTGGTTTGCATGGTCAGAGACCGCCAAGCTGTCGCGAAGGCGTTGCTGGGTGTTTGATGAGGGAATCCTGGCCCTCAAGTACTTGCAGCATATGGATTTAGTGTACCTGCGTACACTCGGAAAGGCGTTTGGCACATGGTCTTAGCTAACCCTCATATTCGTGAGATCGAGAGGGTGCGTTTAGATAACGGAATTCGTATTGTCACTGAGTCCATGCCATACGTCCGTTCAGTTTCCCTAGGCATCTGGATCGGCAGCGGTTCGCGCGCCGAACGGGGTGTCGAAAACGGTATTTCCCACTTCATCGAGCACATGGTGTTTAAAGGCACCCAAAATCGTTCAGCCGAAGAGATCGCCCGCTCTGTGGATTCAGTTGGTGGCGGCTTGGATGCGTTTACCAGCAAGGAACTTGTCAGTTTCAACACCAAGGTTCTCGACGAGCACCTGCCTCTCGCATTCGATGTTCTCGCCGATCTCGTTTTGAATCCGCTCTTCCGCGAAGCGGACGTCGAGAAGGAGAAGGGCGTCATCCTCGAAGAGATTAAGATGGAGGCCGACCAGCCGGAGTTCGTGCTTCACGAGGCCTTTATCAGTAATTTCTGGAAAGGCCATCCGCTCGGCAAACCCATCCTTGGCACGAAGGAAACGGTCAAGAAGTTCACTCCTGAGCTGGTGCGCGAATTCTACAGCCGCATCTACGCTCCGGCCAATATCCTGATCACGGCTGCCGGTAATCTCGATCACGAAGACATCGTCAATCTCGTCCGCAAAAAGTTCGAAGACTTTCCGCGACGCGGCGGCTTGCCCGAAGACTCCACGCCGAAGCCGAGTGCGCCCATCATCCTGAAGAAGAAGGATTCGCTCGAACAAGTTCACATCACCATGGGTGTGCCGGCCTATCGTCTCGCCCATGAGATGCGCTTCCCCCTCTACGTCTTGAACACCGTCCTCGGCGGCGGAATGAGCTCGCGTCTGTTCCAAAACATCCGCGAAAAACAAGGCCTCGCCTATGCCGTCTACTCTGAGTTGAATCTATTCAGTGATACCGGCTGTTTCACCGTCTACGCGGGCACAGCGGCCGAAACTGCCAAACAGGTGGTCACCTCTGTTGTTCAGGAGTTCCGAAACCTGAAGAACGACCTCATCGGCGAAGACGAACTTCGTCGCGCCAAAGATCACCTGAAGGGCTCGCTCATGCTAAGTCTGGAATCCACCAACAGTCGCATGTCGAATCTCGCCCGCCAGGAACTCTACTTCGATCGCTTCGTATCGCTCGACGAAATGCTGTACAGCATCGAGTCGGTCACACGCGACGAAGTGCAGATGGTCGCGGATGAATTTTTCGGTGAGGATAACATCGCGCTCGCCGTGCTCGGTCGCCTCGGTGAACTCCAAATCGATCGCGAGGAGCTCGTCTGCTAAGAGACAATGAAATTTGTCCCAGTTGCAGCACACCACCCCGCGAGGGGTAACAGTCACCCGTACTAGTTCTACCGTCCCTTACGCCAGGGGTTTGGGCGACCTGTTGGCTCAACTCGATCGTAAGCGCGGCGTCTATCTGTCTTCAGGCTATGAATATCCGGGCCGCTATTCGCGGTGGGATGTCGCCAGCATGGCGCCGCCGCTCGAAATCATCGGCTATGGTCGCACTGTTCACTTTCACGCGTTGAATGCGCGCGGACGCGTGTTGGTGAAAATTCTTGCTCCGCTCTTTCAGGATCATCCGCACAGCGCGCGCACAACCGTCACGGAAGACGAAATCCGGGTCGAACTCAAGCCGCTGGCCGAACGTTTTCCCGAGGAAGAACGCAGCAAACAACCCTCTCCGTTCTCTTTATTGCGAACGCTTGTTCATGAGTTCCGCAATCCCCTGGATTCGCGCCTGGCGCTCATCGGCGCATTCGGCTACGATCTTCTGCTCCAGTTCGATCCCATCGAATTGAAACTCCCGCGCCACGGCCACAAAGGCCTGCACCTGTTCCTTTGCGACGACATTTACTTCATGGATCGCAAGAAGGAGATCATTGAGCGCTATCGATACGACTTTGCGAGCGAAGCCGGCGCCACCCAGGGACTTCCGCGCACTGCCGCCACCGTGAAGCTCCGCCGCGGGCAAACGCCGCGTGCCGAAATCGTCTCCGATCACACGCCCGCTCAGTACATCGCGAAGGTCGAGACGGTCCGCGAAGGCATGCATCGGGGCGATTTCTACGAAGTGGTGCTGCGCCAGACCTTCAGCGCCCCATTCTCCGGCAGCCCGTCCGAGCTCTTTCAGCGCATCCAGAAAACCAGCCCTAGCCCCTACGAGTTCATCATCCAGATGGGTGACGAACAGCTCGTCGGCGCATCGCCTGAAATGTTCGTTCGCATCGAAGGCGACCTGATCGAGACTTGTCCCATTGCAGGAACGGCGCGGCGTACCGGCGATCCCTTGAGGGATGCGGATAGCATTCGAGAATTGCTGAATTCGGTGAAAGACGAGTCCGAACTCACCATGTGCAGCGACGTCGACCGCAACGATAAGTCGCGCGTCTGCCTGCCCGGGTCCGTTCGCGTCGTGGGACGACGACTCATTGAATCGTATGCGGGACTGTTCCACACCGTGGACTACGTGAAGGGAACAATCATGGAAGGCTTCGACTCGCTCGACGCATTCCTCAGCCATATGTGGGCTGTCACCGTGATCGGCGCACCCAAGCGCGCCGCGGCACAAGCTATCGAAGATCTCGAAAACGACGCTCGTGGCTGGTACGGCGGGGCAGTCGGCATGCTGAATCTGAACGGCGACATCAACACCGGCATCACCATCCGCACCGTTCACTTGAAGGACGGCATCGCCCGTTATGGCGCCGGCGCAACATTGCTCTACGATTCCGATCCCGCGTCCGAGGACGCGGAGTGCAACCTGAAAGCCACCAACTTCTTCCGCGCGCTCTTTCCGCCGGAAGACGGCAAGAACGCTGTGCAGTCACTCCGTCGCGTTGGTGAAGGCATCCATTTGCTGCTCGTCGACAACGACGACTGCTTCATCCACACGCTCGCTAACTACGCGCGCCAGACCGGAGCACACGTCTCCACCTTTCGCTCCCAGGCTGCGCTCGAAGTAATCGATACCGAAAAACCCGACATCGTTCTCATCTCGCCCGGCCCCGCTCGTCCGTCCGATTTCGGTGTCCCCGATCTCGTTCGTGCGCTCGCGAAGCGTGGCATCCCAACCTTCGGTGTCTGCCTCGGCTTACAAGGCATTATCGAAGCCTTCGGCGGAACATTGCAGGTCCTTGATTACCCCATGCATGGCAAGCACTCGCTTGTGACCCACTATGGCCGCGGCGTCTTTGAAGGTCTGCCTTCGCCATTCCGCGTCGGCCGCTATCACTCGCTCTACGCCGATCGAGCCTCCTTCCCCGCTTGTCTCGAAATCACTGCCGAATCGGAAGACGGCATCATCATGGGCGTGCGCCATCGCGATCTCCCCATCGAAGCCGTGCAGTTCCATCCCGAGTCCATCCTTACGCTCGAAAAGAACTGCGGTCTGCAATTGATGGAGAACATGATCGAGCATTACGCCCAGGCAGCAGTCATGGAGCCCGTCTAGTCTCGCGTGGCTGAGCACAGCATCGCAGTCATCGGCGGTGGGCTCGCCGGTCTGGCAACAGCCGTTGCTCTCGGTTCCGCGGAACAGAAGGTCACGGTTTACGAGGCTCGCCCATTCCTTGGAGGTCGCGCCACTTCTTACCCGGTCAACGCAGCCGACGAGAACAGTCCCACCATCGACAACTGCCAGCATGTACTCCTGCGCTGCTGCACGAACCTCCTCGACTTCTACAACCGTCTGGAAGTCCGCGATCGCATCCGCTTCCATCGCGAGTTCTTCTGGATTGAACCCGGTGGCCGTACGTCCGTGATGAAGCGAGGCTCGCTGCCCGCGCCGCTGCATTTCACCGGCTCGTTTCTGAAGCTGAAGTTCCTGAATCTGTCCTCGAAAGTCGCCATCGGCAATGCGCTGCTCGCCCTCAAATACGAATACGGGACGCGCACAGACCTTGACCGCATCACCATGCTCCAATGGCTGCGCGAAAAAGGTCAGCCGCCACAAGCTATCGAGCGCTTCTGGCGTCAGGTTCTCGTTAGCGCCATCAACGAAGACTTGGAGCGCATGGCTGCCAGCCACGGGCTGCAGGTGTTTTACTTAGGCTTTCTTGCTGGCGCGAACTCGTACGAAATGGGTGTACCCAACGTGCCGCTCACGAACCTCTATTCGTCAGACGCCTGGCGCAAGCACCCGCACGTCAAAATTGAGCACCGCGCCACCGTGCAGCGGCTTCGTGTAGACAACGGACGCGTCGTCGGCCTTATCGCAAATGGCCCCGGCATTACCGCCGACGCATACGTTCTGGCCGTTCCCTTCGAACGGCTCCCCGCGCTGGCGCCAGATCTCCCTATCGAATTAGCGGCATTCAGCCATTCACCAATCACTGGCATTCATCTCTGGTTCGATCGCGAGATCACGAATCTTCCCCATGCCACGCTGCTCGACCGAACCATTCAGTGGATGTTCAACAAGGGCCAGGGCAAGCACATCCAGCTTGTTGTCAGCGCATCGCGCACTCTCACCGAAATGCCGCGCCAGGACGTGATCGATCTTGCCCTTCGCGAACTGAGAGACTTCTTCCCGCGTGTTGCCGAAGCGAAACTCGAACGCGCTCACGTAATCAAAGAAGTTCGCGCGACATTTTCCGCCGCACCGGGCCTCGAAGAACAGCGCCCCGTGAGCGCGACCGCAATCCCGAACTTATTTCTCGCCGGTGACTGGACGCGCTCCGGTTGGCCCGCCACCATGGAAGGCGCCGTCCGCAGCGGCTATATCGCCGCCGAATCAGTGATGAAGTCCTTCGGCGAGTCCTGGAAGTTCCTGCTCCCCTAGCGTTGATTCGACTTCAAAATCTTCTTGCGCAACCGGATCGACTTCGGCGTAATCTCCACGAGTTCATCTTCCTCAATAAACTCGATCGCCTGTTCTAAATTGAGAATCTTCGGAGGCACAAGCCGGATCGCTTCGTCCGATGTCGAAGCACGCATGTTCGTCAGCTTTTTCTCCTTGACGATGTTCACGTCCAGGTCCGCATCCCGCGCGTTCTCGCCGATGATCATGCCTTCGTAAACCTCCGTTCCTGGCGAGATGAAAATGACTCCCCGCTCCTGCAGGTTGTAGATCGCATAGCCAGTCGCCACACCTGGCCGATCTGCTACCAGTGATCCCGTCGGCCTCATCGCGATGTCCCCCTGCCATTCCACATAGCCATGGAAAAGCGAGTGCATGATCGCGGTGCCTTTCGTGTCTGTCAGCATCTCGCTGCGGATGCCAATCAGCCCGCGCGACGGAATCAGGAATTCCAGACGCACGCGCCCGGACCCGTGATTCACCATCTTCGACATCTTTCCCTTGCGTGAGCCCATCTTCTCGATCACCACGCCAATAAACTCTTCGGGGCAGTCGATCACCAGCAGTTCCTGCGGCTCATGCAGCACGCCGTCGATTGTGCGCGTGAGAATCACCGGCTTGCCCACCTGTAATTCATAATCTTCGCGCCGCATCATCTCGATCAGAATCGCGAGTTGCAGTTCACCGCGCCCCATCACCTTGAACGCATCCGGTCCGCCCGCCTCTTCGACCTTGATCGAAACGTTCGTCAGCAGCTCTTTATCCAGCCGGTCGCGCAGGTTCCGCGATGTCACAAACTGACCTTCACGCCCCGCAAACGGCGAGTTGTTGATCGTGAACGTCATTGCGATCGTCGGCTCATCGATCGGAATGTTGGGCAGCGCCTTCGGATTCTCTGCGCTCGTCACCGTCTCGCCGATCGTGATTCCTTCCACACCCGCGATAGCCAGCACATCGCCCGGCTTTCCCACAGTTTCATCGACGCGCTTCAGGCCTTCAAAGGAATACAGCTTCGTAATGCGCGTCTTCTGAAGACTGCCATCCAGCTTTACAATGCTTACGTCGTCGCCATGTCTAAGCGTTCCGTTGAACACGCGCCCAATCGCCAGCCGTCCTAGATAATCGCTGTAATCGAGATTCGCCACCAGCAACTGCAGCACATCGTCCGCGTCCCCACTCGGTGGCGGGATATGCTTCAGGATGGTCTCAAACAGCGGCTGCAGAGTGTCGCTCGCTTCATTTAGATCTAACTTCGCGATTCCCGCTTTTCCGTTCGTGTAAACGACCGGAAAATCCAGTTGATCTTCCTCTGCATCAAGATCGATGAAAAGATCGTAAATCTCATTCAGAACTTCCTGCACCCGCGCGTCCGGACGATCTATTTTGTTAATGACAACAATGGGCGGAAGCTTCGCCTCCAGCGCCTTCATCAACACGTACCGCGTCTGGGGCAGCGGCCCTTCGCTCGCATCCACCAGAAGCATCACACCGTCGACGATCTTCAACGCGCGTTCTACTTCACCGCCAAAATCACTATGCCCCGGTGTATCGACGATGTTGATCTTCGTTCCGTGATATCGAACACCGGTGGTCTTCGCCAGAATCGTAATCCCACGTTCGCGTTCCAGTTCGTTCGAATCCATCACGCGATCCGCCACTTCTTCATTGGCGCGAAAAATGCCGCTCTGCCGCAGCATCGCATCCACAAGCGTTGTCTTTCCGTGGTCCACGTGCGCGATGATCGCGATATTTCGAGTATTCAAATTCCCGTTGCCCGAACTCATTTGCAAACTTCATGGTCTCATGCGAAACGCATTTGGCCGCGCGATCGTAACGCAACTGTATGCGACCCTTAGATCGACAAAGTGGCTGAAGACGAACTATTACCGACCGTTGTCATCGTCGGCCGTCCGAACGTTGGGAAATCGACTCTGTTCAATGCGATCCTGGGCAACCGTCGCTCCATCGTGGGCGACGAACCCGGCATGACGCGTGACCGCATCTATGGTGAAGCCGAGTACCGCGGCAAGAAATTTGGTCTCGTCGATACTGGCGGCATCATCCCGAACGATCAGGAGCTGATTCCCACCGAGATTCTCAAGCAGGCCCGTGTCGCTCTCGACGTGGCATCGCATATTCTCTACGTCATCGACGGCCGCACTGAAATTACTGCCGCCGATCGCGACCTCGCCCAACTGCTTCGCCCCCTCGGCAAGCCGCTGACTCTCGTGGTCAACAAGATCGATGCGAAAATCCGCGAGAACCTGGTCCACGAATTCTATTCACTCGGTTTAGGTGACCCCGTCGGCATCTCTGCCGAGCACAAACTTGGCATCTGGGAGTTGCTGGATAAAGTCACCGAACCATTCCCAACGGAAGAGCCTGCTGAAACGGAAGAAGAGGAAGGCGAGGCAAAGGAGCGCCGCATCAAGGTTGCGATCATTGGCCGTCCAAATGTCGGCAAATCGACTCTGTTGAACGCCCTTGTTGGCTCCGAAAGGGCCATCGTTTCGCCGGTCGCAGGCACCACGCGCGACGCCGTCGACGAATCCATCCGGGAAGGCAACACAACCTATCGCTTCGTCGACACCGCCGGCATTCGTCGCAAAGGCCGCACCACGGAAATGACGGAAAAGCTCAGCGTTGTGATGGCGCGCCGGCACATCCGCATGGCGAACGTTGTTCTGCTCGTAATCGACGCGACAGAAGGCGTGGTTGGTTCGGACGCCACCATCGCCGGCTATGCCCACGAAGAAGGCCGCGCCGTGATTCTCGTCGTTAATAAGTGGGACGCGGCCGCAGCGGAGGGCAAAAGCAAGCGCGCGTTCACCGAGACCATCCGCGATCAGCTCAAGTTTCTTGATTACGCGCCCGTTATCTTCGCGTCTGCAAAAAATGCCGAAGGCATCCGACGCATCTATTCCACCATCCGCCGCTCATTCGACGCCGCCTCCAAGCGCGTCACCACCGGCGAACTCAATCGCTTCATGGAGACCCTGAAGTTCGAGAGCGATATCAAGATCTACTACATCACCCAGGCGTCCATCCGGCCGCCCACCTTCGTCGTCTTCACCGACAAAGCCGACAAAATGCACTTCTCCATCGAGCGCAATCTCATCAATCGCCTGCGCGACCAGTTCGGCTTCGAAGGGACGCCGATTGTGATCAAGACCAAACGGCGTTAGGCGGGTTCGACTTAACGCCCCTGCAACTGCCTCACAACCACGTTGTCGTTCTCATCGAAAACGCGAACCGTAATCATCTGCCCAGTCTGCACCGGCGCCGCATAAGTCAGCACTTGCGAATCGGTCACAAGATGTTCGGGCATCAGTAGTTTCCAATCCCCGCCGTCGACTGAATACTCTGCCTTGTCAATCCAGCTCAGCGCATCTTTGGCCGTAAAGCGAATTGTGCCCTGGCCCGCGGAGATGTTCATGATCTCAGGCGGCGTGTTATCGATCGTGAACTCTTCACTGTCCAGCGAAGAACTCAGCGCGTCTGCCGCCGTGTTGCCCGGACTGTCGCTCGCAGTCACACGCGCGATGTATTTGCCGTCCGGAAACGCACTGGAGTCGAACGCATAATAGCGGTCCTGCAGCTTGTCTTTCAGAGGCTGCCACGTCGAATCGTGCGTCCCCCGGATCTCCACTCTGTAGATCAGCGAATCGCCGTTCGGATCACTGGCGCTCCAGCGAACGGTGACGTAACCCTTGTTGTATTGCAGCGTCGCATTCCCTGCGCCTTCCAGAGATCCAAGGTTCGAAGGACGCTTCTGCCCTACCGCCGGCAAAGTCACGGTTAAGGGCGAACCGCCCGACGTCATGTTGCGCTCCAAAGTAGATGTGCTCGGCGCTTCGCGGTAATTGAACGGCGCAATCTCCACCGCGCCGATTTTTGGCGCGACGTTCTTCGGCAGATACGCGACATCGATCGTCGAAATGGTCGGGCCGTCTCCCGACGGTGGACAATGCAGCGTCAGCCGATACTGCAGAAAACGCCCGGATGGCGATTGCACCTGCCCTCCCGTCTCTGAAAGGTCCACCTTCGTCCAGTCAGTCCAGTTGTTCTCGGGGTTGCTGACGTTGCCGCTTCTCGTCTCAACAGAAACGCCCGCCGCCGACGCGAATGGCGTCAGATGAACTCGGCCCCAATGCGAAAACTCACCCGCATCCAGCACTTCGCTATCGAGCGTTCCGCTCATCTCCGTACCCGGACCGATCTCGTATACATTGCCGACATTTCCCGTCACCGCATAGACCACGCCCTTATTCCGGCTTTGCAAGAACGCCGTCACCTGTGTGGGCGGTGCGTTCAGAAGCTGTGTCGACATCTGGTCCGAATCCACTCGGTAGATCAAGCCCTTATTGCCCGTCCCGAGTATCGGCTTCCCGCTCGCATCGAATGCCACCGCGTAGACAAGATCACTCGGCGAACTCCAGATGCGTTCCGCGAAGCCGTCTTTCTGGATGCGAAAAAACTCGGAGCCGCCCGATACTGATGCGCTCAAAGATCCCACCGCCGGCGGCAGGGAGGGCGGGGGAGTTCCAGATCGCGGAGTTCCGGCCGGCGTCGTCCCTGGAGGGGTGATGGGCAGCAGCGGAGAAGCACCCGAAACCGAAGTGGTTCCGGTTTTGTTCCCCACCGAAGCCGCATAGATCACGCCATCGCGCTCCGCCAGCGCAGTTACTTCCCGCTTATCGGTCTGGTAGAGAACAAAGCTCTTGCCTTCCGGCGTGATGCGCATCACCAGCCCGCTCGGCTCCGTGCCAACGATGAGGTTGCCGGAATCGTCAATGATCATCGAGCGCGCATGCGTCTCTTCGGTGTCGAAGAACTTGCCGCCCTTTCCGTCCGGCGTCACCTTGTAAATCAGTCCCGCATCGCCCGTTGCGACAAACAGGTTCCCGGCTTTGTCGAACGTCATCGCCCAAATGTATTTGCACTTAGGATCGAAGAACACCTGCGCCTTGCCGCTGCTGTCGATGCGATAGATCTTCGCGTCCGGCAGAACAGCCGCGTAGAGCCGGTCTTGCCGGTCAACCGCAAGAGCGTGAACCTCCAGGCCCGTCAGCTCTGCAAACCCTTTGGATTTACCGCCCGGCGTCAGCGCATAGATCTTCGTCGTCGCACCCGTCGGAGCGCCGCCCGCGTAATACAGCGTCCCCTTGGAATCCTGTACCAACGCCCAAAGATAAGGAGTATTGGTGCTGTCCAGTTCTTTAAAACCCGGCGCCAGCGTGATGTGCCCGTCGCTGCGAATCGAGAGCTTCTTCAGCGTTCCCTTGGCGAAGTCCGCTTGTTCCGATTGTTCCCAAACGCGAGTATCTGTCGCGCGGCAGAATTGTGGAGCGGCCGCCAGACAGACTACAACGGCGGCCCGGTACAAGACCGAGATTTTTTGCATGTATGTGTTCGAGCCCCTCAGTTGACGTAGATCTTCAATGAGTAACTGCCGGTCACGACCTCGTCGAAGGGTAGCGAAGTCTGTTCGTGAGCGCTTTCCGGCGAACTGACAAATTGGTGATTGGTGGCGCGCCCGCTCTGCATCACGTTTAAAACGGAAGCAGGCAGGCTCGGCAATATTTTTTCATCCGAGTACACAGTTGGTTGAGACTCAATGAGCGAAACGTACATCCGGTTGTTGCTCCGCTCCTCGTTCAGCATGGCCACCATCTGCGGAATATCTTCAATACGGTTCAGAGAGCTCGCGATGTTCTGGAAACGGCTCAGCGTTTCCGCGTCGCTAAACAGAATCTGGTGCTCGCCCTTATTCAGGCCGGCCGGAATCTTCACGTTCACCGTCCGCTCGACGCGATCGCCGCGATAAGGCTTCAGAAACACCTTCACGGGCACTTCCGTTCCGGGAGTCACCTTGTTATCCGCAATCCACGCGGATTCAATCTGCGCAATGCGTCGTTCGGGCAGCAGGTCTACCGAAACATTGACGGCCGTTACATTGGGCAACTTGTTCGAGTTCACGAAAAGACGGCTGAACTTATCACCCCACCAGCCGGCAAGCAGCATGGGTGTCGGCACGGGCGTTTCGGCAGGCGCCTGCATCGTGCTCAGCTCAATCCGATTCTGGCCCTGAACCTGAACATCTCCGTGCAGCCGATATGTCGCCTCTTCCGAGAAATCGTTCAGATTGGAAAGCGTGTTGAACAATGTCGCCGTCATCAGATACGGTGTCCACTTCTGATCCACGAAAACATTGAAGTGGAAGTCGCGGGTGTTCTTCACGCTGTTGTCGTTCCCATAGCTCTTGACGTGCATCGTCACCGGGATCATGTCCGCCGTCTCGCCCAGTTCGCCCGCGATCGCGCTATGCCGATCCTGCCGTAACGCGCCTACCACCTCTGACGCGTTGCCCATCTTCGTCGGCTGATAACTCGAAGCGAGAGTCGTAATAATGTCCTCTTTCGCCAGCGGCATGTCCACCGGTCCTAGATTGAACATCGGATGTCCAAAGGCCAGGATTCGCTTGCCGTCGTTATAAGTGACGGTCCCGCCGCCGGTCATTGTCATGTCACCGGAGACCAGAACCGCGGCTACGCTTTCACCTGGTTGCAGCGCTGTCCGCCAGTCTTTGGCCGGAACCGCCGAATTGAGCTGTCCGCCCGCGCCGCCCTGCGCCACTGTCATTCCAAGCTGCTCGAAAATCGGCGCGAACGCCCGCATCGTCTCGTCCGTAAATCCGGACATCGCAATCGGCGTCGCAATCGGAGTCATACTCGCTGTCGGGGGCAGATTCGGAGCGCTGCCCGCGGCCATCACGCGAGTCAGCAATTCGCTTGGCATCGGCGTGTCGGCCGAAGCAATTTGAATCTTGTCCGGCGTCCGCCGGTTGGCTGGCCGCGATGCGTCGAAGTCGTTCACCTCCAGCATCAGGCGAATCGGCGTGATTCCGCAAATCGCATCGGGCGAGAACACACTTAGCCGCAGCGAAATCGCCCCGACTAACTTGCCGTCGATGTAAACCGGGCTGCCGCTCATGCCGCCCGCGACGTTCGTGCGGTCCGCCTTCCCGCCGAGCTTCGCCACGATGATGTCCTGATGCGGACCCCACATGTTCTGCCACACCCCGATAATCTCCACGGGAACCGGTTCCGGCTCGCTGCCCTGAAACACAGTCCAGGCAACTGCTTTCATGCCTGGCTTAATCGCGCTCTCAGGGAACAGCTCCACTTTCCCGGCGCGCGGCGGTGTGGTCATGTTCGGAACGCCAGCGGCATCAGACGCGCGTAGCAAACCGGGAAGAAACAGAGAGAGAGCAAGGATAGAGCAAAAAGCTGCTCGTGGGAGCATGTACTTACCTTCTTTTAGACTTGTGGCGTCGAAAAACGATCGCCTCGGCGGATGTCTGTATTATCCCGCAGCGAAAACGGACAGTGTGGTGAGCGGAAACACCCACTCTGTTGGACGCCGCTGCAAAAGGGTGAAGTTTCCGTAGCGTTAAATCCATCTCATGTACAGCAAGGCAGTCGCACAAAATGAAAATGGTTTTGTAGACTGTAAATGCGAGAACGCCCTGGGGAGGGCCTGCAAGCCAAAATGAAAGCAAAATATCTTCTGCAAGTTGTAGGTTCGGCAGTACTTGGCCTGACTTTGACCGCGACGTTTGCAACCGCACAAAAAGGTGGCGACGCGAAGGGCGATGCTGCAAAAGGCAAAGAGACTTTCGAGCAGTGCGCCATTTGCCACAACGTGGACTCGCCTGAAAAGAAGATGGGTCCGTCGCTGCAGGGTTTGTTCAAGCGCAAGACTCTGACCAGCGGCAAGCCCGTCAATGACGCGAACGTATTAGCCCAGATCAATGCCGGCGGTAATGGCATGCCCGCCTACCAGGACATGCTGAGCGCTGATGAAAAAGCCAATGTGCTGGCCTACCTGCACACTTTATAGAGAAATATGACATAGGCCGTCAGTCCGGCTCGCCGGTAGCGGCTCTGTTAGATTAAAGAAGTAGTTCGCCCTTCCGCGCGCGTCCCCATCGTCTAGCCCGGCCTAGGACACCGCCCTTTCACGGCGATAACAGGGGTTCGAATCCCCTTGGGGACGCCAAAGTTGTTTCGATTGGAATCGGTTAAAACCCAATTGGGCTCTACGCACTTAATGGGGGCAGGTCTGCCCCTGCGAGCGTGGCCAGTGCGCAGACGCTGCAAACGAAAAGCTGCGAGTTGCTCTGCAATTTCCGCCTGAACCCTGCTTATTGCCGTTCCAACAGCTTTCATTTCTTCTTCGTACAAGGCCTGCGTAATACGCCTGTCTACCGAGAACGATTTAATACAGGCCGAATCCTGTTGCTCGCGATTCAGCGGGTAGCCGGGTCCGGCCTTTGTTGTTTTGGGACACAAGTGAAAGGAGTAGCTGATGGAATCTGTGTTCGGTTATGCCGTGAGCATTCGACGTGCAGGGCAGTGTGTACTCTCAGGGAGAGCGATGAGAGTACGTGACCTCGTTAAACAACTGGAAGAAAACGGCTGGAAGTTAGATCGAACTAAGGGTAGTCATCGCCAATATAGAAATTCAGAAAGACCGGAGTTGCGGACTATCACGGTTGCAGGCCACATGTCAGAAGATGTTCCAAGGGGGACGTTAGCCGCTATCCTGAAACAGGCTGGGTTGAAGAAATGAACAAGTACGCAGTTGTGATCGAACGGGGCAGCACGAGCTATGGTGCGTACGTGCCCGATCTACCCGGCTGCATTGCGGTAGGAAAAACAAAGGCTGAAGTCGAGAGGCTTATAGCGGAAGCGATAAGCCTCCACATTGAAAGCCTTGTCGAACATGGTGATCCCGTACCCCCACCAACTTCTGAGATCGAGTACATCGAGCCAGCAGTCACGACGTGACAGTAAGTTTAGAACTGGGAAGCACCAGCTTTATCGTGATACGAACTGTGGTGTGCAGCTCTGCATCCCTCTGAACAGAATCGCTGCAGTTGGGCCAGTTTTCCTGGCATTGGCTGTGAACATTGCTCGCACCTCGGCTGGGACGGCCAAATCCGCCAAAGAGAGTCCGCCTGCCCCTGTGCCTAACCGCTAGCCGGAAACCGAAACGGCATCGCTAAGCGCGTTACTAACCGAATCCCAGAGGGTGGAAAGGTTTGCACTCAGGCTCGTCAGTACGGACACTGCAGCGAGTGCAATGAACGCCATCAGTAGAGCATATTCAACCAAATCCTGACCGTCCTGCTCTTCGAGAAGCGCTGAACCGAGGTGGCGAAGCGCCGAAAGAATGCGTCGCAACATATATACCGCCCTTATCGGTTGCAGTGTCACTGAACTCAGAAAAAACCTATGTCACGTTGTAGTTATTTCTTTGTACGATTCCGAAGTGAGTTACCAAGTGTCCCCTCCAGAACAGAAGCGGCACAATTACGGAGGCAACTGGGGGTCAGCTTACTGATAACTTACTGTTACCGCGTGCCTCGCCGCCGCCGAACGGAGTTATTTGTTTCTCAGGTAGGAATCGGTCTTATTGATCCAGTCTTCGCGCGGGGGCGTGAAGATATCGATATCAATGGTGTCCTCCAACGCCACGGCCATATGCGGGACGCTTGGCGGAATACATAAATACTCGCCAGGACCGACAGTAATCTCTTTCCCATCGATCGTGAATTGCAGCGCGCCCGATTCGATATGAGTAATCTGTTCGTTCACATGGCTGTGCATCGGCACCACGCAACCCTTCCGAAGGAGCAGCTTCGCTACCATTACCTGATCGCCCACTACAAATTGGCGTTCGATTAGCGGATTGACGTTCTCTACCGGAACCTCATCCCATTTCACGTGCTTCACCGCGTTCCCGCTCATATCGCTTTCTCTTGTTGTCTCACAACCTGGTCTTACAATCCCTGATACATGCCGCCGTCGACCAGAATCGTCTGCCCCGTGACGAAAGCGGCGCGCTCCGAAGCAAGCCACACGACGGCATCTGCAATCTCCTGCGGCTGCCCCAGTCTGCCCAACGGAATCTGGCTGATCCAGGATTGTTCAATTTCCTTCCGGGCCTTGCCCGTGGCCGCGGACCTTCGTTCGGCCAGTTCCAGCAGACGATCCGTCGCTGTATACCCGGGTCCAACGTTATTGATCGTGATGCCGTCTTTGCCGAACTCATTCGCAAGGCTTCGAACCAGGCCCAGGATGCCCGCTCTGATCGCGTTCGAAAGCACAAGTTGCGGTTGCGGCTGCTTTACCGTGATGGAACTTATGGTAACGATGCGTCCCCATTGCTGTTTCTGCATGTAGGGGATCACCACCTGTGAGAAATCCACGGCACTGCGCAGGTTGAGCGCGAACGCCTCTTCCCAGTCGGCCTGGGTGGTTTCCAGAAACTGCTTAGCCGGCGGGCCGCCCGCGTTGGTCACACACACATCAATCCGCGCGAATCGATCGTGCACATTGCGGACGAACTGTTGAACGGCCCCTCGGCTGTGAACGTCGCAAGCCTCGCTGTGGACCTCGACGCCGAATCGCTCGCGTAGCAGATCCGCAAGCTGATTCAGCGCTGCGACGTTCCGCGCGCAGATGGCAACGTGCGCGCCTTCCGCAGCGAACGCCATTGCAGTGGCTTTGCCTAGACCTTGGCTTGCGCCAGAGATCACTGCTACGCGATTTCTGAGGCCTGTCTCCACAGCGCCTCATCGTAGCATCGCGTCTTTTTTACTTCGTCAGTGTGTAGTTAACCTTCACTTCGGCAATAACAGGCACTGGTTGTCCGTTTAGCAGCGTGGTGCTATAGCGCCATTGACGCACTGCTTCTTCTGCCGATTGCGTCAGGTCATCGTTCGGCGATTCCAGTACCTGAATGTCTTCCGGCACGCCCTCCTTCGAGATCGTGACGTCGAGAAGAACCACGCCCTGCACCCCGGCTTTCTTCGCAGCTGGAGGATAAACCGGATTCACCTTAGAGATGAGCTTCGCCTGCTCCGATTCGCCCGGTACGCGGATCGGTTTAAAAGGCTTCTGTTCCGAATCGGACTGGTGCGAATCGGAGTTGCCGCTCTTTACTTTGGTTGCAGTGCTTGTGCTGTCCTGGGCAGCGTGAGACGGCAGAACCGCTGCGCCGCTGCTGGTTGCGAGGAGACCTGCCGATGCCAGCAGTCCTGAAATCAACGTTTTCTTCATG
>DATBEG010000087.1:0-8604 GCA_036276155.1 Bryobacteraceae bacterium | reverse complement strand
GCTATTTATTGATCAAAAGGGAGACGCATGCCTCGAATTCGGCCAGTGACGCTACTGATTGTTATTTGTCTCGGTTTGGGACGCATGATGGCTGCGGCTGTACCGGAAGATACTGCACAACGGCCGCTTGTCGATTTCGAGATGATGACGTGGGTCGAGATCAAGCAAGCGCTGGCGGCGGGCAAAACGACGGCACTTGTGTATAACGGGGGAACAGAACAACGTGGTCCGCAAAACGTGACTGGCGGACATACGCTGATGGGACGTGCGACGGTGCGCGCGATCGCACTGAAACTCGGAAATGCCATTGCAGCGCCTGTTTTGCCCTTCTCACCCAATAACGCCAATCCGGCGCTACCAGGCACTATCGGCATCACGCCGGCGCTGTTTGCGGAAATAAACGAGCAAGTTGCCGAACAACTCATCAAAGACGGCTTCAAAAATGTTGTTCTAATGGGCGATCATGGCGGCGGACAGAAACAGCTCAAAGAGGCAGCGGAGAAGCTGGATCAGAAGTATTCCGGTCAAGGCATTCGCGTGGTGTTCTGCGATCAGGTCTATCAGAAAGCGCAAGACGACTTCGATCAATGGTGCAAGGAACATGGGTACGGATTCGGCGGGCATGCAAACATTTCCGATACGTCCGAAATGATTTATCTGGGCGGAGACAAAGGTTGGGTACGCAAGAATCTACTACCTACCGCAGTAGGAGATCCCGTTACGGCCGATGGGGGCGAACCGAAGGTGCGTACCGTAAACAACGGCATCACTGGGGATGCGAGACGCTCCTCTGCGGCACTTGGGAAACGATACTTCGATATGAAGATCGACTACGCCGTGCGGCAGATTCACGAATTATTGGGAGAGAAGTAGATTCCTCCGGTCTTCGATATCGGTAGACGAAACGTGCCACCGCAGGATTTGTCCATTGAAAGAATACGAAGGAACCGACCCAAAAGGGGTTGCCTTCCGGACGAGGGCGTCCGCCCCACGCACTGGATTTACGCGCGGCTTAGCGGGTTAACAGGTGCGCAGGAAGCGCAGACCGTCGAAGGCGATTGCGTCCGGGGTTGGGGCTAGATCGCGCCAGATGGATGCAGCCGCGGAAAGTGCGCCGAGGGAAAAGCCGAAACCTTCGATGGTCAACCAGCTGTCGTAAGCGACTCGCCTGAGGCTTTCGAAAACCTGTTGCCATGGGATGTGACCGCTGCCGGGGATGCCACGATCGTTTTCGCAGGAATGAAAGTGACGAAGCCATGGTCCGGCTGTCTCGATGGCGTTCGACATACTCTTCTCTTCGATGTTTGCGTGATAGGTGTCGAATAGAATCCCGACCCTCGGATGGTTGATCTCACGGCAAAGCGCGGCCGCATCTTCCGCTGTGTTCAGCACGTAGGTTTCGTAACGATTGAGCGGCTCGATAGCGAGAGTCACGCCGGATTTGTCCAACAAGGGCGTTAACTCCTGAAAGGCTTCGACCATTCGTTGCCACTCGTCCGGTGTTCGGCGCCGCCCGGGCAGATAACCGACAGGGGCGTACAGCGGCCCAGCGATGATGTTGCCGCCCAATTCGGCAACGGCTTCGACGCAGTCTTTCCAGTGCGTGATGGTCCTTCGGCGTACGTCCGAGTCGTCGCTGATCGTGTTGAAGCCCGCCGGAAGTACCGCGCAGAAGGTACACTCCAAGCCGGCGAGTTGCAGTTCGTGGCGCAAGCGGGGGTCGACGCGAACGGGGTGGTCGAGGAGTGGAAGTTCTACGCCGTCGAAACCGGTCTCCTTCAGGCGAGGCAAGAGATGGAACTGTTCCGAGCCGAAATGATCGGACCAGATAAATGTGTTCGCGCCGAATTTCATGGCTGTTCCTTCGGCAAAGTCGCTACGCCGCGAAACAGGAACAAACCGGTTTTGCCGGGCGCGACGAAATCGAGACGGCCGTCGCGGTCGATATCGACTACGGGCAACTGCATACCGGCTCCTATTCTGGTGCTGTAGTCGATGACATGTTTGACCCACACAACGCTGCCATCTTCGTTTTTCAAATATTCGTACCAATAGATTCCGAGCGGCTCGCGCGCGCCGGGGTCGTGGTCGTGCGCCATGTAGCGCTTCCCGGTAAGAAAATCCGGCTTGCCGTCGCCGTTCAGATCCACCATGGTCATTGCGTGCGCCTGTGACCACGTGTCGTCAATGATGTGCTTCTTCCATTGGTGGTCGGGCAGCTGCTCCATCCAGAAGATACCGTAATCGTGGGCAGCGCTGGTGACCAAATCAGGCCGGCCGTCGCCGTTTATGTCGACGGCGTAGATGAAGCCGGTTGTTCCTAAGTCGAAATCCGGATGCCAGATCCATTGGCCGTTCCGGGGATCGGGAGGAGCTTCAAACCAGCCCTTCGGAGTGATGATGTCTGTGCGTCCGTCTCCATTTACGTCTCCCGCACCGATGCCGTGACCGTAGCTCTTGTCGCTGATTTGATGCTTTACGAATTTGCCGTTGCTGAGTTCGTACCAGGCAAGCGGCGTTTTGGGATCGCCGAATTCGGGCAAAACTTCTTGCGCTTTGCCGTCGTTGTTCAGGTCTACGAGGAACGCAAACTCGATGGGCGAACCGGTGTCGATGACATGCTCGGTCCACATGTGAGTTCCTTCGTTATGCCACCACATGAGGCTCTTTCGAAACCACGAGCAACTAACAATGTCGGGGCGGCCATCGCCATCGACGTCGATAGGCAGGTCGCTGAAGTTGTCGATGTAGCCATTGCTATAGGGCAGGTCGCGAAATTTGTGCGGTGTCCAGTCGGGCGCGGCATACCAATACTCGCCGGAGATGATGTCCAACTTGCCGTCGCGGTTGACGTCTGCTACGGCAGCTGTTTCGCTTGCCCCGAGATCGATCTGTTGTTTCTGAAAGCGGATGTCGCGCGGCCGGCTGACTGCCCATAACAGCGGACCGAGCAGAATTGCCGCTACGCAGAGCGCTTTCTTAGGCCCGATGTTCCTCATGGCTGCAACCCTTGAACTCCTTGACGTAGGTGTTGCCAATGTACCGGAGTTCCTGATGAATTCCGATTCGAGAGGTGTAATAGCCTTCGACAGTCGTTTGTTTGAGCTTGATGAAAAAGATGTCCAGCGGACTCCGGGGGTCGTGTTCGTTGGCGGATGCGCTGTCGAGCCATTGCGCGAGCGACGAGGTTTTCAACTCCGCGGCGAGGAGCGTCAGGCCTGCGCGCCAGTCTTGCTTCACGTCGTCAGGACTGTTGGACACAATCAAGTCGGCATACAACGCGACCTGCGCTTCATGCGCGCCGGGAGAATGGTCATCGGCCGGAAGGATGGCTTCCATCGCTTCATCTAATAAGGTCAGTTCTTCGGGAGTGAAAAACTGGGCCGAGTACGGCTTTGCTTCCTTTAGCGACTGGTAATTCGCGTTATTACACGTCTGACCGGATAGACGGAGCTGGCTTGCCAGAAGGCTGGCTGACGCCAGCTGCAGGAGTTGGCGGCGCTCAATTTTCAGGTCACTCATAAATCACCTCGGCGACGTTGGTCGCGGATGTAGTCGGCTGCGCGCAGGCTCAAGGCCATGATGGTGAGGGTAGGATTCTTTTCGCTTGACGTTGTGAATGTGCTGGCATCGGTAACGAACAGATTCTTGACATCATGCGACTGGCAGAAGCTGTTCAGGACGGACGTTTTGGGATCTTTACCCATGCGCACGGTACCGGCTTCGTGGCTGGCGAATCCGCTGGGGCGGTCGCCCATGGGCTTAGTGATCGTGCCTTTCAATTGATCGCACATTGCCGCAACGCAGTTTAGCGACTCGCGCCAGACTGCGTGGTCGAGATCTCCGAAGCGGAAGTGGACAACGGGCGTTGGAATTCCATAGACGTCGGGGCGGTTGGGATCGACCGTGATGCGATTTTCGGGACGCGCGGCGACTTTGCCGTAGCTGGCCAGGTGGAGGAATCCGGATTCCATCTCGCGCACTCTTTTCTTGAAACTCGCGCCGTAGCCGGGCAGATAGCGGGCTTGATGCGGGAACATGTAGCCGGCGAAGTTCACCTGAAAGTCGAAAGCGCCAGCGGGGATTTTGGTGTTGTAGCGCGGGATGAAGGCGTGATCGAGGCAGCCATCGAGGTTCTCGGGCGGGCGGCCTTCCAGTTCCTTGAGATACATGTGAATGCCGTCTCCCAAATGGCCGTTGAGATACCTTCCCACTGCGTCACTTGAATTTGCGAGGCCGGTGGCATAGTGGGGGGAGCGGGAATTCAAAAGCAAACGGGCCGATTCGACAGTGGCGCAGCAAACGACGAAGATGCTCGCGCGGATTTCTTCTTCCTTTTTCGTCTGCCGATCGATGATGGAAACGCTGCGGAGGAGGCCGTTGTTGTCGACCAGCAACTCTCGCGCGACTGCGTTCTCACGAAGGGTCAGATTGCCGGTTTTTCGTGCTTTCGGCAACATGCTGGAGGGCGTGGAAAAGATAGCAGACACGTCGCAGCCATCCATGCAGTGACCGCAGTAGTGGCACGCGGGGCGATTGTCGTAATCGCGGGTGAGCAAGGCTTTGCGCACCGAAATCACGGGGATTCCGAGGGGAGCGATGGCACGTTTCAGAATCTCTTCGCTGCAGCGGAGCGGCGGAGGTGGCATGTACCAAGGCCCGGCGGGCAGGACCTCAAGGCCGTCGTCGTTGCCGCAGACGCCGATCATGCGTTCGATGCGGTCGTAGTAGGGAGCGAGTTCGTCGTAGCTGATGGGCCAGTCTTCTTCGATGCCGTTGAGCGTTCGCTCGCGGAAGTCAGAGCGCGAATAGCGCAAGACGACGGCATTCCAATGCAGCGTTCGGCCGCCTACAACGCGGATTCGGTCGACGCTGACCTGTTCCTGGGTTTCGTATCGGATGGTGTTGTGTAGGTCGGCAGGATAGAACGCATCCTGTTTTTCGCCGCGAAAGCCGCGGAATTTCAGCTCGTACGGCCAGCAATGGGTTCGAAATTGGGCAGGCGGAACGGATTGGCCGGCTTCGAGCAGAAGCACTTTCGCTCCGCCCTCGCACAACTCCTTCGCCATGACACCGCCTGCGGCACCTGAGCCGATGACGCAGACGTCGTAGCTCAGTTGCGGCGTAGCGCCTCGCCGGTATTCATCCTCATGTGCGGGGTACTCTGTCCTCCGTTAAATCTATCAAAAGGCCGCAAGCTGAACCGGTGAGGCGGCCGGTAGCGGACTCGAATGGAACCGGATAGCGCGAGGTCGTCCCTAAATTGACAACTACTGAAGCAATTGCGGATACTTGTGATCTGCGCATGTAGGATGCAACGGCAGTTCGCCGAAGGGCTATGCCCACCTACGATCTCGTCGTGGAGACCTATATGCCCAACTTAGAAAACCTCCAAAAACAGGCGAAGCTGATAATGCGTTGTCATCGGGAACGACACTATCCCGTGGCTGCACAAATCCGCGAGTATTTGCCTCGTTTTCTGAATGTGTCAGACTCCGAGATTCTCGCGGCAAGCTTTAAGCTCAGCGATGCGCAAGAAGTAGTTGCAAGACAGCAAGGCTTCGATAGTTGGCAAGCTCTGAAGACTGGACTTTCAAACACACCGCTCAAGGTGAAACCATCACCCTCCAAAGCAACTATCGTCGGTGCAGAGCCACAACTCTTCGTTACCGATATCAAGAGATCATGCGAATTTTACTGTGAACAGTTGCACTTCAGGCTTGTATTTAGTTATGGCCGACCTCCGTACTATGCGCAGGTGGGTCGGGATGCAGCGCGTCTCAATCTCAGGTTCGTCGAGCAAACGGTAATTGCGTCGACTGTCCTTAACGGGGATGAACTGTTATCGGTATCCATGACTGTTGCTACTGCAGATGAGATCAAGCTGCTGTTTCTCGAGTTTCAGTCCGCTGGTGTTGCCTTTCACCAGAGGCTGAAAAAGCAGCCTTGGGGCGCCAAGAATTTCGTCGTCAAGGATCCGGACGGGAACCTGCTTCTGTTCGCGGGACCCGCAAACTAGCAGCTGCCAACGAAGAGCACAGGGTGTAACGTATGCGGTCCCGGCTTCACGGCCCGTGTAGGTGTCTACACATGGCCGTCACTCGTGACTGTGGTCCTTCAGTGTCACCGAGCGGGCTATCACGAGATTCCGACGACTCAATGGCTGCGATCACTCGTAACGTAAGGAAATTGCCGGGTCCACGCGCGCCGCCCGGCGCGCGGGCAGATAACACGCCGCGGTCGCAACGGCGGAGAACAGGAGGGCGACCGCCACAAAACTCAGCGGGTCAGTCACCTGTACTTCGAAAAGGAGGCTGCGCATCCATCGTGTTAGTCCGCAGGCACACACAAGGCCCAGCGCAATGCCGCTCAGCCACAACATACCTGTACGCTTTTGAGTGAGGCTGCGCCGTCCAAAAGCGTAACCTTCACGTAGCTGACCGTCGAGAGCGCCTCCGCAACGCAGTGAACCGAACCGATTGTGGCAGCAGCTCCATCGCTATTATCCACAGGTACTCAGCTTGAGTCCCGCTGCGGATGATCGATTCATTTGGAACCTACTAAGTGAGGCTCCAACTCCGGCACAAGGTGCGACTATCAGCCGGATCGACATCGAACGTATCCTCGCCACTCATCGGATCAGGAGGATTACTGCTGACCAAGTGCTTTCAACCTTAAAAGCCACTCCGCTAGTGCTAGCTCCCGGAGCAGGCGAGGCCGCAGCTGAACACGTCTTACTTCTGCTTCCGCAAATTGCATTGCTCGATCAACAGCTTCGGGATGTGAGTCGCCGCATCGCGCAGATACTCTCCATGCTGACGACACCTGACCCGAAAACTGGCGTGCTGTCCGATAGTGTGAGAGAGCGCTGCTCGTGCGATCTCACAATCCCGGGAGGTTACTCCTGGCGTAGGACAGACGCCGGGTCCACACGAGCGGCACGAGCAGCAGGAATGTAGGCTGCTATTAAAGCGCTTCCGACCAGAATGCAAATAGTCACTGCAATCGTCGGCAGGTCCATCGCGCCGATTCCATACAATTGCGTCGCGCTATCAACATGCTCATAACGAGCGAGAGACCAGCGGGGTCCTGCTACGTTGACGCCATACAGTTGTGCGGCAAGCACACGAGCGGCAACTGCCGCCGTGATTACACCAACAATCAGTCCGGCAACGATCATCAGTCCGGTTTGCTCGAGAATCATGCCGGTGATTCGACTCCGTTCCGCACCCAGGGCCATGCGGATACCGAACTCGTTTCTTCGTAGAGCGACATTACAAGAAAGCACTGCATAGATACCGATGGCCGCCAGCAAGAGCGCGATCACACCAAATACTGTGCTGATATCCGCGATGAGTTTCGGCTGTGCGTTTTGCATCTCAATTTTCTGATCTAGCGTTTGCATGTCTGAAATAGAGACATTTTCATCGATGCCTAAAAGGCTTCTCCGCACCACATTCCGAAGGCGGTTGGGATCGCCAATGGTGCGGATCTCGAATGAGAAGGCGCCCGTATTTTGGTCGGCAGCGGCATAGAATTTCGGCTCGATCGCACCCCGGAGTGAATTGACGCGAGCATCCGTTGTGATACCTACAATCTCTGTGGGAACGGAACTAATCATCACGTGTTTACCGATTGGATTACGTCCGGAAAAGAAATGCTTTGCGAACGCTTCATTGATCACGCAGACATGCGGTGAGGTTGTCCCATCGTGCGGCCCTATTGCACGACCCGTGAGTATCGGAATCCCAATTGTTGAGAAATATGCCGGACCAACAAAGCTTCCAGCCGAACCCCGGTCTTCTTCGCGCGCCGACGTGAACCCTTCCACCTCGATCGCGTAGGAACCATCGAATCCGTTGAGGAAAGGACGGTCGGAGTAGGTTACTCCTCGAACACCTGGAATCGCACGGATGCGAGCTGCCAGTTCCTGGTCAAGCTTGACAGGCGGCTGTCCAACGCCGGAAACGTCCAGATCGATAAGCAGCAGATTTTCTCGCGCATAGCCGAGCGAAATAGTTTGCAAATTTCGAAGCGTTTGCAAGAAGAGGCCTGCGCCTAAAACGAGCAGAAACGAAAGCGCGACTTGTGTGATTACGAGCGCGTTTGCAGATCTGGAGCGTTGCCGGGAGCCGCTTACGGCCCGGCCACTCTCTTTCAGCCTTTCATGTATGGCGCCGTTTGTTGTCCGAAGCGCGGGAGTGAGTCCAAAGAGAATCCCAACGATCAGAACAGTGCCTGCCGTAAATGCAAGTACACGCAGATCTATCTCTGGCGCTAGCTCGAATCCGCCGTCCCTAGATGCCAGCACAACCGGTAAAACCCGACAAGCGACGGCGGCCACGAGTATGCCGCCAACGCCGCCTAGCGTAGCCAGAAGAAGACTCTCGACCAGAAATTGCCGGACCATGCGTGCTTTCCCGGCGCCCATTGAACGTCGAATCGCCACCTCACGTGTACGGACTGCCGCACGAGCTAGCAGCAGGTTTGCGATATTGACGCATGCGATCAAGAGAACCAAGCCGGCCAGAGCCAATAGGATGGTCCACTGCTGAGAAAATTCCTCACGGCCGTGAAATGCTCCCGATCGCACGGCTCGGACGC
>DATBEG010000086.1:0-3831 GCA_036276155.1 Bryobacteraceae bacterium | reverse complement strand
CTCCGTCCGAGGCTGCACAGATTCTGCGCCCGCATGAGCGGATCGGCGCTGGACGGTGAAGATATCGTGCAGGAAACGTTATTCGAGGCCTACAGGAATCTGGACAAATTCGATTCCACTCGGCCACTGAAGCCGTGGCTTTTCCAGATCGCGTACAACCGTTCGATCGATTTCCTGCGAAAGCACGCGTCCCGTGTCGCGGCCGAGAGTGTCTCCACTATCCCGGATACAGCGAAACCCGGCGACTCGGCCGTGTTCGATTTGGATCGGGCGCTCGAACATCTCGTCATCAGCCTGCCTCCAAAGGAACGCGCATGTGTACTGCTGAAGGATGTACTCGACTACTCGTTAGAGGAAGTTGCGGAAATGATCGACTCGACGCTGGGCGGGGTGAAGGCAGCGCTGCATCGCGCTCGGGCGAAATTGACTACATCACCGGCGCGTTCGCGGCAATCTTCCGCGATTGATCCGGAATTACATCGAGTGGTCAAACTATACGTGGATCGCTTTAACCGGCGCGACTGGGACGGGCTGCGGGAATTAATTCGTGCAGATGCTCGGCTCATGGTAGTGGATGCATTTGCGGGCAAACTGGCCGAATCACCTTACTTCGGCAATTACGAGCGCATGTCGCGGGTTTGGAAAATGGCCGCTGGCGAAGCCGACGGCGAACCAGTGGTCGTCAGACTGGATCGCGGAGCCGATATCTGGACCGCTTCCTCGATCATTCGCCTTTACGTGGCGGGCGAGCATATCGATCGCATCGTCGACTATTCTCATTGTCCTTGGGTGATTTCCGCAGCGCACGTTGTCACATCGCGCTCGACCGATTTGCCTTTCGAGTAAACGAAACTGCTCGTACTGGACGCCACGGATGCGAGAATCGAGATTGTGCAACAAGGGTTGAGCGGCGTCGTGAGATAACGAAGTCATGCGCTCGCCAGACAAACTGAGCGGCTTAAATGGGCGTCGACGTCCGCGAAGGAGACGCGCTCAATCAAACAACACTGGAGGGGGTGATTGCGGGCAAAATGCTGTGTTTCGGCAATCCGGACAGAAACCTGAGTTCGAGTGCCTCCAGCCACGATATCTAATCAGTTTCGACACCGCTCAACATCACAGCTAGTGTGAGTGGACGTGGGTCGGCGCGGCGTCATCGGCTTTGGGCAGTGCTGGTTTCCCGTAAATGTCCAGCTGATTGGCCTTTTGATAAGCCTTCCACGCTTTTTCTGCAGCGCGCGTTGCTTCGACGTCGTCAATGTCGAAGCGGATTACAGACAGGATCATTGCGCGAACGCTCACGTGAGGCGGTGCGCTCTCACCAACATGCCCACATTCCAGACATTTAATCAGAGGAGAGGAGATCTGAAGTTTGCGGCGAATTTGCTGGAGCATTCCGTCGAGGTCGTCACGTAGACGAATCATTGCTTCGCCTGACATATCTGGACGCCATTTCGAACGCAACGCGTCCACCATCTCTTCAAACCAAACACGTTGAGGATCGCCGGATGCCATTAGCTGCAGTTATAGTTTCGCCCACCATCACTGAGCTGTTCTAGACTTTTAGCTTCGCGAATCACAGCCCGAATCGTGGATTTGACCGTTCACAACGGCGTTAGTGGGGACTAATCTGCTGGGTCGCATTGGAAAGGTGCGCGTGCGAGATCGATTCCATGCCTAATCAGACCGCGCTAGTGCTTCCGCAGCCAATTCGACCAGATTTGTTCGGACTCGTTCTCCAGCCTGCGCGCTTTTTAGCGTCGCTAGGAATTTCTTAGTGAAGTCCTGTTGCAGATGGAAATCCTGTGCGGCTTGCGACCGGTAGATCTCGTAAAAAACAAATTTATTGGGGTCGTCCTTTCGCACGGTCAGGTAAAACGCCTCGGCACCCGGTTCTGCCAGCACCAGCGGCAGATAGTGGCGGGCGGCCTCGACAAGCTCCGCCCGGCGCTGCGGCTCAATCTTTGCTTCAATCAGCATGATTACTTTTTTGTTTGTCATTTGCGACTACTCCTTTCGCTCGCCTTGGCCGTGAGACCAACTTCGGCAGGACCATAGTATTACCTGCGGCAAAGGCGCGCCCGGGCCGAATTTCCACAACGTGACACGTTCCGGAAGTGCCGATTCATCAGTGTTCCAGGTGAGATCGGCGTTTATTGTTCCTAATTCGCCGGAACGAGCCGCAAAGACCCAATTCGATGACCAGGGTGTTTCCCGCGAAGTTGACGTGACCCGGACTTCACGGGATTAAATAACAGCCGAACGACGCCTGAGGCGCGCCAATTTCTCCGAGTGGCGACGTCCACTCGAAGGTGCCACATTCCGGTAGAAATGGACTCTGCGGGCGGAACTCCTGAGTCCCTCCCGAACGCACTCAGCTGTCGCCTGCCTCGCGGTAGGTCTCATAGACTTTCTGCGCTTCAGCCTTCGGTGATCCCATCCCCACTCGTCTCCGAAAGTCATTCGTGGCTAGCGCCGCTTCGGACACCCTCAGTCCGCTCTTGCCGAGTAATCTGTATTTCATATTCGTGCTTCTTTCATGCAACTCAGGAATTGATTCCGCTCTTTGCCATATACAATCAGCTGTCGAAGCGCCCATCTTCAAAAACCGTTGAAACAGTGAGATATCGCTATTTCTCAGCCTCGCTCGCTCGCGCAGCTTCTGCTTGCTGCACCCGCTTTTCCGCATCGACACCGAGGATCAGCCGCACCGGCACCTCGTCGCTATTCGCCAGTTGCAGAATTACGCCTGCGATCTTTTGCGGATCGCCTTCCGAGCGCCCTTCGAGGCCTCGCAACATCTTCAGGAACGAACCGACCGTGGCCTCATACTCCGGCAGCAAGTCCGGCGCATTCTGAACGGCGCGCCGTGCCCAGTTGGTCCGAATACCTCCCGGCTCTAGCGTGCAGACCTTGACTCCGAAGGGCGCGACTTCCATCGCCAACGAGTCGCTGAAACCGCCCACCGCCCACTTGGCCGCGTGATACGGCGTATTGCCCGGAACCGCGTGGCGACCACCGACCGAAGACACCTGAAAGATGTGGCCGCTTTTCTGCTCACGCATCACCGGCACCGCGGCGCGTATTGTGTACACCACGCCGTAAAAGCATGTGTCCACGATCGCCTGGAAGTCCTCCGCACTCATCTGCTCGAACGGCGCAAACTGCCCATAACCGGCATTGTTAACCAGAACGTCCAGCCGCCCGAAGGTGTCCACCGCCAACTGCACGGCCGCCTTTGCGGCGGCCTCATCGCGCACTTCCAGCCTGACGGGCTTCACCCGCTCGCCGTACTGCGCCACCAGGGGTGCCAGCTCTTCCGTCCGACGCGCTCCGGCTACTATGCTGTCACCTGCGGCCAGCGCCGCCTCGGCGATGTCCCTCCCCAACCCGTTTCCGCTTCCCGTAATCAACCAGACCTTAGACATGAACATCCTCTGTTCTCCTTCTTAGATAGACTGTCGGCGCTTGACTCGGCCAGCCGGCCTCGCGAGCGAGTCTATGGCCGCCGCAAAGCAATTCACTTCGCCAGGCTTGCCGTCGCCGCATCCTTATCCGGCGTCCCCTGCGTGAAGATTCTTTTGCGCCAAACCATGGCGCCAGGAGGATCACGATGCAACATCTCGCTGACTGCATCCGGATCTCCTTCTACGGGCGGGCCTTCGGTTGATAGTTGCCCACTTCGGTACGCATCGTGATAGCAAGGCGGTTCCAGGCGTTGATGGTGGTCAGGGTAAACACCAGCGCGATCAGCTCCTGTTCATTGAAGTGCGCTCGTGCGCGCTCGAAGACCGCGTCGGGCACATGGCCTTCCGTGATCCGGGTGACGGC
>DATBEG010000085.1:0-5507 GCA_036276155.1 Bryobacteraceae bacterium | reverse complement strand
TCTAGTTCCAGTTCCACCTTGATGTAAAGATCCACTCTTTTCATGGCTTGATTCGATAATAGCCATAGCCGATGCCAATTCAGGTTCTATGTAAAATCTGCGGAAAACGTCGCGCGCGGCGTGCTTGTCCCGCAGTTCAGGGCGATATTTGCACCATCTGCTGCGGCACGGAACGCGAAGTTTCGCTCTCCTGCCCACTCGTCTGCGAATACCTGCAGGAGGCGCACATGCATGAGAAGCCGGTTCCGATCGCCGACGATCAGATCTCTTATACCGAGGTCCCAGTCACGGAGGAATTTATTCGCGAACATGAGGAGTTGCTGCTGTTCAGCGTCTATTCGCTGGTTCAGGCTGCGATACGAACCCCGGGCGCGCTGGATGCCGATGTGATGGCCGCGCTCGAAGCACTGATCCAGACTCACCGAACGTTGCAATCCGGTCTGGTCTATGAAACGAGGGCCGAAAATATGATCGCAGCCTCCGTGCAGCGCGGGTTTTCCGGCTCCCTTGCCGATTACCAGAAACTTCGGCAGGAGCGCGAAGGCCTGCCCGCATTCCGCGAGTCCGATTTGCTCTTTGTCCTTGTGTTCCTGCATCGCTTAGGGCAGCAAAATCAGAACGGGCGTCCGCGCGGCAGGATGTTTCTTGACCTGTTGCGTCACATGACGCCCGATGTAGGAGTCGAAGAGCGCGCGCCGAGCATCATTTTATAGGGAGGATCTCCGCTGAAAGCTAAGTTGTTGAATTGGAAGGAACTCGCACCGGAGGTCCATCATTTTGAGTTTGAGGTGCCCGGCGTGGAGCACCTGCCGTTTACGCCCGGCCAGTTCATTTCCGTAATTGATCGCGAAAACGGTAGAGAGGTCACCCGCGCTTACTCCATTGCTTCTCCGCGTGCCGGCAATAAATTCGCCCTCTGTTTGAATCGCGTGCCGAACGGCATCGTTTCGCGTTGGCTATTTGAACTCAACCCCGGCGACGAAGTCGAAATGCATGAGCCGCTCGGATACTTCACGTTTCGACACCCCGGCCGTCGGGCCGTATTCATCGCAACAGGCACTGGCATCGCGCCGTTCCGTTCCATGCTGCTGGATCATGTTCCCCACACCCAGCCGCATGTCACGCTGCTGTTCGGTGTGCGTTACCCGACCGGCTTGCTCTACCGCGCGGAACTCGAGCGCCTCGCTTCCGAATACCCGCATTTCAAGTTCATGCCTACCGTGACTCGACCGGACGAGAATTGGACCGGGCTCACCGGACGCGTGCAGTCCCATCTGGATGAAGCTCTTGATATCAGGATGCCGGAAGAGATCAGCAACATCGATGTCTACATCTGCGGCTTGAAGGAGATGGTTGATGATGTCCGAAAGGATCTGAAGCAACGCGGCTTCGATCGTAAGCAGATTATCTACGAAAAGTACGATTAACTAACTCGCCAGGCGAGCTGTTTTTTTGGAAGCAGTCAGCTCACAATGCGCGTGAGCTGAGTTTGCGCGTAGATCTCTTTTGTTTGATCCAGGTCCGAGAGTGCGATTCCGGGCAATTTCGAGGATGCCGTCCCGGCAGCAACTCCCCAGCGCAACGAATCGCCGAATGACTCACCCTTCTCCAAGGCCCATACAATAGCGGCTGACATAGCGTCGCCTGCTCCAATCGGGCACAGCGAATGGACCTGCGGCGGCAAGACCTCCAGTATTCCTTCTGAACTGGTAGCGGCAATCGCCCCGCGGCTGCCCAAAGATAACACCACCGAGTGCGGACCGAACGCCTTGATTCGCTGCACGGCGTCAATTTGTTGAGAACGCGTGATCAAAGCGGTGTTCAGCAGCCGCTCCGCTTCTGACTGGTTCGGCTTCACGATGGTGGGCTGCGCGTCCAGTCCATGCAGCAGAGCGTCCCCGTCCGTATCGAGCAGTGTCTCCACATGATGTTCAATCGCCAAGCGGATCAAGCGCCCGTAGAAATGGCTGTCCATGCCCGGAGGTGCGCTGCCGCAGAGCATCAGCCATGAGGCATTCGGCAAAAGCGCCTCGACGGCCCGAAAGATCCTGTCCTGCTCCAGCTTGCTTAACTTCGGGCCGCGCTCATTCAGCTTCACCGAAAGGCCTTGGCGATCGGAGATAGCAATGTTTAGGCGGATATTATTACGAATTTTGACGATCTCTTTGTCGAAAGAGTCGTGCTCCAGTTGCTGTTCGAACTTCCGCCCAACCTCGCGGCCTGAGGTGGTGATGGCGGTCGTTTTTGCGCCGAAACGGGCTAGCACGCGCGACACATTGATGCCGCGCCCGCCGGCGGCCTCGGTGGTCGACTCGATGTAAGCTCGGTCCTCGAAGACAAGCCGGTCGACAGTGACAATTCTGTCCACCGCCGGATTGACGGTGAGCGTCAGGATGGATTTATCCACTACGAAGAGCGTCTCCGCGGAAACTTGGCTCCGAGGATGCCGCCCAGGCCGGGCAGCAGGGTCAACAGAAAAAACGAAATCGGCAGTTCAACCAGCATCTGCATCAGAATGTCGTGCTGGCTCATGGTGACGAGCTTGGACGCCTGCGGGATCTGCCTCCACGCGGCTTGTACCTGGCTCCACGTATCTGGATCTGCTACAACCAACGCGCCCAGCGCAAACAGCAGAGCGACGGCCAGGAACAGCCAGAACCCGGTCATCCATCCCAGCCGAACTGCGCCCGCCGTATTCAAGGGCTGACTCGCTTTCTGGTTGTACAGCCGCGTGGCCGCGAAGCCGGCAGCGCACAACACGACAGGCGATAGGGGCGGGAACAGCAGTCCCAATACGGGCATCGCGATCAAAGTCACGGCGGCCGTTGCAATCGTGATCCATACAGCACGCGAATTATGAAACGAAACGCCTGTCGGAGCCATCGCCGCAGATGCTACGGTGGGCGGCAGAACAGGCGCGGGCACTGTCTCCTGGGCGGCTAAACGGGCAACATCCTCCTCATACTGAGGTTTGCCGCATTTGTGGCAGAAGCGGGCGTCGTCCGGCAGGACAGCGCCGCAAGTGCAACGGGGATTCACACTTCTAGTGTACGGCTAAGATGAACAAGTATCGGAATGTCGGATAAGCCTAATTTACTGATCGTGCTGTCGCCGGAGCATTATGTTCTGCGCAATTTAGAACCGCTGCGAGACGTGGCAGACATGCACGTCGGCACTGATGACGAATTTCTCGACCGCTTTGCATCCACTGCCGATGTCATTCTCTTTTCCGGCTTTGTGGGCGGCGTTCCGTTCGAGCCGATCTGGCGCCGGGCAAAGCGGGTCAAATGGATTCACTCGCTGTCTGCCGGCGTTGAAAGCATGCTGATTCCCGATTTTGTGAACAGCCCCGTTCTGCTGACGAACGCGCGCGGTGTTTTTGCGCCATCTTTGGCCGAATTCGCCGTGATGGGCATGCTCTACTTCTACAAGCGCGTCCGGCGGCTGGTTGACAGTCAGCGCGCTCATCGATGGGACGGTTTTCTGGTCGATTGGCTGCGGGGAAAGACGATGGGCGTGGTCGGTTACGGCGAGATTGGCCGCGAGTGCGCACGACTCGCGAAAGCTCTGGGCGTGAAGATTTACGCCACGCGGCGCAACCCGCACCGTTCACAGAACGATCCCATCGTCGACCGCATGTTCGCGAGCGAGGACCTGCACGCGATGCTGCGAGAAGTTGACGTCGTGCTCGCGGCCGCGCCTTTAACTCCCGAAACGAAACACATGCTTGGAGCGCCGGAGTTCGCCGTGATGAAGCCCACTGCCATCGTGATCAATGTCGGGCGCGGGCCGGTGGTTCACGAAGCGGCGCTAGTGGAAGCTCTGCAATCGAAGAAAATCGCCGCCGCCGCCCTCGATGTCTATGAGGTCGAGCCGCTGCCGAAAGACAGCCCTATGTGGGATATGGAAAACGTGCTGATCTCGCCGCACTGTACCGACAGAACGACGGATCCTGATTGGCTCGATTTAAGCGCGCTGTGCTTCGTCGACAATTTCTTTCGGTTCATCAAGGGTGAGCCGTTGAACAACATCGTCGATAAGAAGGCCGGATATTGACATGCCTGTTGTCGAACAGACGGTAACGTTTCAGGATGTGCTGGCCGCTGGATCGCGCATTCGCGTTCTGGCGCGCAGAACGCCGGTGTTTACATCGCGCTTATTCGATGAAGCAGCCGGTGTGCGCACTTTCTTCAAATGCGAGAATCTGCAGCGCGGCGGCGCATTCAAGATTCGCGGCGCAGCCAACTTTATTCAGTCGTTGACCGAAGCGGAGCGCAAGCGCGGTGTCGTGACTTTCTCATCCGGCAATCACGCGCAGGCTGTGGCGATTGCCGCAGCGCATGCAGGCGTGGCAGCCACTATCGTCATGCCCACCGATGCTCCCAAAGCCAAGCTGGAATCCACTCAGGCCTACCATCCGAAAATCGTCTTTTTCGACCGCCAGCGTGAGAGCCGTGAAGCTATCGCGCAGCGCATTGCTGCCGAAACAGGAGCTGTCATTCTGCCTTCGTATGATCACCCGTGGATCATTGCCGGGCAGGGCACCGCCGCGCTGGAGCTGCTCGAAGAGCAACCGAATCTGAATGCCTTGCTCGTCCCCCTCGGCGGCGGCGGGCTCCTTTCCGGCTCTTTATTAGTGGCAAATGAACTCAATCCCGAAATGGCGGTTTACGGAGTCGAGCCCGAACTTGCTAACGACTGGTTTCAATCTCTGGCCGCCGGGCACCCTGTCGAAATCGCACCCCCGCCGACCATAGCCGACGGCCTGCGCACTCCCGTGCCAGGCAACATCACCTTCCCCATTGTCAGAGCGCACGCTAAAGACGTGTTACTTGTTTCTGAAGATGACATCAAAGACGCCATGCGATTTCTGTTGAGCCGGATGAAACTTCTGACCGAACCGAGCGGAGCCGTTGCTGCCGCCGCGGTGCTTAAACGGAAGCTGCCTCAGAAATTCGAATCGGTCGGCGTCATACTTTCGGGCGGAAACGTAGATATGGACGTGCTCGCGCAGATCTGCGCAGCGGCGGCTTAGTGGTGTCCGATAGTCCCTGGAAGACGCTGTCTTCGCGCATCGCTTATGAGAATGCCTGGATCAGGGTTCGCGAAGATTCCGTCATCCGTCCCGACGGCGGCCCTGGCATCTATGGCGTCGTTGAAATTCGTCCTTCGGTGGGCATCGTTGCCTTGAACGAACGAGATGAGATTGTACTGGTAGGCCAATGGCGTTACTGCTCGGATCGCCACTCCTGGGAAATTCCCCGCGGAGGTTCCCACAAAGGCGAGACAGACATGCTCGCGGTGGCGAAACGCGAGCTTGCCGAAGAAGCAGGCGTTACCGCCGCGCATTGGCAAGCTGTCGGCTCGGTCGATGTCTGCAACGGGGTCACGAACGATGTCCAGAGTCTATTCCTCGCTACCGGATTGTCAGCTACAGCAATGCAGCTTGACCCCGAGGAAGACATCATGGTCGCCTGGCGTCCGTTCACCGAAGCCATTCAAATGGC
>DATBEG010000084.1:0-6739 GCA_036276155.1 Bryobacteraceae bacterium | reverse complement strand
AGCCAGTTGCGTTTCGCGGACGAGCCTGCGAATGGATTCAGACGATCGCAAACGGCGCGGCCTGTGAATAGGAAATCCCATAGACGCTACTTTCTAAGTATGAAGCGGGCCAAACGCTGGTACGTGAGTGGCACGGTACAGGGCGTGGGATTTCGATTTTTCGTTCAAGACAAAGCCAGAGAGCTGGGATTAACCGGCTGGACGCGCAACCTCGGCGACGGACGGGTGGAAGTGTACGCGATCGGATCGGAAAAGAATCTCAACGAACTTGCCGCGGCTCTTCATGTGGGACCGAGAATGGCCGACGTGCGACATGTAGAGCAACGCGACGAGGCGCTAGAGAAGTTAAGCGGTTTTGATGTCCGTTAGAGCCCGGCGACGGGCTGGGAGAGAGCCGGCTGACCGCCATTTTGTTCTTTCGGGCCAATGGATTGCGAAGCATTGCTAAAGCTATACCCGAACCCGCGGACGGAGCGGATGAGCAGCGGATTGGCAGGGTCGGTTTCGATCTTCTGACGCAAGCGGAGGATGTACACGTCCACTGTCCGATCGGTGACAGCGCGGTCATGACCCCAGACGGCGTCAAGAAGCTGTTCTCGGCTGAAAACGACACCTGGACGGCTCATCAGGAATTCGAGAAGGCGAAACTCTGTGGCCGTCAAAGTGAGAAGCTGACCACCCAGGCGGGCTTCGCAGCGGCTACGATCCAATTCGAGAGTGGCCGCTTTGAGAACGCGCGTCGCGGTCGTATTTCCCCTGAACTGAATTTTGATGCGGGCGATCAACTCGCGGACAAAAAACGGCTTGACTATATAGTCGTTCGCGCCCAATTCGAGCCCGACGATGCGATCGGTCTCGGATGCACGAGCAGTCAGAAAGATGATCGGCAGATGCCCAAGTTCGGAGTGCTGACGGATTGCTTTGCAAAGCTCCAGACCGTCAGAGTCGGGCAGCATGACATCCAGCAAGATAAGGTCGGGGCGTTCGCGACGGCAGAGTTCGACCACGCCGCGGCCGGTTTGCGCGCCGACAACGGTAAACCCTTCTTTTTCAAGGTTGTATTTGACTAAAGCGTAGAGATCCGCGTCGTCTTCGATCAGTGCGATTTTGCGCATTAGGGTGGGGTTCTCCCAAGGACAGAGTAACCGAGAGTTGATTACAGTTGCGTTACAGTTCGAAAACAATACCCTGAAGATGCAGAGTTCCCACCTCGGTGACGCGCTCAGAAGCTGACGCGCAGACCGAAACGGGCGACGAACGGGTTCAGAACGCCACTGGGCTTCAGATACACCGGTCCATAACTGGAAACTTCACTGATAACGGTGTTGCTGTTGCCCAGATTAAAGAGGTCACAAGCGGGTTCTATTCGCCACCGCTCCCGATAAGTGAACGGGCGTGAGATCCGGACATCGGCCAGGTTCACCGACGGCAGACGGAGTTCGCCTTGGGGAAGCAAAGCGACTGTCTCGGAGCCTTGGGCCAAACCGGTGAACACTTCAGTCGGCCGGAACGGATAACCCGTATAATGCTGGAAATTCAGGCTTCCCTGTATGCCGAGCGGAAAATTATAAGTGCCTTCGACTTTCCAGACGTAGGTGGAGTCGAGGAAAAGATAATTGTCCTGACGATTGATGTTTCGATTCGGATCGTTAAAGTCATCGCTGAGCGCATTAGGCGTGCCCGCGCCGTACGTTCCTTTCGAGCGTTGAATGGTGAGACCGGCGAGCACCATCCAGCGGCCTGTCATCCGCTTCGTCGCGGTAAGTTCGAGGCCGTTGTAGCGGTTCTTGAGCTGGGGAATATTCGTGACTTCGTAATGGTTTGGCTGCGATGCCAGGGTCGAGGAGAGGTTATACAGCGTCAGGGGCTGGCCCGTGAGCGGATCAATAATGGGCGCGCCCTTGAGAGTGGTGATCGGCGTGTAACTCGCGGCTGCGCGCACGGTGCTTATGCGTCCGATCTGATTGCCGTTGTAGCGGTGGAAATATTCGGCGCCAATGGATAGATTCGAACCGATCTGCTGCTCCCATCCGATTGAATATTCATCTGAATAGGGATGCTTCAGGTTAGGATCGATAGCCGTGAAAACACCGCCGGAGGTGCTGACTAGCTGGTTGGTCAGAAAACCCGTCGGTAGACCTCCGGCGGTGGCTCCGTTCCACAGATAGGTTTGGCTACTAAGCGTGTTTGCGTTTACCGCCGAGGCGAGTTCCGTACCTTCGATGCGATAGAACCGGCCATAGGCTGCACGCAGGACTGATGTGCCCTTACCGAAGACGTCGTAAGCCGCGCCGACACGCGGGGCGGCGTTATTCCAGTTCGGGAAGTTCGGTGATTTTGCGAAAGTACGCGAGCCGAAGATGCTGGCGTAGGTGGCTCCTGTGGTCGGGCTGGATTGCGCCGGATTGAAGCTAATGAAGTGTTCGTAGCGAACGCCGAGATTCAAAGTGAGGCGGCGGTTGATATGCCACGCGTCCTGAATAAAGGCAGCAGAGTCGTGAAGAATGCTGCTGTAGGAAAGAGGCGTATTGTAAACGGTCGCCTCATAGGGATTTCCGTTGTTGAAAATCTCTGAAAGGTTCGAGTTGATGTTGTAGTTGTACTGATTGACCGCGGCGCCTATTTCGTATCCGAACTTGACGTCGTGAGATCCCCAACCACCGGCCTTGAACCAAGTCGCGCTGGCAGCGGCGCGCTTATGGTCCGCCCAATTGGAATCAGCATAGGGCGCTGCGCCATTTTCCGTCGACAACGTGAGATCGACCTGATTGATTGCGGTTGTCGGAACCGTCGGCTGGTAACTTAACGGGAAAATCTGATGCATGTAGCCGACGCGAACGTCAAGCACCAGAGAATTCGTAATCTGACTCGTCCACAGCCCTTCCAGGATGTAGGCGGGTTCGATTTGACGCCAGCTTGCCTGGTCAGAAACGAATTGATACGCGGTGTCACGGCGAAAGTAACGGTTTTGCTCATTGAAGAGCCAGATTGCGCTGACACGATTTTTCGAGGTGATCTGCCAGTCAGAACGAGCATCGTTGTTCCACTGATGGTCACTATCATTCACGGGCTGGCCATTCTGGCGGCGAACCGAGAGAATATCCTCGCGAATGTCGTACATGCGAAAGGAATCGAAGATCCACCAGCGGTCTTTGATTACAGGAAAGCCGATGCTTCCTGTGGTGTCGCGTTCCATTACGAACGGGCTGCCAGCCTGCACGGGCCCACCATTGTAAGTGGGCAAATTCTCTTGTGCCTGGAGAGCACTGGTCAGATAGTAAGCAGCGACTGTGCCGTGGATCTGGTTAGAGCCTGACTTAGTGACCATATTCATGGAAAGACCCCCGACTCCCACTTCGGCCGGCGCCTGATCACTAACAACCTGGAATTCCTGCAGCGCATCGTGGTTGACGTAGAACGACGTATAACCACCGTTGCTACCCGGCCAGTCGAGCCGGAGTCCATTCCAACTATATGTCTCCTCGGCCGGCATACTTCCATGTATCTGCATGTACGATTGCTGGTAACTTTGGTTGCCAGCGACATCGAAGGTACTCGATGTCACTCCGGGCGCTTGTTCGACAGTCGACCAGGGATCGCGGCCACTAGGCAGATTCTGCAGAAGCGCGGTATTGAAGGTGGTTGAGGAAGAAACCGTCTGAACGTCGACAACCGGCGTGGCATTTACTTCGACGGACTGCGAGATGTTGCCGATCTCCATCTTCGCGTTTACCGTCGCAGTGAAGCCCGACTGCAACTCAACGCCGGCCTGAACAAATGACTTGAAGCCATTGGCGTGGATTTCAACTTTGTAGGAACCGATGGGCAAAAGGTCGAGCTCGAAGGTGCCATCACTGCTGGTTTTGGTAGTACGCGGCGTCATCAAAGCCGAACTCTCCGCAGTGACGGCAGCTCCGGCGATAACGGCTCCTGAAGCGTCAGTGACGCTGCCGGTAATTTTTCCGGTTATGGCCTGCCCAAAAGCCGCCCATGAGGAAAACAAGCAAGCAACTACACAAATGAAACGGGGCACACATATCTCCTTGGCTATGCGTAAACGAGACGCGAGATGCTGCGCACGATGCAGCGAAAGAGAATATCAGGTAGACCTTTAGCGATAGAAAGCTTAGTTTCGTTCTATTACTACAAACTTGTCAATTAGTTTTATGGATAGCGGCCACAAGCTAAGTTACTGCCGCGGCGTGAGGTTTTCATTGAAAAACTCATCAACACGCGTCCAGGCGTCACGGAGGACATGTTCTCGATCAAAGTAGTGAAATTCGCCAGGATACATCATGAACCGAATTAAGTCGCCCTTATGATTTTTCAGCGCTTCGTCGATCAGGCGGACGGATTGCAAATAGGGCACGTTGACGTCCGCAGTTCCGTGAAGGATGAGAAGCGGACGTTGAAGACGATCGATATGCGAAATAGGCGATGCGTTCTTGTAGATGTCGGGATGCTCCTCGGGCGTCCCGATACGACTGGCAGTCCAGCCGCCGTGATAAGGATCTTCGTAATACATGGCGTAATCCACCACGCCGGCGACGTCGACGGCCGCACGGAAAAGAGTTGGTTGATCAGTCACCGCAATTAGCGTGAAAAAACCACCATAGCTGAGGCCCCACACACCAATGCGATTGGCGTCGACAAACGGGAGAGTCTTCAGGTAATTGGCGGACATCCAGGCGTCCTTCGCATCCTTACCGCCGACGTCCATGTAGACGCCCTGCCGCCAAGCCCGCCCGTATCCGATGCTGCCGCGGTAGTCGGGCGCAAACACGACATACCCCTGCTGCAGCAGATATTGATGGAAGCTGTAGTAGACGGCGTAATTGCGCTGAACGTGCCAACCGTCGTAGTTCTGATTGATTCCGTCGCCGTGTATCCAAACGACAGCGGGATGCTTTTTCGAACGGTCGAGGTTCTTGGGAACGAACAGCCAGCCCGGCACCATTTGTCCATCCGCGCCGGGGAAGTGGACAAACTCAGGCTCGACTAAAGCAGAGTGATCGATTCCGGCGGGCATGGAGTTGGTGAGGCGCACGGGCCGGGCGTCCCCCTTAGCAGAGATGGCAAACAGATCGGCCGAGTTTTGAGGATCGGTGTGTTGATAGACCAGTGAATGATCGTCCGGTGACCAATGGGCAGCGGTGTTCGTGCCCTTCCCCGAGGTAAGGCAAGTCAGCTTAGGATGGGAGGGATCGCCGGTGATGGTGGCGATCCAGAGCTGGCGATCGCCGGGGTGATCAGGCGAGTTGGCATCGAAAGCAATCCTGCTGCTGTCATGCGACCATTCAGGGCGCCACGCTTCGAAATCTCCTTCCGTCAGCTTGATTGCCGTGCCGCCGGACGCGGACATGACGTAGACATGATCCCAGCCGTCGCGGTCACTGACAAACATGATCCATTTGCCGTTGGGTGAAGGCTGTGACGCCGAGCCGGCCTCGCCCGGGATGCTCCAGAATTTCTCATCCACATCTTCGTGGACCGGGTGCGGTTTGCCGTCAGCGATGTCGGCCACGTAAGCCGTATGTTTCTTGAAATCGGACGATTGCCGATCAAGCACGACATGCGAGTTGTCTACCCAGCGAAGACCGCCGAAACCCGCAGGAGCATCGATCTCCACGGCCGGCCCACCGCTCAGGGAAGCGACTTCAAGGTGGCCGTTGGTGCGCTCCGTGATGGTGTAGATAATCTTCGCGCCGGAGTAGGCCGGCGTCTGATTGTGAATGATCGATTTGGATCCTGCGTTGTACACGATGTGCTGGCCATCTGGCGACCAAACCAGTCCGGCGATGCCGACAGAATCGCGCGCGATCTTCTTGTCTGCACCGCCTTCGACCGCACGCACGCAAAGCTCCGCACCGTTGCTGCCCCCTCCCCGAACATAGGCAATCTGTGAACCATCAGGAGACAAAACGAAGCTACTGCCGTGCACATCCGGCGTCCAGAGCGGGTGCGCCTCCCCGCCGTCAAGCGACACCTGCCACAGTGTGCCCTGATGCGGGTAAAATAACGTTCCGCCCTGCTTGCTCCAGAATGCGCCTGCAATTTGCCCGTCCTTGAGCGACGTAAGCCGGCGCGGCGACTGGCCTGCGCTTTCAGCGTTGACGACATATAAATTCCCGATACCGCCTTCGTCCCAAACGAAGGCGACGAAGCGGCCATCGGGCGACCAGAGGGGACTAGACGGATGCTTGATCTGCAGAAGCTGATCGATGGTCAGGGAACCCGTTTGGGACGTAATACTTGCCGCGTCCGAGAGACACGAAGATGCAGCTACTGCGCATATAAATACGAATCGCGTAATGGGTGAAATGGACATGCTTGCCTCGTTGAACAGACATCCGCTACAGGGCAGGACTGACGACGTAGTAAACAGACTATGTTACTCGAATAACATTTATTGCGACAATGACGTTTTTTCTCTGCACCGGGATTGCGATTGAATTGAAAGGGGCGAGCCTAGGAGAACTGAATCGGCACGCCGGGTTTATCATGACAGGGAACTTCCGTTCACCCGTATGAAAAACATCAAATCTCTTGTCCTGCTCGCCGTTGCCGGACTAATACCGCTTTTAATCCAAGGCGGAGGTAGCGCGCCTGACACTTATAATCCATCGCTTTGGTCGGGCATGCGATATCGCATGATTGGCCCGGAGCGCGGCGGACGTGTAACTGCCGTTACGGGCGTCCCTTCTCAGCCCATGACCTTCTATATGGGATCGACCGGCGG
>DATBEG010000083.1:0-10130 GCA_036276155.1 Bryobacteraceae bacterium | reverse complement strand
GCTCCGGAACTTCACCTTCGGATTGTGCTTCGCCAGCGTCTTGGTGATCGCCGCCGTCAACGTCGTCTTGCCGTGATCGATGTGCCCGATCGTCCCAATGTTCACGTGCGGCTTGCTGCGGTCAAATTTCTCTTTCGCCATGTCCTTTCCGTCTCCCTCTCGTCCCTACCTGGTTGCGACCCCGCCTTTATTGCGGTTAATGATCTCTTCGGCCAGGTTCTTCGGCATCTCCTCATACTGGCCAAAATGCATGCTGAAGCTGCCGCGGCCCTGCGTGCGCGAGCGCAGTTCGGTTGCGTAGCCGAACATCTCCGAGAGCGGCACCATCGCCTTGATGATGTGTGTTCCGCCGGCGATTTCGGTTCCTTCGAGCCGTCCGCGGCGCGAGATCAGATCGCCGTTCACCGAACCCATGTACTCCTCGGGAACCGTGACTTCGACGCGCATCACGGGTTCAAGCAGCACCGGCTTCGCTTTCCTTACAGCCTCTTTGACGGCAATCGAACCGGCGATCTTGAATGCCATTTCCGAAGAGTCGACTTCGTGGTAACTGCCGTCCCAGAGCGTGACATGAACGTCTGCCATGGGATAGCCCGCCAGAATGCCGCCCTCGAGCGCCTCCGCGACACCCTTTTGCACGGCCGGAATGTATTCCTTCGGAATCGCTCCGCCGACAATCGCGTTCTCGAACTCGAAACCCTTACCGGGCGCCGGCGAGACACGGAGCTTCACGTGACCATACTGGCCTTTTCCGCCGGTTTGCCGCGCATACTTCTCTTCCGCTTCGGCGTTGGCGCGGATCGTCTCCCGGTACGCCACCTCCGGTTTGCCGACATTCGCCTCTACGTTGAATTCGCGCTTCATGCGGTCAACGATGATTTCGAGATGCAGCTCGCCCATGCCCGCGAGAATCGTCTGGCCGGTATCGGGATCCGTGTTCACGCGCAGCGTGGGGTCTTCAGAAACCAGCTTCTGAATGGCAATGCCGAGCTTCTCCTGGTCCGCCTTGGTCTTCGGCTCGATGGCGAGTTGGATGACCGGCGCCGGGAAGTCGATGGATTCGAGCAGAATCGGCGATTTGTCATCGCAGATCGTATCGCCGGTTACCACCTGCTTCAAACCGACTGCGGCGCAGATGTCACCCGCGAACACTTCGTGGATTTCCTCGCGCTTGTTGGCGTGCATCTTCACGAGGCGCCCAATACGCTCTTTGCGGCCCTTGCTGACGTTCAATACCGAGTCGCCGGCGTTGAGCTTGCCCGAGTAGATACGGATGAAGGCCAACTGACCGACGAACGGATCCGTCATGATCTTGAACACCAGCGCGGAGAACGGCTCGCTGTCGCTCGCCTTGCGCTCCATGTGCTCATCGGGATTATCGATGGATGTGCCCTGCACCGGCGGAATGTCGATGGGCGAAGGCAAATAGTCGCCAACGGCGTCGAGCAAATTCTGCACGCCTTTGTTCTTGAACGATGATCCACAGATCACCGGGAAGATCTTCTGCGCGATAGTGGCCTTGCGAATGCCGGCGACGAGTTCCTGTTCGGTGACCGGCTTGCCTTCGACAAATTTTTCGAACAGCAGGTCGTCGGACTCAGAAACCGCTTCGATCAGCTTCTCGCGATACTCTTTGGCTTTTTCAAGCAGATCGGCGGGAATTTCGACGTCGTCGTATTTCGCGCCGAGCGTTTCATCGCGCCAAATGCGCGCTTTCATACCGACCAGATCGATGACACCTTTGAACTGATCTTCGGCGCCGACGGGCAACTGAATCGGCACGGGCCGGGCATTCAACCGATCAACGATGGTCTCGACGGCATGATAGAAATCCGCGCCGACGCGGTCCATCTTGTTAATGAAGCAAATACGCGGAACACCGTATTTATCAGCCTGTCTCCAGACGGTTTCCGATTGCGGCTGCACACCGGCAACCGCATCGAACACGGCGCAGGCTCCGTCGAGCACGCGCAGACTGCGCTCGACTTCAGCGGTGAAGTCGACGTGCCCGGGAGTGTCAATGATGTTGATCGTGATGTCGCGCCACTGACAGGTGGTTGCAGCCGACGTAATCGTGATGCCACGCTCCTGCTCCTGCGCCATCCAGTCCATGGTCGCGGTGCCTTCATGCACTTCGCCGATTTTGTGCGTACGGCCGGTGTAGTAGAGAATGCGTTCGGTAGTAGTGGTTTTACCGGCATCGATGTGCGCCATGATGCCGATATTGCGCATTTTCTCTAACGGAACAGTCCGAGGCATAACTTTAAATCAACTTTCAACAACAACTACCAGCGATAGTGCGCGAAGGCTTTGTTGGCCTCGGCCATGCGATGCACATCGTCTTTCTTCTTGACAGCGCCGCCTCGCATATTGGCGGCATCATTCAATTCGTTCGCGAGCTTGTCAGCCATGCTCTTATCAGGCCGGTTCCGCGCATTGGTGATGATCCAGCGCAGCGCCAGACTCGTCCGGCGGTTCTGCGGGACCTCGACGGGCACCTGATAGTTGGCGCCACCCACGCGCCGGGTTTTCACTTCGAGCACCGGCTTCGCGTTCTCCACGGCCTTCTTGAATGCCTTCAACGGGTCGTCGCCCGAGCGTTCGCGCAAGGTGTCCATGGCCCGATAGAAGATCTTTTGCGCGGTGGTCTTCTTGCCATCCCACATCATGGAATTGACAAATTTCTCAACCAGGGTCGAGTTGTACAGCGGGTCCGGAACAACTTCTCTCGGCTCAGGTCGTCTACGGCGTGGCATAGTTCGCTACTCTCCCTACCTACTTCTTTCCGCCTTTTGCGGGTGCGGCGGCGGCTCCGCCCTTCGGACGCTTGGCGCCGTACTTGGAACGGCTCTGCTTGCGATTGGCAACGCCCGCGGTATCGAGAGTGCCGCGCACGATGTGATAACGCACGCCCGGCAGGTCCTTTACACGGCCGCCGCGGATCAAGACAATCGAGTGCTCCTGCAGATTGTGGCCGACGCCCGGAATATAGGTAGTCACCTCAATTCCATTAGTCAGCCGCACACGCGCCACCTTGCGAAGCGCCGAGTTGGGCTTCTTGGGGGTGGTGGTATACACGCGGGTGCAGACGCCACGACGCTGCGGACAGGCCTGCAGCGCAGGGCTCGCGGTCTTGTACCGGGTCGGCCTGCGGCCCTTGCGCACAAGTTGATTAAAGGTCGGCACGAATATCCTCTTCTCGGAAACTCAACAAAACTTCAAGCGTCCGCGACGCGGCCCAATGGCCACAATGCACAAACGCTCATAAAAAAGATAAAAGTCAGCCCTTTCGGGTGTTACTCAACAGGCTTATCACCTGGTGCAGGCTCAAGATGCATCCTTAAAGGATCTATCCGGCTGCTTAGATTACTGCCAGGAGGCCGATATAGCGTTATTCACCAGCCCCAACCGCGAGGGTAACTGCTTCGGGTAATGGCCCATGCCAGATTCAACGTCACTCTTTGCGAATCCAACTTTCGCCGCATCGAAAGAGCTTACTGGTCCAGTAGCGGGGCCCGACTTCCGGCCGGATGCCTATTTTGAAGCCGTATCTTTTGGAATCCGGGGCTTCAGGCACGGTAGCACGGAGGCCGAAGAATCAACTCGCCAAAACCTCCCTAGTGTATAAGCAAAACCCTGCGGTGTCAACCAGCTAGGTTCACGAAGCCAGGTTCGCTTCCATCTAGTGAAGTCGTTAGCACTACAATAGCAGACCGTCCGTGGTCGCGCTCACGGCACTCCGTATTGCCGGAACGCCAGCGGTCTTCGGTACGAAAAAACACGGTGTTGCCGCTCGGCCCTGCAGATCGCCTCTTACAATAAGTGAAGACAGACACACTCCCATGTCGGAGAACAGAGACACGCCACGACGAAGTGGCCCAGTTTGGGATGCCTTTTCTGCGCAGACGTTCTCCTGAGCAGATCAGGACAGCTACAATTTACGCGCTCCTCAGCCTTGCATTCGTCGCCTATACAGGCCTGTGTGTTCTGCTGGCATCGGGCCGCCTATAGGAACCAGGAGCGCGCACGCGCCGCTCCCCGTCAGTGCCGCGGGGAATCGCCGCTCACGGAGGCAGGTGCTGCACCCGGGACACCGGATTGAAAAAGAAGCGGAGCAAAGTTGACGAGGTTGCGCCGCCACACCATCCAAGCGTGCATGCCGGGAGTCTCAATCTGTGTCAACTTCATATCCTTTCCCTTCAGCCATGTAATGAGACTGCGGTTGGCCGTAATCAAGCGGTCATCGGTGCCGCAGGCAATCCAAAGCAGATGTAATTGTGCGTTGGCGCCAGCATCGAGGCGAGGGAAGGCAGCCGCAAAATTGTCGCCTACGCCGCCCGCACTGAAGGAGCCAACCCAGGAGAATTTATCGAGGTGGTTGAGACCGGTCAACAGAGACTCCGCTCCGCCCATCGAGAGGCCGGCGACTGCGCGCGCGTCTCGGTTGCTTTCCACTTTGTAGGTCCGTTCCACCTGTGGAATCACTTCGTCGATAAGCGCTGCCGTGAAATTCGTTATGTTTTTTTCACGCAGACTTGCATTCCTGAGCGGAGGAGCCCCCGCCGGGGATCGCTCGACAATCTCTGGCGCACCGTAGCCGAGGGGCATGACAATCACCATCGGCTTAGCCTTAGCGTCGGCGATTAGTGAATCCAGGATAAGGTTGGCTCTTCCTACCGCCGTCCACGCACTTGCGTCATCGCTGTAGCCGTGCAGCAGATACAGAACCGGATAGCGAGTGGAAGCGTTTGGATCATAACCGGGCGGAGTGTAAACAAAGAAGTCGCGATTGTCTCCAATGATGCCCGACCGATAGAACTGGTGATGGATGATGCCGTGGGGAATATCGGTGGCTTCCCAGGGCAGAGGCGAGGGGCCAGGAACGTGAACTTCACTGCTCGGATTCAACAGATTCGGTATGAGAGCGTGGTTGGAGGGGTCGAGCAGATGGACTCCGTCGGCATTGAAGGAGTACCCATATAGATCGGGAGCAAGTGCAGGGGTGGTTATGCTCCAGACGCCCTGTTGATCCTTCTGCATGACGTACGGCTGGGCGGTTCCTGCGAGATTGACTTCGACATGCTGTGCATTGGGATCGCGGAGACGGAAGATAACGCGTCCGTCCTGCTGAACCTCGGGCGACTGGATGGGCGCAGGCTGGGGCTGCTGAGCAAGGCTTACAAGCGTTCCGGCGAATAGAAAAAAGACTGTTCTCACAAGGGCTCCAGATAGGCTACGAATAGCTTATATCGCGCGGATCGGAGTGAACTCGTGAAGGCTTCCTTGATGAATTGAACGCGGCTGCCGGACCCATACGGCGCGCGGACCGCTGAGTGTCGACGAAAGACCATTTATGAAGATTAGAACGATCATAACGGGAGCGACGGGCATGGTCGGGGAAGGTGTCCTGCTCGAGTGCCTGAATCATCCGGATGTGGAACAAGTTTTGGTTATCAATCGCAAGCCGGGAGGAGTGTCGCACCCGAAACTACGCGAAATTATTCATGCTGATTTTTTCAATCTGGGGCCGATAGAACAACAATTAATTGGATTCAACGCTTGCTTCTTTTGTCTGGGCGTATCGTCGGTGGGCATGAACACAGAAGAGTATGCGCACATTACCCGCGACCTCACCCTGAACGTCGCACAAGTATTAGCGAAATTGAATCCGCAACTGACCTTTTGCTACGTTACCGGTGCAGGCACCGATAGCAGTGAAAAAGGACGCGTCGCCTGGGCGCGCGTGAAAGGCGCTACCGAAAATGCCTTGATACGCCTGTTCAAAAAAGCTTATATGTTCCGCCTTGGCTTTATGAAAGCAATGCCGGGCCAAAAGAATGTAATGCGTTATTACAAGCTTTTTTCCTGGCTCTATCCCATTGGCAGAGCAGTTTACCCTGCTGGTTTCTGCACTTTGCAGGAAGTGGGACTCGCCATGATCAACGCTGTTACTCAGGGCTATCCGAAACAAATTCTGGAAGTAAACGATATCGTGAAGTTCGCAAAACCGCGACGCTAAGGCGGTGCGCGAAAGCGCATGCGTCATCGCCCGCTGGCCGCCTCCGCTTTCTCGATGTCAGGTACCAGTGGCGGATTCCGATCAGCCGCGGTCTTGCGTTGATGCCAATACGGATAGATTGGCGTCGTCTGACTTACTGCGTCCAGGCGCGCGACCTGTTCCGGCGTAAGGTTCCACTCGGCGGCGCCGAGATTGTCGCGCAGTTGTTCCTCATTTCGCGCCCCAATAATGACGGAGGAGACAGTTGGTTTCTGTAGTAGCCAGTTCAAGGCTATTTGCGGCACCGCCTTGCCCGTTTCCTTCGCCAGCGCATCAAGCACGTCGACAACCTTGTATAACAGGTCGTCGTTTACCGGAGGTCCCTCTTTCGCGGTTGCAGGTAGACGACTGCCTTCAGGAATAGGTTGGTTGCGCCGCACTTTCCCGGTAAGCCGGCCCCAGCCGAGCGGACTCCAGATCAACGCTCCCACACCTTGATCCGCACCCAGCGGCATCAGCTCCCATTCATACTCGCGACCGACGAGCGAATAGTAGACCTGGTGCGCAACATAGCGCGACCAGCCGTAACGGTCACTGGCGGCAAGCGCCTTCATCAGATGCCAGCCGGAGAAATTGGACGCGCCGATGTAGCGGACTTTCCCAGCGGTGATGAGATCGTCGAGCGCGCGGAGCGTTTCTTCAACGGGCGCCAGTGCGTCGAAACCGTGCATCTGATACAGATCGATGTAGTCGGTCCGAAGCCTTCGCAGACTCGCCTCGCACGCGTTGATGAGATGAGACCTGGACGAACCACCCTGATTGGGCTGCGGACCCGTGCGGAAGAACGCTTTCGTCGCGATGATTACCTGGTCCCGGCGACCTTTGATCGCTTCGCCCAGGACCTCTTCGGAGCGCCCCGCTGAGTAAGCGTCGGCGGTATCGAACATACTGACACCCGCTTCCAGGCAGATGTCAACCAGTCGACGTGCTTCGTCCACCTCCGTTGTTCCCCAAGCGCGGAAAAAATCCCCGCGACCGCCAAAAGTTCCAGTACCGTAGCAAAGAACGGGAACCAAGAGACCAGATTTGCCGAGTTGCCTGAAATCCATCACTACCTTGGATAGAAAAACCCGAGATCTGGTCGCAACCGAATCGCTATTTGTGAAGTAACTGCTGAATGGAGTCCAATTCCTTGCCGGCATCAGCCCACTTGCCCTGAGCGCTCAGCTCGCGATAACGCTGCAGGTGATCCCGAATCTGCTGTAGAGTCTGGATGGCCTGGGCCTGTTCCCGAGCGGCTTCTGCTGCCTGCGCCTGCGCGGTTTGCACTACAGCAGCTTGACTTGCCGGAACGTTTTGCGCAGCCGCCGCATTCGTTGGCGTGGCGGGAGCGTTGCCGCCGGCTTCCTGAATCAATTCGGTCAGCGCTTCTTCATACGTATCTTTGTATGCCAGCAGGTCGCCCATAGCGAGCGCAACCTTTTTCAATTGCGGCATGCTCGCCTGTGAAGCCTGAATATAGATCGGCTCGACATAAAGAAAACTTTTGTCGATCGGCAGTACCAGCGTCTGCCCGCGCAGCACCTGAGAGCCCTGCTGGTTCCACAGGCTCAGGTCTTTCGAAATCACCTGGTCCTGGTTGATTCGCGCGTCGATTTGTATAGGCCCGAAGATAATGTTTTTCTTCGAGAGCTGTTCGAAGACAAGTTCACCCAGGTGCTCACCATCGCAACGCGCATACATGACACCAATCAGATTATTTTTGTTGGCCGGCGTGAACGTGGTCAATAGCATGAACTCTGCCGTGTCGCTGCCGGGGAGCGCAGCGACAACGTAGGTCGGCGAAACGAAAGTCGTTCCTTCGCTGCTCGCCGTCTTGGCCAAATCCCAAAGATCGGCGCGGTTGTAAAAAGCCTCCGGGTCACGCATGTGGAACGTGCGGTAGATTTCGGCTTGAGCGTTAAAGAGCGTCTCGGGATAACGGACGTGCCTTCGTAAATCGGCCGGCATTGCTGCTTGGGGCTTGAAGAGAGTCGGGAAGAGTCGCGAATAAGCTTCGATCAGCACGTCATTGGCATCGAAAATATACAGATTCACTTCGCCCGTATATGCATCGATGGTCGCCTTCACAGAGTTGCGGATGTAGTTGACCGTGCCGTTCCCCACATCGAGTTCGCGCGAGTACGGATGGGCGCTGGAAGACATATACCCATCTACGATCCAGACCAATCGTCCGGAGTCAGTCAACACAATATAAGGATCGGTGTCCCAAGTTAAGAACGGCGCAAGAGTTGAAAGCCGCTCCAGAATCGGGCGGTGGATCATCATGCGGCTGCTGCTCGTAAGGTAAGAGGTCAGCAAAACGTTCAGATCTCCGTAGTTCACAGCAGCGGCCAACCGCATGAGCGGTGAAGAAATGGAGACGCCGCCTGGACCGTCATACGTTGTATACACGCTTTCCGAGCCAGACGGGTAATTGAACTCCTGCTGCCCCGTGTGCACGTAAACGGGCTCATGCGCCTGTTCGCTGAAGTACAATTCCGGCTGCGTCAGTTTCAAACTACTGCTGGTGACTATCGGCGGCGCGTCTTTCACAAAGAGCACCGGAAGGCCATCCGGCGTGATGCGGTTCGCTTCCGCCATCACCAGCCCGTAGCCGTGCGTATAAATCAAATGAGTATTGATCCAGCGATTCTGCGCTTCTCCTAGCTGTCTGATATCAAGCTCGCGAGGCGAAAGCAGAACCTGCCGTAAACGTCCGTCAATCGTGTACCGGTCCACGTCCGTGTCCGCATACACGTACGGCCGCAGCGGCTGAATTTGCGAGATGGTGTCGTGGAATGCGCGCCAGTCCCAGAGACGGACGTTGTCGAGCACCGCTTGATGCTTGGCATAATCGATGGGAATTTCGGGAGCAGCTTCGAGAGTCGCCTCTTTTACCCGCTGATTGAGCCCATACGCCGAGCGCGTGGCATCTATGTGGTGCTGAATGTATGGCTTTTCGAGCGCTAACTCGTTGGGACGAACGTAAAGGCTGGCAACGACTCCGGGCAGCAGCACGCGAACGACCAGTATGAACAACAGGACCAGAGCGAAACGGCCTCGCCGCGCCAGAACTAACGCAGCACCCAGCAGGGCGGCCGCAATTTCGCACCACTGCAGCCGAAGCACGATGTGATCTGCGACCCAATCTACGCCTACCAGATACTGACCGTGATCCTGAAACAATAGATCGAAACGGTTCAGGTAAATCTTCGTCGCAACGCCTACCAGGAAGATCGCGATCATCAGGCGCACAAAGTTGGAATCGAACGCCTCGCGCAGCGAGATCGACTCGAATTCGAACTGCGCGCCCGGACGGCCAAGATTCGGAAGCTGGCGGCTGAGCTTTTCGGCGTGCGCTGCCAGCCAGTGGATCACCAGGCCGAGCACGATGCACACCAGGACAACTCTCAGCAGAGTCTCATAGAACGGTAAAGCGAAGAAATAGAAATAGAGCGGCTTATGAAAAATCGGTTCAACATATTCGGTCCGAACCGGCAGTCGAAGACCGCCGATGTACCGGACCACGGTCCAGTTATCGACAGTTGCATTTCCAGCGACAATTGCCACAACCGCTAGCACCGCAGCCACCGCCCAATTGACGAATCTGCGGTGCAGAAATCCGAACAGCGGGGTTTCGGTCGGCCGTCGCATGCCGGTTCTGAACGCAATCCAGAAAACCGCAAATAGCAGCACGACCGCGGCGCAGACTGGGATTGTTGAGTACAGCCACAGGTTGAACCACGTGTCTTCCTGTCCGAGACCTTTCCACCAGGAATAATCGATGAAGAGGTTCGCAAAAAAGCGCGAGAAGAACAGCAGAACTACGACGACAATCAGCAGCGAGACGCACCCCAGGCGTCTGTTGCCTTGCCGTTCGCCTAAAAAATGGTCAGCCATGCGTCACGCACGCGCAACCTGGGTCGCGCAAGAGGCTGACAGGAGATTTGCGGGCACGAAGCGAGTATATCGACCTTGATTGGGCCAGTGCGATCAGAGTCTCTTCAGCTATAATTCATTCACTTCGAAGCGGCCGCAGCTCTCAGTTCTACATCGGGTGTAACGGGTTTTAGCAGATCTCGAAAGTACT
>DATBEG010000082.1:0-21902 GCA_036276155.1 Bryobacteraceae bacterium | reverse complement strand
GCAGTTGTCACCATGTTTATCAGCAGCCGCGCGTCGTCAAATTGCCCGTCGAAGTAAACCACGCCGCCACGTAGTCCTTCTCTCTTGATCGTTGGCAGCCGCTCAACGGTCTCATCGCGCGACAAAATTCTTGAAGGACCGAACCCATACTTGCCCGACAGAATGTTGTAAAGCTTGAGGCCCACGCCGTAGAACGGGGCTTCCCACCAGTCGTAGTTCGGAACAAGAAATTCCAGATCGCTGACAAGATGGGGAGCGTTCTGGCGCAGAATGCCGCGCTCCTTCAACGCTTCCATGACGAGGGATACATTTCCCTGCTCCAGGTAACGCACCCCGCCGTGAACCAGTTTCGTACTGCGGCTGGATGTGCCTTTCCCGAAATCACTGCGCTCCAGCAAAAGGGTGTCGTAGCCACGAGACGCGGCATCAATTGCGACGCCCACCCCCGTGGCCCCGCCCCCTATAACGACAATGTCCCACTCCGTTTGATGTGAACGGAGCCGGTTTACCATTTCCTCGCGCGTCATGGATTCCCTTTCAACCTCAAGCCTTCTCTACAGATACGACACTTCGCCTCTCGGGCGTATTGCGATCGTAAATTCCGATGCCTGCGCCGCGGCTTACACGGGATTAAGCAATCGACTAGGCTATCGAGCTGTGAAGGAGCTGCTGAGCGTATAATCCGTCCACGGGAGTATTCGATGGAAATGAACGATCAGGCCAATCCCCCAGATTCGCCGAGCCCCACAGACCCGGAAATCCTGCCCGTGCCAAAAGAGCGCCAACGCCGCATATTCATCAGCTACCCCCACGACGAGTCAGCCTCAGCCACGGAGCGAATAGCGCCTTTGCCCGAGCGAATCAAAGAGTATCTCGAGCAGCGCGGGCACACGGTTTGGATTGATTTTGATCATCTCAGCCCCGGCAGTCAATGGATGGCCCGGATTGAAGCCGGTCTCAGACAAGCTGCCGACGATCCCACCTCTGGTCGCTTCGTGCTCCTCATGACGCCGCGTTCTGTTCGTCCGGAAGGATTCTGTCTCAACGAAATCCTCCGCGCGCAGGATTTGAGGCTTCGCATCCTGCCTGTACTAGTCATCCAGTGCGACCGGCCGCTCTGCATCTATTCGGTCCAATATTTCGAGATGTCCGATTGCGTGCCTTGCACTGAAAGGGCAGCTCAATATGAGATCGCGGTTCGAAAGCTGGCCAGAGCCTTGGAACTGGACTTCGCCGAATCTCCTCAGTTTGACAACGAAGAGACGACGCTCCAAAACCGACTGCAATACCTTGATTACCGCGGACATTTCAAGCTCCACGTACCCGAATTCGTCGGGCGCGAATGGGTCTTCTCAGAAATCGACAAGTGGCTCGAAACGCCGGGTGCATCGCGCGTGTATCTGCTCAAGGGGTCCGCTGGAACGGGGAAATCGGCAATCGCTGCTTACCTTTGCACCAGATCGAAGCAGGTCAAGGCGTTCCACGCGTGTGTTCACGATGATAGCGTCAAAAGAGATGCGGCGAGATGCGTCCAATCCATTGCCTATCAATTAAGCACCCAATTCGAGAGCTATCGCCACCAATTGCTGCAGGTGAATTGGGACGCTCTCAACAACGCGAACGCAACCGCTCTCTTTGACGAGTTGATTGCGCGTTGCCTGAACAACATCAGCCCCGACCCGCCCGGCACGTACCTAATCGTCATTGACGCACTGGACGAAGCTACGGTAAACGGCGTCAACGAACTGGCCGAATTCATATCCACCCACTTCGATCAATACGCGCCGTCGTGGCTGCGCCTGCTGATTACCACCCGTCCCGCCGACGAAGTCGTCAAGACGATCTCGAGATTCGACTCCTTCGATCTCGATAAAGAGCGAGTGAAGAATGAGAACGACATCAGGGACTACGCACAGCAGGAGCTTAAGACAGATAAAGATGGCAAGGCTTTGCCAGAGGACTTGGTTCGCAATGCAGCAGATGCCATTGCAGCTCGAAGCGAGGGAGTTTTCCTCTATGCGCATTGGGTTTGCAAAGACATCCAAACGGGCAAGTTGCAGATCGACCAGACCGCCGGGTTTCCGAATGGTCTTAAGGACGTCTATTCCGAGTTTCTGAAGCGCCAGTATCCGGTCGCTGCGGATTTCCACAATGTAAAACCTATCCTGAGTGTCATCGCGGCAGCTCTCGATCCGTTACCAGCCGACATTCTGAAACAGATCTTCCCGTCCGAAGACAACAATGCCCTGCTGCTCGATCCGCTTCGGCCGCTCTTCCCGTGTGTGGACGGCAGCTATCGCGCGTTTCACAAATCGATTCTCGATTGGATGTGTGATGATTCGCCCGCTGTCTATCGGCTTAGCCTGACCAAGGGCCATGCGATGTTGGCCGATTATTGCTGGGGCAACTGCCGCGAACGCCTCGATGGCGATAAGCCTCTCCGCAACTATTTCGAAACCTACGCCTTCCGGCACGGTGTCAGTCATCTTCTCGAAACCAGGCGTTTCGGCGACGCCGTGGTCCTGCTGGATTATTTGTTCCGAAAATCCGGCAATCTTCCCGAGACCGACCGCGACGACATCCGGCAAATGGCAAAAGCGCTGACGCTCGCACTCGGCAAGAAGGCGCCATCGCAAGCGCTCGAGGCCGAAGAGGCGAAGCAGATCCCGCCCGAGATGCTGGCCGAGCGGATATCTGGCCTCTACATGACGGAGGCGCTGGAAGCACCCATTCGACTGCTGTTCAGATATCATCGGGATGTTTGGCCAGGCATTCTGGACAAATTTCTTAGCAAAGACGATTACGTCATCAGACACGCCATCGCGGACGTCCTCGCGAGCGAATATATCGACACTGAGCAGGCTGATCTGCTTCAGTACATCCAACACTTGCTTGCTCCCGAGCAGCCGCTGAACTATCGCGAAGTGGGCGCTTATGCGTTGCAGGGGGTTTACGCAAATGATCCTGATTTGATCGAAGCGGAGTATCTCAACCGGCTTGCAAATGGGGATACTTATCCCTTCCGCTCCGCTCTGGGCGATCTCCTTCTTGGGCTCAGTCTGCAGGACGTTTCAGGAACTGATTATCGTAGGCTCGACATCATCAAACAGATCCGTCCTGATAGCAAGTTTCTGAACCCTATCTGGGACTTCAATCGCATGGACGTCACCTGGTTGAAGGCCATCGATCTGTTTGCGCGCCACACCGATGTTACGAAAAATCCGCCCGATAAGCTGCTAGCCGAAGCTCTCGAAAGTCTGCTGTCCACCGATGCACTCTTGGAGCACTTCAAGCAACGCACCAGTTTGCCTCCAGAGGTTAAGAAAGTGCTGGACTCCTATTACAAAATCGGCGTCTCTTCCGACTTAATTCCAGACCCGGACGCCCCGGAAATCGTTATGAGGATGCCGGGAATGCAACAATTCTTCGAAATCCTCTTTGCTTATCCTCTCTGGGACATCACGGAAGACGCCGCGGCTCTTCTCGCAGCAGTAATTGACGAAGATCCGGAATCTGCCACATTGATCAGCAATCTGTTCCGGCACAAGCTGTGGCGAGTGCAGTACGGCGCTGCCGAAGCGGCGTTTTTGACTCGATTCAGAAATAAAAACAAGCTCTTCGGTGAAGCCATCGCGACCTTCTACGATCATCAGGAACCGTTGCTGCGAGGTGACATCGTCGAAAACCTGACTGCGTGGATTCTCGATTCTCCGCCGTCCAAACAAGTGGATCTCCTGAAACAGTTCAACAACGAATTGAAGTTCTGGCTCACAGACGAGAATGCCGACGCCTGGATTCTCGACCACGTTTACCGGCTGTTCCATCAACTCTGGGATGGCGGCAAGGGCCTGAAGCCGGAAGAAACACCATTGATGCAGGTGAGCGTGACCAGTCTGATGTCCGGCGATCCTGTCTGGTACACCCTGGAGCGGCAGAAATTTCTGCTGCGCATCGAAGATCGGAAACGTCAGCAGGTGGAGAGTTCAAAAGATGCTGCGAGTGCGAGCGCATAGGATACGGAAGCAAATGTGTTCAGTATCATTGAATTCAGGCTTTACTCTTTCAGTGACACTATTTGGGGATAGTGGGTGTTTTCTTCCGTTGTACATCGCACCTTTTTCAGACGAACAGATCGAGCGCATTAAGCGCTATCAGCAACGCGCCGATTTCATCGGTGTTTTGTGTTACACCTGCATCCGAAAAGAAAAGATGGTTGCCTCCCACGCCGGCATGATCTGCCCGCATTGCGGCATCACGTACGAGTGGGCATATGGCCTGCTAAGCCATGAAGAGGCAGAGCGCGAGGCCACGCAACGCTATCACCGTTCACTCTGTGACTTTGAAGAGATGCAGCCAGTCAAACTTCGCCGTTGGGAGCCGGAAGAGTAGGGACGGCCGGAGCCGATCCGAATCCGCGGAATAACGCCGTGTATAGCTCCGCCACTCTTGTCCGCTCGATTAGAAAACTCAGTACTGATGTGAAAACGATGCTGAGAAATACAATCCCGTAAGTCACGGCTCGGAGCGTGTCTCCGCCTGGCAAGTGCTGCTCCAGCGGGATCGATGCCAGGACCACGGCTGCCAGGCCCTTCGGACTCATCACTGCAACCAGAGCGGCATCGCGCTTCGGCATTGTGCGGCTCAATGCTATCCATGAAGACGGAATCCTGACGGCGAAGATCAAAGCTGTCAGCGCCAGCGCAATGTAGGCCAGTTGTGGCTCAGACGGGCGTATCGAGACACCTACATAGACAAAGAAAAATGTTTTTAGCAGGAACACGACTTCCGCCAGGAAAACGCGTTCAGTCTTGTTCAGCATGATCGGCTCATTTGGCAGATAGCGCCGCATCCATTCAATGCCGTGGAAAACCTCCATGTTGCCTAACACCGCTCCGAACACAGCCGCGGCCACGTACCCGCTATACCCAAGTAACTCCATCACGCCGAATAGCACGAATACGAAGGCCGGCGTGGTGAACATGGAATTTTCCAGCGCTCTGATTCGTCGCAACAATGCCGACCATGCAATGGCGCTGACTGCTCCCAGAATGCCGGCCAACACCAACGTCGAGATCAGTTGCCCGATCATGGTCCCCACGCGAAGCTTACCCAGCCGAAGGGCATCCATGAACCCGAAAGTTACGACGATACTCAACACGTCGCTAAATGCGGACTCCAGGAACAAAACGGTCTTCGTGGACTCTTCCATCCGCAGCTTCCTCGTCAGAGGAACAATCACCGCAGGCGATGTCGAACCCACAATTGCACCTAGCATCAGCGCAAATTGCAGGCTCATCTGCAGGAAATAATGAGCGGCGATTCCCGCCGCCAACATCGTCAGGACGAACGTGGTCAGCGTAAGCGTCAGAGTCGTGCGAATCGAGCCGCGCAGAATGTCGAGATCGAGGCTCAAACCCGCCTCGAACAGAATGATCACCAACGTGACTGCCGCAAAGACCGGTCCTACCGCGCCGAAGTTCTCCGGCTTAACCAGGTGTAAAACCGGCCCCAGGATGACGCCGATAATCGTGAGTAGAAGCACGTCGGGAAAGCGGGTGCGGCTGAACAGCCCCGTGAAGAAATGCGCAACGAATATGAGAGCACCGACTACCAGGATGTTCGTGGCGACAGGCACAGACGGTGAGCAGCCTCCTTGTGCGAATGCGCGGGCTTGCAACCCGCCATCCAAACGGCGGGCCTAAATGCTCCGCACCGGCAGCGAGACGATATCGTCCACCTGCATACACTCTTTGACGACGAATGGCTCGCCGTATTTCACGCCAATCAGATTGCCATAAAATCGCGCAATCGACCCGAGACGCTCCCGAATCTCGTCCTGAGAAGGAAAAAGCCCTGAGGCGACGCTTGTATCTCCATATTGCGATTTATAACTGAACAGAGCCTGCATCCGCTGTTCAAACTGCCGGGAAATATCCACGACAAACGAAGGAGTCACGTTTGCATAGAGCGAAGAATAGAGTATTTTGTTAGGCCGATGCGGCTCCGTTTCATCTTCTAGCCGCCGCAGACCCGCTAGAAAACAGGCTTCATAGCCCATCTCTGACGCCCGGTAGTGATCTGGATGTCGCCCCGTCCAGTACGGAAGAATAACAACACGTGGACGCAGACGCCGTATCACGCCAGCCAGAGTCATTCGTGCCGTGATTGCATTCTCTAATCGCGCATCGGGCCAGCGCAGGTTCTCGCGCCATGTGAGACCCATGACATCTGCGGCCGTTTTCGATTCCTGGATTCTGACGTCTGGCGTGCCGCGAGTCCCCATGTCGCCTGCCGTCAAATCGAGAACGCCAGTACGGTACCCAAGCTCGCCAGAGTGGATAAGGCTCCCGCCGCACGTTTGCTCGACATCATCAGGGTGGGCTGCAATGGCCAGAACATCCAACGACCGCAGGTTTTCAAACGGCTCGTTTGGATCTTTGTATTCGTGCATTCAGGATCAGTATGAATAGCGCGGTCGTCTTCCCACAAACATCTTGACCAGCAGGATGCCCGCAAGAAAACCGCCGACATGCGCGAACCACGCCACGCCGCCCTGATCTGTAAAGCTGCTGAATGAACTAAGCCCGCTAATCAACTGTATTGCGAACCAGTAGATGAGCATAAACGCCGCAGGAATTTCGATAGTTGTGATGAACACGATGATAAAAATCAGCGTGACCACTCGCGCGCGCGGATACAGGATAAGGAACGCGCCCATAACGCCGGCGATCGCTCCGCTCGCGCCAATCGTTGGCACCGGGCTACCGAGGTTCAACATCAATTGCACTAACCCCGAGACAACACCCGCGATCAGATAAAAAACCAGAAAGCGAAGAGAACCAAGCGCGTCTTCGACATGCGATCCGAACACCCAAAGAAACCACATGTTCCCGATCAGATGGAGCCAGCCCCCATGCAGAAACATCGATGTGAGAAGCGAGAACGGACGTAGGTGGTCAGGCACCAGCGCGTAGTGCGCGATGAAACCGCTCTGCATGTAGCCGGGCTGAACAACCTCGAACAGAAAGCAAACCGTGTTGATTGCGATGATCAACAGTGTCATCACGGCCGTCGATTGGCGGCGCAAGAGCGCGCGCAGGGGGATCATGGCTTAACCCGCGATTCCCGCCACAAGCGCGGCGCGGCAACGCTCCGCAATTTCGGGATTGACACGGCGCTTTGCCTTTCCCGCAGCCGCTGATTCTAGCAGCGCCAGCACTTCGGATTCGACCGCTATATGACCGCGCGCACCGACCGCGGTGCAATTTAACGCCGCCGCTGCATTGGCGAAATCCATTGCTTTGTCCAAAGGCATCCCTTTCAGGATCGCGAAGCAGAAAGCGCCATGAAAAACATCTCCCGCGCCCGTCGTGTCCGCGCAGGTAACTTCAAACGCCGCCGAGTAGGTCCAAACGCCGTCGCATAACGCCATCGCTCCCAAATCGCCCAGCGTCATCGAAGCAACCCGGAATCCATACTCGTTCTGCAGCAAGCCGAGGGCCAGAAATGGATCTTCTTCTCCCGTCCATTTCGCCGGCCAACCAGAGCCCGCCACCAGGTAATCCACATTCTTCAGTACGGATTCGAATCCTGGATAAACCGTATCCACGTCGATCGACACCGGCACGCCATTCGCTCGCGCTATCGATGCCGCATAGGAAGCGGCTTCGATATCGTAACCGTCAATGTGCAGAAGCCGGGCGTTCCGGATATCATCGGCGTTGATTTCGGCGGCCGTCAGGCGCAAGCAATCGGAGCGCTGCCAAAGAACTGTCCGCTCGCCCGTCCGTTCATCAATCACGATATAAGCGGTCTGATTCGGACAGCCGGAGCGAACAATAACGCCAGTGGTATCGACGCCCGTACCTTCCAGGCTCTGCCGCTGGATTTCACCTCGCAGGTCGTCGCCGATTGTCCCGATGTACTTGGCCCGAAGGCCCAGCGTCGCGCACGAGACGATGGCAGTTGCAACTTGGCCGCCCGGACTCAGCATCTCGCGATCAAACGCGACTTTTCCGGCATACGGAGGGAACTCGCGAACCAGGATGAGGGTATCGGTAGCGTTGAGCCCGATGCCCAACACGTCGCAGGTGAGACTCAACAGAGCCTACTTCTTGATGGAATCGGGAACCTCGTACAGGTAGATCATGTGAGAGACGCCGCTGTGTCCAGCGCTTTCCTTAGTATCCACCGGCTTCCATCCCGGAATGGGATAGTCGTACGAAACAACGCGTGTATTGGGACGCAGATAGCGCTCTAAGTTGGGTCGAAGCATGTCGTTAGCAGTCGTCGCCAGATAGAGCGTCACCACGTCGGCATCCGTCAGATCGGTGCGCATGAAGTCCTGATGGATCACTTTCACCCGGTTCTGAACGCCCGCCTTCCGGGCATTATCAACGGCCGCGCGAGCCAGCTGCTCGGAAATCTCTACGCCAACAGCTTTCGCCTTGAATCGCTTCGCCGCGGCGATGATGATTCGTCCGTCACCGCAGCCGAGGTCGTACAAAGTCTCGCCCGGCTTCAGATTCGCCATCTCCAGCATCTTGTCCACCGCGTGCTCCGGAGCGACAACGTAGGGCGCAAAGATGTTGTTGCGGAAATCCGAAAGGTTCGGCTGTTGCGCACCCGCCACTGCAGCAAATAGGCACACACTGACCGCTACGCTGGACAGCAACCGCAATCTCATGGATTGGTCTCCCCTGTTGCTAATAGCTTACCTCGACTGCCGCGCGCAGGAAAGCTTATTGCAAACCGCCCGACGCAACACCCGTTGAAACGTGCTGGTGCTTGGACCGAAGAATGCGGTTGAACATCTCCGATGTGGAAACCCAGAGGTCGCGCGGGCGGGAGATGGTGTATTCGACGCCCTTGAATGGCTTTATCGCATGGCTGATGGCGTCTTTCCATGGCACTGCCTGCGGATTCAGGTTGTAGTTCATGTAAAAGACCGGACACTCAATATCTCCGATGCGGCGCAGATCCTCCTGGGGTACATCGGCGTCCAGCATGGTCTTCGGCCCGGCAAAGATAACCGCATCGGGATGCGAAGTGGTACCCATTTCCTGCGTGATCAAACTTTCCAGGAAGTCTGTTTCGCTGTGTTTTTGCCCTAATTTCGCTATATCTACTGTGCCCAGCTTCACAGTATCAAGTGCCTTACCCAGGGCGGGAAAATCAATGGTGTCAGATGTATTCTGCCGGTAGACGATCCGCCCTTCCTGAATATTGAACGCCACCAATTCGATACGCGCCACGTGAGGGTCGCGCCCAATCGCCTTCAGAATGCTGACCAGCGCCTCTGTATCCGACCGCTGCAGTGCAGGCGAATTCGCGCCCTGGGGAGCGAAATTAACCAGCAGCTTCACCTTTAGAGCTTCCTCTGCCGGGGTATTCGCGCGCGTAACCGAATCGTTCACAAACGGCTCCGGCGCTGTTTGGGTTATCTGATTAGGGCTAATGAAGAGCGGCATCGGCTTGTCCTTCGCCGGAAGAGCCGCTTCCGTGGTCCAGGTAGTCGAGCATAGATGCTCGCCCTGGTCTCGCATCAGCCAGTCAATATGATACGTGCCTTCGCCGACGTCTACACTCCCTTCCAGCAGCGCGTCGCCCTTGGCATCCTCTTCTATCGGCGGCACGCGATAGTGCTGAACGAAATAGGTAGCGTGTTCGCGATCCGCCTCGGGCGCAACCCGGAAAATGATGCTGAGCATCCCGCCCTCGCCGGCAAGTTCCTTGAGCGGCACCGTGACTTCATAACCGCTATGAAAACGGAGATCGAACCCGAGTTCCGGCTTTCGCGGAGTCACCGTGCAAGGGATGTCTTTGCGCGGCTCGTCCGATTCCAGAACAACCACATCGGAGGGCATCGGATGAATCAACTCGCCGGCCTCCGAAGGCCTCAGCATGACTTGCGCAGAACCGATCGCCGAAACGCACAACAGGGCTGGCATGCCCAAAGAGCAGAACCAAGACACACGCAGGCTCATAATCTCCGAAGTGATGTCCGCCATCCGGCGGGGGTGTGCTGCCGACTTGCCATATTATGTCTCAAATTTGCTGAGCGGGATAGTGCCTTCACGGGACAGCCGGGCGTAGATGGTGTTTTTATCAGACAAGCGCACGGGAATTTCTATCAACTGTCTTTGTGCTAAATCAGATGCTTTGTTGTGGGGGCTGGCAACGCAAAATCTCGGTCACTCGTAATACACCGGATCGTTGTGTTAACGTCGGAGATCATGGCGTCCCGTAGCGTTAACAAGGTCATTCTTGTGGGAAATTTAGGCCGCGATGCAGAGACGAAATTCACGCCTTCAGGCGCGTCTGTCACTAAGTTTGCAATCGCAACCACCAGAAGCTGGAAGGACCAGCAGACCAATGAATGGAAAGAAGAAACCAACTGGACAAATGTGGTCGTCTGGCGACAGGAAAATCTCGCCAATTACCTGACGAAGGGGAAGCAGGTTTACGTCGAAGGTCGCTTACAGACGCGCAGCTACGACGACAAAGACGGCAAGAAGGTCTACACCACCGAAGTAGTCGCGGACGATATCATTCTCCTCGGCGGGCGCGGCGAGAGCGGCGCTGGTAGCGGCGCATTCGAAAGTGCTGCCCCCGGTCGTACACGAGCCGGCGCAAGTGGCCCCCGCGCTGCATCACCTGCTCCCACGGCCGGCGACGACGATACCTTCGGCGGCATCACGGACGATGATGTTCCGTTCTAAATTCGGTCTTACCCTGGCTGCGCTCTTTGTCTTGATAGGCGCTCCAGCACCTTCGCCGGCCCAGGAAGCGCCATTTCGCATTGGCGTCGCAGGTCTCGTACATGGCCACGTGGGCGGCTTCTTCAATCAGGCATTGAAAAGGCCCGATGTCCAGATCGTCGGAATTGCCGAACCCGATCGGGCGCTCTTCGATCGCTACGCAGCCAGGTACAAGCTGAATGCCAATCTGTACTACCCCTCTCTCGATGCACTGCTGAAAGCGGCGCACCCCGATGGTATCGTGCTCTACACCAGCACCTTCGGGCATCGCGCAGCAGTCGAAACGTGCTCACGCAATCACATGCCCGTGATGATGGAAAAACCTCTCGCGGTCAGCTATCAGGACGCACTCGCAATGGCCGACGCGGCGCGCACTGGCCATATTCACGTGTTGGTCAACTACGAGACCACCTGGTATGCCAGCAATAGGCAGCTCAAGGATCTTTTGAATGAAGGTCAGCTTGGGGAACTCCACAAAATGGTATTTCGCGATGGTCATCAGGGCCCCCGGGAAATCCACGTCCAGCCCGAATTCTTTCAGTGGCTGACCGATCCCAAACTAAATGGCGCTGGCGCACTGTTTGATTTCGGCTGCTACGGCGCCGACATTGGCACGTGGTTAATGAACGGCCAGGAACCGGTCTCCGTGACTGCCGTCACACGCCGCATCAAACCGTCGATCTACCCTCGCGTCGACGACGAAGCAGACGTGATTGTCGCGTATCCAAAGGCAATCGCTATCCTGCAGGGATCCTGGAATTGGCCTTACGCCATCAAAGACGGGGTTGTTTACGGGACAACGGCCTCGGCCCAAACCATTCTGAGGGACAAAGTTTCCATTCAGCGCGAGCATCAAACGGCGCCGGACATTCGCGATTCAAAACCGCTAGAAGCACCCGAAGACGATAACCTGCACTTGTTCGCCGCCATTGTTCGCAATCGCATTCCAGACAACGACAACAGCCTTTCGGGCCTAAAAACAAACCTGATCGTCAGCGAGATTCTGGACGCTGCCCGTCAATCGGCAGAGACCGGACGAACCATTCAGCTACCACTTAAGTAGACACTGTTGTCTTCGTGTCTATCTAAAATGAATTCTCCCGAAGGCGAAACGGGGCCCAGGGTCTGCCTCGTTGTGCCTTGCTATAACGAAGCGCAGCGGCTCGATACCAGCGGTTTCAACCAGTTTCTCCAGACGCACGAGGACGTGCGAATCGTATTTGTTGATGATGGTAGTCGCGACGCGACGCGTCAGATCCTGCAACAGCTTTGCCGGGAAAACTCGCGCAACACTTTCTTCCTGGCTTTGGATAGCAATCGCGGCAAAGCGGAGGCTGTCAGAGCCGGCGTACAATACGCGTTGCGAAATCTGCAGCCTGAGTTCGTCGGATATTGGGACGCCGACTTAGCCACGCCGCTAAACGCAGTAGACGATTTTGTGCGCGTCCTCCGCACTACGCAAGTGCTCATGGTATTTGGGGCGCGGATCAAGTTGCTGGGCCGCTACGTCGAACGGCGTGCCGTCCGTCACTACTTGGGGCGCGTGTTTGCAACCACTGTGTCGGTGATGCTGCGCCTGCCGATCTATGATTCGCAATGCGGGGCGAAGCTATTTCGGGTAAACGCCGCAGCGCATTCCGTCTTCGCCGATCCGTTCCTGTCGGAGTGGGTCTTTGATGTCGAAATCCTCGCCCGTTATTTGAACATTCTGGACCGCGATCCCGGCAAATTGGCGGAATCTATTTACGAGTATCCGCTCGAGCGTTGGGTTGACGTGGCCGGTTCAAAGATTCACCCCGGAGATTTCATGAGGGCGTTCGTGGATGTCGTCCGTATTCGCCGCAAGTATCTTTGAGCCGGGCGCACGTGTCCGCCAGCGAATAATCCCAAGTACGCCCCAAAATCCGAACAGCAGGTATTGCATCGCCTGAACCAGTAAGCTGTAGGCGATAGCGTCCGCTTTGGCGAATCCGAACGGAATGAGCACGCTCACCGCAACGAACTGATAGATTCCGATGTAGCCCGGAGTGGCCGGCAGGGCGCTGCCAAGCCCGAAGGCCGTGATGAGTAGAACCGCAACGGGCAATGAGCCGTGCATGCCTAAGGCCCGCATCCCGAGTACAGTTGACATCGCGTCGATCAACCAGATGACCACTGTGAGACTGCCGAAACGAACCAGCCGGCTCGGTTGATGCAACGTGCTCAATCCTTCGCAGACTTGTGAAATCATGCCGGACATTTTCGAAACAAAGCCAAACCGGAGCACAACATGCTGAAATCGCGGTAGCAATGCGACCACGGCAATCCCGGCGAGCCCGGCCACGGCAAACAGTTTCGCTGCATTCACCAGCCAAACCGCATGAATCGGCAGACTGAGCAGAACCAGCGCGCTGAGGGCTACCAGGAACACTGCATCCAGCAGTCGTTCCGACAATGCGGTAGTAAGAACAAAGGCTTTGCTCAGGCCGCTCTCCGCGCTGACAATCACCGTGCGCATGACCTCGCCCGCACGCGCCGGCAAAAAGCTGTTTCCGAAATAACCCGCGCAAGCTGCCCAGAACACAGTGGCAAGTTTAATTTCCAACCGTGCGGAAAGAAGCACACGCCATCGCACTGCGCGCAGGAACAGCGATACAGATGAGACGAGAGCCACAGCTGCGAGTAAGTTGAGGTTAGCGGACAAAAACGCTCGCCCAACTTCAGTCCAGTTCACGTGCCGCAAAGACAGCCAGAGCAGAGTGCCGGCTATGGCGAGCGCAATAGCCCAATAGAGCAGGCGCCGCGACACCGAACTCACCAGCAGGTTCGTCCTCCATCTACCACGAGCGTAGCCCCAGTCATATAGGAAGACGCATCCGAGCACAGGAACAGAATCGCTCCCTGATACTCGTCGGGTCTTGCCATACGACTCATGGGAATCAGCGAAGCAAGCCTTCCTCGGAAGCCTTCGGACTGGCCGTTTTCAACTCCCCCTGGACAGATTGTGTTCACGCGAACACCGGCATCAGCCCAATACGTAGCCAGATACCGGGTCAGCCCAAGTAAAGCCGATTTCACCACTGAATAGGTCACAGGCTTGACTGGCTGAAGATCATCCGGGAGCTCCGGAACTCGATACAGCCGCTGATCTGGTGCAATCAGCGCAAGGTCGGACGCTACGTTAACGATCGAACCGCTCCCTCGCTTCGCCATTTCCGGGCCCAACACGCGGCTGCAGAGGAATGCTCCCGTCAAACCGACATTGATGTCAGCATGCCACTGTTCAATCGGGAAATTCTCAAGACGCGAGAAATTCACATCTCGCGGATCTTCGGCTTTCGGATTGTTCGCCGCGTTGTTGATCAGGATATCGACGCGTCCAAAACGACGCAAAAGCAGCTTTCTGAATTCTTCGACGGCGTTCGCATCAGTGATGTCCAACTCAGTTCCCCATGCATCCACACCGTAATCGGATGCCAGCATCTCTGCTGTTTTCTGTGCTCGGGAGCCATTGATGTCTACCAGCACGGGAACACCGCCCGCGCTCGCAATTGCACGACCGTGCTGCTCACCAAGAAGCCCCGCTCCCCCAGTGATAACGGCAACGCGTTCCGACAGGTCGAAGCGGTCGATTGATCGTGAAACTGACCGCGGCATTTGATGTGCGCTAGTTGACATGATCGAGTGTCCGCGGCAACTCAACTACGCAGCCGGATCTGAGTGACTCCTTTGCAGCAAGAGCCATCTGAAGACTCCAGATACCGTCGTCGAGGTCGACAACAGGCCGTTCTCGTGTCTCTACACAATGGAGAAAATGCCTGAGTTCGTCGACAAAGAGCTGATTGCGCTCGAACCCGCTCCACTGCTGCGATTCGCATATATTGCCGCAGGCATCCCGGCACACCAGCGTCGCGGCGACCAGATCCATAGAAATTCTTCCGCGTTCGCACAAAATTTCGCATCCTCTGCTGGTGGGCACTTGTAGGTAATCCTGCTGTAAATGGACGGGAAGCACGCGCCCATTGATCTCAAATTGCAGCAAGGCGCTGCAAACGTCTTCCACATCGATCTCAAGCGCGCTGACATGTCCTCCCAGCGCAAAAATGCGGTTCGGCACGCCGAAGAGGTCGTAGATGTAGTCGAGCTCGTGGATTTGCGACAACACGACACCGCCGCCAAGTTCCGCGCGCGAAGCATACATGTCGCGGTAATCCTCGTATCGATGCCACCCGCGCAGATCCTCACCAACCCACACTCTCGCGGCGATCGGCTTGCCGCACAAGTCGTCGTCCAGCATCTCTCGCAATCGCTCTAGACAGGGGTGGAAGCGCAATTGGTAACCAAGCATAACGATGCGCTTTTCTGCCGATACCGCCTTGCGTAAATCAGCGATGCCCATAAGCGAGTGGGACACAGGTTTCTCAAGCAATACATCGCATCCTGCTTCGACGCACTGAAGCGCCACAGGTACATGCAAAGAAGTGGGATTGCAAATGAAAGCGGCGTCTGGTCTCTGCCCGAGAGCCGCAGGGAGCGAGTCGAACGCGGAGATGCCAAGCTCGGCTTCGACATCGCGCGCGGAGTTAATATCCAGCGAGGCCGTGATAACGTGCGACCGACCGCGAACACGATACGCCAGTAAATCCACCTCGTCACCGAGCAGAGTTCGCAAATTCCGGGCGTGTCTTTGGCCGATTCCGCCAAGTCCGACGATCAAAACCTTCAACAGCAGACCTCATAAGGCGCGGATTGTGCAGCTTTCAGCCACTCGCACAGAAAGCTTTTGTTCTGTCGCGCCCATGGCACCTCATCACCGGCCTGTGGCCGCGCCACCTGAAGAATGTAATCCCCTGCGTACCCGGACCGGCAGATCGCCTGAAACAAGCGCGCGAAATCGGCATCTCCCAGCCCCAGCGGAACCGTCCCGCCGCCGCGCACGCGGTCTTTGATATGAATGCTGCCTACGCGATCTCCGTAAGCCGCGAACTCTCGCGCCGGGTCATAACCGAGTGAACTGCTGTTACCCGAATCGTAGTTGACTTTTACCCAGGGACTGTCGATCTTGCGCAATAGCGCGACGAAGTCCGCAGGAGGAAGTGAAGTCTCCAGGTGCAGCTCAATCCCACTCGCTTCGGCAAACGGCAGAGCACGATCGAGGATTCTGGTTACTCGCTCGCGCTGCAGATCATTCTGGATCCGAGATGCATCCACAAACGGCAGCACAATGCGCTCGATACCGGCACGTTCGCATCTCGTGAGCAGCCATAGGAGATGTCGTTCCAGTTCTTGCACGCCACCTTCATCTGCTGTTGTGAACGGCCGTTCCATGTAATAGTCTGCGCAGAGCGATAAAACCGAGACGCCGTGAGTACGGCTCACCGCCAGCATGGATCGAACGCCCGCGTCGGTTTCGATGGGGTTCGCTCCAGCTCCATGCAGATCGTAGATCCATTCGATCAAATCGAGACCCGCCGCTTCCGCATACGCAAATTCGTCCTGCCACTGGCCGCGCGGAAAACACTGGATCCGGCCATGCGTAGGGGGCGCCAGCCGACCCTGCATGATCCCAATGCGCGGCATGTTTAGCAGCTTTGAAGTGCCGGTATCAGAACGTTTGAAGCAAACTCTTCACGTTCCAGAAATGGCCAGAGATCTTCGAGCGGTGTAGACAGAAATGAACCGTCCGAGTTCTGCACAGAAGTGATACGCGGCTGGCGGACTTCATCCGAAATCACCCGCACTTCGCACACGATCGGGCCCGAGCGCGCCAGAACACGCTCGATGTCAAACCTCAAATTCGACTGGTCGGGAATGAGATCGGTCTTGATACCGTACGCTTCGGCGACGCGCCGCACGTCAGGCAGGCTTTGCCCGGTTGCCGTATCCGCTCCAATGCGCGGCTGGCCGAAAAACGCCGCCTGCGAAGCGCGGATGGATGCGTAACCGCCGTTGTTCAGCACGAAGAAAGTGATCGGCAAATTCAGCCGGTGGACTGTTTCGAGTTCCTGAATGTTGAACTGGAACCCACCGTCACCATCAACGCACACGGTGCGTCGATGCCCGTTCGCGAGACACGCGCCGATTGCGGCCGGTATGCCGAACCCCATCGCGCCCAAGGCGGTGGTATGGAAAACGCGCTGCTTGTCTTTCACCCGGAACGCCAGCAGAAACAGCTCGATTGCGCTGCCTGAGCTGCCGGACACAATCAGATCGCCCGGTTCCAATATTTCACTCATCACTTCGGAGAAGTGATACACGCTCACAGGCCCTTTGGCGACACGATGCGTGTCGAGCACAACCGGATATCGGGCTTTCCATTCTTGACAGCGCTCAAGCCAGGACGAACGGTCACGCCGCTGAATCCGGGTTCGCTGCCTCAGCATCTCGTGCAGGAAGTCTCGCGCGTCGGCGCAGATTTTGTGTGCAACGAAATCGCCCGTCTTTGCGATCTCCGCCGCATCCACATCCACCATCACCTTATGCGCGCCGCGGGCGAAATTCTCAAGCGAGTAGCCGGTGAGAATCCGATCGAGCCGCGCCCCGATCGCAAGCAGAAAATCACAGTTCTGGATGGCGAAGTTTGCTCCGCGCGGTGCAATCGCGCCCGGCCTGCCCACAAAATTGGGATGATGATCGTCGACAAGATCGATGGCCAGCCACGTCGTCTCAATCGCAATGTCGAGTTCTGCAAGCAGTTCGCGCAGTTCCTTCTCGGCATGAGACAGCCGCACACCATTACCGACGAGGATTAACGGACGCTCGGCCCGGTTCAGCGCATCGATGACCGGCGAAACGTTTGCGGCCAGTAATTCGCTACTGTGTGTCGAAGGAGGCGGCTCAAAACCACGAAGCTGTGTCTCTTCAATCTGCGCTGCCTGTACATCCAGCGGAATGTCAATCCAGACGGGCCCAGGACGGCCACTCTGGGCTAGATAAACTGCCTTTTCCAGGTGATAGCGAATCTCGAGCGGATCGTTCACCGTTACGGCGTACTTTGCGATCGATTCGACGAGGGAAACGATTTCAACTTCCTGCACGCCCATCTGTCGCACGCCAAGGTGTTTGCCCTCCGCAGTGATCATCCGGTCGGCGCGCTTGACCTGCCCTGAGATAAAAAGGCACGGAGTCGAATCAAGCCACGCGCCCGCAACTCCCGTGATAGCGTTCGTTGCTCCCGGCCCTGTGGTCAGCATGGCGACGCCGAAATGATTCGTGGCTTTCGAATAGTTTTCGGCTGCGATCGCGCTCGCCTGCTCATGCAAATTGCAGACGAACTCGATATCGTGCGAGCGCGACAGTGATTCGTTCAAGTGCATCGCACCGCCGCCAGGCACGAGAAACACGTGCCTGACACCATGGCGCGCGAGAAACCGTATGACGTAATCGGAAAGCTTCATCATTATGTCGAACTACGCAGCTACAGGCGACGCTCCAACGCGACGGAGTTTCTTGATTATTGGGTACTCGCGTTCGTAAACGCGCTTCACACCGTCGCCCAGAGATTGCTCGATCAAGCGAATATCGCGTACAACGCGTGTAATCCCGTTCGGCTCGAGCGAAGCCGCATGATCGCTTCCCCACATCGCGCGATCGAGCGTAATATGCCTTTCAACGCAGCAGGCGCCCAAAACGACTGCGGCAACGGTAGACGGAATGCCAGTCTCGTGCCCTGAGTATCCAACGGGCAATTCGTACCGGTCACGAAGACTGGGAATCGCTCTCAAATTGAGTTCTTCGTAGAGCGCGGGGTACGTGCTGCATGCGTGCAGCAAAATTAGATTCTCCGGACCAAGCACGTCCAAAGCGTGGTCGATCTCTTCGAGAGTGCTCATTCCCGTCGACAGAATGATCGGTTTGCCGGTCCGGCGTGTATGGCGCAGGAGGTTGTCGTCCGTCAGAGAGGCTGAGGCAATCTTGTAACAGGGAACGTCAAACTCCTCAATGAAATCGACCGACGCCTCGTCCCAGCAGGATGCGAACCAGTCGATGTGTACCGCCTTGCAGTAGGCATCGATGTCTTCGAACTCTTCCCGCCCGAACTCGAGGCCTTGCTTCAGATCGCCGTTCGTCGTTCCAAAGGGGCTCTCGCGCGGCTTGGCCAGTTCCTCGGGCGTATAAACGACATCCACCGTTCTTTTCTGAAATTTCACCGCGTCACAACCAGCAGCAACCGCAACGCTGATGAGCCGCTTCGCCAAATCGATGTCGCCGTTGTGATTGATGCCGATCTCCGCGATCACATAGCAGGGTTCGCTATGGCCGACTCGTTTTCCCCCAATCTTCACCGTCCCTGGATGCTGCATGTCACGTCCTCCCTGACTCGCCCACGTTGCCTTTCTCAAATCCCGCCATTCCCTCTTAGCCACATCCGTGCGGGCTGTCTATATGAACCTCTTCGATCATTTGCGCGATAGTATTTAGTCAATGAGCACCACAACCGCAGAGTTTTTGGGTTCCGGTGAGACATCCGGGTTGAACTTCAGTCAGAACTATAAATCCCAGCTTGTTACAGCGCTTGAAACCGTCGACCTCGAGGCCGTGAATCGAGGCATCGAGATCCTTGAAGCCGCTCGCAATGCGAACCGGCACGTCTTCGTCTGTGGTAATGGCGGCAGCGCATCGACTGCTTCTCACTTCGTCACCGACATGGTGAAGGGCGCGAGCTATAACCGCTCCACCCGTTTCCGCATCATGGCGCTTACTGACTCGCTCCCCACCATCACGGCCTATTCGAACGATGTCGGTTACGACTGCATATTTACCGAACAACTGAAGAACTTCGCCGAGCGCGGCGATGTCTTTATTGGCATTAGCGGGTCGGGCAACTCGCCTAATGTGATCCGCGCGATGGAGTATGCGAAACAAATCGGCTGCAAGACCATCGCGCTTACCGGCCGCGATGGCGGCAAGTTGGGACCCATGGCGGATCTGGAAATTCGTGTCGCAGAGTCCCATATGGGTCGGATTGAAGATGGACACCTGATCGTCTGCCATATGTTCTGCTACTACTTCATGGAAAACGCTGGTTGATGCTGTTGGCTTAGCGCTGCCGCGAGATTGCCTAGGGCCCCGTCGTCCCGTAGCGGTTCGCCCGGCGGGAATTCGAAGTTAACCCTTTCTTTTTCAATTGCATAGGGCCGCTGCTGAACGTGCGTGTGAATTGCGCCCACGTACTCGCCGATAACTCCGAGTGAAACGAGTTGGACTGATCCAAAAAAGAACAGCCCGATAATAAGCGGCGCCAGCCCAAGCTCAAACGTGTACCAGAAGAGCAACTTGTAGACGAGGTATGACCCAGCCACCAGCATCGACAGCAGCGAGCACGCAAACCCGGTAAAAGTCACGATCCGGAGCGGCACCTTCGACATATTCGTGATGCCGAGCATCGCTATGTCGTACAGCGTGAAGAAGTCATTTTTCGTGAAGCCCCGTTTTCGGCTCGGCTGGTTATAGACGACCTCGCAGTGAGGCAGCCCAATTTCAGCAATCATTCCCCGGAAAAATGGATAAGGGTCCTTGAAAGACAGAACGACATCAATCACGCGACGGTCATAGAGACCAAAGCCGGTGAAATGCTGAAATGTCCGCACGGAAGCAAGCTTTTGGACTATTCGATAGAACATCGTGCGGACCCAGAACATGAGCGGGTTTTCCTGGCTTGTCTCCTTGACGCAAATCACCATCGAGTAGCCTTGTTCCCATTTCTCAATGAGCTGGGGAATCATCTCCGGCGGATCCTGCAAATCTGCAACGATGCCGATAATCGCGTCCCCCTGCATTTGCGTTAAGGCGTACATGGGTGACCGGACCTGGCCGAAATTGCGCGTGTTAACGATGATTTTGACGTTCTTGTCCTGTGCGGCGAGCTGCTTCAGAACTGCAACCGTGTTGTCCGTTGAGCTGTTATCGATGAACAGGTGCTCGTAGCGATAACGGCCGACTCGTAGCATCGCGTCGCGCACCCGCAGATAACATTCCTCGACATTCTCCTCTTCGTTGAAGCAGGGGGTGAGAATTGTAATCGATTTCATCAACGCTCCGCAGCACGAATTCATGCATGCAGTTGCCTGACTTATCGGCTGTTAGGATTCGTAACTTAAGACAGTGCGCCGGAAGCCGTCTTCAGCCGTAATGCATGGTTTCCAGCCCAACGAGCGCAGTTTCGAGCTATCGAGGGAGCCTTTCTCGATCGGGCTCGGAATGTATGTTCCGCGGTCCGAGTTCGGAACAAAGCGGACGTTGAGATTACGTTCAGGGAACAGATCGGCGAGCAGATTTGCCAATTCGCCAACACTCAAGTCGACGGCTTCATTGCAGACATTGTACGCCTGACCGTCGGCGCCCCTCAGCAGGACAAGAAAGTAAGCGAGCGTGGCATCGGCGATGTAGCAGAACGGCCTTCGTGCCGTACCGCGGCTCTTTACGACGATATCTTCACGCCGGACAACATTGGCTACAAAGTCAGCAAAAACTCTGCCGTCGTCGAGACTCATTCCAGGACCGTAGGTATGCGCCGTCCGGACAATCTTGAACGGGATCCCGTGCTGTTGATGGAACGCTACGCACATCGTTTCCCCTATCCGCTTGCTTTCCCCGTAACACGAACGTAGATCCATAGGATCCAGGTAACCGAAAGCATCTTCCCGGGTTGGAATTTCCGGATTTCCACTCCGGCCGTACACGTCGCCACTGCTAAAAAACAGGAAATCTTCCGCGCCGCAATCACGAGCAAGCGAAAGCAGGTTATATGTACCCAAGGTGTTCGCCGCCAGCGTTCCGACAGGATCCGAGCCATAAAATCTCGGACTCGCCTGACTGGCCGCATGGATGATGAAGTTCACACCTTCTAGACGTCGGATGGGTTCGCAGACGTCCTGTACATGTAGCCTGAAATCGTTTCTTCCGAGCAGATGAGCGAAGCGCTGCTCGGCCTTAGCGCGATTTCGTACCAAGCCAATAATCCGACAATTTCTCGTGAGACCGGCATCATTGCAGTACGCGAGCATCTCGACCATGTACGAAGGCAGTAAGCCACTCGCTCCTGAAACCAGAACGGTTGCTTCGGAAAACCGGCCCCATGGAAGATCCGCTTTCGCGATGGCCGCCAAGTCTTTCTCGATGATGCAGTTGCGTATGCAGACCATGTCACAACGCCGTTAAACA
>DATBEG010000081.1:0-10705 GCA_036276155.1 Bryobacteraceae bacterium | reverse complement strand
GCGCGGTTGGCCGCGATTTGCTTGGAGCCAGCTACCTTAATCAAGACGTAAGGCGGTGGCCGGATCAACGGCGGCAGCACGGCGCGAAGGCAAGTAGCTCGCGATGAATGCAATGAACAGCAAAAGGAATGACATTCCAATGTAAGTCAGTGGATCGGCTGGTTTCACACCGTAGAGAAGCGTCGATAGCAATCGCATGAGTCCCAGCGCCGATAGCACTCCGCAAGCTGCACCGATGCTCACGAGCAGCATGCCATATCGAACGAACATCGCGGCTACTTCGCTGTTTCGCGCGCCCAGTGCCATGCGTATGCCGATCTCGCGCCTCCGTTGCGAGACGGTGTAAGCGATGACGCCATAAATCCCAACCGAGCCAAGAATCACAGCCATGACTGCAGCGACAATAAGCAGGACGGACGTGAACGAACTTCGGGCCAGTGATTTACGATAGAGATCATCGACGGTGCGAACCTGCGCGAGCGGAAGGTTGGCGTTGACAGTCCATATAGAGCGCCGGACTTCTTTGAGGAAGCTCTCGGAACCCGCGCGCCGGCTACGAATAACAAACGATACGCCCCGGCGAGTGGAGTCTTTCTCGCCTTCGAAATTGCTGAGACGCAGCGGGAAATAGACCGCGGCCGGAGCAGGTCGATCTACACCGTCATAATGGACATCGCCGACCACGCCAACGATTTCACGCCATTGGTCATTCATTCCTTCGCGGATCTGCTTGTGCAATGCCGCTGCGGCGTTGCCCCAGTAGTCGCGAGCGAGGCTCTCGGAGACCATCGCAACAAGTGCTTCTTTGTTGTTATCTTTCCAGGAAAAGTCCCGGCCGGTAAGAAGCGGCGTCCCCATGGTTTGATGAAGGCCGGGAGAAGCATAGATGAAGCGGCGGATGGGAGGGATCTGTCCTTCACGATACGTGTGATCGCGGGCAAACAGCACGTCCGAACTGTCGTTGCCGCTCATGGGGAGAGCCGTAGTAATAGCCACGCTCCGCACGCCCGGAATGGCTTGCAATCCGTCGGCTATGTCTTGCTCCATGCGCAGGACTTTGGCGGATTCCGACACTTGAGCTTCGGTAATGTAGACCGAAAGCGTCTGTACCTGCTCCGGGCCTGAGAAGCCGGGCTGCACCTGATTGAGAGCGCGGAACGTGCGGATCATCAAACCGGAACTGATTAATAGGATCAGGGCGAGCGCAACCTGCACCACGACCAAAGTATTGCGCGCGCGGTGTCTTTCCCGGCTCACGCTGATGGACCGTCCGCCGTCGCGCAAGCCCCCTGCGAGACGGGAACTGGCATACCTCAGGACCGGCGCCAGTCCGAACAGAAAGCCGGTGACGAGCGAAAGCGCGACGGCGAAGAAGAGAACGGGCCCATCTATGCCAACCTGCGAGATCCGGGGGAGCCTCGACCAGTCGCCTGACAAGAGCAGACGCAACGCGCCGAATGCGAGAGCCGTACCGACGACACCTCCAAGAACCGCAACCGTGAGACTCTCCAACAGCAGTTCGTAAGCGATTCGGGCTGTGGAGGCGCCCAACGCCGCGCGAATTGTTAGTTCCAGATGGCGTGATTCGACACGCACCAAAAGTAAATTCGCAACGTTGGCGCAGGCGATCAGCAGCACGATGCCGATAGTTCCCATCAGTACCCAGAGAGTTGTGCCGATATCGCCGGTCAGATCCTGTTTGAACGGTCGGAGCGCAGGCGCGATGTGGGCATCCTCAAAGAGCTTCGCGCTGAAGCCCGGAGGCGGCGGAAAACTTTTGTTGACGATGGGAAGCATACGGGCCGCATCGGCGTTCGCTTGGGCAAGCGTCACGCCGGGTCTGAGGCGTGCGACGCCCTGCCAACTGAAATTGCCGAGGGTCGTTTTGCCACGGTCGAACTGAAGCGGGACGAATAGCTCGGCATCCATATCCAAGAATCGGAATTCGCGAGGCATAACGCCGATGACTTCGCGCGATCGGCCGTCGATCTTCAGATGCTTGCCGATAATGGAGCGGTCGCCGCCGAAGCGCCGCTGCCAGTAGCCGTAGGAGAGAACGATTGTTTCAGGTGCGCCGGCCGAATCGTCCTTAGCCGAGAAGGAACGCCCAAGGAAAGGTCGGGCGCCCAGCGTGGGAAAAAGACCGTAAGTGACGTCCAAAGCTCGGACCTGTTCAGGTTCGCCGATGCCAGTGACGCTGACGCCGTCGCCAGTATAGACACCCAAGCTTTGAAAACTGCGGTTCTGTTCACGGTAAGTGAAATAAACGGATGGGGCGATGTTCAGGTTTTTGATATTGATGCCTGGAGCTGTCAGCCAGAGGCCAACGAGGCGGTCAGGGTCGGGATAGGGCAGAGGTTTGAGCAACACACCTTCGAGAACGCTGAAGATGGCCGTGTTAGCCCCGATACCGAGGCCTAGCGTGAGAACAGCAACGAAAGTGAATGTCGGAGCGCGCCTCAGTCGGCGGAACACCTGCTTCAACTGGCCAGACAAGGAACTCACGTAATTTCTTACGAAGCTGGCTCGGCGAAAGGTTCAACTATAATTCGCTGTGCTCGCTCGGCACGCACATTGTGACTTTATACCTTCCATATGTCTAACTAGGAGAAGGGTGCTATCTTCCTAGATGGGCTAGGAAGGACATAGTGGAAAAATCCGAACTACTTCCAGGCACACTGGACATGCTGATCCTTAAAGCGGTGTCGCTAAATCCGTTGCACGGATATGGTGTGCTGTTGCGCATCAGGCAGATCTCACGTGAGGCTCTTGAGATTCCGCAAGGGTCTTTGTACCCGGCTCTTTACCGCTTGGAGCACCAAGGCCTCATTGCTGCCGAGTGGGGGCAAAGCGAAAACAACCGGCGCGCGAAATACTACACGATAACTACCGCTGGGCGCCGCCGCCTTCGAGAAGAAACTGCCGACTGGAACCGTTTGGTATCGGCGATTACCGCGGCCCTAAACACGACGTCGGAGGAGGTGTAGCATGCTCCGACGCCTTCGTTCTGTGTTTGGTGTTCTCAGGTCACGTTCCGGCTTTGAGGATGGCATGGCAGAGGAGTTGCACTCCCACATCGAGCACTGCGCGCAGGATCTCATCCGCTCCGGATTGTCACGCGAAGAGGCGTATCGCCGCGCTCGCGTCGACATGGGAGGGCTGAATAGCATAAAAGACGATTGCCGTGAGGCTCGCGGTCTACAGCCTTTCGACGAACTTGCCCGCAATCTGCGTTATGCCGCGCGCTTGCTGCGCAAGACGCCGGCATTTACGGTCACTGCGCTTCTGACCCTCGCGCTGTGTCTCGGGGCAAACCTAACGATCTTCGCGGTCATTGACGCGATCCTTGTTCGTCCGTTGCCATTCCCCGAAGCGGATCGGCTTTTGAGTATTTTTAACACCTATCCGAAAGCAGGTGTCGAACGCGATGGTTCTTCGATAACGAATTACTACGAACGACGGGGTGCCATTCCCGCGTTCAACTCGTTATCTATTTACAGTTTCGGGACTGCCATCGCCGGAGCGCCCGGCTCAACCGTGCGTGATCAGATTACGCGGATTTCTCCCGATTTCTTCACCACGCTTGATGTTGGCCCGGCAATCGGGCGTGGCTTCACGGATGCCGAAATGACGAACCAGGCCGATCGTGTCGTTGTCCTCACTGACGAGTATTGGCGGCAACATTTCAACGCCAATCCGCAGGCAATCGGCCGAACGGTTTGGGTGGACAGTATTCCGAGAACCGTGATCGGTGTGCTGCCCCGGAATTTTCATTTTCTCTCCTCCAAATCCCAGCTCTATTTGCCGCTTTCTTCCAGCCACGAACAACGCCTGCCGCAAGAGCGTCACTCGGGTGGCAACGTGATCCAGATGATCGCGCGGCTGCAACCGGGCGCAACTCTCTCACAAGCGCAATCGCAAATCGACGCCCAAAATGCGGCGTTGGAAAGAGACGATCCTCAAGCCAAAATGATGGCCCAGGCCGGATTCCGCTCGCTAGTGATTTCGTTGCACGCCGATCAGGTGGCGGCTATCCGTCCCATTCTGCTGTTACTACAAGCGGGTGTGTTTACGCTTCTCCTGATTGGCCTGGTCAACCTCGTCAACTTGCTTCTTGTCCGCGCAAGCGGCCGATTGAAAGAAGTAGCTGTACGGCAAGCACTGGGCGCGAGCGCAAGCCACATCGTTGCTGAAGCACTTGTCGAGACAATCCTATTGACCTTTTTGGGAGGCTTGCTGTCGCTAGCGGTAGCGGCGGGAGGAATTCGATTGGTCAATGCTCTAGGCGCAGACCGGTTGCCTCTCGGCGGCTATATTGCTTTTGATGCGCGATTAGCCGTAATTGCAGTAGCTGCAGTCGTCGTGCTGGGCCTCATACTCGCGATGCCAATCGCCTGGTTCAATCTTCGGCCTCACCTCGCTGAGGCGCTGCAAAGTGAGTCGCGCGGTGGAACCGCGGGTCGGGCCACGCTGGTCCTGCGTCATTCCTTCGTCACTGCTCAAATCGCCTTAGGGTTTGTTCTCTTGGCGGGGGCCGGTCTGTTGGGTCTCAGTTTGAAGCGCGCGATGGACGTCTCTCCGGGATTCCGCCCGGATCACACGATCGCCGGTCAAATCTCGTTGGTGGGAGATCGCTATCCCTCACCTTCAGCGGGCCTTGTGCTGACAGGCAGGCTGCTCGACAAACTTCGTCAGCAGCCAGGAGTCTCGGCCGCTGGTTTTGCCACCAATATTCCTTTCAGCGGGAAGAACGGAAAGAGCGCGGCTGTCGCCGAGGGCCATGTTCTTCGGCCTGGAGAATCAGCGCGAGGCTCTTACTCTTATGGCGTCTTCGGCGATTACTTTCAAGCCATGGGATTCTCACTACGCGCAGGCCGATTTCTCACGTCCGACGATTCCGGCAGGAACGCGCGAACGTGTGTCGTGGACGAGAGCTTCGCCCGTTACAATTGGCCCAATGCAAATCCGCTAGGCCAGCGCATTTTTCAAGGTATTGAGCCCGGCAACAGTGCCGAGGCGTTCACTGTGGTCGGCGTAGTTGGCAGCATCAAGCAGGCGGGCCTCACGGATGATACGGCCCAGGGCGCTGTCTACTATCCGTATGTCTACCGCTCGGACTTCAATATTTTCGTCGTCGTTCGCGGGAACGTCAAGCCGGAACTCCTAAAAGCTTTATTGCAACGGGCAGTCCGGCAAGTCGATCCCGATCTGGCCGTCAACGAAATCCAATCGATGAACGATCGCATCTCGGCCAGCTTGATTGATCGCCGCGCTCCAGCATTGCTCAGCGGCATATTCTCCGCAATAGCTCTGCTTCTCATTATGGTGGGAACGTATGGGGTGTTGAGCTATGCGGTCGTGCAACGGCGAAGGGAAATTGCGATTCGCATGGCTTTAGGAGCAAGGCCCGAGACGATCCAACGGCACTTCTTCTCGCTTGCTTTACGACTGCTGGCCGCCGGCGTAGCCGTTGGATTGTGCGGAGCCTGGGCAACCGGGCGCGCCATGCAAGCGGTTCTGTTCCATGTGGCTGCCCATAATCCGGCGATCCTCGCTGCGTCGAGCAGCATGGTTGCAGTAGTAGCTCTCGCTGCGTGCCTACTGCCGGCGCGTCGGGCCGCCCACATATCGCCACTGACGGCTCTCGCCGATCAATAATGAATCGGTTCGCATCGTACATTCTCGTCCGATCAAGACGAATAAGCACGAAATCTCTCAGCTTTGGATAGCTGAAGCCGGGATCTGAGTGAGGCGTTCCAATGCGGCGTTCAGTTCCGGTGATTCAGGCAAGCGCAGACCGAAATCCACTTCTAAACAGGATCGGAGTGCCGCCGCGCTCGCTAGAACACGCTTTTCCGTTCCGTTCTTACGATGGATGGCGAGCGTGTTATTCAACAATGCATAGCGGCCTTCCGGTGTCGCCCGCGCGCCGATCAAGACCTGGCGAAAAAACGAACTGGGATGATGGCACAAATACCAATTGGAGACTTCGTGGTCCGTCGGAAACTGCGGCTCCAGTGTGAAGCGGTAGAACGGTTTCCATTCGCCATTCAACGAAGCCTCAAGCACGAAGCCGTTCTCGAGCCGTAAGAGACGATGTGGCTCATGGGGCGTGTGCTGCACGAGGTGCGAATCCAGGCGCAGAGGAGCGGTAAGCACGTTTCCACCGAATCCAACGTCGGTCAGGTATGGCACGCCAGCTAAATCCAGCAGCAGCAGCATGTGCATGCGCGGGCTGACAGGTGCGCCCGGTGCGGCATTCCACAGCACTCGGGCCGCAAGGCTGGTCACGGAAAATCCCAACGTTTCCAGCGCGTGCCGAAATAAAATGTTTTGCTCGAAGCACCATCCACCACGGCCGCCGTGGACCATTTTCGCCTGCAGCGAATCTGAATCCAGCGCGACAGGCCAACCCAGAAGTGGATTCAAGTTTTCGAAGGGAATCGCCGCCGGATGCAGCGCATGCACGGCCTCCAGCGTGTCGACGGTCGCGGTACGCGGGCCTGTATAGCCGATGCGCTCAAGGTAGGCATCCAGATCAAACACGGAGTGTACGCATCGAGTATAAGTTGTTGAGCTGTGCGCGTCTTCGGGAGTGTAGCCATAGTTCGATCACCAGGGCATTGATCGAGAAACCAATCCAGAACGCAACTCCAAAGAACTCGTGTGGAGACAAATGTGTTCTTGAACTGGTTGCAAAGAAAACTCCCATAACAGGTCGCGTTGTCGCGATCCCGAGCAATATGCCTATGGCGCGTGTTGACCACGCCCGCTGCTCACCAGCGTCACCACGCAGGTAGAACCGAAACGCGAAGCTCAGCGACACCAAAAACCACGTGTCGAAAGCGAGAACGGCAGAGCGCTCGGTCCAACCGCCAATCGCGTAAGCGTTCATTGCATATGCAGTAAGGCCCGTGATGGCGCCAAACGCAAAAAAGAGCGGCTGCAGCCATTTGCCGCGGCCAACACGGAACAGCACAGCAACTGCGAGCAACACAAAAATCATCGCCGGAACGATATGCGCCATGGTCAACGCAGCGTGCGACGAAAATGCGGCATTCATCTCAGCCATTGGACCTGTCCCTGAGTTCGAGCCTTCAGTAAGCGCCAGAATTCTACGAATTACGACAGCGATCGCGATCACGACGCAGACCCAGAAACCAACTAGCAGCCACAATGGATGTCTGTACATTTGATCGGCCGGAGACAACTGCTTTGGCATGGTGACCTTTCTCAGACGGCATAGCAACGGATTGCGGGCTTGGTTTGTTCCTCTAATCAGCCAGCCTAGCGGTGTGCCTATCATCCCTCGCGCAAGGCCACCAAGGGATCGACGCGGCTCGCCCAGCGCCCCGGAAAGTAACACGCCAACAGGGCCACAATCAGAAGAACAGCCGAGGCCGCTGCCGCGCTGATTGGATCGCTGGCACTGACGCCGAACAGCATTGTGCTCAGAAGTTGTCCCAACATGAGCGCCGCGAGAAAACCAATAACCATGCCGGAGACGACCAGCGTTAGGCCTTCCTTCAGAATCAGGAGCATCACACTGTCTGGCGCGGCTCCCAAAGCGATGCGCACTCCTATTTCCCGCTTTCGCTGAGCTACCGAATATGCCATTGCCCCGTACAAGCCGATGCTGGCCAGGCCTAGCGCGAGTACCCCGAAGACGCTCAAGAGAGCTACTCCAATCTTCGGGCCAAATAAGCCGTTGTCGATTATGGTTCGGCCCGTTCGAACGTCATTGATCAGAATGTGTGGCCCAAGCGCACGCATCTGGCGTTGAACCGGAAGCAGAATCTGTTCCGGCGCACCCTGACTTCGGACATAGAGAGTCATGGCATCGAAAAAATGCTGTGCTAGTGGGACGTAAACGCAGGGTTGCGACGGCTCACCCAGGCTGGTGTAATTGGCCGTGCGCGAAATCCCCACAATTTGACGCATAAACGTTTCGCCCGGAAGCTGAATGCGTTTGCCGAGTGCGTTGCGGTTAGGCCAGTAATCGCCCGCCATCTTTTCGTTCACAATCGCTACGCGTGTGGAGTTTTCACCATCCATCTCGGTAAACGTCCTGCCCTGTTCAATCGGAACGCCTGCCGTCTCGAAGTAATTCAGGTCTACGGTGTTCAGGATTGTTGTCAGAGTGTCGGATTTTGAGTGGGGTTGACGACCTTCAATTTGCACGCCGGCCGCAAGTCTGCCCCAAAGCGGCAAGTTCGAGGCCCATGACGCCGATTGAACCGCGGGCATGTTCGTCACACGCTCACGAACTTCTTTGTAGAAGTTCTTTGTCTCGGCTTCGCTGTATCCCGCCTGGCCGGGATTCGTCAGGAACACGGCCAGACGCCTGGTCTGAAACCCCGGATCGATCTCGTACGCATGACCGATGCTTCGTAGAAACAACGCCGCGCCCACCAGCAAAAGGAAAGAGAGGGCTACTTGCCCAACCAGCAGCGCCTTCGAGAATGTGACTTTTCTGCGGCTTCTACCAGCCGCGTGCGAGTCTTCTTTGAGAGCATCCACGACGCTTGCGCGCGACGCTTGTATCGCCGGCGCCGTCCCGAATAAGAAGCCGGTGAGCACCGATATCGCGAGCGCGTATGCAAGTACCAGCGCGTCCATGTGAGGCCGAATCATGTTTGCAGAAACTTCCGGGGGAATCACCTTGGACCACAAAGCTCGGAATGCCGCATATCCAAGGCCCATGCCGGCAAATCCACTGAGTAAGGCAAAGATGATATTCTCGGCCAACAGTTGCCGCAGTAGCCGCGGGCGGCTTGCCCCTATAGCTAGCCGCACTGCGATTTCCTGCTGGCGCGAGGCTGAGCGGGCCAAAAATAAATTCGCGACGTTAGAACACGCAATCACCAGAACAATTCCAACGACAGCCAACAATGCCGCCGTGCCGAACAAAAATGGGCGATTGGTACCGCTGGAACTGCTGAACATGACATCCGACACAGGCCGCACCGCGATGGAGTGCCCCGCATCAGCTTCCGGATACTCGCTCGCAAGCGAGATTGCGATTCTTCCGATATCGCCATCCGCCTGTGCGCGGGTGACTGAAGGTCTCAGGCGGCCGACTCCGATAAACAATCGTTTCGCACGGTTAGCAAAAATGCCGTTCATTTCGCTTGGAAAGAGTTGTTGCGCCATTGCCGCCGGTATCCAAAGATCCGGGCCGAAAATCGCATTGATGCCGATAAACTTCGGCGAGGCGACGCCGACGACCGTCAAAACTACGTTGTCGAGTGTTAATTGCTTGCCGACAATGTCCTTTTCGCCGCCGAATCTGCCCTGCCACGTCGCGTAGTTCAGGACGGCCACAGGGTGCGCTCCAGGAGCACTGTCCTCATTTGGCGCGAAGAAGCGGCCGAGCGCTGGATTAAGTCGCAGAGTCGAAAAATAGTTCCCGGTCACGAGTTCGCAGAACATCCGCTCCGACGCACCGCCGCTCTGCAACGTCACAACCTGCGGAGCGGTATAACCCGCAAGGGAAGCAAATGTTTCGTTCTTGGCCTGATAATCGTTCAGGTCCGGATGTGAGATCGGCAGCGTCGCCCCGTTGTTTGATTTGTCTTTCGCTCCCACCATCGTGACGACGGCCAGTTGTCTGGACGCCGGGACCGGCAGCGGATTGACAATTAAGGTGTTGAAAACGGTAAACACCGCGGTATTTGCGCCGATACCCAACGCCAGCGGCAACACCACGAACAGCACGAATGCCGGGTTTTTCTTCATCCCGCGGAAGCAGAAGCGAAGATCTCTAACGAAGTCCCCCAGCCAGTTGCCTTTGGCGGTATCTCCGACGGCGACTTCGTGTTTCGCGATGAAGGCGCTTCTCTCCAGGCTGGCCTTCAACGGATACAGCGAGTCCAACTCGGCTACCGTCTGACGGTACGCCTCGGGTTCCGTAACGCCTCCGCTGAGCAGTTCCCGATACTTGTCTTCCAGATGCTGTCCGATTTCCTCCGCAAGCTGCCACTCTGCAGCAGGCTGCAGGCGTAAATCTACAAGACGTTCGCGAACGATGTTTTTCCAGTCATGCATTTTCCACTCCAGTGACTCGGCCGATAGCGGCGGCAAACTCGCGCCAGCTTTTTCGTTGTGAGCGGAGCGTCTTCCTGCCCTCGACCGTCAGGCTGTAGTAGCGCCTTCTCCGCTGCTCAGGTTTTTCCACCCACTTGCCCACAATCCAGCCGCGCTCCTCCAGTCGGTAGAGGAGTGGATATAGAGAGGTGACGTGAAACTGCAGAACACCGCCCGAGCGGATGTGGATCAGCTTCGAGATGTCGTACCCATGCCGTGGCTGGCTTTCCAGCAGTGAAAGAACCAACAGTTCCGCGCTGCCTTTCTTCCACTCTTGCTCTGGCGAATTTTGGGACATACTATGGAACCCATTATATGGGACATACATATATACGGGGACGACAGAGTAAGAGTTCCAAATTTACAGGAAGGGCAGTTCCTATGACGCAGCCGGCTTCGTCGCTAGTATGAGCGGCGACGGTCCCGGAGCCTCGAGGGTGCGCGCGTCGGTGAATCCCGCTTCCGACAGCCAGCTTCTTATTTCTTCGAAAGACCAGGTATTGCCCTGTTCCGTGTTGACAAGCATGTTGACGGCAAAAAGAAGCCCGTTCAGCGGACTGGTTCGATCGGCATTGACGAGGAACTCGGCGATTGCGATCGTTCCGCCCGGAGCCAACGC
>DATBEG010000080.1:0-4792 GCA_036276155.1 Bryobacteraceae bacterium | reverse complement strand
AAGGTGGTCCGGAATCCGTGGGCACAATGATCAGTCTTGGTGTCAATGCCAAGCAGCCGCAAGCGCTTGTTGAGCGTGTTGTTTGATAGCGGCGCGTCCTTCGAGCAGGAAAACGCGTACCGGCGATGGCCGGTCAGCTTCCGGACGCTGCGCAGGATTGCAAGTGCTTGCCGTGACAAAGGCACGACATGGTCCCAACCGGTCTTCATCTTGGCGGCTGGAACAGTCCAGCGTTCGGCATCCCAATCGACCTCGCTCCACTCCATTTCATTGACCATGCCGGGGCGGGGAATGGTCAGCGCATCGAAGCGCAAGGCAAGGCCAACAACGTCACCAAACCTCGCTCTCGTCCACGGTCCGCTGATGAGTTTGAAGACGCGCGTCACCTCGCGTGGTTCGGTGACGCCGGGACGGGGCGTCGAAACGTTGGCAATCATCTGCCCATTCAGGTTGCGAAAGGGATTGTAACCGTCGCCCTCGACATCGGCATAGTTGCAGATTTGCTCACCGATGCTGCGCACTCGGTCGCGGGTTTCCAGCTTTCCCTCGGTTTCATATGAGCGCATGAACGCGAGCACATCCGGACGTTTGATGTCCTGCCTGCACAGCTTGCCGAAGCGAGCCTTGACGTAGCCGACGCGTAGCTCAAGCACCTCGACGGTCTTGGGGTCGCGCACTGCGACGATCTTGCCGCGTTTGACCTTCTCCACCTTCTTCTTCGCGAGCCACTCGTCGGCCCATTGCGCGAAAGGCCGGGCGGCGGCCTGCCTGTGCTTGTCGAGCTGCTTCTCGATGCTCGGGTCTTTGCCTTCCTTGAGCAGGTCTTTGGCCTTGTCGCGCTCGCGCCGCGCGTCGGCGAGCGAGAACGTGCCATCCCTGCCGTTGCCGTAGGGGCCGATAGAGTAGGTTTTCTGGCGGCCGTGGAAGCGGTAGTCCATCCGCCAGAGCTTGGAGGCAGCGTTGCCGGGCCTGCTCACGTCCGGCGTGACGAAGAGATAGAGCCAGCCGCCGGTCACGTCGGAAATCTTGGCGGGACTCCACGCGCCATTGTCGCATTTCGGTCGGGCGGCGCGGCAGTCGACGTCGGTCCTGATCTGCTTGGGGTCGACGCACGCGCCATCGTTCTTGCCGGCCATCTGCTCAATTCCTCATTCGGAAAAGCGAAAGTCGCCGTGAACGTTTGTTCTCTCGATACCAACACGATACCAGCAAAAGTACCAGCAAATCGGCCGGCTGGGATCGGAGGAGAACAAACGGTGACGAACCAGAATGTACGCGGAAGTGGCTATTTTTCAAGGGTTTCCGAGCACTGCGCGGACGGTTGCGGACGCTTTGGAACGGGCTTGAACAGCCTTGTTGGTGCCCCTGGCCGGTTCAAACTGGACGTCGATATTGGTTGTGAAAATTTCTGCGTTGCCTTTCATAGCCGAAACTTTTCCGACGCGTCCTGTCGTTCGCTAAGGCTCTCCACTCTGCTCTTTGCTTCCGTTGACGTGGAATGCGGCGCGCCTCAGAGTAGCTCCTTCGACTGTGGAGGAGCCTTAACCTTGACACGGCGTGGTCCAGACCTCGAATGTGATATTCAAGTTGAACGTGGTGCGTCCGCAGATAAGTTGGTGCTCCGTCATCTGAGTCGCCTTCCATTTGCGCAGCGGTTGACCTGCACCGTCGCGGAGGCCTGTGAAGTGACAGGTCTCGGGCGCACCAAGCTTTATGAACTAATCGGGGATGGTCGAGTTACCACTACGACCATCGGTCGCCGTCGGCTAGTCATTGTGCAATCTCTGTTTGCTCTAGTTGGTGTCAATGCGACACCAGCCGACCGTAGATAGGCTCGCGGCTCCAATGACAGTTACGCGAAACAGGAAACTAATCGCAGCACGGCTACCGAATCGATCGTGAATTAGTTCTTGATTCGGTTGTCGTATCGGCCCGCAAAGCAGTGCGCTTACGGGCTTGGCGCTTCACACATGTCGGTCGTGCAGGGGAGGCCAAGCCTATAGAGTAGTGTTATACGTTTGATGGCGAGAGCTTCTTTCTGATCATCCGCGCCCGACTACATTTTCGCCGCGCCGGGGGACCAGCGGTACAACTGCCGCCCGAGCAAGATCTTCCAAGGCTGTTGAGATATATTTCGCGTAGTGCCGCTCGATCATTTTCACGGAAGTGTTGTGCAGTTTAGCAACGTGCTGAATAGGGAGTCGATTCCGCAAGCCGCGGACGACGCTGGAATGTCGCAACGCATAAGGAATGACTTCCGGTAGTCGCGCGCGTTCGCGGATGGCATGCCACGGACGAGTGATCTCTGCCGTCTTCCACGGACCGCGTTTCGACTTTCTCCAAACGATGCTACCGACCTCCTGCTCGTGGCTCCAGCGCTCGAACAACGGCGCCTCTTTCGGGCGATCTAAGATTCCCGGCAATAGGACTTCGATGACATCCATGCCCACCGGAACCGGGACGGAGCCGCCGTTGCCGCCACGCCCCTTGTAGGAACCTGGCACCATCAAGCGCTGCTCTTTCCGTTGTGCATCACTGACGCGCATCCGTCTTGCCTGCGCAAATCGCGCGCCGGTGGCTGCAAGGCACACGACAATGCGGTATAGGTCGCCTTCAAATCCCTGCTCATCGTCGATCTCGCGTGCGGCTCGAAGCAGGGTGCCGACCTGCGCATCCGTGAGGATCTGGTTGTCTCGGGCGACAGATATCTCATCGTCGTCATCGATGCGCTCAGCCTTAAACCCGTCTTTCACGATTGAGAGGAATGTTGGGTTCAGCTTCTTTTGTTCCGCCGGCAGGCGTGCCCACGCTGCATTCAGTCCAGCTTTCAGATCGTTTATGAGTCGTTGCTTTGTCGTGGCCTTCAATTCTACCGGAAGGTCCTCGCGCCACGTCAGAAGGTCATCTTCCTGTAGCGCGTGCAGATGGATTGCGGCGAGAGAGGCAGCTTCAACGGCTTCATGGCTACCGCGCTCCTTTTGACCAAGAACGTAGCGCCGCAAGCGGTGAGCAGCATCGGATCGAACTTCGCGACCAGCCCTTCGGCTATCACGGGCATTACGCTCCTTGATGTATGTCTCAACAGCCGTCCGCACGGTGGGTGCTGGTCCGGCAGCTTGCGCCGCCGCTTCCGTTCTGGATCGGATGACGTGTTCCCGCGCTTTTGTGACCGCCTGCTCAAAAGTCAGGGTTCCTTCGGCGAGTTTATCGTTGATATCGTTGGCGACACCGACCGGCGCCTGCTTGTAGTTAGCCCCGCCATGGTGATTGCGCCAGCGCACAAACCAAGCACCGCTCCGCTTGCCCTTGCGGTAACCAAGGTGCGCCTCAGCATCGAGACGGCGCCAATGCACGCCAAAATCCAGCTTGGAGCGTGCCTTGGCGGTCGTGATCTGAGCCTCTATTAGTGTCTTCGCCATGTAACCTGACCCGTCGAATATCCGTCGAATAAGCATCGGCGTACGCGGCCGAACAGAGACGAACGAACTTTAACTAACCTATTGATAAAGTTGAATTGTGGAGAACAAATGGGATTTAACAAAAAACGAAGTTCCAGCCCTCTCAAGGCTGAAACAGGGGTTCGATTCCCCTTGGGAGCGCCATCCGAACCCGTCAAGCAATGGGCTGCAAGATACCCGGTACGCGCGATTTGCATCGCTCTCACGCCGCTTCGTAAGACGCAATCTTCTTGATCTGCGGCGCGAGCACGTCTTCGGCCGTTTCGAGATCGAAGCGCGCCTGTATGTTCATCCAGAACGCAGCGCCGGTCTTGAAGAACTTGCCGAGCCGCAGCGCCGTGTCGGCCGTAACGGGCTTTTCTTCGCGCGCGATGCGTTCGATCCGGGTACGCGGCACGTGCAGCGCAGCCGCGACCGCGTAGGGCGTCAGCTTAAGCGAACGAGAAATTCTTCCCGCAGGATTTCGCCGGGATGAACCGGCGGAAGTTTCTTTGCCATGTGCGAACTCCTATTCGGTGGCCACATTCGGTCGGTCTGACTAGTGCGGCGAATTTGAAGTTCCTATCAGTTCTTCCGCGATTTCATCATAGGAACTTCAAATTCAAAGCCGCACTAAAGACCTATATCCGCTAGAGCTCCTTTGATTCCGAAATTCGCATCAGAGGCGCCCCGATAGCTTGCGAACTTCGGAATCGGAGCTCTAGTGATAGTCGATTATCTCGACGTCTTCGGGACCCGCGTCGGTCCATCTGAACACGATCCGCCATTGATACGTATTGCAAGGCTTTCGTATCCCGGTGAGATACTACCGGCGAGCGCTAGTGTCCCGGTTCTGACATTCGTATCCTGGCGGTCGCCGCTCCGCGAGCGCAATAAGAGGTTAGCTGATGTCGCCATACAAAGTTATGGTGGATGACAACTTCCACTATATGGACGAAAGCGAGCGATACGAGCACGGCATCTTTCCTACCGCCGCGGAGGCTGTTGCGGCATGCAAGCGCATCGTCGATGAAAATTTGGCGAATGCATTTAGGCCTGGAGCTACCGAACAAGAATTGTACGAGGCTTACACGACGTTTGGCGAGGATCCTTTCATCCTTCCTGTCGCCAGCACTGACGACGCCGTCCACTTTTCAGCGTGGGATTATGCAAGAGAGCGATGCAGCGCTCTGACATTGCCCCAGAAAGACGATTAGTGCGTTCTGGTCGCTGTGCCGAAGCCCACCTGGCGAAGCCCCTATTTCTCTGAACAGTCCTATGACGATGCAAATGTGGGACCTTGAGTGCCAGGACCACGAAAGGCCGATCCGATCAGCCCGGTACGGCAATTGCGC
>DATBEG010000079.1:0-7965 GCA_036276155.1 Bryobacteraceae bacterium | reverse complement strand
TTCGTGGTGAGCGTGATGCGCAACGAGGGGCTGACGGAGGCAATTGCTGCAGAACGAGCAACCATCACACGAGATATGGTGAAGCCGCAAGATTTGGAAAAAGCGTGCCGAGAAGCTGGAGAGGTGGGTCAATGCACGATGACCGCCGGCATGGGTTTGGGATGGGAGGTAGACATCATGAATGGAGTAAAGATTCTGGATCACGACGGCTCTGATTGGGGAGTGAAAACTTCGGCCATGTTCGTTCCATCGCAGGGAATCGGAGTAGTAGTTTTTACCAATGGAGAAAATGGGACACCGGTCATCCGAAACGTCGTGAAGGCGCTTTACCCAAACAAGCTATATGTCGCCAAGATGTGAGCAGTGAAACCGGCGAGCCAGATAGTGCATTCTCGCGAGTTACTTGATTGCGATGCCGGTTTCTGATGACTAGTGCTGCTATGGTCGTGCCATGCGCGTGGTTCACACGGTTCTGTAGCCGCTTCACCTGCTCAGCAACTTTGTTGCTGGATCAAGTGCTAGCGATCTCGATCGGTTCGGCTAACCTCCGTGTTGCGCGTGATCTTCCCGCAAATACCATCAGGATCAGCAGGGGCGCGAATCGGTTCATCCCAAAATTGCATCCGTAACCACAATCGCTATGCCGCATACTGGACGACGACATAGTTGGCTTTACGTTATTCAATGTTTGACGAGTCCTCCATGAAGACGCGGATACACCGCAGGCGCTTTCTAGCGTCGGGTGCCGCTGCTATCGCTGTTCCGTTCTTGTCGGGCCAGGACACAGGGGCAAATGTCGAAATTCACGTTGACCCCAGCCGTGCATTGGGAAAAGTCCCAAATGATTTTCTCGGCTTCGGCTACGAAATCTCATCCGTCGCGGTAAAGGGATTGCTTTCTCCCCGCAACCGCGTGCTGCTGCAGTACTATCGCAACCTCGGACCGGAAGGGGTCGTCCGCATCGGGGGGAACACCGCCGATTGGTCCGTTTGGTCTCCGGATGGCCAGCCGGTTTCGGCGCCGAAAGCAACGGTCACGAATACAGCGGTCGTGAAGGATCTTGGCGACTTTCTGCAGGCTACTGGCTGGAAACTCATCTGGAATCTGAACCTGGGCAACGGATCAGCCGAATCAGCGACAGATCAAGCCGCCGCCATTGCCGATGCTGTAAAGGATCGCCTTCTCTGTTTCCAGATAGGCAACGAGCCCGACCTTTTCGCCCGTAGTGGTCATCGGCCTGAGAGTTACAGCTATTCTGATTACCATCAGGAGTTTCTGCGCTTTGCATCCGCGCTTCGCAAGCGGTTGCCTGGCGCGCCGCTCGCCGGTCCGGACGTTGCGGGGGCCACGCCATGGGTCAAATCATTTGCGGAAGATGAAGGCAAGCAACTCAAACTTCTGACGCATCATTATTACCGCGCCGGTCAGCGTCAGCCAGCCGCAACCATTTCAAACCTGCTACACACGGACGCGCGCCTGGTGGATATCCTCAAGCAGCTTCGGGCCGATTCTCGGGCGTGCGGCATACCTTACCGCGTTGTCGAGATCAACTCGTTTTCGGGGGGCGGAAAACCGGGCGTAAGCGACACGTTTACATCAGCGCTCTGGGCTTTGGATCTGCTGTTTACGCTTTCGGCCTACGACTGCGCCGGCCTGAATCTCGAAACAGGGCTAAATCAACTCGGCTTTGTCAGTTCTTACAGTCCCATCTTCGACGATCAGCAAGGGCATTTTACTGCGCGGCCTTCCTATTACGCTATGCTGGCGTTCGCGATTGCCGGCCGCGGTAAGCGCATTGCATGCGATATGAGCTCGTCGGGCGCAAACGTTACAGCATATGCAGCGTTGGACAACAATCAACATCCTTGGATCACTATCATCAACAAAGACACGAGCAAAGGGATACGCGCAGCGGTAAGCAGCACTTCCAGTTTTCACTCAGCTGAAGTGATGCGCCTCAGCGCCCCAAGTTACGATGCCAAGACCGGCACTCGGTTAGCGGGTGCCGTAGTGTCGTCCGAAGGGCACTGGAAACCGAAGAACATTGACAAGCTCAAGCAGACTGACGGAAGGGTTGTGCTGAACCTGGAGCCGGCAAGCGCGGCGCTCGTGAAGTTGAACTAGCTGACACAAGAGGACACTATCTGCGCGCCCAGTAGGCAGTCATCAAGTCAACCCTAGTACTTCGATGCGGCTGTATTGAAGGAAATGGTGATCGAATGTGAAAGCGCGACGGACACGAGTACCTAGAACGGCGAAGGAAATTGCTTCAACCTCGATGTAATTGGTGATGAAACTGATCGCCGCTCCGAAGCAATCTGTCCGGCAACTTGAACTGCACGTGCATGATCGGCGTCATTGGCGTCCAGCAGCGCAAGAATGGCTCTCGAGTCCCATAGAATGCCCTGTCTGATGTTCATTCGTCCAAAATTGCGTGTTTGTCCGCGCTGCAAGGAACCGATTGCGGATCGGATAGCGATGGTTTTTCTGGAAGCCTAGCCGCGGCCCGCGGCATCGAACGTGACGAGTTTACAACTCTGGAGGTCAGGATGTATGTAGTCACTGGTGCGACCGGGCATACCGGATCTGTTATTGCGAAGAGACTGCTCGCTCAAGGGAAGAAGGTGCGAGCGGTGGGACGAAGCACGGAACGTCTGAGTTCGCTGGTGTCGCTCGGCGCGGAACCGTTTGCGGTGGATATCAGTAACAAAGAAGGAGTTAACAGGGCTTTCAGCGGGGCGGAGGCGGCGTACGTCATGATTCCGCCCGATCTGGCGAACCCCGATTACGCCGCGTATCAGGATAAGGTGACTGATGCGATTGCTGCCGCTCTCGAGAAGGGGGGACTGGCGCATGTCGTGGCTCTCAGCAGTTTTGGCGCCGATAAGCCGGACAAAACCGGGCCGATTGCGGGACTGCACCGGATGGAGGAGCGGCTCAAGCGGATTTCGGGACTAAATGCGCTGTATGTACGCGCCGGATATTTCATGGAAAATACCCTGCCGCAGGCAAGCGTGATTCAGCAGATGGGAGCGACCGCCGGTCCGCTGAAGGCCGATCTGAGGGTTCCCCTGATTGCGACGCGTGACATCGGGACCTTTGCTGCGGATGAGCTGCTGCAACTGAAATTCCGAGGCCACCAGACGCAAGAGCTGTTGGGCCAGCGCGATCTGACAATGACGGAGGTCACGACGGCGATCGGGAAGGCTATCGGCAAGCCAGAGCTGCAGTACCGTCAGATTACTTACGACCAGTTTCGCGGGGTTCTGATGCAGATGGGGGCGTCGCAGGCCATAGCGGACATGTTCGTCGAGATGTCGGAGGCGCTGAATTCAGGGCACGTTCGCGCGCGGGAGGCGAGATCGCAGTGGAACACGACGCCGACCTCGTATGAGCAGTTCGTTGCAGAGGAGTTTGTGCCGGCCTATCAGGCGAGTTCCGCGGCGGCGACATCCGCGAGGGCCTGAACGACTCACTTTCACACGAATAATCTGAGCCTGTCTCGCGCCTACAGCTCTGCTTCCACTTCGATTTCGATGAGCATGCGGGGATCGATGAGGCCCTTCACTTCAATCATGGTGGCACACGGTCGAATGTCGCCGAAAAACTCGCTGTGCGCGCGCCCATAATCCCGCCAGCGGCTGATATCGGTGACAAACATCCGGGTGCGAACCACGTGCTCCAGGCCGGCGCCGGCCTGCTTGAGCGCGCGTTCGATGTTGTGGATCACCTGGACGGTTTGGGCGTAGCCGTCGCCTTCTCCGACAATCTCACCGCTTTCGTTCGTCGCGGTGGTTCCGGTCATGTAAATGCGATTGCCCACACGGACGGCCCGGCTGTAGCCGACGACGTCTTCCCATTTCGCGCCCGAAGAGATCTTTTGTCTGTCATTCATAATCGCGTTCCGCTTAGTCCTAATGCGCTCAGGAGACAGTTGCTGGTACCGCATCATACGCCGGCAGCGAGACTATAAACGTCGATCCGCGCCCGAGTTGGCTCTCCACCCGGACGCTACCGCCCATCCGGCTCACAATTTCGTTGACAATCGGCAACCCTAAACCGGTGCCACCTGCCGTACGGCTGCGCGACCGGTCCACCCGATAAAAGCGTTCGAAAACTCGTTTCAAGTCTTCGCTGGCTATGCCGATTCCCGTATCGCTCACTGCAATCTGCAGAAGGCCATCAGAGCCCAGGCTGCACTGTACGCGCACCCGGCCGCCAGGCTTGTTGAACTTCACAGCGTTATCAACCAGGTTGATCAAGACCTGTTCCAGCCTGTAGCGATGACCTTGAATGAAGCACTCGCCTGTCACGCCGCTTTCGATTCGGACATCACGCTCCTGCGCGGCCGCCTCCACCGTGCGCACAACGGAATCGATGATGTCACACACCGCAACCGGCTCGGCGGGCCCGATGAAAGGCGCATCCGAATCGAGTTCCGAAAGAATCAGAAGATCTGAAGCGATGTTGTTCAGCCGCACGGCATGTGACAGAATCACTTCCACAAACTTGCGGTTGTGATTAGGGTCTTCTAACGCTCCATCCAGCAGAGTTTCGGCGTATCCGCGAATGGCTGCGAGCGGAGTACGCAATTCATGGGAAACGTTCGCGACGAAGTCTTTGCGCAACTGCTGCTGCCGCTGAATATCGGTGACGTCGTGCAGCACGATCACTGCGCCGCGCACAGGTGTTTGTCCCAACGGCAAAGCGCGCGCTTCGAACCACCGTCCCGCCGCACTTGGCAGCCGAAAGCGGGCTGTAGCCGCGCTTGCACTGGTCAAAACACGCTCCAGCATGTTGCGAATTTCCGGCTCGCGAACCACTTCGTACAAAGTCCGGCCTTCGCTCACGGGGACGCGCGTGCTGAAGGCTCGTGCAAAGGCGTCGTTGCAGAAGACAACCTTGAGGTCGCTACGGACGGCGAGCACTCCCTCCGCCATACAGGCTAAGATCGTTTCGCGGCGGGCGCCTTCCAGGTTCGCCTGCTCCACCACCTGACGTACCCGCTGGGCCATCGCCTTCATAGCGCGGGACAAGCTTTGCAGCTCAGGCGGTCCCTCCACCGGTAAATCGGTCTCTGAGGTCGGGAGCGCCGCAATGAAATCCTCAAACCGACGCGTGGGCAAAGCCCAGTGCCTCGCCAGGAACCAGGTAAACAGTAAGGACGCCGCCGCGACCGCACCCAGAACAATGCCCAACTTGATGACCGCCGCTGTGATGTTGCCGCTGAGAAAATCGGCCCTGATCCAGATGATTGTAAGCGGCCAGAAGAGCATCAACAGGCACCAGACACCAAGCAGCTTTTTCGCCCTGACGTCTCTCATAGCAGCCACTCAGAAGTAGAGTTTAAGCTCAGCCGCGTTACTCCCATGTACACCGTGTAGCACGTTCTTGCTACTGCTAGATGAAAATGTTTCGAAGCGGCGCTGCTAAGCTTCTATTCGCTTCAGAAACCACTGTTGGCTATCAGGCACGCGACGCCCGCGCTCTACTGCAGGACGGGTATACGTACCGTCGGGTTGCATCACACGCGCACCAGCTTCGTCTTCCAGGTACTTCGCCAGAATTCGGTCGCGCAGCCGGCGGATAAGCCTGCGGTCTTCCACGGGAAACAACACTTCGATACGCCGATTCAGATTGCGCGGCATCAGATCGGCGCTTCCCACCAGCGCCCGCTCCTCACCGCCGTTGTGGAAGTAGTAAATGCGGCTGTGCTCCAGAAAGCGGCCAATAACGCTGCGCACCCGAATGGTTTCGCTCACGCCGGGCACGCCCGGCCGCAAAGAACAGACGCCGCGCACAATTAAATCGATCTGAACGCCCGCTTGCGAAGCTTCGTAAAGAAGCCGGATCATTCCCGCATCTTCGAGAGCGTTCATCTTGAAGATCAAGTGCCCGTCGCCATGCTGTTTGTGGCGTTCCATCTCGGCGCGAATCAAACGCTCGAGCCCCGACCGCACGCTATCTGGAGCAACCAGCAGCTTGCGATACGACTTCTTTGCCGAGTAGCCCGTCAGATGGTTGAAGAGGTCGCTCACGTCGGCGCCGATCTCCTGGTCGGTAGTGAAAAGCCCGAGGTCGGTGTAAACGCGGGCCGTGAAGGGATTGTAATTCCCGGTACCTAAGTGCAGATAGCGGCGAATGATGTCGCCTTCCCGTCGCACCACCATCGCGACCTTGGCATGTACTTTCAATCCGGGCATTCCGTAGATGACATGCACCCCCTGATGCTCCAGCTTTTGCGCCCAACCGATGTTGCTTTCTTCGTCGAAACGCGCCTTCAGTTCGACTACCACGGCTACCTGTTTGCCGTCCTGAATAGCATCAAGCAGCGCCTCGACAATGGGCGAATTCAATCCGACGCGATACAGCGTCATCTTGATAGCCAACACATCGGGATCGTCGGCGGAGGCGCGGAGGAAATCCACTACGGGCTGAAAAGAATCGAATGGGTGATGAAGCAGAATATCGTTTTCACGAATGGCGTTGAAGATCTCGTTCTTCTGCTTAGTGACAAACGCCGCGGGCACCGCCGCGATGAACGGCCGGTCTTTTAGGTTCGGGCGGTCGATGCTGAGCAGAGCGCGCGTGCGGCTTAGATCGAGCGGCCCATCGAGGCGATATACATCGTTGTGGTCGAGTTCCAAATTGCTGGTGAGCATATCGACCATGCTCTGCGGCATGCCGTTGTTCACCTGCAGCCGAACGGCATCGCGAAATCGCCGCCGCCAAACGGCTTCCTGAATACTTTCGAGCAGATCGTCGGTTTCCAGTTCCTGAATGGCGAGTTCCGCATCACGGGTGACACGGAACAGGTTGGCGTCCACGATCTCCGTCTCAGGGAACAGATGCCGGAGATTGGCCATGATCAGACGCTCCAGCCAGACGAATGCGCATTCACCCGTCACCGACGGAACGGGCACTAATTGCGGCAGGGAGTCGGGCACTTTCACGCGCGCGAAGCGTTCCTGGTCATCGCCATTGCTGATGGTGGCTGCTATGTTCAGGCTCAGATTCGAAATGTGAGGGAACGGGCGAGTCTGATCGACGGCCAGCGGCGTCAGCACCGGGTACACGATGCGCAAAAAGTAATCATCCGCAGCCGTTCGCTGCTGCGCATTCAGGTCCTCGATTTCCAGAATGTAAATGCCCGCATCGCGCAGCGCCGGCATCAGCTCATCCAGCCACAGCCGGTAGATCTCCCTTGAGATGCTGGTCACCTCATGGCGGATGAGCTCCAACTGCTCGCCGGGCGACCGTCCGTCCATGCTGATTTCGGTGGTTCGCGTCTCAATCTGCTGCCACAGCCCAGCTACCCGAACCATAAAGAACTCGTCGAGATTCGATCCGAGAATGGAGACGAATTTGATCCGCTCCAGTAACGGCGTGGACAGGTCTTCGGCTTCTTCGAGAACACGGCGCTGAAACGCCAGCAAGCTCAAATGCGGGTTCAGATACAGGCTGGGATCGTCCAGCTTGGGGATAGGAGGCGCAGAAGTATGGGCCCGATTCGTAGTACGCGCGGTTCGGCGCCTGGGAGAACGAGCAGGTTTCATGCAGCAGCCAACAATCTTCTACTGTAAAACGCCCGCAAGTAACGATCTCGTTACGTCTTGGAAATGCGGCTTGGTAAACTGTGAGTGCGGGGTGGAGCAGTCAGGTAGCTCGTTGGGCTCATAACCCAAAGGTCGCAAGTTCAAATCTTGCCCCCGCAACCAAACTTGTCAGCGGGTTGCGTGGATTTCCGAGCGCACCAGAAACTCCCGTTAACTCCCAATACCAGCAAACGGCGCCTTCTCGCTTGAGTTGTTGCTGTTCAGGACTCTACAACCTTGCTGTGAGCCTGACGCTTACTGTCCGTCATGGCCTTCCCGTAAGTGTTCATCGTCGTCTGAATGCTGGAGTGGTGCATCAACTCCTTTTGGACGGTGAGAGGCGCCCCAGTTTCATCCAACCACGATCTAT
>DATBEG010000078.1:0-38261 GCA_036276155.1 Bryobacteraceae bacterium | reverse complement strand
CAGGCTAACAATTGAGAACGTCATTCAGGGAAGCGTCCCTCTGGGGCACGCAGATATGTTTGCCTACGCGTCAACGACTGTCTTCCCCGGAGCCATTGGCTTCTCCGGCAGCAACGGATTTCGCGATATAGTTCTGTTGCGGCGCGAACGCGGCAAACTCCGAGTCGTCGAAGACATAGACTCCAGCTGCAACGGACCCGTGTACTCCGGTGCCCACCCCGGCTTCAAACCGCGCCCCGGCGAGTCTGTGCGCGAACAGATGATCGACTTACTTCTAACTCCGGGCGTCGGCGCGACCGACCTCGGCATGATCCAAGCGATTTTTGACTTCACGCCTCCTGAAATCTCGCCGGAGTATACGGCCAAAGCCTTACTCAAGCTCGCTGCTTCACCATCTCCCGTTATCCGCACGGCGGCCTGTCTGCAGTTTCGCGATCTCCTGGCGGAAAAAGGCTCGGCGCTGAGCGATCAGTTCGGTGTGTCTCGATCCGACCTCAAACGGTGGCAGGCACAAGAGGAGCAAAACACCCCCGCCAGATTTTGGTGGGGGCACGGCCCGCTGTCCTGGGCAGTTCCCACAACCCCGCTACACGCCGGCAGCCTTACCGGCATGGATCTCTGCACAAACGACAAAGCACTGGGTGTCCCGCCGCTCCGGTCGCCAAGCGCCGCAACCGAATTCCGGCCCAGCCTTTGCCAACAGTGCTCCACTAAACCTTTGCAACGCCCCGCCAAACAGATCAACAGCGATCAAATTTCGCGCTCCAGCCGAGGGCCGTCAATTGCGCCCGGAACCATTCGGCGCGAGCTTGCGCTCAAAGAAGGTTGCGGCGGGAATGCGGCACAGTTGCAGGTGTTGTTCGTTAATCCAAGTCTTTTCACGGGCAAACCAGCGCTGGGCCTGAAACAGGGCGAGGTCGTCTGCCAGCATGCTAATCCTTCGCGCGGCTGCAGGCGTCCGGCCAAAAGCCGGGAACGATTTGAGTTGGCTGGCCAATTGGTCCCCGTGGACCGTAGTGTACTGTCTGTCGAAATGTTCGCGAAAGCAGTGTTAAGGGAAAATTGCTGACCCCATCCGCTACGGAGATCATCTAAGCCAGTGATACGTTTTTGTAAAAAGAAAGCACAACCGTCCGAAAGGACGATCCTGGCTTACGCAGTCGCCGCTATAATAACGATTTAAAGGCTTACAAATGAAGACGTACGTGAAGTTCGGGACCTTAATGGTCCTGATCGTTGGGTCCCTTGTGTGGCTCGCGTTTAGCGGTGTCAAAGACACCAAAACGTATTACAAAACCATCCCGGAACTGGAAAAAATGGGCCAGCAGGCGCAAGGTCAGCGGCTCCGGGTAGGCGGCGATGTGCAGCCAGGCTCGATTGTGAAAAGCGGCGCGCGCGTCTCGTTCCGGCTTCATCAAGGGGCTGAAACTCTGAACGTGGTTTATGTCGGGACCGACCCCCTGCCAGACACCTTCAAGGACAACGCGCAGGCGCTTGCCGAAGGAAGGCTGGCCACAAACGGGCAGTTTGAGGCCAATCACATTCAGGCGAAGTGCGCGTCCAAGTATGAGGCGAAACCGGTGCAGCGCATAACGCATGAACCCGCTGCTGCTCGTTCCTAATCTCTGGAGATAAATGGAAAACGTTGGCGCACTCTCCGTCCTTCTTGCGTTTTGTATTGCGGTTTTCTCGATTGTCGCGTCCGTCACGGGCAAGTATGCGCGGCGTCCGTTTCTCACAGTGAGCGCAGAGCGTGCCGTCTATACCGTTTGGGCACTGATCACCATCGCGTCCGGCATCCTCGTGACCCTGCTGATCCAGGGTGATTTCCGTGTGGCATACGTGGCAGCCCACACCGACAAGGCCATGCCGGCCATCTACAAGTTCACCGCCTGGTGGGGTGGCCAGCAGGGCTCTCTTCTCTTTTGGAGTTGGCTGCTTTCTACATATACCGCCGTTGCAACCTTCACGAACCGTCGCAAATTCCGCGACATGATGCCGCTTGTCATAGCCATCATGATGACCACGCTTGCGTTCTTCATCGGTATGGTGACGTTTGTTGCGAGTCCGTTCCAGGTGCTGATGGCGGGCAAGGGAATCATCGACGTTGGCGACGGGAATGGCTTGAGTCCGCTGCTGCAGTGGTGGACCATGGCCATCCATCCGCCATTCCTTTATCTCGGCTATGTGGGATTCACGGTGCCCTTTGCCTTCGCGATGGGTTCACTGCTTACGCATCAACCGGGTGAAGCTTGGATCCATACAACTCGCCGCTGGGCTATCGTTACTTGGCTGTTCCAGAGCACCGGAGTTCTGCTCGGTATGGGGTGGGCTTACACCGTGCTCGGCTGGGGCGGCTATTGGGGTTGGGACCCGGTTGAGAATGCGTCGCTCATGCCGTGGATTACCGCCACGGCGTTCCTGCACTCGGTCATGATGCAGGAAAAGAAGGGGATGATGAAGGTCTGGAACATGGTTCTGGTTTCTGCCACGTTCCTGCTCAGCATTCTTGGCACCACTCTCACGCGAACGGGCCTCGTGGCCTCAGTCCATGCATTTGCCCAGTCGCCGGTCAAACCCTACTTCACGACATTTGTTGTCGGCGGAACGGTCCTGACGGCCTTTGCCATCATCAAGAACCTGCCTTATCTCAAGAGTGAGGTGAAGCTGGAGAGCGTGGTGTCGCGCGAATCAAGCTTCCTTTTCAACAACCTCATTCTGTTGGCAAGCTGCTTCGCGATCCTCTGGGGCACCTTGTTCCCGGTGATTATGGAAGCGATCACGGGCGAGAAGGAAACGATTGATGCGCCGTACTACAACCGGGTCAACGTTCCCATCGCGCTCTTTTTGATCTTTCTTACCGGCGTCGGCCCGCTAATCGCGTGGCGAAAAAGTTCGGTAAACAGCCTGAAACGCGCTTTTCTGGCGCCTGCAATTGTTGGTCTGGTCGTGAGCATTGTTCTGGCCGTTGTCGGCATTCACGATATTGCGCCGCTGATCTCGTTTGGCTTGTGCGCGTTTGTCCTGGCGACTGTCGCAAGCGAGTTTTGGAAAGGTTCGCGAGCGATCCAGGCAAAAGAAGGTCGAAATCTGTTGCGGGCCGGGTTCGAGCTGACATGGCGTAACACCCGCCGTTATGGCGGCTATCTCGTGCACGTCGGCATCGTGATCATGTTCATCGGTTTCACCGGCAGCGCGTTCAACAAGCACGAAATGCATAATCTCGGCTTGAACGAAAGCGTTCGCTTCGGGCCATACGACCTGAAATTGATAAGCGTCAATCAAGCGGACGCCGGCGATTATCAGTTCGAGCATGCCAATCTCGCCGTGTTCCGGGACGGTACAGAGATTGGGCAGCTTGATCCCGAAGTGCGGGTCTATAAGAATAGCCAGGAGCAGAATTCCATCGTCGGTATCCGGCGTCGCTTGAATCAGGATCTCTACGTGAATTTCTCTGGCGTCCTTCCGGACAACAGTAAGGCGATCTTCCAGGTCTATTTATTCCCCCTGGTCAGTTGTATATGGCTCGGTTATTGGGTGCTGCTGTTTGGTTCTTTGATTTGCCTGATCCCGGGTAAGGTCCGGTTGCAATATGCGCGAACGGAGGTAGTAGGCATTGCCAGCGCGCCTGCGACGGTCTATCAGTCTTAAGTTAGTCTTCGCGTTCACCGCGGTATTAGGCGCGCTCGTTGCGCAAGATCCGACTTCCTATCTCACCCCCGGTGTCATGCGAGTAGGCGATCGCCTTGCCTGCCGCTGCGGCGGCTGCCGCAACACTGTCGGCAATTGCCCCATGCTGCGGTGCAGCTCGGCAGACCCAATGCGCCGCCGCATTCACCAGATGCAAATGACGGGCATGAGCGACCAGGACGTCGTGAATAACATCGTTCGCGAGGAAGGCGCGGTAGCTCTTGCTACGCCGCCGACGGATAATTTCGGCGGAATCCTGACCTGGGTGATGCCCGGCGTGGCCCTGGTAATCGGCTTCTTTATCTGGTCGGCCTATGTGCGGCGCAACCAGAAGGCGCCCGAGGTTATCTCAGATGCGGATCGGGCGACGATCGAAAAATATCGCGCAGAAATCGACGACGAATTAGACGAGGGTCCACAGACGCACTGAGGCGGCCCATCGGGCGTTTCGTGCCCGTTGTGCGCGATGTAACTTATGATGATCGTTGCTGTTACAGCCAGCGTTGCATTGGCTGCTCTTTGTTACACACTCTTCGTCAGAGATCGCGATATACCGGAGCCAATTCCTGCTTCGCCCGTACAACATCTGCTCGACCGCAAGCAGGCGATATACGACAACCTGCGCGATCTTCAGTTTGAATACAGGTTAGGCAAGCTTTCCGACGGCGATTATCAGCAAACGAAGCTGGCGCTGCAGAAAGAACTCGCGCTGGTGCTGGCTGAAACAGAGGAGGCCACAAAGCGGCTCGGCATCTCTGCGCCGACGCCTACTGCAGGTGCTGCCCAGCCTGTAAAAGTTCAGAAGAAGCCCCGCAGCACGATTTGCCCCCACTGCGGCGCATCGTTTCCCCAAAGCCTGAAGTTCTGCGGTGAGTGCGGAAAGGCGATGGCATGAAGTTCGTTTTCTTGGGCCTCATTCTTGCCTCATCGATGTACGCGGCAATGGACGGGACCGTTATGAACGTGACTACCGGCAAGCCGCAAGCCGGCGTCAGCATCCTTCTGGTTAAGCCGGGGCAGGGCGGCATGCGCACGATCGGCACTACTGTTAGCGACGCGTCGGGGCACTTCTTGTTTGCCCAGGATGAACCGGGCGGCGGCCCGCAACTGCTGCAAGCTGTCTACAACGGCGTGAACTACAACAAGTTGATGACGCCGAACATCCCGACATCGAATGTCGAGTTGGATATCTACGAAGCCACGAAATCACCATCTGTCGCGAAAGTCGCGCAGCAGATGCTGGTGATCGAGCCGAACAGCAGCCAGATCGCGGTCTCGCAAACCGTGATGATGCAGAACGGTTCGAACCAGACGTTCAGCAATCCGAAAACAGGCGAATTGCAGTTCTATTTGCCCCCGGCCGCGAATGGCCAGGTGCGTGTGCAGGCGCAGGGCCCCCAGGGCATGCCGCTGCCGCGAGCGGCAGAAAAGACGAACGAGACGGACGTCTACAAGGTTGATTTCCCCATCAAACCCGGGGATACAGAGTTCGACGTCAGCTATGTGATTCCGGCAGGGTCGCCGTTCACATTCCAGGGCCGCGTGGTGAATGTCACAGGCATGGAAGCAGGGCCATTGCGATTGATTGCTCCGCCGGGCGTTACCTTGGCCGGCAAGGACATTCAATCGATAGGCACGGAGCCGAAGACGCAGGCGACGATTTACAACGTTACGGCGACAGGTCTGTTTTCGTTTTCAATCACGGGCACTGGTTCGCTTCGGCAGGCCGACGGCGCGGCGGCCGAAGACGATTCCGACCGCCCGCAGGTGGTCGACGGCAATCCGCAGATCTATGCTCATCTGGGCTGGCTGCTGACGCTGGCTTTCTCGATCCTGGGCGTCGGGCTGATTTTCCTTTTCCGCAGCTCGCCTGTGCGCTCGCCCTACGGCAAATGAGCACGGCCGTTGCTGTAGATCATATTTGGAAATACTACGGCGACTATCCCGCGCTTCGCGACTGCACGCTAAAGATTGCTGAGGGCTCCTGTTGCGCTCTGTTGGGCCGCAATGGGGCAGGGAAGACCACGCTGCTGCGCATCCTCGCCGGCCTTTCGCATTTTCAGCGCGGCAGCGTGGAACTCTTTGGCACGGTGCCGAGAGCGAGCGAGACGCGCCGGCGAACTGGTTTTCTGGGGCACGGCATCGGCGTCTACGAAGATTTGTCAGCGGAGGAAAATCTTCGATTCTTCGCGCATATCTGCGACGTCAACAGCGTCGCGGACACGGTCAATGGCTGGCTACGGCGCGTCGGGCTTGATCGCGTGTCGGCGATGCCGGTCAGACAGTTCTCGCGCGGCATGCGGCAGCGTCTGGCACTTGCCCGAGCCTTTCTCAACACACCGAATATTCTGCTGCTCGACGAACCCTTCACGTCCCTCGATGACCGTGCCATCGCGATGCTCAGCGAACTGCTCGTCGAAGCGCGGCAGCGCAACGCCACCATCGTGCTCTCCACGCACCAATTGCGAGAGGCATTGGCGATCGCGTCACACGTAGCGCTCATCGAAAATGGGCGGTTGCGCTACACGGGTGAACGCACGCAAGAGATGCTGGACGATCCTGCCCTACTGTACCGGCTGCACACGGAGTTAGGCGCCGCGTGAAGGCGGTGCTACAAGCACTTTCCGTCGCGCGCAAGGATCTCGCGGTAGAGCTGCGCACAAAGGAGTCCTTGAACGCAGCGGGAGCGTTCTCGGTTGCAATTCTGCTACTGTTCAGCTTCGCCTTCGACCCGTTTTCGGAGGCGATCAAGGAACTCTCGGGCGGCCTGCTTTGGCTTACGTTCGCGTTTGCGGGTGCGCTCGTGTTCAATCGCGGATTCGCGCGTGAGCTTCCGAACGAATGCCTCGATACGCTACTTGCCTCACCGCTCGCGCCCTCGAGCCTCCTGATCGGAAAAGCGATCGGCGTCTCGGTGCTGCTCGTTGCCGTCGAAATCGTCTCATTGTTTGTCTTCGGCATCTTCTACAACGTCCGTTGGTGGCTGCATCCGGCGGAAATGGCGCTGATCTGCGGACTGGCGACGTGGGGCATCGCCATCGTAGGCTCGGTATTCGGCGCCTTGACAGTAAATCTGCGTCTGCGCGAGCTGATGCTACCCGTCATCATTTATCCACTGTTGATCCCGCTTCTGATCGGCTCCATCGAGATGACGAACACTGTATTAGCTGACCAGGTCTTCGGCGACTATGAATGGCTTTGGACGAAGGTTCTGGTCGTCTTTGATGTCATCTTCACTTCTTTAGCAGTGGCGCTGGCAGAAACAATTTTGGTGAACTAGAGGAAAGAGAAGTATCAGAAGAGTATGCGCGAAAAGCTAGTGATCGGGCTCGGCGTCGCCGCCGCGCTGTTGTTGACCTATAACCTTTACAAGATGTTCCTCGTGCTACCCGACGAGGCAATGCAGGGCGCCATCTATCGGATCCTTTTCTTTCATGCCCCGGCCGCGCTGGTTGGTATGATCGGCTACTTCGTCGCCCTTACGTTCAGTGTGCTTTACCTCAGCTCTAAGGATTTGAAGTGGGATTCACTGGCCGCCTCAATGGTGGAAGTCTCGCTGGTCTTCTCACTGGTGAACATCGTCACTGGCAGCATCTGGGCGCGAATCATATGGGGCATCTGGTGGACCTGGGACTACCGTCTGACCTCGGCGCTAGTGTGCGTGCTCATCTTCGCCGGATACTTGATGCTGCGCAAAGCCATCGATGAACCCACGCAGCGCGGGCGGCTCTCTGCCGCACTCTGTATATTCGGGTGCGTTGATGTGGTGATCGTATACAAATCCATCGAATGGTTCCGAAATCAGCATCCCGGCCCAGTGTTAAGCATCCGGACCGGCGGCGGAACCATGGATCCGGGGATGGAGAAGATCTTCTATCTCAACTTCCTGGCTTTGCTGCTGGTGGCGGCGGCCTTAGTACTCATTCGCACACGCCAGGAATCGACCGCGCGTGAAATCGATTCCCTAAGAAGGCTGGCCCACGCTGCGTAGCCGGTATAGGAAAGAAAATGGACGCTCGAAATTTTACCTTCATGTTTTACGGCTTCACAGCCGCTTGGCTAATTGTAATGATCTATGTCATCATCCTGGCTCGGCGCAGTGCGCGGCTTAGGAAGGAACTGGAGAACGTGAAGCACCTTATGCAAGCGGATGAAGCTGCCCGCGACCATCGCTCCGAGGAGCGGGTTCGCTAGTCAACAGGGAAGCAATTCGACCTTAATTAAGTCGAATTGTTACAATCATCTGTAGAGGACCCCAGACGACCCATGGCCAGTAAACCCGCATTTGCCACGGGAGCGCAAGTCGAACACGGTAAGTTCGGTCTCGGCTCAGTGCTTTCCTGCAATGATGAGTACATTGTTATCAAATTCGATGACCATGGTGAGAAGAAGTTCGTCACCTCGATCGTTTTGCCCTCGCTGAGGAAGAGTGACCGCCAGCCGCCTGTTGAGAAGCGGCGCGCCAGCAGGAAAAAAGCAGCGGCAACACCCGCGGCCGGCTAATATTCGTTTCCAGCTTTCTAAATGAAAGTCGGTATTGTCGTTTTTCCGGGCAGCAACTGCGACCACGATGCGTGGTACGCGGTGTCGGAGAACCTGCATCAAACTGCCCAGTTCATCTGGCATGACTCTAGATCGCTCGGTGACGTGGATGCGGTGATTTTGCCGGGTGGATTCTCCTACGGTGACTATTTGCGTTGCGGCGCAATTGCCAAGTTCTCGCCTGTGATGCGAGCCATCAAAGAGTTTGCTCTTGTCGGTGGCCTGGTGCTGGGTATTTGCAACGGCTTTCAGGTGTTGACCGAAACTGGCCTATTGCCGGGAGCACTCGTGCGGAATGACACGCTCAAGTTTGTCTGCCGCACGGTGAGGCTCGAGATCGCGACATCGAATTCTCCGTTTACGAGTCAGGCCCAGCGCGGGCAGATTCTGCGAATTCCTGTGGCGCATGGAGAAGGCTACTACATTGCCGACGATCGCACGCTCGATCAACTGGAGTCAGAGGATCGTGTAGCCCTGCGCTATATCGATAATCCGAACGGATCTATGCGGCACATTGCAGGCATTTTGAACGAACAGCGCAACATCATGGGTATGATGCCGCATCCGGAACGCGCCTCCGATCCGCTGTTGGGCGCTACCGACGGTCTTTACATCTTGAAATCTTTGGTTGATTCGCCAGTTCTCGTATCTGCTCACTCATGAGCGCTATAACGCCGGACGTAGTAGCCGCGCACCAACTTACTCCGTCTGAGTACGAGAAGATCCTGAAGCTGCTGGGGTGCGAGCCGACCATCACCGAGCTGGGTATTTTCAGCGTGATGTGGAGCGAGCACTGCAGCTACAAAAGCACCCGCATCCACCTGAAAAAGCTCCCTACCGAGAGTAAGTACGTCTTGCAGGGGCCGGGCGAAAACGCGGGCATTATCGATATCGGCGACGGTATCGCGATCGCGTTCAAGATTGAGTCTCACAATCACCCAAGCTTTATAGAGCCATTCCAGGGCGCCGCAACGGGCGTAGGAGGCATCCTGCGCGACATCTTCACCATGGGCGCGCGGCCTATCGCCGTCATGGATTCGCTGCGCTTCGGACGCTTAGACGATCCGGAGACTGGCGAACGAAACGCGCACATACTGGAAGGCGTTGTTTCGGGCATCGCGCATTACGGCAACTGCTTCGGCGTTCCGACGGTCGGCGGCGAATGCGTCTTCGAAGAAAGTTACTCGGGTAACCCGCTGGTGAATGTGTTTGCTCTCGGCGTGTTCCGGCACGACGAGATCTTTTACGGCAAAGCCACCGGTGTGGGAAATCCGGTTATCTACGTCGGCGCGAAAACCGGCCGCGACGGTATACACGGCGCGTCAATGGCCTCGGCCGAGTTCACCGAACAATCCAAGCAGAAGCGACCCAACGTGCAGGTCGGCGATCCGTTTATGGAGAAGCTGCTTCTCGAAGCCTGCCTTGAAGCGATGAAAACGGGTGCGATCGTTGGCATTCAGGATATGGGTGCCGCCGGATTGACATCCTCCAGTTGCGAAATGGGCAGCCGCGCGGGAACAGGCGTCGAGATAGATTTATCGCTTGTGCCGCAACGCGAAGCTGGCATGACGGCCTACGAGATGATGCTCTCGGAATCGCAGGAGCGGATGCTGCTGGTTGCCGAACGCGGGCGCGAGCAGGAAATCTTTAACGTCTTCAAGAAGTGGGGACTGGATGCGGTCGCGATTGGCGTTGTCACTAATGACGGCATGCTGCGCGTGAAGCACAATGGCGAGGTCGTAGCCGAGATTCCAAATTCCGCGCTGGCCGATGAAGCGCCCCGTTACGACAGACCGCATACGATGCCGCTGCGTACAGCACCATTGAATGGTCCTGACCCGCACAGCGACAATCTGACCGCTGATTTGAAAAAGCTGCTGGCTTCCGGCGATGTCTGCTCCAAACGCTGGATTTGGGAACAGTACGATTATCAGGTTCGGACGAATACACTCGCTGGCCCCGGGTCGGATGCGGCCGTCGTTCGCATCAAAGGTACGGGAACATCGGTTGCGATGGCTTTGGACGGCAACGGGCGTTACTGTGCGCTCGATCCGCGCGAAGGCACGAAGTTGATTGTGGCCGAGTGCTGCCGCAACCTGTCGACCGTCGGCGCCTTGCCGATCGCCACGACGAACAATCTCAACTTCGGCAATCCCGAGCGACCTGAAATCATGGCGCAGATTGTGGCATCGGTGGAAGGCCTGGCGGAGGCATGCAAGTTTTTCGAAGTGCCGGTGACGGGCGGCAACGTGAGTCTTTATAACGAAACGCTGGGAACGCCGATTGATCCATCGCCTGTGGTGGGAATTGTTGGGACACTGCCCACGGCGTCACCGGTGGGAATCGGCTTCAGAAAGCCCGGACGCACCATTATTGTGATTGGCGGTCTCGGCGATCCGGATTGCCATGAATTTGGTGGAACGCAGTACGCAAAAGTCGTTCAGGATTTGATCTGGGGCTGCCCGCCTCGGCTCGATATGGAATATGAGAAGCGCGTGCAGGAGACGATTCGCGAACTGGTTCGCGACGGCGGCGTGGAATCGGCGCACGACATCAGCGATGGTGGGTTGGCGGTGGCCATTGCCGAGTGCTCGTTCGGCGATCAGAACGTCGGCGCGCGAATTATAATCGACTCCAACCTCACGCCGGAACTGCTTCTTTTTCATGAAGGACCGTCCCGGATCGTGGTATCCACAACAAATCCTCAGAAAGTTTTCGATCTCGCAAGGGCCAAGGGGGTTCAAGCGGTCGAAATCGGCGTTACACTCGAAGCGAGAGTGACGATTCGGAATCGTGACCGGATTTTGATCGACGCCAGTGTGCACGAATTGAAGAACGCCTGGGATAACGCTCTCGAACACCTCCTCCGCGACCCCGTTTTGGTTCCAGACGCATGATTGAGGACGACCAGGATTTGCATTTCGACAAGCTGCATGAGGAGTGCGGTGTGTTCGCGTTGTACGGACACCCGGAAGCATCAAACCTGGTTTACCTGGGTCTATATGCGCTGCAGCATCGGGGGCAGGAGTCGGCCGGAATCGCATCAAGCGATGGCCGCAAGATTCATAGCGTGCGCAAGATGGGGCACGTCGCCGACATCTTCACGCCCGACGTTCTGAACCAATTGCCGGGTAAGCTGGCGATTGGTCACACGCGTTATTCAACCGCCGGCGATACCGCGCTGCGCAACGCTCAGCCTCTATCGGTCGCGTGCAGCAAAGGGCAAGTTTCGGTTGCGCACAACGGGAATCTGACGAACGCCATCGAGCTCCGGCGGGACTTGGAGGAAGAAGGTTCAATCTTCCAATCCACCAGCGACACGGAAGTGATTCTGCACTTTGTGGCGAAATCGCGTGAGCGTACTCTTTCGGGCGCATTGCGCGACGCGCTGCTGCAAATAGAGGGCGCGTTCTCGCTCGTGTTCCTGGCGGAAGATCGCATCATCGTAGCGCGCGATCCGCACGGATTTCGGCCTCTCGCCATGGGCCGCCTCGATCTGCCGAGCGGCGAAGTCTGTACGGTCTTCGCTTCGGAAACATGTGCTTTCGATCTGATCGGCGCAACCTATGAAGGCGATGTGCTGCCGGGTGAGATGGTCATCATCGGCCCCGAAGGCCTGACGCGAGAGTTCTACACGACTCCGGAAGTGAAGTCCTCGCACTGCGTGTTCGAGCATGTGTATTTCTCACGGCCTGATTCCATCGTTTTCGGCAAGGCCGTAGCGGAATCGCGCGAACAAATGGGACGCCTTCTCGCACGCGAACATCCCGTCGATGCCGATGTGGTCGTTCCCGTGCCGGATTCGGGCGTTGCCGCCGCCATCGGGTATGCCGCCGAATCGGGCATTCCCTATCGCCAGGCGCTCATTCGCAATCATTACGTCGGACGAACGTTTATCGAGCCCTCCCAGGCCATTCGCGACTTCGGCGTCAAGCTGAAGCTAAACCCGGTGCGGCATTTGTTGGAAGGAAAGCGCGTCATTCTGGTGGACGATTCCATTGTCCGCGGAACAACCAGCCGCAAAATCGTTCGCATGGTTCGCAGCGCCGGTGCCAAACAAGTCCACCTGCGGATTTCATGCCCGCCCACGATATCGCCCTGCTACTACGGAGTGGACACGCCGTCCCAGCGTGAACTGATCGCCGCGAATAACAAGATCTCGGAAATTGAGCGTTATGTCGAAGCGGATTCGCTCGCCTATCTCCACCTCGATCGCCTACGCGAAGCTGTCAAAGATCGTGATGATCGCTTCTGTTACGCCTGCTACACCGGGCACTATCCAACGCTCGTCCAGATCGACGAAATCGTCTTAGCTAAGACAGGTTGCTGCTGATTAACTGACGGATCTCTTCCGTCAGCTTGCCACGATCCTTCAACGTCAAATTCTTCGTCTCGATCGGCTTGAAAATCCGCAGCGTCACGTCGCCCGGCAGAACCACGCGCGAGCCATAGGGCAGCACCGCACGCGTCCCGATTAGCACTATCGGCGCCACTGGAACACCAGCGCGAATAGCGATGTAAGCGCCCCCTTCTTTAAACGTCCGCAGGATGCCGTCGCGCGAGCGGCCCCCTTCGGGAAAAATCAAAAGCGAGATTTTCTTCTTCTGAATGGTTTCTGCTGCAGTCTGCATGGTCTTCACGGCTGCGCGTGGGTCTTCGCGCGGAACCGGGATGTGACCGGCACGCCTGAGATGCGTGCCCAGAAATGGAATCTGGAATAATCCGCGCTTGGCGAGAAAACGAAACTGTACCGGAATGTGCGCCAGCGCAACGGGAGTGTCGTAATAGCTCGCGTGGTTGGAGATGAAAACGTAGCTGCCATTCGGATCCACGTGTTCGAGCCCTTCTATGTGCACTCGAACGCCTCCCGCCGCCAGAAGTGTGCGCGCCCATGCGCGCGCGACTCGAATCTGGACAGCGCCGGTGTGATCGAAGAACGAAACAATCAGGCTGATAGAGCCGAAGAAAATGGTTGCCAGAACGACAGCGGGATCGGCGAAGAGAATGCCGCGCAGTTTTCTCAAAGGCCTATTTTACGAATAACCTGGCCTCGTGCTTCACCGACAAGAAACAGTGAGCCGGTGAAAAACACGACAGCATTCGCGGGCGCGCCGCGCGCCAGTTCGATCGCGTCTTGCACACGTTCGGCGATGATGCCGTTAGGATGAGGCATAATCTGCAGGATCGCTTCTGGGCGCAGGGCCCGAGTTTGCGCTGGAGCTGTGACAATCACGCGATCCGCAAGAGGAAAAAGTTGCCCGGCAACTTCTTCGACGGCCTTATCGCGCATGGCGCCGTAGACCAGCCACACCGGGCGAGCGCTGCAAAACTCGCGAATATAAGCGGCTAAAGCGGTCGCCCCGGCAGGATTATGCGCGCCGTCAAGAATGAAATCGGGGTGGGTTGAAATATATTCCAGCCGCCCCGGCCATCGCACACTCTCCAGTCCCGTCTGGATTGCTGCAGTGGGCAACGCGAGCCGTTTGCACGCGAGCACCGCACTGACCGCATTGTCAATCTGATGCCGCCCGGCGAGCGCACACGTGAAGCGATCGCCTTCCAGCGTGAACGCCGAGCCGTGTCGATCGCAGTAGATGTCGGACGGCGTGTAGTCGGCGGAGCGGATAACGTCGCAACCAAGCTCGTCCGCACGCCGCAGAATGACTTCTTCTGCCTCAGGCGGCTGGCGGGCGATGACAACCGGTACACGCGCCTTCAGAATACCGGCTTTTTCAGCCGCTATCGACGCAAGCGTGTTGCCGAGGAAAGCCTCGTGATCATAGGCCACCGGCGTAATAACGCACAGTTCAGGTGTCACAACGTTCGTCGCATCCAGGCGGCCGCCCAAGCCAACTTCGAGTACGGTCACTTCCGCGCGTTCCTTGAAGACAAGAAACGCCATTGCGGTCACTGTTTCGAAGTAGGAAGGGTGAGCATCCAGCGCATCCATTTTCAACAGTTCTTCAACTTTTGCATGTACAATCGCGAACGCCTGGGCGAATTCTTCGTCTGTGACGGGAACGCCATTTATTTGAATCCGCTCCGTCGGCTCAATCAAGTGCGGCGATGTGTATAGCCCGGTCCTGAAACCCGCATGCTGCAGCGCGGTCCCGACCATCGCTGATGTGGAGCCTTTGCCGTTTGTCCCCGCAACGTGAACAAAGCGTGAAGAGCGCTCGGGATGATCCAGCGCGGCGAGTATTGTCTGCATCCGCTCGAGACCGAATTTAGCTCCAGCCTTGATTTCATTGCCAAGCGAATACAGGTAGCGAACGGAATCGGGATAACTCAAGAGCGGAGAAATCCCCCTGCCGCATTAGGCTGCCAAATTAGATTGAATACGAAATCTGTCCTCATTTAATAAGTCACCCAAAATAATGAATACATCCAGTAGGCGTACGGTCTTCGTAATTACCCATAGAGGGTTGAACAGGAGACCAACTAACCATGAAAATCTCGAACCTACTCGCGGCCGTATGTTGCGCTTCCATTCTGGCGCTAAGTGCGGCGGCACAAGGCAACACCCCGATGGTGGGTGGGGCCCCGATGTATCCCGGCAAGACCATTGTCCAGAACGCTTCGCAGGCCAGCAATCTGACGACTCTGGTGACCGCGCTCAAGGCTGCCGGCCTTGTCGAAACGTTGTCGGGCCCCGGCCCTTTCACAGTGTTTGCGCCGACTAACGATGCGTTCGCTAAGTTGCCCGCGGGCACTGTCGACACGCTCGTGAAGCCGGAAAACAACGATCAGTTGAAAAAGATCCTCACCTATCACGTTGTTGCGGGACGAATCACTGCCCAAAAGCTGATGGGCATGATCAAGAAGGGCGGCGGCATGGCCACCCTGACCACCGTCGAGGGCGGCAAGCTCACGGCAACGATGTCCGGCGATAACGTCGTTCTCACCGACCAAAAGGGTGGCACGGCCACTGTCACGCAGCCTAATGTGTTCCAGAGCAACGGCGTTGTGCATGTAATCGATAGCATCTTGATGCCGAGCTAACCATCCAAGCTTTATATCTTCTAGTGCATGTTGTTCCTTGCCGGGATACTCACGGGTATCCCGGCTACTTTTATGGCTTTTTCAACATAGGCTGGATTAGATGGAAGACGTCCGTAGCAACCACGTGGTTCCCTGCGCCGTTCGGGTGTATCCCGTCTGTTTGCATCATCTCAGGATGCCGGTAAACGTTCAACAACAGGAAGGGCATTAGGGGTAGCTTGTTCTTTTTTGCGAGTTCCGGGTACATAGCGGTAAACTCCTTTACATACTCGGGCCCATAATTCGGTGGCAACGTGATTCCCAGCAGCACAATCGGAATGTGAGCCGCTTTCACGCGGTTGATCATCTCCTGCAGGTTGGTCCGTGTTTCGTCGACGGGCACGCCGCGCAAGCCGTCGTTTCCACCGAACTCCAAAAGCACCAATACGGGCCTATCGGCGAGAACATTATCGATACGCGCCAGTCCGTCAGTTGTGGTATCCCCACTAACTCCCTGGTTATCCACGCGGTAGTGATACCCATTTCCGTCGAGTAAGTCCTGTAGTTGCTCGGGATAACTTCTGCCGGCAACGCCCGCCGTCAGGCTATCTCCAAACGTGGTGATCACCGGCCAGTTAGCCCGGTCGGCGGGCTGCTGCGAAGTGCCTGCTTGCGTGGAACTCTGGGAAGCCGAGGCGCGTTGTTCTTGAGGGGCCTGTACTGCGGGTTTATTGCAACTGAGGGGTAGAAAAGCCGAAAACAGGCAAGCTGCAACAATGAGAGTAAATCGCTCATGCCTCACAACCTCACATTGACATGCCTTCTTTGATGGAACAGCAAACCGTGATTGAGGTGCGTGATCTTGTGAAGGTCATTGAGAACCCGCCCGCTCGGGTCGAGATTCTGAGAGGCATCACGTTTTCCGTCCCTCGAGGCCAGTTCGTCGCCATCATGGGCGCTTCGGGCAGCGGGAAGAGCACGCTTTTGGGCCTGCTTGCCGGACTTGATACGGTGACTTCCGGTTCGATCTTGCTGGATGGCATCGAGATCAGCCGCATGAAAGAAGACAAGCTGGCGCGACTGCGTGGCGAAAAAATTGGCTTCGTTTTTCAGTCCTATCAACTGGTGCCCACCCTGACTGCGGAGGAGAACATTCTGCTCCCGGCTGAGTTGAGCGGTCGAAATGGCGGCTCCCGAGCGCGGGCGCGCGAACTGCTGTCACGCGTCGGTCTGAGCAACCGGGGGCACCATTATCCGGTGCAGCTATCCGGCGGCGAACAGCAGCGAGTGGCGCTCGCGCGAGCCTTCGTCACCCAACCACCCATCCTGATGGCGGACGAACCCACAGGCAATCTGGACAGCGCCAACGGGCAGCACGTGCTCGATCTGCTCCTGCAACTCAATCGCGAAGAGAAGACCACACTCGTACTGGTCACGCACGACCGTAAGCTGGCGGAGTACGCCGACCGCATCATCACTTTGTCCGACGGAAACGTAATGAGCGACGAACTGGCGGCACGCAGCGTGGAAGTGCTGTAGATGTTCTGGAAAACAGCCGCAAAGATCGCATGGCGTGACTTGCAGGCCGCGCCCGGCAAATTCTTATTTGTGGTGCTTGCAGTAGCCATCGGTGTGGCTGCGCTCAGCGGCGTCAAAGGATTCGGGTATGCGTTCAAGGGCATGCTGCTCAAGAACGCGAAACAGCTCATCGCGGCCGACGTGCAGGCGCAGACCTGGAACGACATCACGCCGGCGGAGCTGACGAAGCTGCAAGATCTGGCGCAAAAGGACGGTGAACTCACGCGCGTGACCGAGACCATCTCGATGGCGGCATCCGCGAATGAGCACGTACCGTTGATGGTCTCAGTGAAAGCTGTCGACCCGAAGATGTATCCGCTTTATGGCACATTGACGGTCTCTCCTGCTCGGCCATTGACGACTCTTCTGCAAAGCGATCAGGACGTGGTTGTTTCTCCCGAGTTGCTCATGCGATTCAAACTTGCGCCGGGCGGAACGCTCCGCCTGGGTGGCCAGGGTTTTCGGATTGCCGGAGAACTGATCACGGAGCCTGACCGGCTTGCCTCAGGCTTTGGGCCCGGCATGCGCGTGATGATGACTCAAGCGGGACTGGAAAGAGCCGGTCTCATTCAGTACGGTAGCCGGGCGGCGCAGCGCTTTTTATTCAAACTGAAGCCGAACGTCGACCTCGATCAGATGCGCGCGCAGTTGAAATCAATCTTGCCGCGCGTCTTCATCACCGACTATCGCGAAGGCAGCCCGGCCGTCGGTACGGCCATCGACAACACGACAACATTCCTGAGCCTCATCAGCCTCATTGCACTCATCGTGGGCGCGCTTGGCGTCGCAATGGCGATGTATTCGCACCTGCAGCAGCGCATGGATTCAATCGCGACCATGAAAGCCGTCGGCGCCCGCTCGGCGCAGATCATGCAAATCTACCTCATCCAAACGCTCTGGCTGGGAATTGCAGGCGGGGTAATTGGAGTCGCGGTGGGCGCATTGGTGCAGAAGTCGTTTCCCTGGCTGATTGCGCGTGTTTTCGCATTTCTGCCTGCCGTGCCCTGGGACTGGTCGTTCAGCGTGCAGGGCATGAGCCTCGGCGTCCTCGCGACTTTGTTGTTCACGGTTCCGCCGCTGCTCAGCGTCCGTAACGTACGCCCCAGCCTGGTCTTCCGTCGCAACATGTCTGACGCGGCTCTTGAGGATCGCAAGCATTGGGCGGACAAGCTTCCCAGCGCAGCCGGCGCCCTGCTGATTCTGTTCGGTTTCAGCGGTATCGCGGTTTGGCTCAGCGGGTCGTGGAAAATGGGCGCCTACTTTATGGCTGGCCTGGCGGTAAGCATTCTTTTGCTGACCGGGGTGGCAGCGATCTTGTTATTCATCATGCGCTTCTGTGTGAGAAGCTTTCACAGTAAGTTGCCGGCTGTGTTCCGGCACGGCTTCGCCAATCTGTATCGGCCAGGTAATCAAGCCAGGTCGGTGTTAGTGGCGCTCGGTGTTGGTGTGATGTTTACACTAAGTACCTATCTCTTGCAGAGGACCGTTCTGAACCAGGTAGTGAGCGAAGGCCCAGGCCGCGAAGGCAATCTGTTCCTACTCGACATCCGGAACTCGACGGCGGTGACGAATCTCATCCAGTCACAGCCGGGCGTCAGCGGCAAGGTGGAACTCGTGGGGTATATCGTCTCACGAATGCTGGCGAAAAACGATGTGCCCGCTGATCAACTAAAGCTCGAAAAGATCCGCAAAGATCAACTACAAACCATTCGGATCACGACGGCCGAGTCGTTGCCCGACAGCTTGAGCGTGACGCGCGGGCGTTGGTGGCCGGCAAACGCAACCGATCCGCAGCTTGCAATTTCTGAGCAGGCGCAGCGCAATTTTCATCTCCGCCTCGGCGATCAGATCAAGTTTCAGGTAGCTGGCCGCATCCTCAACGCGCCCGTTGTCGCCGTCTTCCAGCGGCAGCAGCGCGCGCCGGTCCGCTATGACCTGGTGTTTCCGCGCTTCGCGCTCCAGGGCTTGCCGGTCGTGTATTACGGCGCGGTCCATGTGGACCCGGCAAAGATTCCGCAGGTGGAAGAGGCGATATTCAATCGGTTCCCAACCGTAACGGTCATGGATCTTGCCGACGTGCTTCGGCGTATCCAGGAGGCTGTCGATCAGGTCGCGCTAGTGGTTCGTTTTCTCGCGCTTTTCGCGATTCTGGCGGGCGTCATCATTCTGTCGTCAAGCGTCGCCGGTACCCGCTATCGCCGCATCCGCGAAGTTGCCATTCTGAAGACGCTCGGTGCAACGCGACGGCGCATCACGAGCATCTTCTCCATCGAGTTCTCCATACTTGGCGCGACCGCCGGTCTTGTCGGCGGCATCCTCGCCAACCTCTTTACGCGCATCATCTCGGACCGCTTCATTGACGCGGTATTCGATTTCGATTGGGCCTCGCTTTTAGTCGTCATGGTTGGAACTGCGCTGTTGGCCAACATCGCCGGATGGCTCGCAAGCACGCGCATACTTGACCAGCGGCCGCTTGAGGTCCTGCGCGGGGAATAAAAGGCGGTCACAGACGGGCCAACTTTATTTCGCTGGGCCTTTTTCGTTGGCCTTCAGTCACTTGCCGGAATTCGCAAGCTTGCGATAGCCCTCATCCTGCTCATTGGCGTTCTACTCTCAGACCGGAAAGAGGTAGAAGATGACCCCACGTCAGCAACGCCGTCTCGAACAGAAACTGGCCCGCAAAGCGGCCAACCGTGCCAACGCTCAGCTCTCCCATGGTCCTGTCACCGAAACTGGTAAACAGATCGTCTCGCAAAACGCCACTCGCCACGGGCTCACCGGAAAATTCCACGTAGCGGCCGATGAGTCACAAGCGGACTTCGACCAATTGCTGGCCGGCTTCCTGCGCGCCGAAGCGCCCTTCGATTCCGAAGAAGTTGAGATGGTCAAGCAGATGGCGCAATCGACTTGGTTGTCAAACCGGTCCATCCGCCTGCAGGATCAATGCCTCGTTGCCATCCAGTCCGGTACGCCTGAAGAGCAGAAGCAGGCCAAGAAGGATCTGTCACTCTACCTGCGCTACATGACCACGCACGATCGTGCCTTCATCCGCTACTCAACCGAACTGCGAAAGCGCAGAAACGAAAGACAAAGAGCGGAGCGTGGCTTTGTTTCGCAAAAGCTGCGCGAAGCCGCGGAGAAGCGCAAAACAGAGCTGCACGAACTACGGCAAGTCATCGCAAATTTCCGTAGCGAGCGCCTCGAAATCCGAAATCGTATCGCCACCGCCAAAGCCGAACGCCTCGAACTGCAAAATAGCGCGAAGAAACAGCCTCAAACCCTCGCCGCTGCAGCGTAACCGACGGCATTATTGCAAAAGCATTCACCGATCACAAAGTTCGAAAAAAAGTCGCAGTTTTCATAAATGCTTTGGACACTGCATCTTGCGACGGAAGGCAATCGTTCGGGTCCGGTACATGCGTCTCTCGCGAGTACTAGCTTGTAATCGTGAATAAGAAGGACTTGGCGCGGCGACTCGCTAAAGAGTCGCATCGCTCGCGGGGCCAGGCCGCGGATGCCGTCGATAACTTGGTACACCGGCTGCTCATGGATCTGAAAAAACCGATTCAAAAGGGAAAGGCTCCATCGGGAAGATCGGCTACGGGAGCACACCCGAAGGAACCGTCGTGAAGAGGCAGACAGCAAAACCGGGCGTTGTCCGGTTGATTGACCGCTGCGTGCGTGAAGAAGGCAGCCCCATCGATATTGATGGGGTCGGCAGCTTTGAGCTGAATGACGGCGAACTTGTATTTCAGGCTAGCGGCAAGGCCCAGGTGTTCATCGCATACGCCAAGGAAGACCGTGCTGAGGCTCGGAAACTATATCGCGCGCTGAAGAGCAGAGGCCTGGAGCCTTGGATAGACGAGCAGAAGCTCCTTCCCGGCCAAAACTGGCCGCGCGCGATTGAGCGGGCTATCGAGCTGGCGGATTACGTCGTTGTTTGCTTCTCCAGGCGCTCGGCCGGCAAACGCGGATTTTTTCACGCAGAACTTCGATACGCGCTGGATGTCGCGGCGTGCGTGCCGCTGGATGAAATTTTTCTGCTGCCCCTCCGTTTAAGCGATTGCGAGATTCCGGAGCAGATCGCGCGCACAACGCAGTACATCGATATGTTTCCCGATTGGGAGATCGGCATTAACGCGCTGGTGAACGTCATGACAAAGCGCCCGGATTGCCCGTCGGGACGCCGTCGCCCACTCAGCTAGTTCCTAATTTCTTGCGCGCGTCTTTGCCGAACTTCGAATCCGGCGCGATCTTCACGACTCTCGCGAATGCGATTTTCGCCGCGTCCTTGTGGTTCAGCTTTTCTTCTACTTCTCCGACCTTGAAAAATGCCTCGGCGGAGTTCGGATCGTACTTGGTGGCATCTTCATAGCGGCCCAGGGCGGCGCGATATCCCTTGCTGCCCTTCTTGAAGTAGAAGTTGCCTATGCTGATGCAGCGTTGCGCCTCCAGCGGATCAAAAGCATAGGTTTTGGGTGCAACAGACGCATCTTCTTCCGGAGGATTCGTCTCGTCCGGCGCCTGTTGTGGCGCGGCGGGAGGAGTAGCTGGCTTCTGCTTCGGCGCGGTTTGGCTTAGAGCGGGGGAGATTGCGAGCAGGCACGCCAGCCATAGCTTGCATGTCACAATTGGATTATAAGGCGTACAGACGGCGTGATCCACAGATGGCGCGTTTTGCGGCCCTGAGTAGCTGCTAATCGAGCTTCGCGAGGATGAGCGCACAGGCGTCTTCGCTCTAGCGCTGGTGCCCTTTGTGCGCGATTAAGTATGGATCTTCGTGAAAAGGTCGCGCAGCTTCCCACCCAGCCCGGTGTTTACCTCTATAAAGACGGCGCAGGCAAGGTTCTCTACGTTGGCAAAGCCAAGAATCTTCGTAGCCGTGTCCGCAGTTATTTCAACGAAGACAGGCTGGCCGAAGCAAAAACGGGAAGCTTGATTTCCGAAGCTCGCGACATTCAGTTCATACAGGTCGACAACAACAAAGAAGCGCTGGCGCTTGAGAACAACCTCATTAAGCAATACAAGCCGCGCTTCAACATCCTGTTGCGCGATGACAAGACGTTCCCGTACATCAAGCTGACGAACGAAAAGTATTCGCGCGTTTACGTGACGCGCCGCCTTCTGAAAGATGGGGCGGGGTATTACGGGCCGTATTTCCCGGGCAACCTGGCGCACCGGCTGGTGCACTTTATTCATCGGCACTTCAAAGTGCCATCTTGCAAGATCGACTTGGGGCGCAAGCACACTCATCCATGCCTGCAGTACCACATACATCGATGCCTTGGGCCGTGTACGCCGGGGCTGACTACTGACGAGGCGTATGCCGCGGCCGTGCGCGACGTCCGTCTCTTTCTGGAAGGACGGCATCGCGACCTGGCGGATGAGTTGGAAAAACGCATGAACGCGGCTGCGGAAGACATGCGCTTTGAGGAAGCCGCGAGTCTCCGCAACCTGATGAACACTGTCCGCGAGATGGACGAACGACAAAAAATGGCGGCAGCCGAAGGCGATGACATCGACATCTTTGCCTATCATGCCGAACCGCCGCTGGTTGCCGTTAATCTGTTTCATTTGCGCAAAGGCAAGATCGTCGATCGGCGGGAATTCTTCTGGGAAGACCAGGACGACTTCGAACCGTCCGACTTTTTCGAAGCACTGCTCAAGCAGGTTTATCTCGGTAATCCCCATATCCCGGGCCAGATTCACGTTCCTGCTGATTTTGAGCAGCGCGAGGAATTGGAAGACTTCCTGACTGACCTGCGTCGCCGGAAAGTAGAAATCACCACGCCCCAGCGCGGAACAAAGAAAGCGCTGTTCGGTCTCGTAGAGACGAACGCGAAGCACAGCTTCGATCAGCGTTTTCGTGTCTTGAAGCCGTCCTCGAAAGCAATCGAAGAGGCGCTCCGTGACGCGCTGAACCTGTCCGACGCTCCGCGCCGAATTGAATGCTTCGATATCTCGCATATTCAAGGCACGGATAAGGTGGCCAGCATGGTGGTCTGGGAAGACGGCAAGATGAAGAAATCGGACTACCGCAAGTTCATCATCCGGACGGTGGTGGGCAACGATGACTTTGCTTCCATGCGCGAGGTGATTACGCGGCGCTACTCAAAGCTGCAGGAAGAGAACCAGCCGTTTCCCGGATTGGTGCTGGTGGACGGCGGCCTGGGGCAGCTACATGCGGCTGCGGAAGCTTTGGAAGCCTTGGGAAATACCTATCAGCCGCTTGCGTCCATTGCGAAACGTGAGGAATGGATCTACGTTTATGGCCAGGAGGACGAACCAATCACCCTGGACAAGTTTTCGCCCATCCTCCATTTGGTGCAGACCATTCGTGATGAGGCGCACCGCTTCGCCGTCACGTTTCATCGCACCCGGAGAAACGCCCAGCGGCTTACGTCGGAACTGCATGAGGTGCCGGGGATCGGGCAGAAGACAGTGGAGAAGCTGCTCCGGACATTCGGCAGTCTGGAACGCGTGCGTCAGGCGCCAGAGCCGGAATTAGTCACTGTGGTTGGCAAAGCTGCCACCAACAAGCTGCTCACGTATTTTACAAACCAGCTGCCGCACCCGTTGGTGCAGATTGAGTTACGCCCGACGGAAGACGTTTCAGAGTCCCTGGAAGAGCCGGAACGCGAGCACGTCGGGTAGGTGCGCGTTCTTGATCAGCTGTGCCGCTTTCTGCACCGGGTATTCCACGCGTCGAAGCGTCACAGTCTTTTGTTCGCTGTCGTAGAGTGCATACCCGGCACGCGGATCGTTGTCGCGCGGCTGACCTACTGAGCCGGGATTGACCATGTAGAGCGTCTCCGGCTCCACCTCGAAGGCCGCCTCTCGCTCGTGCTTCGGAACAGGCGGGAGACTGCCTACACGTCCGTGCTTCGAAAAAAAACCGCCCTGTAGATGGGTATGGCCGAAAAACCCGAGAGGCGCACGGAAATGTGGGAAGCACGGCACAGCTTCGCGCGAGTTGCTGACATATTCGTCTTCGTCGCGCGGAGAGCCGTGCCAGATATCGAAGTGCTCCAACTGAGCCGGACCCCGCGGCAGGCCCCGTAAGTATTCGATCTGGTCCGAACTCAGTTGATCGATTGTCCAGCGAGCGGCCGCTTGCGCGACATCGTTGAACCAGTCAAGGTTTTCAAGTCCGGCAACGACTTTGTCGTGGTTGCCGCGGATGATGTGGGCCGCGTTTACCCGTGTCCATTCGAGTACGCGTGCAGGCTCGGCATTGTAGCCGACTAAGTCTCCACAGCAGATGATCTGGTCGTAGGGATCCTTTGCATCTGCCAATACTGTTTCGAGAGCAATCCAGTTTGCGTGCGGATCGGTCAGAATCAGAAAGCGCACGCGGCAGACCTATTCTTAAACGTCCCCGGGTTCACGAAACAAATTCGCACATTCAGATTGTAACGGCAGCGTTGCGGAAGCAATGTTCGTGACCCGCCGCAAACTTTCGCGCTCATTTGCTAACAATAGTTGCTATTGGAACGGAAGCGCGCCTGTCGTTCCATTCAGGCGTAGAAACGGGTAGTTGATCTTGAGATTTCTTCCAGTCATTCTGCATCACCAGTTGCCGTACATTCTGGCGGCCTGTGCCGTCATCAGCGGATTTATCTGGAAATTCGTGTTGTCAGAGCGCCGGCGCGCCACCACCACGCTGCAACTGCTCGTTGTTGCGGCTGTGTTCTGGCTCTCGGCTCTCGAAACGAATCTGCGATGGCTGTGGGAGATTTCCCTCGCGCTCGCCGAAATCGGCGTGGTCCAGATCGCGGCCATCTTGATTTTCCGCTTCGCACTCTGGCGGCTGAGGGCGCCGCTCATCGTGCGCGATGTCTTTCTCGCCATCTGCTACGCAGTAGTCCTGCTCGCCACGCTCAGCCGTTTCGGCACGAACGTGTTGGGCATCGTTGCCACATCGACTGTCATCACCGCCATCATCGGTCTTTCCCTGCAGGACACGCTGCTGAACGTGATTGGCGGCATGGTCCTGCATGCCGAAGGCGTGATCGGTCTGCATGACTACGTGAAGACGGAACATCACGGCGAGGGGTGGGTGCGCACCGTGCGCACTCGATACACGTCGCTCGAGACTCCGGAGGGCGATCTGGTCCTCGTGCCGAACAACTTCCTGATGAAGAACGCTGTCACAGTCATCCGCGATCTGCACCGTGAAGTGATCAGCTTTAATCTTTCTTACGAGCATGCGCCCATGACCATATGCGAATTGGTGGAAACGGCGCTCCGCGACTCCGCCATCCCGGGTGTTGCCGCGACACCGCCGCCGCAATGCGTCGTACTGAAGCTCCATCCTACTCACATCGAATATGGAGCCGTCGTTTGGGAGACCGAAGCTGGGTCCAGCATCAATCAGGTCTCGAGCATTCTGACGCGCGTTTACTACTCGCTTGCTCGCGCGGGGCATACACTATCGGCCGTCGCCCGGCGAGTCAACGTGATCCAGGCAGGCGAGCGCGAGCCGGACGAATCGCAGGATCGGCAACTACGCATCGACGCGCTACGCGAAAACGAGATCTTCGGCGTGCTCTCTCAGCAGGAACTCGAGTTTCTCGCCGAGCACTTTGTCCGTATGGTGTTTGCTGGCGGTGAAGCGGTTGTCAAACAGGGCGATGAAGGTGACTGCTTGTACCTGGTAATGAAGGGGCGCGCTCGCGTCGTTCTGTCAGGAGCGGATAATCGATCGGAAGAGGTCGCCACTTTAGGTCCGGGCAGTATCCTCGGCGAGATGTCTTTGCTGAGTGGCGAGAAGCGCTCGGCATCCGTTGTGGCCGAAGGGCATCTGGAATGTGACCGGCTCGACAAAGCAGATTTCGCGCGTATCCTTCGTGAGCGACCCGAAGTGGCCGATCAGATTTCGATTGTCTTGACAGCGCGGCAGAGTGGCTTGTCCGAGGCTCGCGACCGTCTCAATGCCGTTGCGCTCGATACGCGGCAGGACTTTCTGATGCGCATTCAGGCGTTTTTCGGGCTCGGCAAGAAGGCGCTCGAAACACAACGTTAGCGCACCGAGCTACGGGCGGAGAAGGCCCGTACCGCTACAATCCCATTGATGTCATTGGTTGTAGTTGGGTCCGTCGCGTACGACGGTATTGAAACGCCGCACGGCAAGAAAGAGCGCATACTCGGCGGCGCCTGCACTTACATTTCGCTTAGCGCGAGCTATTTCACCAAGACCGCGATTGTCGCCGTTGTTGGTGAGGATTTCGCAGAGGAAGACCGGCAACTACTCGCCGGGAAGGGAATTGATCTGACTGGCCTGGAGCAGGTTCCGGGCAAAACGTTCTTTTGGCAGGGCGTGTATTCGGCAGACATGAATGAACGCACAACGCTGCGAACTGACTTGAATGTGTTTGCAAATTTCGACCCGAAGCTGCCTCCCGCCTACAGCAAGCACCCTTATCTGTTCCTCGGCAACATACAGCCTGCGCTTCAGGGCGGCGTGCGGCAGCAGATGAACGGTGTGCGCTTCGTCGGCGGCGACACGATGAACTACTGGATCGCCGATTATCGGGAGGAACTGCTTGCGACCATCCGCGAATGGGATTTCCTTCTGATCAACGACAGCGAGGCGCGCATGCTCTCGGGCGACAACAATCTGCGCCGTGCGGCCAAAAAGATCCTGGATATGGGACCGAATACGTTGGTGATCAAACGCGGTGAGCACGGCGCCATGCTGTTTCGCGAAGACACGCTGTTCATGGTTCCGGGTTACCTTCTCGATGACGTGTTCGATCCGACAGGCGCGGGCGATTGCTTCGCTGGCGGCTTCGTCGGCTATCTGGCGGAGCGCGGCTTCGACCTGCGCAACGGCCATTTCGACGTGCATGAACTCCATCGCGCGGTCATATACGGTTCGGTGATGGGCAGTTTCTGTTGCGAGCGTTTCGGCGTCGACCGGTTCCGCACCTTGACGCGCGAAGAAATCGACCAGCGCTTTGAAGAGTTCCGAAAATTCACTGCGTTCTAGGCCTGTTGTCGCGGCGAGGGACATTCTACTCGCGGCCGCTGCTCTTTCCACGATGGTCGCGCTTGCGGCCTGGTGGGCCTTTCGCAACGGGTACGTTCTTTACTACGGCGATGCGCAATCGCACCTGAACCTCAGCCGCAGCATCATCGACTCGCGCACGCCCGGATACGACCAGATCGGCACCGTTTGGTTGCCTGTGCTGCATGTGATCTGTTTGCCGTTGGTCCGCAACATGCAGTTGTGGTCGAACGGGCTAGCCGGAACCATTCCTGTTGCATGTTGTTTCGTCATCGCCGGAACCGCGTTCTTTGTTGCGGCGCGCGAGACCTACAACAGTTTGGCGGCAGCATGGGTCGTCATCGGGTGCTTGGCGCTGAATCCGAATCTGCTGTACCTGAGCTCAATTCCGATGACGGAAGTCGTGTTTCTGGCGGGACTTGGTGTGCTGCTCCTGAGCCTTGTGCGTTTTGAATTTACAAAACATGCGCGCTGGCTTGTGGTCGGGGTCGTGGCTTCGTGGTGGATAAGTCTCACCCGCTACGACGGCTGGTTCCTCATTCCGTTTGCTGCGGTTTGGTTTGCCTGGTCGGCTGCCCGCCGGCGCTGGCTCGTGTTCATCGCCTTCGCCTGCGCCGCCTCGGTTGCTCCGCTGTACTGGATTGCACATAACTGGTGGGAGACCTCGAACGCGCTCGACTTCTACAACGGGCCGTATTCGGCGACGGCGATCCAGGGCGACAAGCCATATCCCGGCTATCACAATTGGGCGCTCGCGCTGCTTTACTACGCGAAAGCAGGTCAGCTTTGCACCGGTTGGGCTTTGCTGATCACAGGAGCGGCTGGATTTATATGTGCGCTAGGCAGAGCTACTTACAGGCCAATTTTGTTCTTGCTGCTCACGCCGGTCTTTTATATCTGGAGTATCCATTCGTCAAAGAATCCAATCTTCGTACCCCAACTGCCACCGTACGGCTACTACAACACTCGCTATGGCATAGCACTGGTTGGGTTCGCCGCGTTCGCGGCTGGTGCGATTGTGATTCGCCTTCCCGCAAAGTGGAAGAGATTAGCTGTTGCGATTCCGGCGATCGGTATTTTGCCGTGGATACTACAGCCGTCAAAAGAAAACTGGATCTGCTGGAAGGAGTCACAGGTGAATTCGGAGTCGAGAAGGGCTTGGATGAAATTGGGCGCGGAGTTTATGGAACAAAACTATGTAGAGGGACAGGGCATTCTTACACCGTCTGCATCCGGCGATGTAGCTGGAATCTTCTCCCGCGCACGGATTCCCCTGCGCGAGACAATCAACATCGGGAATGGACCTATGTGGATGGCAAATACGGCGCGTCCTTTGCTGATTCATCAAGCGTCATGGATTGTCGACCAGCAGGATGATCCTTTGGCGCGGCTGTTGTTAAAAAACATATCGCCTTATGTTCAGATCGAAGATTTCGAAGTGAAAGACGCACCGGTTCTTCAAATTCAAAGGCGAGCAGGGAATACGAATGCTCCCGTTTACTAAACTCCACGGGGCCGAAAACGATTTCTTACTGAGTTGGGCTGACGATGCCGGAGAGCAGAACCTGCCGGACATCGCGCGCCGGATCTGTGCCCGAACGACCGGAATCGGCGCGGACGGATGGATGCTGATCTCGAAGGAAGACGCTGCTCTTCGAACAAGGTTGTTCAACTCCGACGGAAGTGAGCCGGAAATTTCGGGAAATGGAACGCGCTGTGCCGCCGCGTTTGCGATCTGGACAGGCTTAACGCACGGGCCAGATGTGCCGATACTTACAGCAGCGGGCGAAAAAACGCTGAGGCTGATCTCGCGGCATGGCAACCAGTTTCTTTTCGAGATGAATATGGGTGTTCCGCGGACAGAGGAGTTGCGTACCATTATGCATTTGCATGGCGTGGACTACGACGCGACCTTGTTGAACGTAGGTAACCCGCAGTGTGCAATTTTTGTCGACACTCTGCCGGGTAACTGGCGTGCGGCGGCCCAGGAAGCTGAAGGACATCAACGTTTTCCGAACCGCAGCAACGTATCGTTCGTCCGTGTGGTGGATCGACACACAATCGATTGTGTGTTTTATGAACGCGGAGCAGGCGAAACCAGGAGTTCCGGGACAGGTAGTACGGGCGCCGGTTGCGCTGCTATTCTCAGGAAAGCAGTCGATAGTCCGGTGGAGATACGTACTCCCGCCGGAATAATGAATCTTCGTTGGGACGACAGCGTGTATCTCACAGGCCCGGCGGAACTAATCGGTGAAGGTAGGTTCTTTCTTTGATCACTGAAACGATAGAACCGGGAACTGCAACTGCGGCGACGACCGCCAGTCTCCTGCGAGAGCGAATCTCAAACAAAAAAGCACATGTAGGAGTCCTGGGATTGGGCTACGTCGGTTTGCCGCTCGCCGTCGAGTTTGCCAGGGCCGGGTTCCAGGTCACCGGCATAGATGTCCAGCAAACCAAAGTTGATCAGTTCAACAGCGGACGTTCTTACGTCAAGGACGTGAAGGATGACGTCTTCGAACCGCTGATTCGCAGCGGAAAGTTACGCGCGACGTCGGATTTTTCCGTCATAGAACAACTCGACACGATCGATATCTGCGTACCGACGCCGTTGCGCAAAACCAAAGATCCGGACATGAGCTTCGTCGTAGCGGCAACCGAAGCGATCGCGGAGCACATTCACCCCGGGCTTCTAGTCATGCTGGAGTCCACCACCTATCCGGGCACAACGGACGAGCTTCTCTTGCCAAGGCTGCAAAGCAGCGGGCTGCAGGTCGGCAAGGATTTTTTCCTGTGCTTCTCACCGGAGCGCGTCGACCCAGGCAATCCAAAATTCCAGACATCCAACATTCCGAAGGTAGTCGGCGGCATTACACCGGCATGCACCGAGATGGGTGCTCTCTTCTACAAGCAGGCGCTTGAAACGGTTGTTCCGGTGAGTTCGACGCGGGTGGCCGAGATGGTGAAGCTGCTCGAAAACACGTTCCGGATGATCAACATCGGGCTGGCGAACGAACTCGCGCTGATGTGCGATCGGATGAAAATCGATGTGTGGGAAATAATTGACGCCGCGGCGACGAAGCCGTTCGGATTCATGCCCTTCTATCCCGGTCCCGGTCTTGGCGGACATTGCATTCCCATCGATCCGTTTTATCTGTCATGGAAGAGCAAGGAAGCCGGCATTGAAGCCCGCTTCATAGAGCTTGCCGGTTACATCAACGGCCGAATGCCCGAGTTCGTAGTCGAAAAGGTGCAGAACGCACTCAATGATGCCTCCAAACCGGTGCGCGGCTCGCACGTGCATGTGCTCGGGACGGCTTACAAGCGCGATATCGACGACGTGCGCGAGTCACCGGCGCTCGATATCATTCTGCTGCTCCAACGCCTCGGCGCGAAAGTGAGCTTCTCGGATCCTTTTGTCAAAAGGATAAAGATCAACGACACGCATCTGGAAGGACAGCTGATGCTGCCTTCCGTGGAAGCGGCTGATTGCGTTGTGATTGTGACGGACCACACCGGGGTCGATTATGCGTCCGTCGTCGAGCGAAGCAAGCTGATCGTTGATACGCGCAATGCGCTGAAGGGTTTTCGTTCGGAGAAGATCGTAAGACTCTAGCTCGTCGAGCCCCCATCGCCATCATCGGCTCCGCCCGTTTCCATGCCCATCTGCGATAGCCGATAACGCAGCGCGTTCCGCGTGAGCCCCAGCATGCGAGCCGCCTGGCTCTTGTTGCCGTTGGCTCGGCGTAGCGCCTCACGGATCATCATCTGTTCCCAATGCTCCAGCGTTTCTCCTTCGGGCAATAGCGGAGCTTGCTGAGCAGCCATGTGAGCCGAGTTGCTACGCGGAGCTTCGATGCGTACATCGGAGGCCTGCAGCGTGTTGTCTGACGCGAGTACGAGGCTGCGCTCGATCGTGTTCTCGAGTTCTCGGACGTTACCGGGCCAAGAGTGTGCCAGCAGCCGTTCCATAGCTGCCGGGCTGATCTCGTGGGCTTGCGTCCCGAGGTCCTTCGAAAGCTTGTGAACGAAGTGCTTGACCAGAAACGGGATGTCCTCTTTGCGTTCGCGCAGCGGAGGAATGTTGATGGGTACAACGTTTAGTCGATAGTATAGATCCTCGCGAAACCGGCCCTGCTCGAGTGCCGCGCGCAGGTCCACATTGGTGGCTGCCACCACGCGCACATCCACATTGCGCGTCAGATTCGAACCCAGCCGCTCAAACTGCCGTTCCTGCAGGATGCGTAGCAGCTTTACTTGGATGTTTCCCGGTACATCGCCGATCTCATCGAGGAAAACCGTCCCGCCGTCCGCCTGTTCGAACTTGCCCGGCTTACTCGTGTTCGCTCCGGTGAACGCACCCTTCTCATAACCGAACAGCTCGCTTTCCATTAGATTTTCCGGGATGGCGGTGCAGTTGATTTTGACGAAGGGATGCGTCTTGCGCGGCGAATGTTGATGAATAGCGCGCGCAATCATGTCCTTTCCGACTCCGCTCTCGCCCGCCAGAAGAACGGTCGCGCGTGTGAGAGCTACGCGTTCCACCGTGTGGAAGATATCGCGCATGGCAGGACTGCGGCCTACGATGTTGTCGAACTGATAGCGATGGTCCAGTTCTTCGCGCATGCGTTGGTTTTCCGCACGCAATGACTGGACAGCCATCACCTTCTTGACGAGCGTTGTCAGGTGATCCAGCGAAAACGGCTTCTGCAGGAAATCGGCGGCGCCCAGTTTCATCGCCTGTACCGCGGTTTCCACTGAACCATGCGCGGTCATCACGATGACTGCCGCCGAAATCCCGCGGCTCTGCAGTTGCTCGATGAACTGGACTCCGTCCATACCTGGCAGGCGCAGGTCGGTAATGATGAGATTCGCCAGTGTGGCAAGCGGCAACGCCTGTTCGGCGTTGGGTGCGCCGTCCACTTCAAATCCTGCGGACTCCAGGTGCAAATGCACCACGCGGCGGAGCTTGTCTTCGTCCTCGACTACTAGAATGCGTCCTGCGCTCATGCTTGTTGTGTTCTCGGCAGCGCGAGTTCGAAACGTGTGCCCTGGCCGGGTTCACTGAAAACGTAAATCTGCCCGTGATGCTCGTCCACGATTTTCGACACAATCGCGAGCCCAAGGCCGACTCCGTTCGGCTTGGTAGTGAAAAAGGGGTTGAAGATGCTTTCCAGGTGGTCCTTCTCGATACCGCTGCCATGATCGGTTACGAACATCTTCACGTCCTCCTCACTTGGAGCGACTCGAATCTCTATTTCCTGCCCGGCCTTGCTCGCCTGAATGGCGTTTTGTAGGAGATTGGATAGCGCGATCTTCACCAGTTCAGGATCGAACTCAAAACGCAGCGGGCCCTCCGGCATACGAAGCGCCACGCGAACGCCGGTCCGCGCCGCAAGATCCGCCTGCCGATGCAAAACATCGTCTATGGCCGTACGCAGGTCGGCTTCCATCGGCCTGATCTGCAGCGGGCGCGCGAAATCAAGAAAGCTGGAGATCTGCGAATTCATGCGATCAACCTCGCTTCCAATGTATCCAGCCATTTCGGCCATCACCTCTGGCCTGCACTGCATGGTCGGGTTTGTCAGCATCTCGGCCGAGGCTTTGATCGTTCCGAGCGGGTTCCGCAACTCGTGCGCCAGGCCTGCTGTGAGCTGGCCGAGCGCGGCAAGGCGTTGGCTGCGGCGAAGTGAGGCTTCCGCGCGCCGCAAACTGCGATTTGACTCTTCCAGCCTGCGAGCCGCTTCTTCAGTGCGTCTCATTTCATCGCGTTTGGCCTTCGCCTGTTCATACACCACATACGCCACAATGGCGAAGAATACGCCGCGCAGACACATCATACGCACGTCGGCGGGCGAGAGCGCTTCCCAATCGATAGGCCAGACGGGCAGCAGAAAAGAAAAATACGCAGCCGTGGCTAACGCCGTGGTCGACACGACGCCCGCGACGCCAAACATCGTTTCGGCAGAAATGATTGGGATGAGAAATATCAGGTAGTAGTAGCTGAACAGCGTGTGGCTGTAGCCCACCAGCAGATAGCTCATGACCATCTTCAGCGTGATGGAAACGATCTGGCCGCGACGCGAGGAGAAGATCGGTAGCCGCGGTTCCGCGATCTGAAACGCGGTCAACAGCACGAGGATGATGGTCGCGTTGTAGTTAGTTTCAGGGTCCGTCGCGATGAGAGCCGCGCCAAAAAGCAGCCAGACAAAGTCACGCGATTGGATTAGAGGGATACGTGTGTTCCCGGCGGACGACGTTGTAAGACCAATTTCAAGCATTTTCGCGACCCTATGACAGAATAAGGGGGATCCCAGCAGTCATGAGTAATGTCAACTTTGATCCCTTTGTTCCCGGGGACCCCACCGAAGTTCTGCCTCTAGGCAACCAAACCGAGAAAACCGAGCAGGAAGACTCCAGTTTCGCCGATATACTCTCGAGCTTCGAACAGCAGCATGCGGAAGGAACCGGCAGCGAGACCGTAAACGGCACGATCGTCTCCATACAACCCGAATACATTCTGGTCGACATTGGCCGAAAGATGGAGGGCGCGCTTCCGCTCGAGAAGTGGCGCGAGACGCAGACCGGCGACCCGCAAGTGGGTGGGTCACTGAAGGTCTCGGTTGGTCCACGCAACGAGGAAGGCTATTACGACCTTTCGACGATCAAGGTTGAACGCCCTAAAGACTGGAGCGGTCTCGAACATGCGTTCGCTAAAAAGCTGACCATCTCCGGCGTCGTCGCCGAACAGGTGAAGGGCGGTTTCCGCGTCGATATTGGCGTACGGGCTTTCATGCCTGCGTCCCGCAGCGGGGTCCGCGAGATGGCGGAGATGGCCGGCCTTGTCGGCCAGGAAATTCAGTGCCGCATCACCAAGCTTGATGTCGACAAGGAAGACGTGGTGGTCGACCGCCGCGTGGTCCTCGAAGAACTGGAAGCACAACGACGTCAGAGCGCGTTCGCTGAGTTGAAGGAAGGCGCTGTTGTTCCCGGCAAGGTGCGCAATGTTATGGATTTCGGCGCGTTCGTCGATATCGGTGGCGTCGATGGATTGTTGCACATCGTCGACATGTCCTATTCACGGGTCGGCAAAGCCAGCGACGTGGTCAAGCCGGGCGATGAACTGGAAGTCAAGATTCTTAAAATCGACCCGAACACCCGCAAGATCTCGCTCGGCTTGAAGCAACTACAAGAAGACCCATGGACAGTTGCGGCGCGCAGCTTCCAGGTGGGTGAACGTGTGAGCGGGACCGTTGCCCGGCTGGCTGACTTCGGCGCCTTTGTAGAATTGTTGCCCGGCGTTGACGGACTCATACATCTTTCCGAGCTGTCGTGGGAGAAGCGCGTGCGAAAGCCCAGCGACATGTTGAAAGTGGGCGAACGCGTGGATGCCGTGGTGCTGCAAATCAATCCCGCAGAGCGCCGCATTAGCCTGGGATACAAACAGGCTCTGGGCGACCCCTGGGACGCGGTGCCGACGAAGTACCCGGTCGGAGCGGTCGTTGAAGGTCCTATCACCAACCTGATGCCGTTCGGAGCGTTTGTCGATCTGGGCGACGGTATCGAAGGGATGGTACACATCTCCGATATCACGAACGAGAAGCGAATCGATCATCCTCGCGAGAAACTCGCCAAAGGCCAGACGGTGAAAGCCACCGTGCTCGAGGCTGATCGTGAGCGTCGTCGCATTCGGCTGGGCATAAAACAGCTCGAGCCCACGACGGTCGACCATTACATCTCTGAGCATCAGCCTGGCGAAACGGTCAGCGGGCGGTTGCTTGAAGTCCGAGGCGATCGCGCCAAAGTGGAACTGGGCGAAGGCGTGATCGGAACGTGCCAAATCCGGCAATTGGGCGAAGAAGCCGGGGCGGGGAAGCAGACCGGTCCGAGTGACGTATCCTCGCTCAGCGCGATGCTCGCGGCCAAGTGGAAACAGGGCGGAGGCGGCAACTCCGAGCGCAAGGAAACCGCCCGCGCCGGCCAGGTGCGCAGCTTCCGTATCGCCAATCTCGATCCGGCTAACAAACTGATAGAACTAGAGTTAGCTAGTTAGCAGAAGTTCCCCGCGAGAGCGGAGCCGGCCGCCGTGACCAAACCGAATCTCATACGTCCAATGGTTTGGTGGCAACCAGCGTCGACACACTCGGTCGAGTAGCCGTGAACGGTGTACAAGACCGCTCCAACGAGACCACACTCATCAAGGCTGCGCAAAGCGGCGATGCGGAAGCTTTTGAGCAGCTTGTCCGCTCCTATGACCAAAGCGTCCTGCGCATGGCGATGAATCTTCTCCGTTCGCCGGAAGATGCGCGCGATGTGTACCAGGAAGCATTCCTGAGAGTTTTTCGAAAGCTGCCGCAGTTCCGGTTCGACTGCAGTTTCAGTACCTGGCTTTATCGAATTGTCGCCAATCTGTGCCTTGATCAGCTTCGCAAACGCAAGGTGCGAAAAGAAGAAGCTTCTTCCCTCGAGACCGCGAGCGGGGAGATGGACCGGTTCCAGTTCCTCCCCGAGCAGCGCGCAGATGTCGATCCGCAGCGGCAGCTTTTCAGTTCCGAGGTGAGTAGCCGTGTCAACTCTGTGTTGGAGACGCTCACCCCACGCGAGAGGCTTGTTTTTGAAATGCGCCATTACCAGGGCATGCGGTTGCGCGCAATTGGAGAGTCCCTCGGGGTGACCGAAGAAGCAGCCAAGAATTGCCTATTCCGTGCCACACAAAAGATGCGGGCAGCGCTGGGCGACTTCCTATGACTTGCCCGCAGGTCCAAACGAATTTATCTCTTTACCTGTATGGGGAACTCGAGTTCGCCCAGGAAGAGGCTATCGAGCGCCACCTGGAATCCTGCGCGTTCTGCCAGCTTGCGCTGACGCGAGAGAAAGAGTGGCACGCGTCCTTGAATGCGGAACGCCAGGATGTTTCATTGGAGTTGCTCGCTGATTGCAGAGGCGATCTCCGCACGGCGTTGCGCAGCGAGCGCGGGCAAGGCTGGCTTTCCGGTCCGTGGAGCCGGTTGCTGTCGCAACGGTTTTCCCCGACGCGCCGGTCTCTCCGGCTGGCGACAGCTTCATTCCTGGTCTTGGCCGGGTTTGCGGGGGCGCGCCTGATGGATTCCGGACTCCTCCCTATGATTTCGGCCTCTGGCACTGTCAACCGCATGGGACTGCTGGATACGGCTCACGCGCAGGTAAGAGATATTCAGCCGAACGGGCAGGACGGTGTTCGTATCGTGGTGGATCAGATGCAGCAGCATGAGGTCACGGGCAAACTTGACGACACTCTTGTGCGGCAACTGTTGCTAAGCGCGATGCAAGACTCTGCCGATCCGGGCGTTCGAGTGGATTCAGTTGAGATTCTACAGCACCAGACGAGCCCGGATGTGCGCGATGCGCTTCTGAACAGTGCCCGAAACGATCTCAACGCAGCCGTTCGTATCAAGGCTTTGCAAGGGCTGGCGCAGTTCCCCAGCGATCTGGCCATTCGGGCCGCGCTGGAGTACATTCTGAAGCACGACAGCAGTGCCGCCGTGCGCTCAGAGGCTATCGACATCCTGCTGCCGCTGCAGGCTCCCGGGTCCGTGGTTAGTCCCGATGTTCTGACCACCCTGCAGGATATCCTGAGGTCTCAGCAGCAGGATACTTACGTGCGTTCCCGGTCACAACAGGTTGTGGCGGCGGCAGAGGCAACGCGAATCTACTAACTTCCTATCGGGCAGTTCGTTCGTTCGTCAAACGGAGTAGATCCGCCCAGATGATTGCTCTGCTTCTGACCACCCTCATCCTGAACGCAAACGCATTGCCAGCTCAGCCGGTAACTGAGCCGGACTGTGAAGTCGTCTACTGGCGATCACAGCCTGTGCTGCAGCCGCAAGTCGTCGACGGTGATACCGGATATCTGGGCGTGAGTCTCCTGGATCTGGATGCGGAGCACGTCAGGACGCTGAAGCTGACGGGAGATCGCGGGGTGGAGATCCGGGCCGTGATGGAAGGCGGTCCTGCAGATAAGGCCGGTATCCAACCCGGAGACGTAGTGCTGACTTACAACGGCGAATCCATCATGGGCGCGCAGCAGCTTTCCAGGCTGGTGCAGGAAACCCCGCCGGGCCGTCGAGTGAAGGTCCAGTACTGGCGCGATGGAAAGGTGGAAGCCACCCTCGTCTCAGTCGGAACAATATCTATGGGGCCGAGCCGATTCCAAACGCCTCAACCGTCTGATCTGCAGTTCCCCGACGTCGATTTTCCCTTTCCGATGCTCCTCTGGCACAATCCCGTCGTGGGGATTGACTATGAGCGGGTGGACTCGCAGTTAGCCGCTTACTTCGGCGTAAAGAGCGGCGTGCTCGTACGAGCCGTCCAACCTGGGTCGGCCGCGGATAAGGCCGGATTAAGAGCCGGCGATGTGATCTTTAGCGTGGCCCAGCAAACATCTTTCACCGACCACGAAATTTCGTCACTCTTCCGCAGACACTCCAGTGTGTCTGTTTCGGTGATGCGCGACCACAAACGCATCGGCCTGATGCTGAACGTGCCATAAAGCAGCGCGCTTGGTAGAGAACGAGAGCGCTACTTATCCCTTTGTTACGGGTTTACGCCCGACGTTGCCGCGGCCAGCGCTTCTGCATGTAAGAGCGCAGGCGAAGAATGGCCTGTGATTTCAGTTGCGAAATGCGGGATTCGTGTAGATCGACGATCTTGGCTATCTCGCGCAGTGTCATCTCCTCGTAATAGTAGAGCGACAACACGGTCCGTTCCAGTTGCGGCATACGGTCGATAGCCTCCGCCAGCAGCCGTTCCAACTCCGCCCGTTCGACGATTTGCGATGGCCAGTCTTCATCAGAATCGGCCAGATAGCGCAACAGGTCGCATCCGTCCTCCTCCGTGCCGGCATTTTCCAGACTGCCCAGAGTCAGGCCTCTAACCTCAGAGAGCCAGTCCTGATACTCGGCGACAGACAAATCCAGTTGCTGTGCAATCTCTTCCTCCGTAGGCATACGGTGGTGAGTCTGCTCTAGCTGAGCGATCGCCGCTTCGATCAGCTTTGCGCGGCGACGCTGTTGCCTGGGAGCCCAATCAAGACCGCGAAGGCTATCCAAAATAGCACCTCTGATCTTGTATTCCGCATATGTCTTCAGTTTTACGTCGTGACTTGCGTCATAACGGTCGATCGCAGCAATAAGACCTACAACACCCGCTGAAATCAGGTCATCCAGGCTGACCGACACCGGCAGGCGTTCGTGAATCCGACGCGCGATCAACTTCACCTGGGCAAGATGCTCCAGAATCAGCTTTTCTCGCACATCTGCCGTTAGCGGCTCGGATTCCAGGCCTTTTAATTCTTCACGCGCGGTCATTTTAACCTCGATAAGGACTGTTTGTTCAGTCAGCTAGTACTTCGCTAGGAATGTATTCGGTAGAGTTCGGATCGGACTTCACGGTTTTCGGGTCGGGGTTTATCCGAGCCGATTGCCCT
>DATBEG010000077.1:0-24048 GCA_036276155.1 Bryobacteraceae bacterium | reverse complement strand
CTCATATGCCATGTTCAACAAGCCGTTTCTGGACCTGGAGCCGATCGAGAAGGATCACGTATTGAAATCCATTCACGACGGGCAAAAGAAAGGCGCGCACGGAATTTGGGAGCGCATGTCCATGGACCGCTACTGGCAGTTGCTGGTGCAGGACTGTGTATCTGCCTATTACGCGCACCCATGGGCATGGGACGAGATCGGTTTCGGAGGGCCTGCCTATCCGCGTGCCTACACCCGTCTGGAAGCCGGTCTGCCGGAGCCGTGGGAAGTGGACGAACAACGATATGAGTGGCAAGCGCCGTATAGCTCTATCTCTGATGTCGTGGAAGAAACGGGTGCCGGTGAGACAACGCACATGGGCCAGGGAGGGACGCATTGAAGTCGCCTCTGCTGGGCAAGTTTGAGCCGCCGCACGAGAACGGGAAGCGTATTCTCGGGCCGCTGCAACGGATTTCGAAACAGTACAAACGATTTCTCGACAGCGAAGAAGTCGATTACACGATTGTGGGCGTGGGTTCGGCGGGCGGAGTGTTGCTGCAACGCCTGGCGAAAGCAGGATTCTCAGTGGTCGGTTTCGATGCTGGCCCGTTCTGGGATCCGGAACGCGATTGGGTGAGTGATGAAAAAGGCTCGCATAAGCTTTACTGGAACAACCTGCGCATCACCGGGGGGAAAGATCCGCTTACGTTTGGGGAAAACAACAGCGGCAAAGGCGTGGGCGGGGGATCAGTACACTGGGCGGCATTTGCGCCACGATTCCATCCGTCCGACTTCCGCGTGTACACCCAAGACGGCATTGGCGCGGACTGGCCGATCTCGTATGAACATCTGAAGCCCTATTACGAACTGCTCGAGCGCGAAATTCCTGTCGCGGGGCCAGCTTATTTTCCATGGGGCGATCCTCATGGGTATCCATATGGCCCTCATCCGCTGGGCGGCGTGGGCGATGTTCTCGTCGATGGCTGCACGAAGCTCGGTATTCGCGTTTGCGCCGGAGGGCCCGTTGCGATTCTTTCCGCGTCGCATGGCGACCGCCCGCATTGCATCTACCGCGGCTTCTGCATTCAGGGCTGCAAAGTAGGCGCGAAAGCGAGCACACTTATCACGCATGTGCCTGAAGCTCTGCAGTACGGCGCGGAAGTGCGCGACCACTCAATGGTGTTTCGGGTTGGGATGCGGGACAAAGATCACGTCAATGGCGTTTACTATTACGACCGCGACGGCCACGAACATTTTCAAAGAGCAAAGGCGGTGATCATCTCCGGGTACGCCATCGAAACGCCGCGCTTGCTGCTGAACTCGGCTTGTCAAGGCCACGAACACGGCCTTGCGAATTCAAGCGACACAGTGGGGCGGTATCTAATGGCGCAGGCCGGAAACGTCGTGCTAGGGCGTTTCGAGAACCTCATTCGCATGTATAAAGCGCCCCCTGCCCACGCGCTCAGCGAAGACTTCTACGAAACAGATCCGAAACGCGGTTTCGCACGTGGTTTCGCCATCCAGACCGTGGGACCTCTGCCCATCGCTTTCGCGAAACAGATGATGGCTGCGAAAGGCGCATGGGGCTGGGGCATGCGGCGGCTCTTAATGGATTACAATCATTGGGCCGCGCTGGGTGTGCTGGGTGAAATTCTGCCCTGGGCGGACAATCGCGTGCAAATCGCGGACGAGAGGGACGAGTACGGTATTCCAGTTCCGAAGATAAATTTTGATCTCCATGACAACGATAAGAAGCTGATCGACTTCGCCAAGAAGAAAGTGACGGACGTTATGTGGGCAGCCGGCGCGCAGGACGTTGTGCAGGAGTCGCGCTACGCACATCTCGTGGGCGCCGCGCGCATGGGGGACAACCCCGCGACCTCCGTTATCGACAAGTTCGGGCGCACACACGACGTCGTCAATCTTTTCGTTTGCGACGGTAGCATTTTGCCGACGCAGGGATCGGCCAATCCCGGTCTGACGATCCAAAGCCTGGCGGCGCGAACGGCCGATTACCTGATGTCGCAAGGCGACAAGATCTGGACATCCAACAAACGCGACATGACGCCTCCGCCCATTCGGCGCGAGATGGCCGTCAGCGGAACATTCGCACACGGCGTGCCGCGGTTATTTCACTGATCGGGCGACCCGCTTCCGGCATACTGGAGATGAGCGCCGTCCGTCTGCTAGAGACTGACGTGTGCCCCGCGTTACATGAAAATCATTGTTTCCGTGAAGCAGGTACCTGCGCGCGATTCAGCCCTGCGCATCAATGCCACCGGGAAGTGGCTTGACGAATCAGACCTGACTTACGAGATGAACGAGCCGGATGCGTACGCGCTGGAAGAGGCTCTGCAGTTGAAAGAAAAGCTCGGCGGCGAGGTCGTCGTGTTGTGTCTGGGGCCGCAGCGCGCGGGGCAAACTATTCGTGAAGCGCTGGCCAAAGGCGCCGACCGTGCCATTCACGTGCAGATGGATGACGATGTTGTCCTTGATCCGCTTGCAACGGCGCGGCTGCTGGCGAAAGCAATACAGCCTGAGGCGCCGGAAATGATTCTTACCGGCTTGCAGTCTGACGATCTCGGGTATGGGCAAACGGGTGTTGTTCTCGCCGAACTGCTGGGGTTTGCGCATGCCACGATCGTGATGGAAGTCGAGCCGCAGGGTAATTCCGTGCGCGTGAAACGCGAACTGGAAGACGGCTGGTTCCAGAACGTGGTTTTGCCGCTTCCTGTGCTGCTGACCATTCAATCCGGCATCAAGAAGCTTCGGTACGCCACGCTGATGGGCATTAAGAAAGCGAAAACGAAAGAAGTGAAAACGATCACTGCCGCGCAGCTTGGAGCCGATGGCGGCTCGTCTTCAACCGTCGATCGGGTCTATCTGCCGCAGCGCAGCAAGCAGTTGCAGCTTTTCACGGGCGATGCAAAGTCAGCGGCGAAGCAGCTTGTCGAAAAGCTGAAGTTCGAAGTGAGGGTGATATGAGCATTCTCGTCATTCTCGAGCAGCGCGGTGGTAAGTGGACGCGTATGTCGTTCGAGGTGCTGACGGCGGGCAAGAACATTGCAGAAGCGACGGGGCTACCACTGGAAGCTGTGGTTATCGGGACGGGCATCGAAGCGCTTGCATCGGAGGCTTCACAGTATCCGGTTGCGAACGTCTATTCGCTCGATCATGCATTGCTCGGCGACTACACGCCGGACGGGTACACCGCTGCACTCGAGCAGTTCATCAGGGCGAAACAGGCCAAATATGTTCTGTTTCCGCACACGTATCAAGTTCGCGATTTCGCACCGAAGCTAGCCACGCGTTTCGGCAAGGCGCTTGTGAGTGATGTTGCCGGCGTGAAAGCGCAGGATTCATCGGTCGAGTTCGTCCGGCAGTTTTTCCAGGGCAAGCTGAACGCGGATGTGGCGGCCTCTGGCGAACCGCAGTTTGCTTCCATTCAGGCGGGAGCATTTCGCGCACTCGAACCCACAAATGCCGGCGCACCCGTTGAGGCATTCTCCGTGAATCTTGATGCGGCGCAAATCCGCAGCAAACCGGAGCAGCCCTTCCGCGAAGCGCAACGTTCTGTGGATCTGGGCGCGGCGGACCTGATTGTCTCGGTAGGCCGCGGCATCAAAGAGAAGGATAATCTTGCGGTTGTCGAAGAGCTCGCAAAGGCGCTTGGCGCAGAACTGGCGGCATCGCGCCCGATTTGCGACAACGGCTGGCTGCCGATGGAGCGTCAGGTCGGAAGCTCCGGACAGACAGTCGCGCCGAAAGTCTACTTCGCCATTGGCATCTCCGGTGCAATTCAGCATCTTGTCGGCATGAAGGGATCGAAGACGGTTGTTGCGATCAATAAAGACGAGAACGCCCCCATTTTTGAAACGGCGGATTACGGCGTGGTGGGCGACCTCTTCGAAGTAGTGCCGGCGCTGGTAGATGAGATAAAGAAAGCCAAAGCCTAGTTGATGATTTTTATCGCGAAGAGCGGCCGCCCCTATCTGCCGCTCATCGTCCCCGGTGTGTTGGCGGTGCTGCTCGCGGGATGTAATAAGCCTGTGTCACGCGATGTGGCGGCGACTGTCAACGGACGCCCGATTGCCTATGCGGCGCTCGATCGCGCCATGGCCGCAGCGCAGTTGCCCAATGGAGCGTCGAAGTCCAACTCCGATCAAAGTGTTGGAGCGCGCCTCGAAGCTCTGCGTGCCTTGATCGATAACGACATCTTTGTACAACGTGCCGAAAAGGAAGGCCTGCTTGCTTCGGATGCGGACGTGGATGCGCGCTTCAATGAGCTAAAAGCGCCGTACACACAAGAAGAGTTTCAGAAGCTGCTGGAGCAGCGAAAAATGACTGTTGTGGATCTGAAGGCGCAAATCCGGCGCGATCTGAGCGTGCAAAAACTTTTCAACAAAGAAATTGGATCGCACATCGCCATCACCGATTCCGAAATCGCGGCGTTTTACAACGCAAATAAAGCGGGGTTCAATCTTCCTGAGAACAAGGTTCATCTCGCGCAGATTCTGGTGACTTCATCTCCTGAGGGGACCATCAACAACCTGAAGAACGACAAGGCGCAGAACGATCAGCAGGCGCAAAACAAAATCAAGTCGATCGAGCTACGCATCCGGCAGGGAGAGGATTTCGCCACACTGGCGCAAAACTACTCAGAAGATCAGTTCGCTGCGAACGGCGGCGACATCGGCTTTGTGCCGGAATCGGCATTGGGCCAAGCCAACCCGGAACTGCGCAAGATGATTCTCGAAATGACGCCCGGTCAAGTTTCGCCGATCATTCATACGCCGGAAGGCTATCGGATTATCAAATTGATTGCGAAGGAACCGGCCGGTCAGCGTGAGTTGAGCGATCCGCGCGTGCAGGAAGAGATTCGTCAAAATCTGTTCCAGGGTAAAGAGCAGGTCTTGCGAGCGGCTTTTTACGAAGTGGCGCGCAGCGAAGCGAAAGTGGTGAATTACTACGCGCAGTCGGTGCTGGCGACCAGGGATAAGAAGTAGCTACTGCTGCGGCTTGCTCTGCTTTCGAACGAGCTCCATGTATTCTCGGACATATTGCTGATCCGCGAGGGGGATTTCATCGCGATTGATCTCGCCTCCGGTATCCGCATGATGTCCCATTTTTTGGGAATACGCGGTCTTCAACTGCTGTTTGCCGGAAGGCGTTTCCACGGTCATGTCGCCTGTCAGATTGGCTGAGCGTTTGCCGATGATCTCGGCCAGCTTGCCCATGGCCGCAAGCTGCTCGGCTTCTTTGACGTCCTTATCGCCATCCTGACGCCCAATGCCCGAGTGCGCGTCGGCGCCTTTCTCCGGCATCGCATCAGAACTCTTCCCCTGCGATGCCTGTGTTCGCTCCGAGGCTTGGGCGGGACTCTGAGCCTCAGCGCTTTGGTCCTGATTCGATTGGCGGTTTTGCGCCTGCTGCGGTTGCTGGCCCGGCTGTGCCTTGCCCGCACTCTGGCTTCCGGCCTTGTCCTCATCAGAACTCTGGTTGCTCTGAGCCTGCTGCTGTGGGGCAGTGTTCTGCATTTTTGCCATAAGGCTCGACAGGGCGTCTTTCATCTTGTCCATCAATCCCTGTTGGCCACTATTCGCCTCCCGCTTATCGCTGCCTTGGGAGTTCTTTTCGTTGGCTGCGGATTGTTCCGATTGCTGACTGTCCTGCGTGTTAGCGCTGTTGGAATTCTGGCCTTCGCCGCTCTTTTGGTCGGCGGGCTTGCCCGATTCGGCTTGCGCTTTGTCGCCCGGTGCGTTCGTTGGAGTCAGAGACTGTGCGGGACCGGCCTGCGGTTGCGGATTGTCAGCTTGCTTCGGTTCGGGAAGTTGTGTGCCGTTTTCCGATGTGTTCTGCTGTGCCCTACCGTCCGCTGCCGCATCAAACGGACGCCGCTCGTTGTTGCCGTGGAGACGCGTCGCGAGCGCCTCGAACACGGGAGAAATCTGGATGGGCGCGATACTTTGCTGCAAACTCAGGCTTCTGGTGACCAGATACCGAACAGCAAACAACCCCAAAGCGACTGCTGCCAGAGCGCCGGTCAGCATCCATGCGCGCCTCCAAATCAGAGGAAATGCATCTGCCGCACGGACGCGCTCGGCTACGTCTTCCGCCTGCTGAATTTGGAAGCTGGCGACCGGATCGTGCCCGTTCACCCCGTTCTCCAGCAGGAACCAAGCAGTGGAAAGGGAGTCATCCAGGCGCAGGCGATGGTCGAGCACCTGCGCTGTTTCATATTTCGATTGGTGGCGGCCCCGGACGCGCACGGTTGCAATCGCCAAACCGCCGATGGTCACGGCTGCCATCCAGTACCAATGCAGAATCTGTGTTCCTAGCAGCAATAGTAAGATGAAGCCGCCGAGCACCGGAACAAGTGCGAAGGCGAGTTGCTCGACAACAACAACGGTGAAATACCGCTGCGCCGCTTCCCGGATAACACGCTGTACGATCATTCGACTGTCTTGCTCAACGAACCAGGCGGGGATTGTCGAGCCGTGTCTCCAGCACCGTGATCCTGGTGTCGTGCTCGTTCGCTCTGACGCCGAGGGATTTGAGGTCGTTTCCCAGCTGATCGAGGAATTGCTGTAGCGGAACCATCCCTGCTTCTTAGTGTAGTCGCAGATCGCTCTACCAGACTAACCCGTTCGTTACCATGGAGTTACTAAATGTTGCGTTTCGAGACCGCGGGCGAGTCGCATGGCGAGTGCCTGGTAGCGACTCTCACGGGCCTGCCTGCGGGTATTCCTGTCTCTGCGGAGTTTATAGACCGGCAGTTGTGGCGGCGGCAGCAAGGGTACGGACGCGGCGGACGCATGAAGATCGAGACCGATCGTGTGCATGTCGTCTCGGGTATTCGGCATTCGCACACGGTGGGGTCGCCCATTGCCCTGCTCATCGAAAACAAGGACTGGAAGAACTGGACCGGCACGCTGCCGGTATTCGCGGAAAATGGGGAGCCGGGAAAGGAGAAGCCGGTGGCGCGGCCCCGTCCGGGCCATGCCGATCTTGCGGGAGCAATCAAATACGGTTTTGCCGAGGCGCGACACATTCTGGAACGCGCCAGTGCGCGGGAAACGGCGGCCCGCGTCGCGCTCGGGGCCCTTGCGAAGACGTTCCTGACGCAGTTCGGCATCGAAGTGCTCAGCCACGTGGTGGCAGTAGGTCCGGTGGAACTCCAAAAGCCGGTGGAGTGGCAGGAATTGGTTGCGCTGAGCGAGCGAGACGAGGTTCTGCTCGGGTGCGCGGACGTCGAGACCGAGGCTCGAATGAAAGAGGCGGTTGATCACGCATATCGCACCGGGGACACTGTGGGAGGCATCTTTGAAGTAGTGGCACGTGGGGTGCCCACCGGTTTGGGCTCGCATATCGCGTGGGACACCCGGCTGGATGGCCGTCTGGCGCAAGCCATTGTTTCTATTCAGGCCGTGAAAGGCTGCGAGATCGGCTCGGCTGAACAGGCGTCCCGCTCGTACGGCAACACAGTGCAGGACACCATCCACTACAACAAGCAGGAGAAAAAGTTCTATCGCGGATCGAATCGCGCCGGGGGATTGGAAGGCGGCATCACGAACGGGGAAGATATCGTGATTCGGGGATTCCTGAAGCCGATCTCAACACTGCGAAGGCCGCTCGAATCTGTCGATTTGCCGAGCCGTGATCCGGCATTGGCGGCCTACGAGCGCAGCGATGTTGCTGTTGTGCCCGCAGCGGGAGTGATTGGGGAAGCAATGACTGCGCTGATTCTGGCGCAGGCGTTTTTGGAAAAGTTTGGAGGAGATTCGCTCGGCGAGGCCCGACGAAATTACGATGGGTATCTCGCTCAAGTCAGAAGCTACTAGTCGCTTCAAGAAAATTTGCAATGGTCAGGAAGATAGTCAAATATGGTGCGCCCGTACTGGAGATGAAAGCGGAAGATGTCACCGACTTCGATTCACCGGAGTTAAAAGAATTGATCGCCGACATGTGGGAAACAATGTACGCGGCGAAGGGTGTGGGCCTGGCGGCTCCACAGGTGGGAACGACCAAGCGCGTTTCGGTCATTGATGTAAGCGTAGGTGAAGACGAGAAGCAGAGAATCGTCATCATTAATCCCCAAATCACGCACAAAGAAGGCAAGCAGACCGGCGAGGAGGGGTGCCTCAGCATCCCGGGTTTTCGTGAGCCTGTGTCGCGCGCCAACAAAGTTACGGTTCGGGCGCAGAACGAAAAAGGTGAATCTATCGAACTGCAGGGTGAAGAGCTGCTTGCGCGTGCGTTCCAGCACGAGATCGATCACCTGAACGGCATCCTTTTTATCAATCACTTGAGCGCGCTGAAACGCGACATCATTCGCCGCAAAATTAAGAAGCTGCAAAAAACCGGCGAGTGGGAATAGCCGTCTTAATCGCGAATGCGCACTGTCTTCTTAGGAACACCGGAGTTTGCGGTGCCTTCGCTCGAAGCGCTGGCCAACGCGGGCCACGAAGTTGTCGCAGTCTTGACTCAGCCTGACAGGCCGAAAGGGCGCGGCAATGTCATTGCTGAATCCCCAGTCAAAATAGCAGCCGGCAAACTCGGTCTTGAAGTGAGGCAGCCCGAACGCATTCGCCGCCCGGAATCTGTCGCGCAACTTCAGGATCTGAATCCAGATCTGATGGTTGTGGTCGGGTACGGGCAGATCATCCCGCAAAGCATCATCGACATTCCGCGCTTCGGAATTCTGAACGTGCACGCGTCGCTGCTGCCCAAATATCGTGGTGCTGCTCCCATTCAGTGGGCCATTGCAAACGGCGAAATCGTAACGGGAGTGACGATCATGCAGATCGATGCGGGTCTGGACACGGGAGACATGCTGCTGAAAGCGAGCGTTCACATCGACGTGGGCGAGACCGCGCCCGAGTTGAGCGCGCGTCTGGCGCCATTGGGAGCCAATCTTCTGATCGACGCGATTGCGCAGATTGCGGCCGGAACTGCGCGGCATCTGAAGCAGAACGATAGTGAAGCGACCCTTGCGCCGATTTTGAAGAAGGACGACGGGCGCATCGAGTGGTCGCGAACTGCGCAGCAGACCTACAACCGAATGCGCGGATTCAATCCATGGCCCGGCGCCTTCACGACGTTTCGGGGCCAGCCGTTGACAATCGCGTGGAGCAAACCTGTGGAACACGAGCCTGTTCCTGCCTCTGGTTTATCCATTGAGAAGCGGCGGGTGTTTGCGGGTTGCGGCGAAGCAACAACACTGGAATTGGTGGAAGTGCAGCCCGCCGGAAAAAGAAAAATGTCTGCCGAAGCCTTCCTCAATGGCTACAAGCTACAGGAAGGCGAACGGCTGGGAGATTAATCTTTGAATTTACCCCTTGGTTATCGTTATGCATCCGTCTACGCGGGCATTCGCAAACAGGCGACGGACGACCTCTGCCTGATCGTTCCCGACAAGCCCGCAAATGGTGCGGCCGTTTTCACGAAGAACGTCGTGCAGGCAGCGCCGGTCCGCATCGCGCGAAAGAATCTGCGCCAGTCGAGAGGCAAAGTCGCGGCTGTTCTGATCAACGCGGGAAATGCGAACTGTGCGACGCGCACGGGTGATCGTGTTGCGGCGGAGAACTGCAAAACGCTCGCGCGCGCTCTACGAATCAGAGCCAATCAGGTGATTCCATCTTCGACGGGAGTCATCGGTGTGGAACTCGACCCCTTGCTCATCAATAACTCGCTTCCCGGGCTGATCGAGAAGCTTTCGGCTGATGGGTTCGAATCCGTTGCGGAAGCGATCCTCACCACCGATACGCGCTTGAAGATCGCGTCGGAAGAATTGAATTTGAACCCCGGTACGGTGCGAGTTGCCGGCCTCACGAAAGGCTCGGGCATGATTCATCCGAATATGGCGACTACGCTGGGCTTTGTTATGACGGATGCGGTTGTGGATTCGGAGAGTCTGGCGCGCATGTTGCGGGTAGCCACGGAGCGCAGCTATAACTCGCTGACCGTAGACGGTGACATGTCCACGAACGATATGGTTCTTCTGCTCGCGAACGGCGCTAGTGGCGTGAAGCCGGGCAGCAAAGGGCGTGAGGCGCTGTCCGCAGCTATCAGTTCTGTCATGGAATCGCTGGCGCGCCAGATCGCGGCTGACGGTGAAGGAGCACGCAAGCTGATTGTGATTCATAGTAGCGGGTTCAGGAATACCGAAGAGGCCCGGAAGATTGCGCGAGCGGTGGCAAATTCCCCGTTGGTGAAAACCGCCGTTGCGGGCAGCGATCCGAATTGGGGCCGGATTCTCGCGGCCGCAGGCTATTCTGGCGCAATATTCGATCCGGGCGATATCGATATCGATTTGCAGGGTGTAACGGTGTGCCGCAGGGGTTTGGCTGCCGATTACGATGAGCCTGCCTTAAAGGAAAAGCTCGACGAAGCAGAAGTCGACATCAGGATCAACTCACGCGCGAAGGGCAAAGGCGAAGCTCGCTTCTTTACCTGCGATTTCACCGAAGGATACATTCGGATCAATGGCAGCTATCGCACGTGACCGCATGTTGGGGCGGGGCATTGCGATGCCCGCAGCCGCCGTGATGGCGACGTTGACACTATGGGCGCAGCCTGCCGCTAATCCCTCTTCATCTGCGAGGCAGCAAGTGGCCGCCGTTGCGGAAGCACTTTCCGCTGGAGATGCCACGGAAGCGATGACGCATTTTGCGAAAACGCTTCCGGACTACGAAAAGGTGAGCAAGTATTTCGACGGCCTTGCGGCGTTCCAGGTTGAAAATCAGATAGACTTCACCGACGAAGACGATTCGGATACTGCGGTTATCTTCGCGATCACCTGGGACATCACATTGACCGATTTGGGGACTGACCGGACGCGTAACAGAAGCGGCCAAATCCACGTCAAGGTAGCTTCGGTCGAATCGAAATGGCGCATTGTCGAGTTCTCACCTCTCGACATCTTCAATCCACAGCTTCACTGACTGTCGGGGCCACGGCTGTCGGATAGGCATGGTCGGTTTTGTCCCAGCGCAGGGATTGGCCGCCTGACTTGGCGCGGATGTAGTTCTTAAGAGCGTTCAGCGATGCCGCGCAATTCACGAAGTTGGCGTGGAAACATCGCAGTGGTACTGTGGCTCCCATTCCGAACCCGAACACCCGAGTGACGCACAGTGCCCTGACGCTGATATGTAGCACTTGCAGAGCCGTGGTGGCGCAGCATAGTTCTAACACGGGCGCACTTGTTACCGAAAAGGACCAAGGTCGGTGCGTTATCTGCGCAATCATCCAATCTGTCACACCCACCAGGAAAAACAAGTTCGTTAGCAGGCTGAGCGGGTTCGTAATCAGGCCCTTGCGATCGCGCCAGAACCAGTAGCGCGTTCCCCAGGAACCGCGCCATCCATGACGCTCCCACGATTGCAGCGCGATGCCCGTAATCCAGCGCGTGCGTTGACGAATGGCGCTGCGCCACTTCCGTGGGAAGAACTCTCGCGTGGCAATAAAACGACGCTTGCGTGCCCGGACAGGAAAGAATGTCTGAGCGAAACCGGCGTAGTGGATTTGCAGCCCGATGTCGTAGTCTTCCGTCAGACTGGACGCATCAAAGAGCAATCCGCCCCGCTGTACGGCCAGCGTTTCCAGCACGTTGCGCGCGAAGCCGGTACCGACGCCATTGGACGGCACGAAGGAGCCGCTGTACTGCCGCGCCAGCATATCGATGAGTTGGAATTCTGCAAATTCATCGCAATAGATTCCGTGAGTTAATTCGCCGGGACCCGTTGGCAGCGGCAACACTGGAATCTGCACCATGGCGTATTTGCGGCGATATAGATTTAGGACGTTCAGCGCTTCCGCATGAATGACGTCTTCGGCATCATGCAGCACGATGGTATCGAAGCGGATGCAACTGGCCCGTTCGCATGACTGCATGCCGAGGTAGATGGAATTCAGGCAGTCTGCCTTCGAAGTGGGCCCGGGGCGATCGGACACGCAGACGTGTATGTTCGGGAGACTGGCGGCCGCATCGAATGCGGCGTCACATGTCGCCTGATCGTTCGGATAAACACCGATGAACATGTCGTAATTGCGATAGCGTATGCGCGCCGCATTCTGACGGACCATTTCCCCGATAACCTGTGACTCTTGCCAGCAGGGTACAAAAATGGCAATGCGCCTCTCAATGACACAGAGTTCGCCGTCATCGTCTGGCATGCGCCGCCCTGGCATCCGGTGCCGAAGGCAGATCAGAAGTGGAAGCAAATCGTCAATCCCGCTCACCAGCAGAAGACAAGCGAGGATCCCGAGGATCCATTGCCACCAGACTGAGAATGAAGCGTGCATTACCTCATATTTCAAGTGGCCGGGCGCGCCTATGAGTCGCAAGGAAAAAACTTAGATTTTTCCGCGCGTTGCGGCACTTTGTTCGTGGAACTGACATGGACATATCGGGCCTCAACGCTTACCTGCAGTTGATTCAAGACATCATCGGCGGCACGGTCCGGCGCCATGTCTTTACGCCGGCTGAACTGGATCTCTTGTTGGATGTCCAGGCATCCCACGTCCGAAAAAACGTGAAGAATGACGTTCTGCGGCGCTATCTGCGAACCGTTCAGCATCAGTTCGCGAAGGACGGCTCAGGCCCGCTGCGGTTTGCGAACTTCCGGGAGACTGAAAGCTCGAAAGACGCGCCACCACAGGGCGAGAACGGACGAGGGTTAGCCCGCGCCCGGGGTGCAGCGCATGCGTAGTGCAGTAATGGCCGGCTAGGCTATTCTCAAGGTAGTCGGTAGGAGAAAAGTCATGGCGAGTAGCACTGGCCCCGCGCCCACACAGGAACGAACGGTATTCTGCGTTAAGTTGCAGAAGGAACTACCCGGATTGGCAGAAGTGCCCTTTGATGGGCATCCGCTGGGGCAGCGCATCTATGACAACGTCTCCAAGCAGGCTTGGGGGATGTGGGTGGAGCAGATGAAGATGATCATGAACGAATACCGTCTCAATCTGGGCACGCCAGAGGCGCAGGAATTCCTGCTCAAGCAGATGGAAGAATACTTCTTCGGGGAAGGCGCTGCACATCCGCCCGGATACGTAGCGCCAGGACACTAATCGCGCAGTCTCTCTGGCTGTCCTCCACGTTTTCGGTTGACCATTCGTCTCAACAACTTGAGCCGTAGCTTCCTAGCCTGTCTTTTCCTGCTGTCAGCATCTTATTGCGCCGCTGCCGATGCGGTTGCAGAGCGCATCGCTCATGCAGCGAAGGAAGCAGAAGACAACGATCAAGTGGTCCGCGCATACATGTTGTATTCCGCTGCGTGCGTGCGTGACCCGCACAATCAGACGTATTGCGCGAACCGGGACGCGCTTGCACCCGCGGCCAAACTGCTGACCAAAGCCGATATCGAGTCCGCTGATATCAGCCGTGAACTGGCGGACATCGAGAAAGAAGCCGGGAAGCCTGAGCCGCCGATCGAAATGGCGAAGCGATCCGATTGGGAGCGCGACGAAACGCTGCAGCCGATCCCGAAACTGCAACCCGTCCAGACCACCGGTACCTTCGATATTCGAGGGGACGAGAAATCGCTTTACGAAGGCGTGGCAAAAGTTTTTGGACTGAAACCGGTTTTCGACCCCGGCCTCGAGATGCATCCCAACCTGCATTTTGATATCAGCGAAGTGGATTTCCGCACCAGCATGGAAGCACTGACGGCGGCGACAGACACTTTTATGTTCCCGATATCGAACCGCGAGTTCTATGTGGCGCGGGATACGGAGCAGAAACGGAATGAACTTGAGCCTGAAGTGCTGCTGACTTTTCCGCTGCCGTCCGCGCTGGAACAGAAAGATTTGATCGAGGCGGCGAATGTGGCGCGCACCAGCCTTAACTTGCGTACCATCGGATACGACAGCACCAGTCGCATAGTGATGGTGCGGGATCGATATACCCGCGCAAACGTGGCGCGCGAGTTGCTGCAGGCTTTACTCTTGCCGAAAGGGCAGATCTCCTTCGAAGTAGAGTTCCTCACCTTCGATTCAGACAAGAGCTACCACTACGGTCTGTCTCTTCCCACCTCAATGAGCGTGGCGACGGTGGGGAACATCGCGCATTTCCAAACGGGCATTCCATCGGCCCTGACCGGTACCTTCTTCATAGTGGGAGGCGGCCCCTTGGCTCTGGGTCTGGACGTTGCACAGAGCGCATCGCTGTTCGCAACTTATTCGGAATCGCATAGTCAGGCCTTGTACGATGCCACGGTGGTGGTGATGGACGGTCAAACCGCGAATCTGCACATCGGTGATAAATATCCGATTCCGACCACCATTTTCACCGGCACAACTAGTTCCAATTCCTCTTCTATTTACAACCCAATCGGGCAGGTCACGCTGGAAGACCTCGGTATCATTCTCAAACTCACGCCCCGGCTGAACGGTGACGGCGAGATTTCGCTAGGTCTCGAAGCTTCCTACAAGTCCCTCGGAGCAACGGTCATTGACACAGTGCCTTCGATCGCGCAGCGCGAGTTCAAGGGCACCGTGACTATGAAAGAAGGCGAGTGGGCGATCGTCGCCGGGCTGAACGCCAAGTCGCAAATGCAAACGCGGACCGGAATCGCCGGCCTTTCAAACGTGAAGGGATTGAACCAAGTACTTAGCGAGAATAACCGCGAGACAATCGTGAGCGATACTCTGCTGGTCATCAAGCCTACCATCACGCGCCTGCCGAGGTCAGCTGCAATGAGCCCGCAGTATTACATTGGCTCCGCCCACGGCGAGCGGGTTTTGCTTTGAGGGCTCTTACTCGCCGATAATCTTGACAAGTACGCGCTTCTTGCGCCGGCCGTCGAATTCGCCGTAGAAGATCTGTTCCCAAGGCCCGAAATCGAGCTTGCCGTTTGTGATGGCAACCACGACTTCGCGCCCCATAATCTGCCGCTTCATGTGTGCGTCTGCGTTGTCTTCGCCAGTACGGTTGTGGGCATACGAGGCCACGGGTTCGTGCGGAGCCAGCTTTTCGAGCCACTTGTCGTAGTCCTCGTGCAAACCGGATTCATCATCGTTGATGAAGACGGACGCGGTAATGTGCATGGCGTTCACCAGCACCAAGCCTTCCCGAACTCCGCTTTCACGCAAGCACTTGTCCACTTCTCCCGTGATATTCACGAAACCGCGCCGGGCCGGGATTTCAAACCAAAGCTCTTTGCGAAACGAATTCATGCGGACTGAATACCACGCTTCGCGCGTACGCGCGCCGGGATCAGCGCCGCTGCTGCTGCTGCCACTGTCAGAGCGAGGCTCACGGCTCCGACGATGCTCCAGCAGGTTCGGCAACCGCCGGCTTCTTCTTCGAGCAGCTCATTCGCAAGCTCGTCCAGATTGCTCACCAGGTAATCAGGTGGAAGTGCATGCGGTAGCAATGCGCGTCTCGGCCGTTTCACAAAGGCCGTTTTGCAACCTGCGCGCGCCGCGCCCAGGAGGTCCCAATGATGAGCGGCTACCATGAGGATTTCTGATGTCGGAACGGCGAGCGCATCGGCCGCAAAACGATACACATCGAGCGCAGGTTTGTATTGGCCTAGCGACTCGACGGAAAGCGTCTGGTCGAAGTACGCGCGCAGTCCGGCGTTCTCCAGTTGCTGTGGCAGGCTCGTCCGGCTGGAATTTGTCAGGACAGCGAGGCGCAGACCGGCCTTGCGAAGACGGCGGAGCGCCGGGATGACGTCAGGAAATGGCGGCATGCGTAGCATGGCGCCGCGCACCTGCTCGACTTGCGCGGGAGTGGGCGATACGCCATGACCTGCAGCCATCATCTGCAAAACGCTAGCGGAAAGGTCGCCAAACGAACGATAATCTTGCGCGAGCGTGGTCGCCATCGAGTGTTTCAGGACGTCGGCCATGAAGTGATCCACTGTAACTTTTTGACCGAAGATCCGGCGTAACTCGGGCGCGATTGCGCTCGTGTCGAGAAGAGTGCCATTCAGATCGAAAACAATCACCATAGACAAATGGTGGATGTTCGACACAGGTTCATTTGAGACGTCCAGATTGCGCGTTTCTTACGAGACTGCGCGCTTCTGGTATGTTCGCTGCATGTCGCTCATGCGAGACGAAATACTCGAGCAGCCAGCAGCGCTCGAGCGCACACTCAAAGCGGAATGGCCGGATGCAGAAAAATTGCGGGTGCATTTGGCAAATAAAGAGATTCGCTTCGTCACGCTTGCAGCGCGCGGCACGTCCGATAACGCCGCTCAGTTTGGCCGCTACTTGATCGAGATCACAACCGGCTTGCCCGTAGGTCTCGCTGCCCCGTCCGTGCAAACGCTGTATGGGGCGCAGCTACGCTTGAAAAATTCGGTGGTTATCGCGATTTCGCAATCAGGCGAATCTACGGATACCAACCTTGTGCTCGAGCGCGCGAAGAAGTCGGGAGCATTCACCGTCGGCATCACGAACGAGCCCGACAGCATGCTAGCGCGCCTGGCAGATCATACGTTTCTTGTACGTGCAGGGAAGGAAAAGAGCGTTGCCGCGACGAAAACCTACACCGGGCAACTGCTGTGTTGCTATCTGACCGCTTACGCGTTGGGCGCGCCTATTCGGTTGGTAGCGCTTCAGAAGTTGGCGCATTGGTGTGAACGCGCCATCGAACTCGAAACGCAGATTCGCCGTTGTGCAGAACGCTACTGCTTCATGCAGCACGCCGTCTGTGTGGGGCGCGGGCTGAATTATGCGAATTCATTTGAGTTTGCCTTGAAGCTGATGGAGACTTGCTATGTCGTCGCGGAGCGCTTCTCGTCCGCTGATCTGCTGCACGGTCCCATCGCGATGCTCGAAGCCGGTTTTCCCGCGTTCCTGATGTGCCCGGCGGGTGTTACGTGGCGACCGATGTGCGAACTTCTCGAGAAGCTGCAACCGATCAGGGCCGAGACACTGGTCATCACCGATGCCGGCAACAAACATGCCACCGACGGCAAATCCGCTGCGCAGAATACGCTGGTGATTCCGGAAGCGCTGACTACGGAAGAGGAGATGCCCCTGGATCTGTATACACCTATCCCCTACATCATTCCTGCGCAATTGTTCGCAGCGAGTCTTGCGGAGGTAAAAAGATTGGATCCGGATCGCCCGCGGACGTTGAGCAAAGTCACGCAGACGATGTGAAGCGCTGTGTTTACGGTTACTTGCGGGCGCCGCGCGTAGTGCCCTTCAGTGCGGATTGACGCCGCTTACGCGCTCGTCGCTTCGGCTTGACAATCTTGAACGTGCCGCTGCCGAGATATTCGGCCTGATACACATTCTCCTTCTGCTTCAGCTCCGGCGATGCCGCGTGAGCGATCTTATTCGAACTGTCTTGCTTCTCTTCTGCCATTGAAAACTCCGACGAAACCTCAAGTTTATCAGGGATGAGCAATTACCATCAGCGTTTTAGCGCGCTCGAGGGTGCATTGGAGAGCCGTTTGCAGGTTCTCCGGATCAAGAGCGGCGAAGCTTTCGTCCAGAATGATCAGGTCCGACTCCTGCAAAAGCGCCCTGGCGATATATACGCGGCTGCGTTCGCCGTGAGAAAGTTGCCATCCGCCTTCGCCCACCATCTGCAACATGCCGCCGGGCATTCGGTCCAAAAGATCACCGAGACCTAACTCGCGGCAGAGTTCTTCGGCTTCCTGCATGTCGGGCTGCAAGGGGGGCCAGCGGCGGCCCATCAGCAGATTGAACGCCAGCGTCTCTGTGAGGATGTGATTCTCATGGAACTGCGGAGCGGCAGCAATTGCTTTCCGCCAGCGCGTGTTTCCCAGAGTGTGGCGGTCCAGTCCATTCACCAGCAGCAGACCCGCATTGGGTTCGCGCACCCCTGAAAGGAGGGACGCGAGTGTCGTTTTCCCTCCGCCTGACGGACCTTCCAACAGAATGCGGTCGCCCCGGCGAATCGTGAGTGTTACGTTCTGCAAGGCCGCTCGACCCTCTTTTTGATAGCGGAAGGCCAGGCGCTCCGCCTCAAGTACACGTTCCGGAGGCGGGTGCGATTCGATGGTGGGACCCGAACCCAGCAGCGGTTTTCGTTCGGCAGCCTGGAACAGAAATCCAATTCGTTTCCAGGAGATCCAGGCGCCACAGATGTCAAGGAAGGAGGTTGTGATCCGCTTCAGGCCAGTCTGCGCCAGCAGCACGCCTCCAAGCAAAACTGCAACGCTCGTTGCCGAGCTTTTGGTCGAGACAATTGCCGGCGCCAAACAGGCTAATCCTGCCAACAACCAACCGCGCGTAATGGCGGTCACAAGCCAAGCACCGGTCGCGTCGACGCGCGTCGACAGATGAATGTAGTTCGCCAGCGCCTCGTCTTCCTCCTCGTGCCAGCGCTCTCGCGCTTCCTGCGCCAGCCGCGTTCGATGCCCCACCATGCGCTCGACCAAATCCTGGGTCATCAACATGCGCCCGGTGGTCCAATCCTGGTAACGGAACACAAAGCGCGCGCAGACAAAGATCGTAAGAGCACACCAGGCAAGCAGGAGCAACGACAACTTTCCCAGCACAAAGGCCGAGACTGCAACCTCAATGAGTGCCAGCAGGCCGCCGATGCCTCCGCTCAGTGCCAGTGTCTCCACCGCCTCCGCCTCAAGCACTTGCCCCAGATATGAGCCGATGCCCTGGTGCCGCATTTCATCTGGCTGCAAGCGTAAGGCGCCCAGCAGTAAACGCCGCTTCAAGGCACCACCGATGCTGATGGCGAGCAGTCCCTGTAACCAGGTCGTGAGCACACGAAAAGGCACAAGAGTCACTAGCAACAGCGCCCATGCGAGCAGCCAGCCGCTATCCAGCCTCCCTTGAAACGACAAGGTGCCCAAAATTGCCCATGATGCCAGCCACAGACAGTACTGCAACGTGTGTGCGCCGAGCAAACCCGCTCCGAGCCGGTACGCATCGGCATGCGCGAGCCACTGTGCGGCAGGCTCGCCCGCAGCTGGCTTCAGAACCCAGCAGTAGCTGAAGCGGATTAGAGCCAGTTGTTCGCTGAGCAGAAGCTCAATCGCCTTTGCGCGGCGAGATAAACAAATACCTGTTTCCTCTAGAACTCGTTTGAGTGGACCTTCGAGCGCGCTGACGTGCGGTCGGCGAATCTCGCGCGTGATCTCAGCGAGCGCGACTTTCTTTTCGCTTAGATCGGGCAGCAGAACGTATGCGCTCTGCTTGCGCACGTCCGTAATCGCCAGGAAATAGTTGTCGCCTATTTGCAGAATTGCCGGGTAGGCGCGGCAAAGTTCTGACTTGATGTCCCGCAGGTTTGAATGCAAAACATCCGCTTCGCAACCTATGGCCTCGGTATGCCACTGAATGACTTCATCCACGTTGCCGGAAACGCGGTCGGCGGTCTGGTGATCGATGGCTGTACGCGTCCCCAGGCCCGTTCGTTCGCACAGCGCTAGGAGCGCTTCGGGCACTCGACTAGCCGGCCATGCGATCTGTGCAAGCAGCTCGGGGCCCATTAGGCAACTTCACTGTCGCGGATGTCTCGTTCTTTCTCTGGGACCGAAAGAGTCTCCAGAGCCTGACCTGCGTGGATGCGAACTCTCCTCCATAGGCTTGCGCCCCACATTCCGTTGCGCGCCTGCAACTCCGCTTGCAGCAGTTGGGCGTAACGCGAACCGTCATTTGCCTCGAGTTCCGCCGGATGCCCGTCCTCCGCAACCGTGCCGCGTTCAATGACCAAGACGCGATCGAACCCTTGCGTCTCCGCAATGTCGTGCGTGATACAGATCATCGTCTTGCCACGCCAAAAACGCCGCGCGCGCTCCAGCAGTTCGCGTCTCTTTTCTCTGTCAAGCCCGCGGAACGGCTCGTCCAGCAAAATGATTTGCGCATCGCGCTTCAAAAGTCCCCGGCCTAGTCTCACTCTTTGTCCTTCGCCGCCCGACACCAATGCGCCGCCCTCGCCCAGCCTGGTCTGCATACCATCCGGCAGATTCTCAAGTACCTGCCGCAGCGACGCACCATCCACCGCGCGCCCGATTTCACCGGGGCCGACATCCTGTCCATAGGTCAAATTCGAGATCAGCGACCGGTTCCAAAGCTGCACCGCCGGATCTATCCATACCGCTGAGTGGCGCAGTCGCGCGACATCGAGTTCTTCGCCGCCAATCATCACTCGCCCCGTAGACGGTTTCAGCCATCCCAGCAGAGTGCCGATAAAGCTGGACTTGCCGGCTCCTGACGGGCCCACAACGGCGACATGTGTTCCGGGCGCGATGTCTACATTGATTTCGTGCAAAATGCGATGGCCCGAGGCTTCCACACATACGTCTCGAAATGCGATTCGTGGCGGGGCGGTGTAGGCAAAAGCCTCCGGAGCGGTCTGGGTCGCGACTTCCTCTTCCGGCGCTCCCAGCGGCTCCAATAAACGCAAAGTCAGATTTCGGTAATACGGAAACTGCCGGGTCAGCGCGGCCAAGTCCTGACCTAGCGACGGCAGGTTCAGCGCCCAATACACGAGCAGGAGTACACGTCCGATGTCGGTTCCAGAAGGCGGTCTGGTCAACAGCAGCATCGCCACTAGCCCGAACATTGCAGTCATCTGGACACCTTCGGCGCAAACCGCCGTCTTCTGCAATCGCAAGGCTGCATCGGCCCAATGGCGGAGCAAGGATTCGTGCTCGCGTCGCACGCTCCGCTCGGCGCCGTGCGCTCTTACCGCCATCAGCCCCAGCATTGCATCCAAATAGAATCGCGTCAGGCCGGCCGCATGGCTGCGCACCCGCAGATCGCGTTCAGCTAACAAGGATTGGGTGGCAAATGCAGGCAGCAGTGCGGCGCACGCTGCAATCGCCACCAATGGCGCGGCGGACGGGTCCAGCCATACGATTCCGGCGGCCGTCGCCAGCAGTTCGAAGACGCCGCGCAGGAGTTGTCGCATCAGGTCGGGCAAATGTCTTAAATGGTGTGTGGCATGGCTTCGTTCAGCCATGTCGGATGTAAGGCGGCTGCGAAAGTAACGATCGGCCAGCCGCGGTATCTTTGCCAGAAAAGCAACGCGCAGCCGATTCTCTAGTTGTCTGCCGGCGCGCGCCATTTTGAAGAAGACCGGCAGCTCAATCAGCAGCAAGGTGATGCCGAAGAGCAGAATGGCGGCGATGGCAGCCATACGCTGCCCGGCTAGGGCGAGTTCGCCACTGACGTCGAATAATGTTCGGAACAAAAGGGCTTCAATGATGGTTCCCAGCGCAGCCGCAAGCAGAGCCGCGATGACAACGCCTAGGCCCGTGGCCCCACTCTGCCATAAGAGCGAAAACAATTGCCGTCCCGGTGACACTGACTTTTGTTTCAGGGAGGCTACTATGCCGTTCGGAGCGTTAGCGGCATTCGGACCGCGGCGCTTACCTTTGGCACGCACCAGCACCGCGCCACGCACTATGACGCGCTCGGTCTCGGCGTCCGAGGCAGCAGCCGAGGTCTTCCAGTACCGCACCGGAATTAGGTCCGGGCACTTCAAAAATTCAGTAAGGAACCGATCCGCTTCCCGCCCACGACCGATGGTGCTCGTGGAAACGAGAGAATCTGTCAGCCGGATCGCAGCATCCAGAGCAGCGAGTGCCCGCCAGGCGCTTGCGTTCACCGCATCTGCAGCGAGTTTTCTGCTCTTGGCGCCGCGTATCCCCACCCGGGCCATGCGAATCTGTAACGCCGCCTGGAACTCGTCCGAAATGGCGAATTCGCGCCAGTCTGCTGCGGGCACTTCAATTGCGTGTTCAAAGATTTCTCGCGCGAAATGTCCGGCATGCGCCCACCGGCGTCCCTGCGCGGGATCCATCAACTGCACCATGCCGCCGAGCTTGCGCCAAAGCACCACGAAGTGAGTCAGCCCACTTGGCAACTTGACAACGACGATTGCCGGCGCTACATCCGAAGCTGCTAGGGTAATGTGATCAACCGGCAGCATCACCTGCTCGGCGTCTAAGCCAAGCTGCTGGGCAACAAACTCCATAGTGTCGATGGATGTTCCATCGAGCGACGTCTGGCATTCTTCGCGCAAGCGGCCGTAGTCGACTAGGATTCCGAAACCGTCCAGCAGAGACTTGAGCGCCGCAGGCCCGCAATCCAGATTGGATGTCTGCACTACTTCGGGCGCGAAGAATCGCCTCAATGCGCACCCGCCATATCGCCCGCCGAACGCAGAATAAGCGCTGCAGGCGAGATCCGCTCGATTGCCACCTCCACCGATCCCGGCAAACCGTGCTGCAGCGGAATCTGGGGGGCGCGGCCGCTCACGGCCAGTTCGACACGCACTTTCCCGTCTCGAATTTCGCTACCGACTTCTTTGACCTGCGCCGGAACGGTGCCATATTGCGCCCACGGAAATCCCTGTAGGCGCATCACGGCCGATTGACCGGGCCGCAGTTTGCCCAACGCCGCCGATGGTTCGAATTCGGCCGTAATCTGTAAATTTCCCGCAGGCACAATCAGGCCGAGCTGTTGGCCTTCGCTGATATAGGTGCCGGGGCGCAGCACCGCGCATTCACCCAGGCGGCCCGAAACGGCTGGCCGAATTTTGCGCCGCTCTACCTCGTATTCCAGCCGCCGCGCTGTAGCGAGAGAAGCTGTCCAGTCGGCATTCAGTTTTGCGATCTGGCCGGCCAATTCGCGCAATTTGAGCTCGCGATCCGTATTGCGCACGGCCTGCTCCGGGGTCAGTCGCGCCAGCGCCGCCCGAAGATTTTCTTCCGCCGCGCGTTTTGTCTGCAAATCGGTTTCGGCGCGCTGCACCTCGGCCTCGGCTATGATTCCTTCTTTGCGCAAACGCTCCGCGCGGTCCGCTTCTCTGGCCGACGCCGCGCTCTGCTCCTCGGCCTGTCGCAACTCGGCCCGGGCCGCTTCCACATTGAAGCCCAGAACCTTTTCGTCGTCCAGGCCTCCGGTGCTTTCAGCTTGCATTTGCTCGCGGAGAGCGGCCATTTGCGGTTCAAATGCGGCCGCACGCGTGCGTTCTTCTTCGAGGCTCAGTTGTTCCGCCCGGCTGTCCAGTTCAGCCACAACTTCCCCTGCAGTCACCTGTCGGCCGAGGATTAAGCGATTTGAAATCAAGCGTCCCGCCACGCCGGCCTGAATGGGATAGCTGGCAGACATCACCTCCAGTCGCGCGGAGTCCGACACTTCAAACCGCGTGATGCGAGCGAGGAAAGCCCATGCAATCCAGGCGCCCCCCAGGGCTAAGGCGGAGAGGAGAATGACGGTGGAGATCCTTCCCCGGTCCCGCAGCAGCGAAAAATTTGTTCGTCGGAAGCTAAAGAACATCGGGCGTCTGGACGATAGGATCAGTGCGAGACATGAACCGGCGGACCGCTCCAAAAAAGAAGTGGCCGCCCGAGAGAAAAACGAGCGGCCTAAATTACTAAAGGATTTGATAACGGGCGTAAACCGATAATTACGCGCCCCAAATTGACTGACCAGCCTTTACGTTGCTCTTGATTTTCATGTTGCTCCTCCTTTCTCAGAGTTGAGTTCTTGCTGGCGAGCAAGAACTCAGATTTGAATAAGCTCCCGAATCAAGCATTTAGCATTGGTTCCGAAGCTGAGCCTACCTAGAGACACTCGTCCCCTCCACGTATTCCTGCTTTTATTGCGGTTTTCTATGAATTCCGACTTGGATTCGCCGTTTGCTTCCGATTTACCGGATTTTTTCTAGTGTTGCCGAGAGCGATATTCCGTAGTCTTTTTATATCGAAAATTCGGCTCTATTCAAACTACTTTCTCAGTTTAGGAGGGTAGGATTTTCCTGATGCCGATATCCCCAGGGGTAAGGGGGCGAAGGCTGACGTGGCCCTCTCCGGCGTGCCCCCCGAGCGCTCCAAAATGAATTTGGGACGCTGGTCTTCGAGGCACCTTCCATCCCGGCCATGCCCCGTTGCGAACTCTGCCAGCATGACGATGTTCAGGTCACGCGACATCACTTGGTTCCGCGTGCGGTGCATCGGAAACCGCGCACCGCACGTACATTCGAACCCGCCGATCCAAGAAACGTCTCTGACGCTTTAACGCAACCCGCCTGACGCGAGCAGGAGTTCGCCCGTCATCCATCCCGACTCGGGCGAAGCAAGGAAGACCGCTACCGGTGCAATATCCGAA
>DATBEG010000076.1:0-76382 GCA_036276155.1 Bryobacteraceae bacterium | reverse complement strand
GTCGTCACCCTGGTGCTGCAAGGCGCGCTGGACCTTGCTTTGGCCGGCGTTGCTCTCGGCTTGCCGCTAGCGCTTGGAGGTTCGAGTTTCGTCTCGAAGATGCTCTTTGGGGTGCGACCTGCGGACCCTGGCACGGCTGCTACGGCTGCTGCCCTTTTGATTCTCGTGGCAACGGTAGCTGCGTATGTTCCGGCTCGCCGCGCGTCGAAGGTCGATCCGCTCACCGCGCTGCGCTACGACTGAAAAACCAAAAGCCCGCTCGATCTTCAGGACCGGCGGGCCTTGTTACTTCTCGAAGCTCGAACTACTCGATATCGCGTGGGCGCTTCTTGCGATTGCGCTTGCGTGCGAGAGCTTCTTTCGTGCGGCGCTTTTCACCTGGTTTCAGGTAAAACGAATGCCGCTTGATCTCTTTTACGATATCTTCCTGCTGGACCTTGCGTTTGAAGCGGCGCAGCGCACTTTCAAGAGTTTCTCCCTCTTGCAAATGGACTTCTGCCAATTAGAAATTCACCACCTTCCGGTAAATTACCAGTGTACCGTGTTGAGGTTCGATTACGCTGCTTGTGGCTCGTGAACCAGCTTGCGGTTGAGCAGAGCGTAGGCGCTGAACAGAACACCTGAATAAAACAGATCCGCGAGAATCGTGCGCCCGAAGAACGGTAATGCAGCGATGTAGCACGCCATGAGCCCAGCACTGGTATGCGGGTAAAGCGTCTGCGCACCGGCCCACATCGCGAAGTTCGTGATGAGGTAAAACTGAAGGCTGGCCGCAAAGGCAACGCTGACAATCCGTGGCACGCTGGTCGACTGTTTCAAGAACGCGCGCCCCAGAACGACGCTAATCAGGAAGCTGAAGTAGATCGCCAGCGTCACCCGTGAATAGGCGGGAAATCCGCCTTCCATAAAACTACGGATCGGATCGGTAACAGCCATCGCCAACAGCGGCACGACATACGCCTGCCAACCGCGCAACTTTGCTCCACCGAACAGGGCCACACCCCCGATGGGCGCGAAATTCGGCGGATGGGGAACCAGCCGGACTAACGCTGCCAGCACAGTCAATGAGAGCGCCAAAGGCTGGAAACCCGTCTTATTCTGCTGATCCATTTCTCGTTTTAGTATAACGAAACCCAGCGCTTTTCCCTACCAGCTCGCTGGCGGATCACTGGCTGGAAAACTGTCTTCCACCGCGATCTGCTGGGATCGATTTTTGCGCGCCTTGCGGTGCTGTCGTTCCCCTATCGTCCTGGACCACACGAAATACCCAGCCACTGGCAGAGCAACACCTAACAGAAAATATGCAAACTTCAGGCCGCGATTTTGAACTTCCGTCACAACTCTCCCTCCCACCATGGATGTGTCTCGGCATGCATTTGCTACAAAGCTAACCCGCGCCGCTGCGCTGTTTGAGCGCCGCGTCACGCGTGTGCTGCAACATGCCCGCCAGGCTCTCGCGGGGGACTGATTGCACGAACGGCTTGATCGCCCAGGAAAGCATACCCGGAATGTCGCGAGACAGCGACACGGTGCGGCCTTCCGCCAGCACTCCGCCCTCAACCCGTTCCAAACTCCAGTAGGCATACAGCCGCCACATATATCCTGTTCCCTGCCCCGGAGGCAGAACGCGTTCCGCTGGCGTACCGGCATCCTGGACCTCGGAGATATTTTTTGAATACGCACGGCAGATCCATTTGCCCGCCGCCACTTCCCGCCAATACGCATCCTGCGTTACATCCAGAACGACCGTAATGCCCGCCTTTGTTCGCACCAGACGCCAATACCCTTTGATGTCGCCATCTTTCTTGTTGATCAGTCGGCTTCGCGTCACTTCCGGGTAAATTTGGCTATGCCGATCGAAGCCCTGCATAATTGCCACTACTTTTGCGATATCAACGCTGGGTATGAACACGGCCCCTGTCCAGTCATGGACCAGGCCGTCGTGGATGGAGATCGGATTCTCTGCACCTCCGGGCTCTATCCATAAATCGCCGCCCAGCACAGCCGCGCGCGCATTCGGATGCTCGTCGAGTGAGAGAAAGGGCAGCTTCCTGGTCCATCGCTGCTCCAGTCCGTTCTCCACCCTGCGAGCATACGCATCGAATTCTTCCACAGATCTCGGCTGAAGCGTAGTTGTAAATTGGGCAGCGCAGGGCGCCACCATGAGACAGCCGATCAGGACGTATTGCCAGATGTACGAAAACATCCATTAGTTCTGATGAGCGGCAGTTCGCAACAGGTTGCAGGTGAAACTGCGAGTCGGTCATTTTGGTCGTATTAACAGGAGTGAGTCATGGCTTCCACTGTTTGGCGCGGATACATCACATTTGGGCTGATTACCATTCCGGTACGTTTGTTCCGTGCTGCCCGTGCAGAGCGCGTTTCGTTTCGACGTCTGTACCAGGCAGAAGCACCTCCGGAACCCGAAGCGGACGCGGACGAAGAGCGCGATGTGCCAGTCTCACGCGGCTCAAAGCCCATCCTCTCTCGATCGGGCGGAATTGAGGCGCGTTCCGAAGAACCCTCGCCAGCGCAACCCTTTCTCGCGCCTGTGCAACAAGTCTCGGTGCGAAAAGGGATGGACGAACCGCTGCCAGAGCAGTCCGTGGTCAAAGGCTATGAATACGAGAAAAATAAGTTCGTCGTCATCGAAAAGGAAGAGTTGAAGAATCTCGCTCCGAAGACTTCCGCCGGAATGGAGATCCAGGAGTTCGTGTCTCTACCAGACATCGACCCCGTGTATTTTGAGACCTCCTACTATGTGACCCCAGAAGAAGCCGGCCAGAAGGCGTACGCGCTCTTGTATAAGGCCATGCAAACCACTTCGCTGGTTGCCGTCGCCCAGTTCGCGATGCACAGCCGCGAGCACGTGGTGGTTCTTCGCCCCGGCAGACACGGCCTCCTCGCGCACACCATGTTCTACGCCTCGGAGGTTCGAGCGGACGAAGAATATAGCGCAGACGTAAAGTCCGTCAGCGACAAAGAATTGAAACTGGCCGAAACGCTGATCGGCTCATTGACTGCTCCGTTCGAGCCCGAGAAGTATCGCGACACCTACCGCGAGCAACTCGAGTCGATGATCGCGCGAAAGGTGAAAGGCCAGCCTGTCGCTCCGGCGACCGCTCCGCCTCGCTCCGCAGACGTGGTTGATATCGCCGAGGCGCTCCGCCGGAGTTTGGCCAATCTCAAGAAGCCCGCCAAGTCAGAGGGCGCGGAGCTCAAACCGCACACCGCTGCCCCCAAGACCCGGCGTGCTGCGAAAGCGGCCGCAAAGTAACCTTCGAAAAAACACAAACGTTGCTCAGAGTTTTCCGAGGTCTGCCGAAGTGTTCTGTAGGGGCGAAGGAAAGCCCCAGAGAGCACAGACAGGAGGACTGAGAACTTGGATTTAGTTACCGTTATTTGGCATGCGTTCCAGAGCATTTGGGGAGCTTAGTAGCGTAAAGCTTTAACTCTCAGTTAATCGGCCCGGCAGCAGCGCGAATCCTGAAACGGCAGACAAAGTTTGCCCACGATAAACGCTGCCTCGCCGGGCGATTGAATTTGCCTTCCGAGAGACGTTCCCTCTGCGCTTCAACGGCTTCAGTGTTGTCCCGAAGCACCGGCCGTCGCAGGTGCAGCGATATACCTCACGATTCCGCGTGAGTCCCTCATCCAGTGCTGCACTACTAACTCCACCTTCACGTTTGAAGCCGCCGCTGGCGTGATCCGAACAGACCCCGCGGCCCGCTCTTCCGAAGAAAGTGGCTGTTGCGTTCCGTCGTTCACACGAATTGCCGCATACACGGCGTGACGAGTCTGCTCCGCGGGCCAGGAGACCATTAAGCCTGACGCATCCACTTGCGCACTTAAAGGAATGACCGCCGGCGGCAGTTGCAGATACGCCCAGTATCCGACGATGCACCCGAGCGCCGCGGCCAAGACGAGAATGAGGGCGAGCCGCAATCCGTATCTATCCGTCTGTCGTTTCCGCTCTCGGCGAACCGGAATTGTCGGCGCAGTTTCGACGGATTTCGCAACGTACTCATCCGAAGGAATGCTCGTCAGAACGGTTGCGATTTCCGATTGCGCTCTCGCCGGGGATATTGGTGGAAATGGACTACTGCGGCGTTGCGGAATCGTCCGTGGAACAGGAGCGTCCTGCTCAGGTTCGAAGCGCGGGTTGCGGGCGATCGCCGGTATTTCTGCAACGTCCGGCTTCTGCGCGGCAGGGGGCGACTGCGGAGGGGCCAACTCAGTTATCTGAGCTGGGGGTAAAGCGGGCGTTGTTTCAATTTCGCTGCTTTCCATCGGAGATTGCACGACCGGCGTCTCCGCCACAGGTAGGGGAGGAGCAATCTTTTCGGGCGCGACCTTCTCAGCGGGGGCAGCTATGGAGGGAACAGGCGCTTCTGAAGGGCGGTTTCCCCGCCCCGGCAGCGGCAGAATGATCGCGTTCTCAGCTCCATCTCGCGGGTAAGCGCCATCCAACTGGCGCACCAGAAACAGAAATCGCGTGGGCTGAAACTTCTCCGGTTTCACCAGCACCGTCAATTGACCCGGCGCTGGGAAAAAGCGATCAAATATCTCGATTTCCCGATCCGTCAGCCGCAAAGGCGTGCGAGTGTGCGCGATGAACCAGCCGAGCGGGATGGCGCCGCTTAGCTCCGGGTTCGATCGCGAATCGCTGATCTGTTTGCGGAGTTCCTGCTCGTCTCGCTCCGAAAGTGTGAAGCTCGGACCGGTGGCATGCTCGCAGGCAATAGGCAGGAAACCTTGCAAGCGAATGCCGCCATCGTCCCTGGCGCCAAACAGCAGCCCTCCAACCTCGATACCGCCGTGTGGGATGCGTCGATAACCGTCGTTTACCTGAAGATCGATCTCGTGAAAGAGCTCGAGCGAGTAGGTGACGGTGAAGGAGCCTTCCGGCGAAGTCCAGAAAGCGTAAGCCGTGTCTGCATCCTTGGATGTCATGCCGTCTTCAGAAGCGGTCGTCAGGAAAACTGGGAATCAGCCGCACCGCAGGACACCGAGCATAGAGATTGTCCCGGTCTCGTCCGAATCACCCGTCTCTGCCTCCAACCCGTAGTAATAAGTGACCGCGCCAATTAACATCAGGATGAGGATTATAAGCGCTAGCCACCGTGCGGAACGAACGCTCCACAATGGATCTCCAGATACTATTTCGGCCGTGTACAGCACGAACGATATAGCCAGGCTCAGCCCAAGCCCGAATTTCCAACCCCAGTGCATCAAGTCCAAAGCCGCTTGCCCACCCACCTCAGACCAAACAGTGAATATTGCAATGAGCGCGATCAGAAATTCGAAAGCGTAGACGAGACGCAGCAGACGAGGAGTCATCCCAAAAGCTTCCTCATTCTACAGTGGAGATGTAAATCAAGATGAGAAGCGCTACAGCGATTGCGCAACGGTTCGCGCGGGTCAGAACCTGCGCCACGAGGCCTCCCCGTTCATGAAAACGACACTGGACGGAATCGAACTCCATCTCGCGCACCCGGACGAGATCGATGTGACGTGGGTCGGTCAGGAGGAAGCCATGCGCCAGTTGATGGCCGCGTGGATGGTCCTCAACGAACGCGATGTGCCCATGAATCCGCGCTTACTAGGCAAGCCCGGCGTGGGTAAGACCACCATGGCGTATTCCGCCGCCAAGCGATTAGGCCGCGACGTCTACATCATGCAGGCGACTGCCGACACGCGGCCGGAAGATCTCCTCGTCACGCCGGTTGTGGAGGGCACGGCCCGTCTCAAGTACGTCGCCTCACCTCTGGTGACGGCAATGATTCGCGGTGGAGTCGCCGTCCTCGATGAAGGCAACCGTATGAGCGAAAAGAGCTGGGCCAGCCTCGCGCCGCTGCTGGACAATCGCCGCTATGTCGAGTCCATTGTCGCGGGCTTGAAAATCAAGGCTCACCAGGACTTCCGGCTAGTCGCCACCATGAACGACGACTCGTCCACGTTCGACCTGCCGGAATACATTCACTCTCGGCTGCAACCGCAGATTCTGCTGGACTTTCCGGAGCGTGATGAAGAACTCGCCATCCTGCGCGTGAACCTTCCCTTTGCTCCCCAAGACGTGCTGCAATACGTAACTGACTTTCTTCAACAGGCGCATTCTGCCGACGAAAGCTACACCGTCCGTGACGGCATCAACATCGCTCGGTATGCGCTCAAGCTGGAAGGTGAAATGGGGCATTCTCTGCGTCTGCTCTTGCCCGCAGCTATTCGTTCCATACTCGGCGAGGAAGCAGTGCGCTACACCCGGGCTCGTTAGCGCAATTCAACTATGGACGCGTTCCCCGCTCAATCGCAGTCTCTGACCCGCGGGAACCTGACCTATTTTCCGGTCGTTCCGGGCCGCCTTGAGTTCACAGGCAGGCTGCGGCAGTTCCTGTTGGATCATCGCCCTCAGGTGGTAGCCGTCGAACTCCCGGCGGGGCTCGAGCTTGAGTACGCCCGCGCCGTCGAACGAATGCCGAGAATGTCCGTGATCGTCATCCCGGCTGAGGATGACGACGAAGAGGCGACCTACATCCCAGTCGAACCTGGCGATCCCTTTGTCGAGGCGCTACGTACAGCACGCGAGTTGGAAGCCGACATCATCTTTCTCGAACCTGCGACACGCGAGAAACCACACGTCCGTGCGCATTATCCGGACCCCTGGTCCGTTGAGCTTATTGGCCTCGAAGCATACGTGGAGGCTTATCGCGTCCACGGGCGCGAACGAAACGAGGATATCGAATCGTGTTCTGCCGCCATGGCTTGGAAGCTGCAAGGCGCAGACCTCGACGCCCGAACTTGCGTGGTGTTGTCGCTCAACAATCTCGATGCCGTGCTCGATGCGATGGAGCATCCACAGGACGAACCGCCGCAGCCGCGCACCAGACTTTTTCAGGCCGCCGAACTCTTTAATCTTCATCCGGATTGTCTGGCCGAAGTCACTACGGAAGCCCCCTTCTACCAGGAGCGCTACGAATCGCTCCGCCTCGATATGGCCGACGCCGCCATCGCGAAGCACCGCTGGCAGCTCGATCTGCTTCGCGAAGCTGAACAGGAGTATGGCGTCCAAACGGGCGAGAAAATCCAGCCATGGCAGCGCTTGTCGATCGCCAAGTTTACACGCAATCTGGCCCTGCTCGACGCGCAGTTACTGCCCGGCGCTTACGACCTCACCCTTGGTGCTCGTTCCATCGTCGATGATAACTATGCATACGAAGTTTGGCAGACGGCAAACCGTTTTCGTGCGCAGCCCACGGAAGATCCACCTCTCGAAACTGTCAACATTTCAGGAGATGCCGTCTGGCTGCGTACCCGCAAGCTGCGCATCCGGCGTCGCCTACCCCGCGTGCGCCAGATGTGGAAACCCCGTGGGCTGAAGGCCAGGAAAAAAGAGAAATTCGAGGGTCAATGGGCGCGTGAAACAACTGGGAATTCGATCTGCTCCTATCCCCCCGAAGACTTGCTCATCGAGAACTATGGCCGGTTTCTAAAGCGATATGCCAAGAGCGCGGTGTCAGAAGAGAAATCCCGAGTTGAGCAGTTTACTACCTCGATGCTGGACGGCATCGATTTCCGCGAGACCATCCGCAACTGGCATGAAGGCAAGTTGTTCGTACGCGAAATGGGCAAGTTCTCAGGTGAGATCGGCGCGTTGATCGTCATCTTCGATGAGGATCGCGAGAATCGGTACCGATACCTGACCACATGGCTCGGTGAGCATCAGAACGAATCGGATATGGCGTTCTATTCGACACTGCCGTTCGAGCATCTTGTCGGGCCTGGCATAGGCCGCGCGGAGTACGGTGGACTCCTGATGACCTTGCCTCCCCGGCGCATGTACGAAGTCTGGAACGATTCCGAGTACGACTTCGCGGAAACCAAACCCGAGCGCCTTCTAATGGCCGCACTGGATTATTCAGTGGAGCGGCATGTTCTCTATATAGCCGCCAAACCCCCTAGGAGCGTTTTTCGCCAGATGGCCGCCCGCATGAACCGCAAAATCGTCTACATACCGCTCGGACAGCTCTCACCGGCAAAGCTCAAGAAGATAAGGGTAGTTCACGTACTGGACGGGTATGCGAGGCGGCAGCAAGCGAAAGATTACATTTGGTAACGCGCGCCACGAGTTTCGCTTTTTTTTCGCGCTGTATTTAGATAGGGTCACTCAACTTTCTTTACCCCGCCGCCGATCAGGTTGTAGGAAGGGTTATACGATTGCGCTCGAATCAAGGCGGTTCCGGCACGGCGGGGCGCTGTATTGGCTGCTCGCAGATCGTCTCTTCAATCGCCCTACTGCTCACGCTGGGAGCCGGCTACGCCCATGCTAGCCTCGATCCAGCAAAACCCCTGCAGCAACTCGTCCATCGGACATGGACGAGCGCCCAAGGACTGCCGCAGAATTCCGTATTGGCGCTCGCTCAAACCGCCGACGGGTATCTCTGGCTGGGCACAGAAGAGGGATTAGTACGGTTTGACGGACTGAACTTCACCATCTTCGATAAGCGGACCTCGGGCCTGAATGCGAGCGTTATCGCCGCTCTGCTCGTCGACCACCACCAGAATCTCTGGATCGGCACCACGGCCAACGGGCTTTTTTGCCTAAAGAATGGCAAATTTACTTCCTACGGGCTGAAGAACGGGTTCAGCAACAACAACGTCCAGGCCCTCTATGAAGACGAGAATGGAACCTTGTGGATCGGGACGGATGGGGGTGGACTCATCCGCCTCAGAAATGGGTCCGTGCGTGTTTTCAATAAAACGGACGGCTTGGCCGACAATGCCGTCCTTTCGATCACGGGAGACCGGCACGGGGCCATTTGGGTGGGCACTCACGGCGGCTTGAGCCGCCTGAAGGCAGACCGCTTCGTCACCTTCGGCGTACAGCAAGGACTGACAACCGATTACGTGCGCAGTGTCTTGGTTGATCGGCAAGGTACGTTATGGATCGGCACCAACGATGGCCTATGCCGCATGAGCCCCTCCGGAGACATCTCGGCGGTGAGCATCAAAGACGGGCTCAGCGGGAACATGGTCAATCGGATTTACGAGGATCGCGCCGGAACACTGTGGCTAGGGACGGGGAATAACGGCCTGTTCCGGTACGCGCGCGGACGCTTCGACGCATACAACGACAAAAACGAAAGCATCGGCTCTACTATCTCGTCGCTGCTCGAGGATCGCGAAGGCGATCTTTGGATCGGAACGCAGGGAGCGGGCCTGCATAGCCTTCGAACAGGAACATTCGTCACTTTCACGAAGCGGGAAGGACTCCTCAGCAACAATATTCTTGGCATCTATCAGGATGACGATCAGGGGCTTTGGGTCGGTTCAGATAAGGGATTGATGCATTTCCCCGATGGAATCGATGGACGCATTGAGACCTATTCGGTGCAAAACGGCCTACCCGGCAACTATGCCTTTATTGTGACAAAAGACCGCGAAGGGGCTTACTGGGTTGCGACAGACAAGGGCCTTGCTCGCATTCTTAACGGAAAAATCAAAGTCTTTGGTCCCGCTGAGGGAATGAACATCAGCGGCTTCATCATGTGTCTGTTCACAGACCGCAAGGGCAACGTGTGGGTTGGAGGCCGCGGCGGACTCAGCCGCCTCAGCGGAGACAGATTCGTCACCTATACCACGCGTGATGGCCTATCGAACAATTTGGTATCTGACCTCTACGAAGACCAGGAAGGTTCTCTGTGGATCGGTACCGCTGGCGGACTCAATCAGTTCAAGAACGAACACTTCCGCGCCTTCACAACACGCGACGGACTTAAGAGCGATTACATCCAGTCAATCTTGGGCGACAGCGACGGAACCCTCTGGCTCGGAACAACCGGTGGAGGCATGTCCCGTTTCAAGAACGGTAAATTCGTCAACATTACAACCGAGAAAGGTCTGCATGACGACTCTGTTTTGAATATCGTCGACGACCATCTGGGCCACTTTTGGATGAGTTCCAACAAAGGCATATTTACTGCTAACCGGAAGCAGGTCAACGATGTCGCCGACGGCACGGCTTGGCAGATCACTCCCACGGTTTACGGAGTTTCCGACGGCATGAAAACCGTTGAATGCAACGGCGGCTTCCAGAACTCAGCTCTGCTCACCAGGGAGGGGCGAATTTATTTCGCCACCAGCGGCGGATTATCTTTCGTCGATCCGGCACGTCTCGCGAAGGCCAACCAAATACCGCAGGCCCTCATCGAATCTATTACCGCCGACAACCGGCCGACAAATCCCTACTACGGCGTTCTCGTGCCGCCCGGCAAAGGGCAACTTGAGTTTCAATTCACCACTCCGACCTTTGTAGCACCGGAAAAACTGCAGTTCCGCTACATGCTGGAGGGCTTCGACAAAGACTGGAATTCGGCCGGAACGCGCCGGGTCGCCTACTACACCAACATTCCGCATGGCGAGTATCGATTTCGCGTCAGAGCCGGGGAAAATGGCGACTGGGGCCCTATCGGGGAGTCGGTAACGGTCACTCTGGAGCCTCACTTCTACCAGACCGCAACGTTCAACCTGATTGTCATCATTGCAGCGGTGAGCTTATGTGCCGGCATTTACCGCCTGCGCGTCAATCAATTGACGATTCGCGAAAGAAAATTGGTGTCTCTTGTAAACGAACGCACATCCGCTCTCCAGCAGAGCGAAGCGCTGTTGCGGCGATCGCGTGATGAACTCGAAGTTCGCGTCCGCGAGCGCACCATGGAGCTGGTCAACGCCAACAAGGCTCTGGAAGACGAGATTTCGGTGCGCCGCCAAACAGAAGAAGCGTTGATCCTCTCCAAAGACGCCGCCGAAGCCGCGTCGCGCGCCAAAAGTGACTTCCTGGCCAACATGAGCCATGAAATCCGAACACCTATCAACGGCATCGTGGGGATGACCGACGTCGCCCTCAGCACGCCGTTAGACGAAGAACAGCGCGAGTATCTCGAAATCGTCAAGTTTTCCGCCGATTCCCTACTCGGCATCGTGAACGACATCCTCGATTTCTCAAAGATAGAAGCTCGCAAGCTTGCTCTCGATCGAACGCCTTTCGACCTCCGTGCTGCCATAGGCGAGCTCATTCGTTCTTTGCAGATCCGGGTTAAGCAAAAAGGGCTGTATCTCGATTGCCGGGTGGCCGACGACGTTCCCGGCCAACTGCTGGGCGATCCCTTAAGGTTGCGCCAGGTTCTCTTGAACCTGCTCGACAACGCCATCAAATTTACCCCAACCGGCGGTATTTCTCTCTCCGTGGTTCAGGATCGCTTCGTTGACGGGAAGTCAACCCTGCATTTCGCTGTCAAAGACACGGGCATCGGCATTCCCGCAAACAAGCAGAAAACCATTTTCGAAGCTTTCTCTCAAGCCGACACTTCCTCGACCCGCCGCTATGGAGGCACCGGTTTGGGGCTCACTATTTCTTATCAGCTCGCCATGATGATGGAAGGCCGTCTCTGGGTAGAAAGCGAGCCCGGACAGGGCAGCACGTTCCATTTCACCGCCCGGATCGAGAACCTTCTCTTTCAGAACCTGCCTTCCTTGGGGACTGAAGCAACAACTTCACGGGTAGAAGCGTGATTTCGCGTTGCCGGTTTCGCAACCCCGGGCCGCTTGGCGCGTCAAAGAATTAAGCGGGACTGGCCGCCAAAGGCTTACCTCGTAGTCTCCGATATACTTTAAGTAGCCCACCGCTCTCCGGATCTTCTGAATGACCAAACGCTTTAAGTGGACCGTCGTAGGAACCTCGACCCTCATTGTTGTGTTCCTTCTTGTAGGCGCCAGAAACGGTCGCGCCGTTGCCGCCGATGACGTTTACGGACATCTTAAGGTCTACTCGGAAGTTCTGGGCAAGATCAAGACCGAATACGTAGAAGAGCCCGACATGAAGAGTGTCACATTGGGGGCCATTAACGGTCTGCTCGAGTCGGTTGATCCCTTCGCAAGTTATCTCAACGCCGATCAGTTCCGGCAATACGAAAAGAGCGAAGATTCGGCCCGCGCCGGTCTCGGGCTGGTGCTCGCTAAGCGTTATGGATACGTTGCGGTAGTAGACGCCCTGCCGGGCTCGCCGGCTGAAAAAGCCAACATCACGACCGGCGACCTCATTGAGAGCATCAACAATGTTGCGACCCGTGACATGCCGCTTGCCTATGCCGAGCAGCTTCTTCGCGGTGCTCCGGGCTCTACGATTGAGATCACCATTCTGCGTCTCCGCAACCCCGATCCTCAGAAACTAACTCTCACCCGCACCAACGTTCCCATTCCCGACGTCAACGCCAAGATGCTGCCCGACAACGTCGGCTACGTTCATGTCGAGAGCCTGGCGGCCAATCGCGTTGCGGACGCGAAAGCTAAAGTTCAGGATCTGAGCAAGCAGGGGGCGAAGTACATCGTTCTCGATCTGCGTCACTGCTCAACGGGCCCGCAGGAAAATGGGATTGCGCTTGCCAACTTGTTCCTCGATAGCGGCGAGATCACTTATCTCCAAGGTCAAAAGGCCGAGCGCAAAGACTTCGACGCGAAGCCGGAAAACAGTGTTTGGAAAGGCCCGCTCGTGGTCATCACCGATCACGCAACGGCTGGTGGCGCGGAAATCGCAGCTTCTGCCTTGCTGGACGACAAGCGTGCTCAAGTAGTCGGTGAGCGCAGCTACGGCGATGCCAGTGTTCGCAAGACCATCGAAATGGATGACGGTGGCGCGGTAATTCTCTCGGTCGCGAAATACTATGCTCCGGACGGCAAAGCAATCCAGGATACGGGCGTTGTCCCTAGCGTTCAGCTCACAGAAAACGAAAATAGCCCGGAGCTGGATGAGAACGGAAATCCTATCCCCGGCACTGCTCCCAAGAACCCTGAAGACAATCTGCTGAAGCAGTCGATCGACCTCGTTACGGGTAAAACCACCATCGCCCAGTTGATGAACGAAACCGACGGTCCCATCGTGAACGCGGTGCCGCCGATCGTTCGCAAGGCTCCACAGCAGCCTCAATAGTAGAAAAGATGCCTCTTTACGAGTACGCCTGCGAAAAATGCGGCGACCGATTCGAAGTGATTCAAAAGTTTGCCGACGAACCGCTTACCACGCACGAAAAGTGTGGCGGCCCGGTTCAGCGTCTGATTTCTGCCTCAGCCTTCCAGTTCAAGGGGAGCGGTTGGTATATCACGGATTACGCCAAGGCCAGCAAGACTTCTTCAGCTTCGCCTGAAAACGGTTCTGGCACGAAATCCGAGTCCGCATCGGAATCAAAGCCCGCAACTAAGTCTGATTCGTCAGCTAAATCCGATTCGCCGGCCGCGTCCAGCAGTTCTTCGGAAAGCAAATCTACGTCTTCTGATTCGAAGTAGCCCGGAGCGCGGCGTTCAGGGAGCCTTGCCGGTATCCGTCTAAGTCGAGCGTGACGTAAAGGAACCCGAGCTGCCGGAAAATCCTGCTAAATGCTTCGGCATTCTCCGTCGTCATCGCGCTCGGTAGCTCGTTCTGTGCGATCTCGATCCGCACCAGTTCGCCATGAAATCGAACACGGAATTGCCGGAATCCAAGTGCTCGAATGGCCTCTTCGCCATCTTCGATGGTACGAATGGTCTCCACCGTCACAGGCGTGCCATAAGGAACGCGCGAACTCAGACACGCAGCCGCCGGTCGGTCCCACGTCGATAGCCCGGCCCGGCGCGATAACTCTCTGATTTCCGACTTTGTCAGTCCCGCATCCACGAGGGGCGCCTTCACACTGTGCAATTTCGCAGCACGTTGTCCCGGGCGATAATCGCCCAGATCGTCTTGATTCACGCCGTAAACGATGTGATCGTATCCGCGCTGCGCCGCATAGGCCTGCAGCACGTCAAACAACTCGTCTTTGCAGTGGAAGCAGCGGTCTTTATCGTTCTTGATGTAATCGGGGTTTTCGAATTCGTGCGTATCGACGAACTCGTGCCGGAATCCGCACTCGCGCGCGAACTCCGCGGCATCTCGTTTGTGTGATTGGGGGATTGACGGAGAATCCGCCGTGATTGCAACCGCCGCCGCGCGCAGAACCTGATTCGCCGCCCACGCCAGGTAAGCCGAATCTGTTCCACCCGAGTATGCGACGATCACTCGACCTAACGCCCGCAGCTCATCGAACAGGCGCGACTGTTTCGCTTCGAGCGCCGCCTCATCGGGTGCTGTCGGCACTTTGAGCGTCACCAGGGCGGCCATGTTTCCATGATAACGGCCCGGCGACGCGCTACACGATGTCTGCCAATTCATTGATGCCAGTCCGAAGATAGCCGCCGAGGTGTTGCAGCGAATTGGAACTACTGTAGGGGCAACTCGCCGTTCTTGGCGGGCTCCTCTTCCGATTCCGGAATCACTGACGCCGCTGCCACCTGGTCGCCTTCGTCCATACGAACCAGCCGCACACCTTGCGTCGATCGGCCCGCTTGCCGGATCTGACCCGATTCAATCCGGATGATCTTCCCGTCTTTGGTGATAATCATAAGGTCGGTGTTCTCCTTGACCGAAAGTACTGCCACCACCTTGCCGACCTTGTTCGTCGTCTTCATGTTGATGACGCCCTTCCGGCCGCGCCCGGTCAGCCGATAACTTTCCAGGTCCGTCCGCTTGCCAAATCCATTTTCGGAGATTGACAAGATCAGACCCTGCTCATCAACCACCAACAAACCAATCAGGTAATCGCCGTCTTCGAGGTCCATCGCACGCACGCCACGAGCCTGCCGGCCCATGGCGCGCACTTCGTCTTCGTTAAACCGGATCGCCATGCCCTCATGGCTTCCCAGGAAGATGAAGTTCTTGCCGCCCGTAATGGCCGCTCCCAGCAGTTCATCGCCCTCGTCCAGCGCCATGGCAATAATTCCGCGCGAGAGCGGATTGTCGAAGTCCGTAAGCTGGCACTTCTTGATCACGCCCTGACGCGTCACCATGATGATGAACTTGTCCTCGACGAATTCCTTCACAGGCAGGAACGCCTTGACGGTCTCATCCGGCTGCAAGCTAATCAGCCCGGAAACGTGCTTGCCCTTCCCGGTTGTCCCGGCGTCCGGAATCTCATAGATCTTCAGCCAGTACACCCGGCCCTTGTTCGTAAAGATCAGCAGGTAGGCATGCGTAGACGCGATGACCAGATGCTCAACCACATCTTCAGACCGCGTGCCCATGCCGATGCGGCCCTTGCCGCCGCGCGATTGACGCTGGTACGTGTCGACCGACGTGCGCTTGAGGTATCCGCCGCGTGAAACGGTTACCGCGACGTCTTCCATCTGCACCAGATCTTCCAGGCGGATTTCGCCGCTGTCTTCGATAATCTGTGTGCGGCGCTCGTCCCCGAAGTCTTTCTGAACTTCTTTCAGCTCGTTGACGATTAAGGTGCGCAGCACTTTCTCGGAACCCAGAATCTCGCTGTACTCCGCAATATCCCGCTGCGTCTTCGCTAAATCATCCAGGATTTCCTGCCGCTGCAGACCAGTGAGGCGCTGCAACTGCATATCGAGAATAGCTCGCGCTTGCCGCTCCGAAAATTCGAAGCGCCCCATCAAGCCTTCACGCGCGATCGCAGGTGATTGCGAAGCACGAATCAGCGCGATTACTTCATCCAGGTTCTCCAGCGCCTTCTTGAACCCGAGCAGAATGTGCTCTTTTTCGCGCGCCTTACGCAGCAGGTAATCGGTCCGCCTGCGAACCACGTCAACGCGGTGCTCGATGAACCGTTTGATAACGTCGATGAGCCCCAACTCGCGCGGCTGGCCATTGACAATCGCGAGCATAATCACGCCGAAGTTGACCTGCATCTGCGTCTGCTTGTAGAGGTTGTTCAGCACCACCTCTGCCTGCTCACCGCGCTTCAGATCGAACACAATGCGCATACCGTCGCGGTCGCTCTCATCCCGCGCGTCGGAGATGCCCTCCAGCTTTTTCTCGCCTACCAGCGCCGCCACATGCTCAATCAGCCGCGCCTTGTTCACCTGGAACGGGATCTCGGTCACGACGATCGCTTCCCGATCCTTGCCGATCTTTTCCGTGGCCGCTTTCGCGCGCAGCTTCAGGCTGCCGCGTCCCTTTGTGTAGTAATCAAGGATTCCCTGCCGCCCCAGGATAAATCCGCCCGTCGGGAAATCCGGCCCCGGCACCATCTCCAGAATTCGGGATAGCGGGGTATGCGCATCATTAATCAAGGCGATGGTCGCGTCGATGATCTCCTTCAGATTATGCGGCGGGATGTTCGTCGCCATACCAACCGCAATACCCGAAGATCCGTTGATCAACAGATTCGGAACGCGAGTAGGCAGAACCTCCGGCTCGTGCTCGCTGTCGTCATAGTTCGCCCGGAAATCAACTGTTTCCTGGTTGATGTCTTCCAGCAGCGTGCCTGCAATGCGCGTCAGGCGTGCTTCTGTGTACCGCATGGCCGCCGGTGGATCTCCGTCCACCGAGCCGAAGTTCCCTTGCCCATCCACCAGCGGATAGCGCATTGAGAATGGCTGCGCCATGCGAACCAACGAATCGTAAACCGGCGTATCACCGTGCGGGTGATATTTGCCAAGCACCTCGCCGACGATCTTGGCGCACTTGCGCGTGGGCCGATTGAACGTCAGCCCCATCTCGTGCAAGCCATACAGAATGCGCCGGTGCACAGGCTTCAGCCCGTCGCGTACGTCCGGGAGCGCCCGACCTACGATCACGCTCATGGCGTAATCGAGGTACGAACGCTTCATCTCGTCTTCGATGTTGATCGGAATTAAATTCTTGTTGTCGCCGCCCGGCGGAAATAACCCGCCAGTCGACCCGTCCTGGTCGGCCAAATAGAGCTCCTGACTGAGGCAGCAAGTCACACCGCAACCTATTGCAGCGGTTAGACTTACCGGGGGAAATGGATAACTTTATTATAACATCTGACGAGTTCGCTCCGCAGGTTGCCGCAAACTCCCGCAACTAAAAGAAAATCCTAGGCATCCTATTCCTCAGTTACACTTCGGTATTACCCGTCCCGACATGCAAATGCTTTCGATCGTGATCCCCATTCACAATGAGGAGCCGGCGATCCTGCCGCTCTATGACCGCCTCACTGCGGTACTGGAGGGGTTACGTCGTCCGTATGAAATCATCTTTATCGACGACGCCTCAACGGACCGCAGCTTCGACCTCCTCTCGAATCTGGTGGAGACGGACAACCGCCTGAAGGTGCTAAGACTCCGCCGCAATTTCGGACAAACGGGAGCATTGGCCGCGGGCTTCGACGAGGCCCAGGGTGACATCATTGTTTCCCTCGACGGCGACCTGCAGCACGATCCCGAAGACATTCCGCCGTTGCTCGACAAGATCGATGAAGGCTACGATATCGCCAGTGGCTGGCGGAAGAACCGGGTCGACAACGCGGTCACTCGCAAAATCCCTTCGCGTATCGCGAATTGGATGATGAAAAAAGCTTCTGGCGTGGATCTGCATGATTTCGGAACCACTTTCAAGGCGTACCGAGCCGAAGTTCTTAAAGACGTGAATCTCTACGGCGAACTGCACCGCTTTATTCCGGCGCTCGCAAGCTTCTACGGCGCTCGCATCATCGAAGTGCCCATCAAGAATATTGAGCGCCCGAACGGCGCATCGCACTACGGCCTCAGCCGCACCTTCCGCGTCTTCTTCGACATTCTCACCATCGGCTTCCTGCTTCGATACCTGACCCGCCCCATGCACTTCTTCGGCAAATGGGGACTCGCCGGCATCGCTGCCGGTAGCCTGGTCCTGCTCACAATGCTGGTGAAGAAAATCGCCGGTCAGGATATTATCGCGGAGCACGGCCCGCTCCTGTTCGCGGGCGGCATGCTGTGGTTTGCCGGGTTGATGCTGTTTAGCACGGGGCTCATCGGTGAAGTCCTTATGCGGACTTATTTCGAAAGCCAGGGACGCCGCATCTATGCCGTCCGCGAAGTGCGCAGCCAGCGCGAGCACGTGGTAGATGGCGCTCGTTAGTTCTTACGACGGCTTCATATTCGATTACGGCGGCGTTCTCGTTGGGCAGCAGACCGATGCTGATCAGGCGCATCTTGCGCAAATCGCCCGCATATCGAAAGACGCGCTCGTCGAACATTACTGGGCCGATCGCCTGGACTACGACAAAGGTGTGCTGGACGCCACGAGTTATTGGCAGGCTCTGGCCGACCGGGCACGCGCTTCGCGTTTGACATCGGCTCAAATTGAGCAGCTTTCCGAAGTAGATGCCGCCAGCTGGATGCACTTTGACGATGTGATGTGGGACTGGATCGACCAGCTTCGTGCCGCCGGCAAACGTGTCGCCATGCTGTCGAATATGCCGCGCGAGATCGGCGAAGCTCTCAAAGCCGGCACCGATAGGCTCAGCCGCTTCGACCAGGTAACTCTTTCTTATGAAGTGCGCTCCGTCAAACCGGAGCCTGCCATTTACGAACATTGTCTCGAAGGCATCGGCACCCCTGCGGAACAGACGCTCTTCCTTGACGACAAGATCGTCAACGTCCAAGGTGCCGAGTTACTCGGCCTGCGGGCGATTCAGTTCTTGGATCGAGATGACGTCCTGCTGCGCCTCAGAAGCTAACGCGTGCGGTGTTTCTGTATCACGCTTCCGACCCGACTCCGCAGCTATAAATGAGCCATCATGTTTCCCTACGACCCGGTAATCCTCGGCGTGGTCAGGAAATCGCCGCAATCTATCGCCGATGTCATCCAGACTATCCAAAACATCGAAGCCACGTGCGTCGATGCCGATGGTCTGAAGTGGTTCAACTGGTTGTACCTTCAAGTGACGCAGGCCGTTGAAGCGCGTGTTGCCTCGGGGGCATTCACCAATGGGCCATGGCTCGCGGACTTGGACGTGCAGTTCGCGCGCCTCTACTTCGTCGCTCTCGAGGCGGCGCTTTCGGGTCAGCCAACGCCTAGCTGCTGGCAGGCTTTATTCGATCACCGCGACCAGACGGCAGTCGCCCGCATCCAGTTCGCACTGGCCGGCATCAACGCTCATATTAATCACGACCTCCCGGAGGCAATCGTCGCCACGTGCCAGATCACAACGACATTTCCGCAGCGCGGTGGCGCCCAGTACGACGACTACACTGCGCTGAACCCGATACTAGACGGCCTTATCGATTTAGCCAAGCGGGAATTGCACGTCCGTCTTCTTGGCGACCCGCTTCCGCCTGTTTCTCACGTAGAAGGTATGATCGCTGCCTGGAGCGTCGGCGCGGCGCGTGAGGCGGCTTGGCACAACGCTCAACTTCTCTGGCATCTGCGCCCCACGCCGCCGCTCGCTTCCAGCTTCATGGATACTCTCGATGGCCTCACCACCGTAGCTGGTAAAGCTCTCCTCGTTCCTGTCTGCTGAGCGTGGCGATTTCCAGGCGGTTTTCGCCGGGCGAGCAAAGCCTGGCGCGGGCACAGGGCGAATACCAGACCGAGCTGCAGCAGAGCTGCGTCGTGATCAGCGCAGAGATCTAATCGGTCGCAGCCCAAGCCTTCAGCGCTAAACTCAAATCAGCATCACGGTGCTCCATTGACTCGCATTACGGCACTAGTTCCCCTGCTGTTCATCGCCCTGCCTGGACCCGCGGCGCCGCCGCGACCGGCGATCGTGAATGCAGTCGCAGATGTTTACCGCTCCTTTCTGCCAGATCAGGAGAAATTAGGCGGCATGATCGGCAGCCGTTTGGCCGCCAACAGCGAAGGCTATATCGAACACATCTCGCCGGCGTCGGAGGATGTCACCAAAGAGAGCACAGCAATCGATCTCGATGCGGCTGCTTATACGTTTGAATATAAACGTGATCCGCAGGTGAACGCGGTGATGACTCAGCTCGCACGCAGAATCATATCGGCAATTGGCAGCACCGACTCTGGCGAATCGACTGGCGTTCCCGAATGGTCCGACCAGCAGATCTGGACTTATGGCGCGGATCTTCGGGGCCTGCTGAATTACTACCGAATTACAGCCGACTCGTCAGCATTCACGGCAGCCGGCAGCATCGGCAACCTCTTTCTTAGCGCTCGCCATCAAGTGAAAGATTTGGCCTCGCTCGCGCCCGCGATAGAACCGATGGTTCATCTTTATCGGTTCACCGAGGAGCGGAAGTATCTCAACTTCTGCACGGCTGTCGCCGAGGCATGGATCCACGCTAAGCGGCCAGAATTGCCCATAACGTACTCAAATTTGACGGTCCTGAATGGACTCGTGGAGCTCTACCGCGCGGACGGCGACAACTCTATATTCAGAGTGCCGTTGCAAGCTTGGACCACAATGGAGGCTTCCGGATTCTCACTCACCGGCGTTCCTATCAAAACATTTCGGGAGACTCAAGAGGCTCCTGATGCGTGTACCACCGGTGCATGGCTTCAACTCTCTTTGAACTTACTTCGCATCACCGGCCAGGCTGTCTACAGTGAACAGTTAGAGCGCACCATTTACAACCAGCTCTTTGCGGCCCAGGACAGCCGAACCGGCGCTGTGCTTTCCCCCGTGGGCTGGAGCGGAAAAAAACAGGTGGCAAACGCCTCCGCTTGCGCCGCCAATGAAATACGCGCGCTCGCGGAACTCCCCTTCGTCGTGTGGGGTCGCTTCGGAAATGGAATCGCAGTGAACCTCTATTCCGATGGCCGCACAACCGTAAATCTCCGCCGCCGTGGCACCATTCACCTCTACATTGAGACGAACTATCCCGAATCGGGAACCATACTTCTGCACATAGAGCCCGACCATCCCATCCATTTTCCGCTGCGCCTTCGCGTACCCGACTGGGCCGGTAAATTTACGGCCGACGTCGGCTTCGATCATTTCGTCGGCAAGCCCGCCGACTATGTCACTCTGAATCGCAACTGGAAAAAGGGCGACACGATCAAAATCGAGATGCCGCTTCAAGCTCGCGTGATCCCCGGTATTGATGGCTTCTCGTCAGAAATCGCGGTGGCACGCGGCCCACAGGTGCTCGCGTTAGGCAAACCGCTGAATCCTCAGATTTCGGATTTCGCAGCGGTTGCTGTGGAGCCGCCCGAGTCGGCAAAGCCGTGGCTGACGGCAGTGGCAACTAATTTCGCTGCTAACTGGATGGGCGAACAGGCCTACTCTATCCCGGGCACTTACGACGGGCGGCCGCGCAAATTGGTGCTCGTCCCGTTCGCGGACGCCATCGATTACCGAGTCTGGTTAGCCAAGTCTAAAGCCTCTTCAGGCGCTTCCGCCCGGTGAACATCGGGGCCTTTGTGGGCCCTGGTCCAGTAAGTCTCAAACAGTCCAGCCATCGCTTCCGCAAATCCGGCATGATCGAAAACAACGGCCGTCCAGGACGGTCGTGTCAGTACCGGATCGAGTAGTGCTACCAGCCCGAGTCTGCCGTCGAATAACGCCAGCTTCAATGGCAACCTTTCCAAAAAACGAATCTCGATGCCATGCTCGCTGTATTCCTGCAGACGGCCCTGGTGCTCCTGATCAATCGGTCCCGCTTCAATCAGCAAGCGGCAGCGGACACTCCGGTCGGCCGAATCCTTCACAAGTTGTTCGTCCAGAGGATCCACTGCAAAGGGAGGTCGCGAGAATTCCGCGTATTCTGACGTGACAGTCGTGAGCATTCGGCGGTAATGAATAGCAGTCTGCGTGGGATCGTTCACCAGGTTTAGGAAATCCAGCGTGCCCTGACCATACTGGCCTTCCCTGTACGCCGTTCCCAGGTCCTCCATCAATCCCGTAGCCAGTCGGGCCTGCTCCGTCATTTCGTTCTGCAGCGCTTTGCTCCGCCGCGCCAAATAACCCGGAATCGAAAGGCTCGGGTCGACGGCTGAGAATAGCTTCGTCTTCTCCTGCACCACGTGGGCGAAGCCCTTCTCCACCAGACTGTCCAGAACCTCGTAGATCTTCTGCCTCGGCACGTGAGCGCGCGCAGCCAGTTCCAGCGCCTTGAAGCGTGGGTGTCCCATTAGCACCAGGTAAGAACGCGCCTCATACGCATTGAGGCCCACCTGCTGCAGCTTTCGCCAGTTAAGCTGGTAGTCCGTGGAAGCGGAGTCACGTTCCTTCACGAGACGAGAACATATCACACTTATGGTGCGCCTGAAAGTCGTGAACCGCGCCGGTAAATCATTCTTGCCGCGGCAACATCCTCGACAGCGACTCCTAACGACTTGTAGATAGTCTTGCGGGCCTGCGGCTTTGGCTTACGCAGCGCAAGAATCTCGCCTAATTCGCCATAGATTTGCACGCCGCTGCTGACGATATCGCCCGATTCTCGCATCGCCGCTTCCGCAGATTCCACCACTACCGCGCTGTCTTGAATAGCCGAGCTATCCAACTCTCTCGCGTGCAAACCAACCGCACCTACAGCGTTGATATGTGCGCCGTCTCTGATCCACTCCCCTTTCAAAACGGGTTCGGAACTATGCGTGACTGTGACGATAACATCTGCGCCATAAACCGCCTGCTCGGCTGTCGTAACTTCTGCGCCGCATTCGTCTGCAAATCGTTCCGCGTGTTCGCGGTTCCTGCTCCATATGCGTACCGAGTGAAAGTCGCGGACCATTCGAAGCAGCTTCAAATGCGTGCGGGCCTGCACGCCACTGCCTAAAATCGCCAGAACTTTGGCATCAGCCCTCGCCAATTCTCTAGTCGCCAGCGCGGAAACGGCTGCTGTCCGCCAGGCCGTAATCGTACGTCCGCCTATCACCGCCAGCGGCTCACCAGTTTCGCGATCAAATAGCTGAATAAGTGCCTGATGAGTAGGTAAGTTACGCTCTGAGTTACCCGGATAGACAGTAACTAACTTCGCCCCCATTACATCGCGGTAAATTACGGGCATCACACCAAACCAGGCTTGTTGCCCGGGTACAGCCAGAGCGGTACGGACCGGCTGTACCACGTCACCAACAGAAAGATCGATTAACGCCGATTCCATGGTTACCAGCAACTCGGGCAGATCAAGCTGTTTTTCAATCTCTTCTTCGGAAATGAAGATCATGCACTCCTCCTGCTTCCAATGAGGGCTCCTCGTCGCCGCATTGCTAGACTTGTGGGCAGAAATAGGAATCGCGAGTCACTGAATGCATCACACCGACTTGCCGAAGACTCTGGGTGAACTTCGCTCAAGCCGCTTTTTCGATCATCTTCAAACTGATCGCACCCTCAAAGAAGAATTAAGATCCAATTTAATCTGCAAACTCGATCGCGGGGAGATGTTGTTTCCTGGCGTCGTTGGTTATGACGACACCGTTATTCCACAAGTCATAAATGCCATTCTTTCCCGTCATAACTTTATACTGCTAGGCCTTCGCGGACAGGCGAAGACCCGCTTGGCTCGAATGCTGACGCGGCTGCTTGATCCGCGCATGCCCTACATCGCCGGCTGCGAAATTCGTGACCATCCGCTGCGTCCAATTTGCAAATACTGCCGCGAGAAGATCGCCGAATTGCAGGATAAAACGCCAATCGCATGGCTTCCGTCGGAAGAGCGCTACATCGAGAAGCTCGCAACGCCCGATGTCACCATCGCCGACATGATCGGCGATATCGATCCCATCAAGGCCGCACGGACCGGTCAAGACATCTCGAACGAGTTCACGATTCACTACGGCTTGGTGCCGCGCGCGAATCGCGGCCTTTTCGTTATCAACGAGCTGCCTGACCTGGCCGGCAAAGTGCAGGTCGGTCTGTTTAACATCATGCAGGAAGGCGACGTGCAAATTAAAGGCTATCCCGTGCGTCTGCCGCTGGATGTGATGCTGGTCTTCACTGCCAACCCGGAAGACTACACCGCGCGCGGCAAGATCATCACGCCGCTGAAAGACCGCATCGGCAGCGAGATTCGCACTCACTATCCGCTCACCGTGAGCCAGGGCATGGACATCACGCGGCAGGAAGCTTGGACTCAACGCCGGTCTCCGGTTGAGATAGAGGTTCCCGGTTACATTCACGAAGTTGTCGAGCAGATCGCGTTTCTCGCTCGCGACGACAAACGCGTGGATAAGCGCTCCGGCGTGTCCCAGCGGCTGCCCATTACGGTACTGGAGAACGTGGTTTCCAATTCCGAAAGGCGCGCCTTGCGAAATAGAGAAGGCATCGCGGTTCCGCGCATCCTGGATTTATATGCAGCCCTTCCGTCCATCACCGGCAAACTTGAACTCGAGTATGAAGGTGAGTTGAAGGGCGGCGAAGCCGTTGCGCGCGAACTGATTCGTAGCGCGGTAGGCCGCGTGTACAACGGCTATTTCGACGGCACGAACATGCGGCAGATCGTGCAGTGGTTCGAATTGGGCGGATCACTGAAGCTGGACGAAAACATGACCTCCGAAGCTCTCGTGCAGCAACTCGCTCGTATTCAGGACCTACTGCAATTTACCGGCAAGTTAGGCTTGTCCGAAAACGAAAGCGACGCTCTGCGCGCATCGGCCGGCGAATTCATTCTCGAAGGGCTGTACGCGCACAAGCGAATCAGCCGTAATGAAGAGCTGGAATTCGTTGCCGGTGACCGTAGCGGCCGCGAAGAGCGCGTGCGCGAAGAACGCGAGGACACGCCTCGGCGTCGCTTCGACGAACGGCGAGGCGGCGGTTCGGGCGGTGGGCGGCGCAACCTGAATTAGCTGATCGTAGCAACAGCATGAGACGCATTTCTTACAGCAAATTCTCCGAACAAGATCTCGGCATCGAGATGGACGATCTGCTGAAAGCCCTGGCCGACTACCTATTGCAAAGCGGGTATCAAGATCCCTACCTTCAGTTCTCCGAGATGAACCAGCACACTCTCGAAGAGCTGAAGCAGGCTATCGAACGAGCGCTGGAATCGGGCGATCTGTTCGATCCAGAGAGGCTCGAAGAGATGCGGCAGCGGCTGCAGCAGATGTCCGCTCAGCAGCGTGAAAAGCTCGTCGAGAACCTCATGAACAAAATGGAAGAGGCCGGGTACATCAATATGGACGGCCCTCCTCCCGAATCCCCGTCCGCTCCCGGTGCCCAGGGCGGCCCGGAAAGCGATATGCGCTTTGAGGTCACAGATAAGGCGATCGACTTTCTGGGTTTCAAGACGCTCAAGGACCTGCTCGGCTCGCTTGGTAAATCCAGCTTCGGAGCGCATGACACTCGCGATCTCGCCACTGGCATCGATGCGAGCGGCGGAGCCAAGTCGTACGAATTCGGCGACACGCTCAACCTTGACGTGAGCGCCACGCTGTTCTCGGCCATACAGCGGGAGGGTCTGAAACTCCCCCTGAATCTGGAATATTCGGACCTTCACGTTCACCAGTCCGAATACCAGAGTTCCTGCGCCACCGTACTGATGCTCGATTGCAGTCACAGCATGATCTTGTATGGTGAGGATCGCTTCACGCCCGCCAAGAAGGTGGCACTAGCGCTTTCGCATCTAATCCGCACCCAATATCCCGGCGACTCTCTACGGTGCGTTCTCTTCCACGACTCGGCCGAAGAGATGCGGATCTCAGAGTTAGCGCGTGTTCAGGTAGGACCGTTCTACACAAACACTCGCGACGGTCTAATTCTTGCTCAACGCCTTCTCGCTCAGGAGAAGAAGGACATGAAGCAGATAATAATGATCACTGACGGCAAGCCATCCGCTTTGACTTTGGAGGACGGCCGCATCTACAAGAATGCCTTCGGCCTTGATCCCCTGGTGATCAGCCAGACATTGGAAGAAGTCGCTCGCTGCAAGAAGCGCGGAATTTTGATCAACACTTTCATGCTGGCGAGCGACTACGGCTTAGTACAGTTCGTCCAGAAAGTAACTCAGATGTGTAGCGGAAAAGCTTATTTCACAACTCCTTACACTCTTGGAAATTACTTACTCATGGACTATATGAATCGCAAGACGCGAACCATTCATTAAGTTAGCCCTGATCCGGGCCTTTTTTCGAGGATTAGGGAAAGGTTTACACGCCAAATTGCCGGAAAAAATCGCAAAATAGATAAACGCCAAAGACAAAAGGCAGTGAAAACAGACTGCTGTCTACTCGATCCAGCATTCCTCCATGACCGGGCAGCAGGTGTCCGCTATCCTTCACCCCCGCGCCGCGTTTGATGGCGGATTCCACGAGGTCTCCGAACTGACCGGCGATATTCGCGAGAACAGCCATGAGGACGATTTCCCAGTAGGGCAAATCGCGAATGAAATGACCTAAATAAAGCACGCCCGCCACGACTGAAACAAACACGGACGCGGCTGCACCCTCCCAAGTCTTCTTAGGACTGATTACCGGCGCCATTGGATGTCGTCCGATTGCGCGTCCCGCATAGTATGCGGCGGTATCGCCCAGCCAATTGACGGCCAAGGCAAAGAAAAGCAGATGCACGCTGATCTTCCGCAGATCCACTGAAAATCGCCAGGGCGCGAAGGTATAGAACGCACCGAACAGCGCACACGCGACCTGCGGCAAAATCTGACGCAGATCCACTTTTTTCAGAAAAAGAACCAGCGCGACGGCAACAAACAACGTGACGCCGAGCAGGGTATACGTCGGCCGGAAAAGAATGACGAGCCCGGAGAACACGCCAAGGAGGCCAGGTCGGCGGATGCCATATGCTGCGACAAGCCCTGAGTACTCCCAATAGCAGAGCAGACTCATGGCAACGGCGGCAGCGAAAAACAGTTTATTTGGAGCGAAGAAGACTAGGTAAAGAGCGACCGGAATCAGCGCGATCGCGGTGATGACCCGCTGCACGTTACAAGTATGCGACAGCCCCTGATCAGATCAACTGTTCTTCTTCGATCAACAGCGATGTCGCTTCCAGCGAATTCGCCACGCCCACACCACCGAATCGCCTTTCGCGGCTTTGGTATTCGGCGATGGCTTCCAGAAGCTCAGTGCGCGTAAAGTCGGGCCACAGCGTTTCTGTTACGTACAGCTCCGCATACGCAATCTGCCACAGAAGAAAATTGCTGATCCGCATTTCCCCCGAAGTGCGAATTAACAGGTCCGGATCCTTCAAACCAGCCGTGTAGAGGTGCTCGGCAATCGACTCCTCGGTAATCTCCAGCGCTTCCAGATTGCCTTCCGAGCGCGCGTTATCGAGCATCGCATTCACAGCGTCCACCAGTTCAGTACGTCCGCCGTAATTGATCGCGAGATTCAGGCGCATGCCGCGGTTTTGCGCTGTCTTGTTCACGACAGCCCGGAGTTCAGCCTGTACCTGTTCCGGGAGGGACTCGATTCGGCCGATGGCGGCCAGTTGGATATCATTGCGCATCAGGTTCGGCAACTCGCGACGAAGATAATACCTGAGCAGCCGCCACAAGGCTTCGATTTCGTGCCGGGGACGCTTCCAGTTCTCCACCGAGAACGCATAGAGCGTCAAGGCCTCCAGTCCTAGCTGAGCACACGTTTCCACGACTGTGCGAACCGGATCGACACCGGCCCTGTGACCCATGATTCGCGGGAAATTGCGTTGCTTTGCCCAGCGCCCGTTACCATCCATGATGATGGCAATGTGAGCTGGCAAACGTTTTTGGTCGAGCCTGGATGCGAGACGCCAGTCACGCTCACCAGGAGTCAGCACCTGAAGCAGTTCCTTCATTTCACAAAGCTCTATGGTACACCAAGGCGGTCATTAAATGAGCCGTTCCAAAAGCGGCGTAACGGACGCGCCGGCGCAGAGAAAACTTCCGAAAGGTAAGTGGGTTTCAGAGATCTTCCGCCGCGTTGCCAGACAGAAAACTATGCCGAGAATTGAACCGCCAATCGCTCCCATCATGGTAGCCAGCAGCGCTTTTTCGAACCCAAGGAACACACTCATCAGAACCAGCAACTTCACATCTCCAAAGCCGAGACCTTCACGACCACGAACCTTCTCATAGAAGAAACCGAGCGCCCACATCGGCACCGCTAACAGCGCGAGTCCCATGCCGACGCTCGCGAACGATCTCGCGATAGGACTCCAGCCGGGAAACAAAGTCTGGGCAAACGGCGCTGGAACGGGAATGAAAAACGCGAGAATCAGCCCAACCACACTGCCACCGATGGTTAGTTCGTCTGGAAGAATCCGCTCTTCAACATCCGTCCAGAACAGGACGACCAATATCGCTTCCCATAACAACCATTTCCAGGCAAACGAACTCACTCCGTACCGATAAGCGACCCCCGCGAACAACACGGCAGTCGACAGCTCGACGGCGGGGTAGCGGAGTCCAATCTTCTGAACGCAGTATCGGCACTTGCCGCGCAGCAGAACATAGCTGGCGAATGGAATGTTGTCGTACCACGCGATCTGTTTGCCGCATTCCGGGCAGAAAGAGCGTGGCGCTACAACCGAAATATCGCGTGGCAGCCGGTATATGCAAACGTTCAGGAAACTGCCAATCAGTAGCCCGAGGACCGCCGCAAATGCAACGAACAAGGCGTTGTATTCAGCCGGCAAGGGCTCTCTCGTATGACTTCAATGTTCCCCGAATCAGATGTTCGACTGTGAACTTCTCGTTCACTCGCTCCAATCCTCCTTGAATCAATGTGGCAGCCAAGTCCGGATCTTCGCGGAGTCTTCGGATGCCGGCAGCAATTTCGTCCGGGTCATTGCTCACGTACACGCCTGAAACTCCGTTTTCGAACACTTCGGCCAGCCCTCCCACCCGGCTCGCAATCACGGGAATACCTTTCGCCATCGCCAGGAGCGCGGCCGAACCGAGGCCCTCGGATTGGGAAATATAAACGAACATGCTCGAATTCTCCAGATCGCGTTCGAGATCATTCGAGAAGGTCACCGGAATGCCCGCTGTGTGTGCGGCACGCTCCAGCAGTGTGCGGCCTTTCTGCGGATCGGCAGTTGCTAAACCGACGGCCCGCCCGCTTGCATTCCAGACTGCTCTCGATGCATGGGCGCCGTCATAGACAACATCGATCTTCTCTCGCGGAACTCCCGCCGCCGCCAACTCCTGCGCGACAAATTGCGATACTGCGATGTATCGGTTGGCGCGTCTGTACTTCCACTTCGACCAAGCCGTCCGTTTCACCGGAAAAGCCACCCGCCGAGACACGACGAAGGGCCTGCGGCAAGCGACAGCACACAGCGTATGCGCGCGCGCATCGTGGGCGTGAACCACATCGACATTATTCGATTGCGACCACACCTTCGATAGCGTGGCCCGCTCGCCGGCTAACAACACGCAATCGTGACCAGCAGACTCCAACCCGCGGGCGGTCAGCTTCATTTGAATCTGGCCACCGCGCACTTCCCTTCCCGTGTCGACGTGCAGAATGCGCACTAAGATCTGCCCGGGCTCATGTGCCGGGCTTTCGAATACTTTACAAAGTTATAGAAGGCCGCCATATACGCAATCGCCAGACCTTCAGCGCCGTCGAGAAAGCCGAGCTTCAGAAAATAGGTCCGGAGGAACGTACAGGGTGGGTCCAGCAACAACTCCGCCATCCCCGGCTTCTTGCCGCGCGACGCAATTTCCTGCGCCGCAAGCGTGGTGTAGCCGTCCATCGTTTTCAGGTGTTCCGAAAGGGAATCGCACGTAAAGTGAAGCAGATTTGATTGCAGATGCCCGACGCGGCCTTCCACGACCACAGACTCGTGCACGAAGTCGCCTACCCACTTAGCCTTCTTGCGGTTGAACAAACGAATCTTGCGGTCGGGGTACCAACCGCTGTGGAGAATCCAGCGGCCAAGGTACTGGGCTAATCGCGGCATCGTGTAGCCGTCGTATCGCGGACCAGCTTTCTTGATGTGCCAGATCTCCGCTTCGAGCGCTTCGCTCAAACTCTCGTCGGCGTCGAGCGCCAGAATCCAGTCATGCGTGGCCAGCTCAGCCGCGATGTTCTTCTGCGCTGCATAACCGTGCCAACCGGCCTCTTCGACACGGGCGCCCAGCTTAGTGGCGATCTCAGCCGTACGATCGCTTGAACCGCTATCAAGAACCAGAATCTCGTCCGCACAACGCAAACTTTCAATAACGCGCGCAACATTACGCTCTTCGTTGAAGGTAATGATGGTCGCGGTGATCTTCATATCGAAAGAACGAGTATCCCCAGAGCCAATGCAGAGATTGCCAGGCGAGGCTTGCCGAGCGACTCATTGTCATACACCAGCGGATGACGCCGGAAAAAGAACAGCAAAACGGCCCAGATGAGCGAAGGCCAATACGAGATCAAGAAAGCGAGCAGCACCAAAAGCACGATCACCGCAAAGGAAGCGAGCCTGTGCATTCTTGCGCCGCCTACTGCATAGAGAATGTGTCCACCATCCAGTTGTCCCGCGGGCAACAGGTTGATGGATGTGGCGAGCAAACCGGCCCAAGCGGCAACCGCTACCGGATGGAGGGCGATGTTTACGGGTTCAACATGCGGAAAGCGAACAGATTCGAACACACGCATCAAAAGCGGAGTGCCAAAGATTAGCGAATCGTTCGAGTTCGCACTGGGGACTACATGAGACATCCACACTCCTACTGCCAAGAACGGTACCAGAACCACAAAACCGGCGATGGGCCCGGAAACGCCGATGTCGAACAAACTACGGCGGTTATAAATGGGGGCCGGAATGCGAATGAAGGCGCCGAGTGTTCCCAAAAGCGTCGGCGACGGCAGGAAAAAGGGCAACGTGGCATTCACGCCCCAGCGCTGACAGGCGATGAAGTGCCCGAACTCATGAGCCAGCAGAATGGAGAGCACCGGAAGAGAGTAGACGGCTCCCGACCAGATCACGTGATCTCCCTTGAACAGCCGCAGATAGCCGTCCACTATGAACCCGTAATCCAGCGAATGGCCGGCTGCGAAACTCAGCCGCAACGCGTAACCGAAGGCAGTTGTGGTTATGAAGGTAAGAAGGAAAAGAAAAACGTGTAGCCACCAGCGCCGACTTCGTCGGGCACGTTCGGGAAATGGCATTACTGCAGGGTTTGCAGCTCTTTACCCGGTTTGAACCGCACCGCTTTCCCAGGCGGGATAGCCACCTCCGCGCCGGTACGCGGATTACGCCCAATCCCCGTCTTGCGTGGCCTTACGGTGAATATCCCGAAACCTCGGAGTTCAATGCGGTCACCTTCGCTCAACGCCTTTTTCATCGTCTCGAAGACAGACTCAACAGCCTGTTCAGCTTTCGTTTTGGTAATGCCGGTTCGATTGACCACTTCGTTGATGATGTCGAGCTTGATCAAGGCGCCTCCAAGGCTACACATCCGCACACGCAAATAGTTTCAGACGAAGCTGACACCCAAAGGTACGCAGCGGCAACAAGTAAATGATAATAAGCGAGTTAGCGCGATGTCAATCACGCCAGCCTGCTTACGAAGCCATCGTACGAAGCGAGCACTTTTTTCCTCATTCCGACCTTTATTTACAAAAGCTTCATCTACTTCCTATCCCGAAAGTGTTTCAAGTCATATACCTAGGCATTGGCCTAGTACTTGCAACGAATACGACTAGGAACTAAAGGGTAACAATGCGATCGCTAAGAATCCTGCTGGTAGAGGACAGCCCGAGTGACGTCAGGTTGATCCGAGAGGCTCTGAAGGACGCGACGGTCCCTATCCAGATTATGGTCGCCAGAGACGGGGTAGAAGCCACGGAACACTTGGCGCAGTCCCAGTTGGGGCAAGATCTTCGGCCGGATCTGGTCTTGCTGGACCTGAACCTTCCGCGGAAAGATGGTAAAGAAGTCCTGGCCGAGGTCAAGGCGTCCCCCAGCCTGAAGCAGATTCCCGTGCTAGTGATGACCAGTTCACGATCCGACGAAGACATCGCGGAGGCGTATTCGCTTAGCGCGAACTGTTATATCACCAAGCCCGGAGACCTTCAGGAATATGTTCACGTGGTTCGAGCGATCGAAGATTTCTGGTTTCTGACCGCCACTTTGCCGGACAATTTCCGGCCTCCGCTACAGGCGCCCCAATCGCGCGCTGCTTATGCGAGTTAGGCTTTAGATCCTAAGCTTTGGCCGCTGTCCCGGAGGCACCTCGGGCGGCGGTCAGGGCTGCCTCGTAGTTCGGGAAATCTCCCACTTCGCCCACATACTCGGCGTGCCGAATCGTGTTGTTGCCATCGATGACGAATATCGCTCGACTCTCAATCCGAAGCTCCGGGATCAACGTTCCATAGTGTTCACCAAAAGACGCCGTCCGATGGTCGGAGATCATAAGGACCTTCTGAATTCCGAAATTGCCACACCAGCGCTTTTGCGCGAACGGAAGATCCATGCTGATGTTGTAAATCTGGACGTTGGGAAGCTTGCCTGCTTCTTCTTCGAAGCGGCGGGTTTGAGCGTCGCAAACAGGCGTGTCGAGCGATGGCACTACGCTGAAGATTCGCACCCCGTTGCCGGTTTTCGCCAGATTCACCTTCTGGAGATTTGAATCAACTGCTTCAAAATCCGGTGCAGGATCTCCGGATTTGAGTTCAGGGCCGTCCAGCCGAAAAGGATTCCCTCTTAACGTCGTCTTACGCTCGCTTGCAGTTTCCATCCGCCACAGTGTAGCAAGGCGGTATTAGGGGTCGATCACCTCCGGCAATTCGCAAGCAAAATTCTTACAGCGGTAGATGGTGAGGCGACCGTGGCGTGCCAGCCCCGCAAGAAACGGAGCCGCAGCGAGCTGTTGCGCTGCAGAATCCGTGATTGCAAGCACGGTCAGCGTAGGATCAAAGGCGCTCTGCCATTCGGCAGATATGTTGGTGCGGACCTCGTCGTCCAACGCGGCGCAGCGATAGATGACCTGCGAAGGCTCGAAGAGCGATCGACCAACCGCGACGAGCATCTGTGGCGCTATGGTCGGCTGGGACAGCAACTTCGGGGCGAAGGCATTGAGCGAGCGTTCGGCGCGACGCTGGAACTCGACTTCACCGGTCATGTGCGCCAGCCGCCGGAGGACATCTGTAGCGATGGAATTACCGGAGGGTTCGGCGCCATCGTAATCGTCTTTCATGCGAAGCAGGAGATCGCTTTCGCCGGCGACGGTGCTGAAGAATCCGCCCTGCTCCGCGTCTTCGAAGCGTGAGAAACCGCGAGTCGCCAGATCGATAGCGACGAGAAGACGCCCGGGAGTGAACGTCGCTTCGAACAGGTCGAGCATGGCCTGCGCGAGGAATGCGTAATCGTCGAGAAAGGCCGGAATGCCCCCTTCGCCATCGGAGAAGCGGCGCAGAAGACGGCCGGACTCAGGATCGTACATCTGAGTGAGGAGGAAGTCGGCTGCGCGCTCGGCTGCGTGTAGATAGCGCTCATCGTCGAGCACTCGATAGCCCAGCGATAGCGCGGAGATCATCAGGCCGTTCCACGACGTCAGGATCTTATTATCGAGATGCGGGCGTGGACGTTTGGAACGCACTTCGAAGAGAATCTTCTTCGATTGCGCGATGTCGGGCGTTTCTTCCTGAAAGTTTTCGATGGGTCGATAGAGAATGTTGCGAGCAGTGAATTCGCCATGCGGATCATTGGCGACATTGCCGTATTGCTTGACACCGAAGTGTTCGCAGAAGGCGGGCGCGGCGGATTTCAGCAGTCGCTCGATCTCCTGTTGCGACCAGATGTAGAAAGCACCTTCGCCCAAGTGACCGGGCCTGTCGGGATCGGGGCTGTCGGCGTCTTCGGCGGAAAAGAATGCGCCGGATGAATGGCTCATGTCGCGCAGGACGTATTCGAAGATGCCGTGCGCCACTTTGGCGTACTTCTCGTCGCGTGTGATCTGGAACGCTTCTATATACGAGACGGCGAGTTGGGCCTGATCATACATCATCTTCTCGAAATGCGGAACAAACCAACGCTCGTCGACCGAGTAACGATGAAAGCCGCCACCGAGATGATCGTGCATGCCGCCGGCAGCCATTCCGTCGAGAGTGCGGGTGACCATTTCGAGCGCTTCTTCGTTCTTGTCGCTCGCATAGAGGCGCAACAGGTAATTCAGCGCGACAGGGCGAGGGAATTTGGGGGCACTGCCGAAACCGCCGTAGATGCTATCGAACGAAGCGCGGAATTGCCAGAAGGGCTTGGCGAACAACTCATGGTCGGGCTGCAGGGGCTGTGCGGGAGTTGCAGTCAGTTGGGCGAGCTGACTGGCGATGTCGGCACTGGAGGTGATGATCCGCTCGCGGTCCTGCTTCCATGCCTGCGCGAGATGAAGGAGAAGATCACGAAAGCCCGGGCGACCGTAGCGGTTGTCGGGCGGGAAATATGTGCCGCCGAAGAATGGCCGCAAATCAGGTGTCAAGAAGACGGACATCGGCCAGCCGCCGCTGCCGGTGGTGGCCTGAACGAAGAGCATGTAGATGCGGTCAACGTCGGGGCGTTCTTCGCGATCGAGCTTGATAGGAACGAACTCGCGATTGAGTATTTCGGCCACGCGCTCATCTTCGAACGACTCGTGCGCCATGACGTGGCACCAGTGACATGTTGAGTAGCCGATGGACAGGAATATGGGCTTATCTTCGTCACGAGCTTTGACGAATGCGGCTTCGCCCCAGGGCAGCCAGTCCACCGGATTGTGCGCATGCTGACGAAGGTACGGGCTCTTTTCGTTCGCGAGCGCATTGGTGTGAGTGGAGGTTGACATGGATTATCGGATGAAATGGTGGAGGCGCATCCACGCCTCCGCAAGCTGAGGCCAATGAGTGACCGGCGCGTCGGTAGGACGCAGGCCGTAGCCGTGGCCACCTGTTTCGTAGATATGGAGTTCGGCAGGAATCTTTGCGGCCTGGAGGGCACGGTAGTAAAGCAGCGTGCCCGGGACGTAGGTGTGATCGTCTTCGGCTTGCACGATAAAGAGCGGCGGAGTGCCCGCCGCGGGTTGGACTTCGGGTGAGATCTCCTGGCCTTTGTCTTCAATGGAGAGATAGGCGGGATAGACGAGAATGGCGAAACTGGGGCCATCGGCGAATTCCGAGCAGTGAGTATCCGCCGCGCCAACGCTGGCGCACGGCCGAGCTTGCAGTAGCGTCGCGCAGAGATGGCCGCCAGCGGAGAAACCGAGAACGCCGATGCGATTGGGATCGATTTTCCATTCGGCGGCGCGGCTATGAGCGATGTTCATCGCCTGCTTCGCGTCTTCGAGCGGCGCTTGATATCTCGGGACGCCTGCGGCTTCGGGCACGCGGTACTTGATTAAGAGGCAGTTGACGCCGATGCCGGTCAGCCAATCGCAGACTTCGGTACCTTCGAGATCGTAGGCGAGGATGCGATAACCTCCGCCAGGGAAGACGACAACAGCAGCGCCACTGTTTTTGTCAGTCGGCGCTGGATAGAAGGTCATAGTGGGCGAGGTAACGTCGGTAAGTCGCGTGACATCGCGACCGCCCGGGCGACCGTCTTTCGGAGTGGTGGAGTTGTGCTCGGGACCGAGATTGGGTTGCGCGTTCGGCGCGCCCTCGGGCCAAAGAGGGATGACGAGCTGTTGAGCGGACATGAGCGGTACCGTCGCAAACGCGGCCAGTAGCAGAGCTTTCATGATCTTAGATCTGTGAGTAACTCGTGGGGTTCAGGACAAGGTTGTCGACGTTGTTGACGATGGATTCGAAACTGAACTTCGGCGACGAGCTGAGCTTCTTCCAGTCGGGATCGTTACTGAACTTGCTCCAGAGTGGTTTCTGGTCGGCAAGGCTCGGATAGCTGAGCATATAAGTGAGCTTCGGAAGACGCTGGCCGATGAGCGCGTCGCCAAAGAACACCTGCCAGAAGCCAGCTTTACGGAAGAAGTCGAATTCGCCGCTGTGGAACATTTCGACTTTGCGCTGGTGATCGCGGATGGTGGGGCTTTCGTAGGTGCGGAGTTGGAACACGCGGGCGCCTTTCTGTGCTGTGACAGGCGGGATGACAATCTTCGGCCAGCCTTCGAAGGCGATCATCAGAGTGCTTTCGATGCGCTCGAACGGCGGTTGCGCAGCGGAGGCGGTGACAAACGCTTCGCCGGTCTTTCGATACTCGTCATCATTCATGAGGTGCTGCTCGGTGGTGACAAGCGATTCGAGCGAGGTACTCGGAATGAGCAAGTACAAGGTAGGCGTTTCGGGTCCGAGATCGAGGCTAAACGCGCCAATCGGGCTCATGCCCATGCGATTCAACGCCGGAACAAGCGCCTCGGCCAGGTAGTGATCGGTCAACCTCTGCCCTGGCCCGGAGTGCAGCTTATATTTGCGGAGTTCATAATATTCGCGCGCGGTCGGGTCGGCAGCTTTGCCGATGGAGGATAGCGCGGCCGGCGCCGCCGCGACTGAAGTCAGGAAATTTCTGCGTCTCACGTTGGCATCCTATCAATCGCGGGCAGGGCGTGGAGAGCTTTGGACCCAAGCCATGCTGCGCGGAAGGCGGTCATCTGCGGCGTTACCTCCTTGCCCGCATCTTCGTAAGTTACTAACTCAAGGTTCGGATCCGGTGCGAGAGTAAGTTGCACTTCACGCGCGCCGCCTCGACCATCGACTTTAAGAGTTAGCGCATCGCCGGGCTTGTGCTGCGAGAGCCACTCGTCGAAATCGTTGGCAGATTTGAACGATTTGCCTTCCCATTTCAGAATGTGGTCGCCCTTATCGAGACCGGCTTCGTAGACCGGCGAGCCGCGCAACGAGTAAGCGGTTAATTCCACGTTGCCGTCAGAGAATCTGAATCCGCGCGTGCTGCCAACCCAAGGCACTCCAGGATGCACCGGCCGCAAAAGCATGCCTGCGGCGGACACGAGAGTCTCATACGGGAGAGGCTCCTTACCATAGATGTGGCGCTCGAAAACTCGAGCCGCAAACGCCTGATCGCCTACGGTCTCGCCCAACGAACTCTGAAGGTCAGAGAGGTTATAGGGCTTGTCGACATCCGGGTGCTCGCGCCACAAGGTGCGCATCCAGTCGTCAAGGGATTTGCCAGGAAATTGTTCACGAATCATCAGATCGATCCCAAAGGCGAGCGACTGACCGTAGATGTAATAGGAGATGAAGTTATTCACCTGATTCGTCGGGTCAATGGATGTAGCGGCGTCGACAAAAGGCGCCTGGCGGCTCATATCGATGACGTTGAACATCTTGGCACCGGGGGCGGTGAGAACGTAATTGATGGCGTTACCCATGCCGCGAACGAAATCGGGCATCGAGGAGAGACCGGCGCGCTTGAGGACGAGCGGACCATAATAGTTGGTGAAGCCTTCGGCGAACCAAAGCTCACCGGACATGTCGGCGTGCTCAAAATCGAAGGGCTCGAGCGATTTCGGACGAATGCGCTTTACATTCCACGAATGAAAGAATTCATGAGATACAGTTCCGATGAGGCGCGACGAGCTTTCGGCTAACCTACCGGTACCGGTGATGACGGTGGAATCACGGTGTTCCATGCCATCACCGGAGGCCCATGGTAAGTAGTCGATCAAGAATGTGTAAGTGCCGCCATCATACTTAGGCAGTGCGCCAAAAACCCCTTCTTCTTCAAGCACAACGGCTTCGCACATTTTGGCGTAAGCGGCGGCTTGCGCGTCTGTGCCCTGGTGATGCAACGCGAGACGGAACGTGGCGTTTTCGATCTTCCATTCAGGGAAAGCATGATTGCTGATTTCGACGGGGCTGTCCATCAACCATTCAAGGTTGGGAGCGGTGAACGTGCCGTCATCGTGAGGGATGAGCTGCGTGGCGATTTTCCAATCAGGCTTCAGAGTAGAGAACGTGAGCGTTGTGGGAGCGTTTTCAAAGCCATGTGCCCAAGCGAGAGTGGCGGGCATGTTCAGATGAGCGTGCGTTTCATCGATGCCGTTGTAAGTGCCGTCGATGCGATCACCGAAAACCGTGTAAGTCACGATGACGGTGGCGCCGTTGGTGGCGATATTCCAGCCGTAGGGATTCGGGCGAGTTATAGAAAGCGCCTGGCCCTGGGCATTGGAGGCGCGGACGTTATAAATATTTTTGGCGAACTCGTGCAGGGCGTACCGGCCCGGCGAAGAGCGGCTAACGACCACTTCAAGCGTCTTCGAGTTAACGCCTGAGAACGTGGCGCGCACTTCCGCCTCACGATGAACCTCATTGGGGAAGCGGAGGTCGTACGTAACGGTTTTGTCAGCGGCGCAGAGGCAGGCAGCGGCAGCGAAAAAGACGCAAATACGCGGGAATCGGGGCATTTTGTGCTCATTCATTGTCGCAGTTTTGGTGTGGCTGACTGCGTGGACGAGTTGGATTTACCGCGGGCATTGCGAAAGGCAGATTGGAGTCGCTTTTGAGCGGCTTTTAACTGGTCGCCGGTGACGCCGCGATCTCGCCATTTCACGCGAAGCGAAGGCCATCCGGTCCTCGCCCTGGACCGCAACTCGGGGCAAACCGCGTCCGCGATCGCCCTTTCTCGGCCGGGTACAACAGTGCCTCAGCTTTCTGAATCGTAATAGGACTACAGGTACTTGCACGGGTCGTAAGACGTTGATTTCAAACTTTTTTACTTGCTGCCAAAACGGTCATCTGTTAAACTTCAAGGCAGATTTTCCGATGCTAGCTGGTTGTGGTCCTTCAGGCTCCGCTCGGCTGCGGAGAGCAACGCTCTTCGTGTGTCCCCCCGGGTCTTGACAGACATTCATCTCGCATCCGATTTACAGGAGATTTAGTAGTGAGAGAAAAAGGTGTAGTTAAATGGTTTAACGCCGCAAAAGGCTATGGATTTATCCAACGCTCTAACGGTGATGATGTGTTCGTGCACTTCTCGGCTATCCAGATGAACGGATACCGTACGCTTGAGGAGGGTGCGGAGGTGGAGTTTGAGGTCAAAAGAGGACCTAAGGGTCTTCAGGCCGAGAACGTAAATCGTCCGTAGAAGGTTCAACCAGCAAAATTGGCCGCCGGTGCTAAATGCACGGCGGCCTTTCTGTTTTCGGGCAGACTCTTGTTACACTCAATAATTCGCATACCGGATCATCCCCCACTAACTGTCCTGCGCGACTTTCTGTTAGACGCGGGCTACTGTTCCAATCGCCTGAGCGATGAATTAGGCTTAAGCCGCGCCCTGAATGCGGACTTTTCTAACTTAGCGCCCTTACTGGAGCGCACAAGCGGCGAAGATGTCCTGCATGTCTTAAGTCGCCTCTTCTTCGTCGGCTGGCCAGTACCTATAGAGATATGTCACAAACACATCCCCGCGCCGATTCTGCAGTTATGTTTGCAGGCTAACGTTGTAATTGCCGATGGCGCGGAGTTGAGCCCGAACGTCATCTTCGTGCCGTTCGAAAACGTTCTTCTGTTCGCTGCTGACGCACCACGTTTACGCGGCAGCAACCCTGATGTCGTAATGGGGCCGAGTTCGACGACAAACCTCATTTCTAAAACGCTGATCCGATCGCAAACGGAAACGCTCCTCGATATCGGCACTGGAACAGGAGTTCTGGCCACCGTTGCAGGTTCTTTTAGCAAGCAGGTTTTCGGTACCGACATCAACCAGCGGGCAATTGACTTCGCCCGCTTCAATGCAGCTCTGAACGGTATCAGCAATGCTCAGTTCCATGCAGGAGACGCATTCGCGCCTGTCGATGGATATCGTTTCTCGCGAATCGTCGCCAATCCGCCCTTTTTCATCACACCGCGAAAGAACTTCACCTACAGCGACAGCCCACTCGAACTAGACGGCTTCACACACAAGCTTGCCGTCGAAGCGCCGGATTACCTGGAAGAGGGCGGCCTATTCCAGATGATCTGTGAATGGGTGGAACTGGAAGGCGAGCCCTGGCAAGCACGCTTACGCTCCTGGACGGATAACCGCGGTTGCGATGTGCTCGTGTTGAAAGGTCCCAGCAGCAAGCCGATAGATTATGCGGAGCGCCGTTATCACGAAGCGAAGGCTTTGAATACAGGAAGATTCGAAGCTCTTCTGTCGGAACGATCCGCCTATTTTCGTGAGCACCGCATTCGGCAAATCATGAGCGGCATCATAACAATGCGCAAGCGGAAAGGGTCGAATTGGTTTTCAGTATTTACAGGCGACATCACAGTCGATTCTTCCAAAGCCATACAGGAGCGTTTAGACGCGCTCACAATGCTTTCGGAATACACGGACGCGCACTGGCTGGACTCCCGATTCTACTTTGCGCCGAATGCAGCCATCACCCAAACCCAAAGCTTCAACGGTCACGAATGGCAGTTGAATCGCATCGAGATATCGAAGCCCTACTGCATCAACGATCAACTGCAAGTAGATGCGACGGTGCTGCCCACAATCGAATTGTTCGATGGTCGGAATACGGTGGCCGCGATTGCCGAGAGAACTGCTGACGCACTCTCGATCAGCGTTGATGAATCAACCACACGCTGCCTGGCTCTGGCGAAGCGTCTTGCGGCCAGCAGCTTCATTCTGCCCGCAGCCCCCAGAGAGAACAGTAGACAAGAATAGAATATTGAATGCACTACCGCAAGTTAGGATCAACGGAATCCGAGATCAGCGAGGTCGGTTTCGGGGCTTGGGGTATCGGCGGCAAGCAGTGGCAGGGCAGTAACGATGAGACCTCGCTGCGGGCGCTCCACCGAGCATTCGAGTTGGGCACAAATTTCGTCGACACCGCGCTCGCCTATGGCGACGGCCACAGCGAACGCCTCGTCGGCAAAGCTGTGGATGAAACTTTTCACAAAATCTATGTAGCAACAAAGATTCCTCCCAAGAATCGCATCTGGCCGGCCTCGCCGGGGACCGATATCAACGAAGTCTTTCCTTACGATCACGTCATCCGCTGCACGGAAGAAAGTCTTCGCAATCTCAGAACGGAGCAGCTCTATCTTCAGCAATTTCACGTCTGGACGGACGCCTGGGCGCACACCGAGGAATGGCGTCGCGCGATCGAGGACCTGCGCCGCAGCGGCAAAGTTCGCTTCTTCGGAATATCCATCACCGAACACGAACCGGATTCCGCAAACGAAGCCATCCGGAGCGAACTGATCAACGCCGTTCAGGTCTTGTATAACATCTTCGATCAGAGTGCGGAAGAAAATCTCTTTCCGCTCTGCGAAAACATGAGAGTCGGCGTGCTGGCGCGCGTGCCGCTCGACGAGGGCGGCCTCACCGAGAAGATTGAGGAAAACACAACCTTCGACCCAGGCGATTTCCGCGAGTCATACTTCCGCGGCGATCGCAAACGCGAGGTACGCGAGCATGTAGAAGCGCTGCAGCGCGATCTCAAGTACGTTCCAGGCGACCTTGCGGGCATTGCAATTCGCTTCTGCATTTCGAACAAACACGTCACGTCCGTAATTCCCGGCATGCGTCGCGTTGAAACGGTGGAAGACAATTGCCGTGCAGCCGCCGCGGGCATGCTGGACAAGCGTACGCTGCAGATTCTCAAACAGCACACCTGGAAACGCAATTTCTATCAATAAAATGCGACTGGCGATTCTCTCCGATATCCACGACAATCTGTGGAACCTCCGCGTCGCGATGCAGACTATACGCACTGCCGACGCGGTACTCTGCTGTGGCGATCTCTGCTCGCCTTTCGTCATCGACGAACTGACTAAGTGCGAAGCGACGGTCCACATCGTCTTCGGCAATAATGATGCCGACCTGTACCGAATCACGTCGAAAGCACTCAAGAAACCGAATTGCCAGGTTCACGGCGAACTATTTCAGGCAATGCTGGACGGCAAGCGTGTTGCCATGAACCATTTCGACTATCTGGCGCGCCCTATGGCCAAGTCCGGCGACTTCGATGTCGTCTGCTTCGGCCACAACCACCAATTTGAGATTTCCCACGAAGGCGCGGCTCTGCTCATCAATCCCGGCCCCATCATGGGCGCAAAGTTCAGCAGCGGAAAGTTTGAAGAGACGTTAGCCTCGTTCGTGATCTACGACACGGCGACGAACTCGCCGCAGCCCTACGCCGTCGAACGAGATTCCAACTCCGTCGTCCGCTTCGGTCGCTAGCTTTCGAGAATCTGCTTCGCCGCTCTGCGCCCGGAGGCAATGGCGCCGTGCACCGTAGCGGAATGCCCGTTGGTTTCCGTTGCCTCTCCCGCAAAGTACAGCGTTCCCGAGACCGGAGTGGCCATTGCTTCTCGCGCGCCCATCGCGCCCGCCGGCACATAGCTGTAAGCTCCTCCCGCGTATACATCGTCATGCCAGTCGTGTAAGAACACTGCGTCCAGGTCGGCGGCCAGCTTCACCTCGGCCACACCGATAATTCGTGAAAGGTCGCCCAAGGCCCGTTGTATGACTTCGGTCCGCGGCATTTCCAAAAGCTCATCCGCGTGCGGTCCGGCGCTCCATCCGGTAATCGACCGCGCCCGCACGGGCAACGCTGTCCACCACGTCGGAAAACGCTTTTCGTTCGATAACAGAAACCCGGCTTTTCGGAGCTCTCTTTTCTGTTCCCAGACCGCCTCTCGGAATCGCAGAATGACACGGACAACCTGCCCAAAGCACAACTGTGCAGCCGCGTGCAGCGCGTCCGCCGGCTCAGGATCGAATCGAATGCTGCTGCGCTCCAGCACGCCCAACGGCACCGTGATCACAACGTGTTTTGCATTTACTTCCTGAACCGCCCCGCTCAGGCTCGATCCGAACTCCACTCGCACGCTCCCTTCGCTCCACCGCACGGATCTCACTTCAGAGTTGAGCTTCAATTTCTCGTCCAAATCGGACACACCGTCCGCCAGCCATCGCGAGACCGCATCGTACCCGTTCATAAGCCGAAACGCCGAGTCGCCGTCGATCTCGTCCGCTGCCTTCTGGTCTTTCACGAGCGACTGAATGCTGACCAGGTCGCTTCGCGCCGCGTTAAAACCTTCGACGTAGGACGTCGCCAGATCTTTCGCTGCCCTTGGATAATCGGTACCCGCCAGAAACTGCGCAAATGATTCCTCGCGCCCGCTCTCAACAACGCGTTCCAGCCTCCGAAACACCTCATCCACCTGCAGCCACGCGTCCTCATGCTTCAACGGTTTGCCCCCATGGATGTGCACTGCGTTCTCGGTGCTCTTGTAAAGCGTGAGAGGCGCGGAATCGACAATGTCTACAATCTCCGGCGGCTTCCCATGCACGAACTCGGCTCCCAATTCAATCGGAATCGGCGATCGCGCATCGTGAACAGTCGCAATCCGCCCGCCGATCCGGTCGCGCGCTTCCAGGCACAGCACGCGCTTGCCCGCGCAATCGAGATCGCGCATCGCAGCCAGTCCCGCCGCGCCTGCGCCCACAATCACGACATCAAAGTCGCCTGAACTCACTTCCCGCCTTCTCCATTCGGCGTAGCTTCGAAGGTCCCCGTCTGCCGGTTCTTATAGACAGAGTCCGCGTTAAAGCACCGCCCGTTCATGGCCACGTACACGCCCGCGGGCAACGTCTGTACAAAAGCCAGTGCGCTGCCCAGATTGAAGAGCCCGTCAGAGCTTTTGAATTTGTAAGGGATCATCGCGCCGGTCAGCACAATCACTTTGTCCGTCACGGCAGTGGCAATCGCTCGCGCCGTCACTTCCATCGTGTCCGTGCCGTGCGTAATCACGATGCGCTGCTCGGGCGTACCCCGGCACTGCTCGACGATAATGGTCCGGTCCGTATCCGTCATCTCCAGGCTGTCGACCATCATGAGAGTCCGGATCTCCAACTCTAACTTGCAGCGCGCCAGTTTCAGCATCTCCGGAACGTGCGAGTCCTTGAAGAACAGCCGTCCGTTGATCTCGTCGTACTCCTTATCGAAAGTGCCACCCGTGATCAACAAGCGGATCCGGTTATCATCTGTCACGATGCTATTGTCCGGTATCGCTCATCCGGAACCCTGGAGCCTTTATGCAATACGAACACCTCCTTGTCGAGCACGAAGACGCGGCCGTCGTCATCACGCTCAACCGTCCCGCCAAACGCAATGCGCTCTCCCTTGGCCTGATGCGCGAACTCATCGCCGCCCTCGACGAAATCGAACGTGGGGCCTCCTCGCGGGCGGTCATACTCGCTGCGGCAGGAAAAGTTTTCAGCTCCGGTCACGACCTGGCCGAAATCGTCGGGCGCGACGTAAGCGCCTATCGCGAAATCTTCGATGTCTGCTCGCAGCTCATGCTTCGCATCCAGTCAATCCCCCAGCCCGTGATCGCGCAGGTGCAAGGTATGGCAACCGCCGCCGGTTGTCAGTTGGTTGCCACCTGCGACCTTGCTGTCGCTTCAGACGAAGCGAGTTTCGCCACGCCCGGCGTGCGCATCGGACTCTTCTGCACAACGCCGATGGTTGCGCTAAGCCGGGCTATAGGACGCAAGCGTGCACTTGAAATGCTGCTTACAGGAAAGGTAATTCCGGCACACACCGCCGCCGACTGGGGTCTAATCAACTCTGTCGTGCCCGCGCCAGAACTCCACGCCGCAGCCCGATCGCTAGCGCGCCAGATCGCCGCCGCCAGTCCGCTCACTGTGAGCATTGGCAAACAAGCCTACTACGAACAAATCGATCTCGATCAGCGACGCGCCTATGCGTATGCCAAGGAAGTAATGACCACAAATGCGCTCGCGCACGATGCTCAGGAAGGCATTTGCGCATTTCTCGACAAGCGAACGCCCGCCTGGTCAGGCCGCTGAAGAATCAGCTCTGCAGTTCGCGGTACGCGATCAGGCAGCGGTCCGCCGTTTCCAGTTCCGGAAACTCACTGCCTTCCTGCTCAATCAGGTAGTACTCCACGCCGCCTTTCGTTTCCGCCGCTTCGAAAATGTTCTTCCAGGGCGCCGCACCCTGTCCAAACAGAACCCGATACCCCTGCTTCGGCGACCAGTCCTTCAGATGCACCGACTTGATCCGCCCGGGATGCGAGTTAATCCACGCCACCGGGTCATTGCCCGTCGCCACGCACGTGCCCACGTCAAGTTGCAGCATCACGCTCTTGTCCGTGTTGTCGGCAAGCACTTCCATAGGCATCTTGCCGGCAATCGGCTTCCATTCCACTTCGTGATTGTGGTATCCGGCATGCAACCCGTGTTGCCCCAGAACATCGTTTGTGCGATTCAGCATATCGGCCGTTTTCTGCCAGTCCGCAATGCTGGTTGCCTTCGGCGCACTCGCCATCACGACATACTTCGTACCCAGAATCTTATTCAAATTGATCGTGTGCTCGACTCCCGCGCCAAACGACGGCATATTGTTGTGCGTCGAGTAGCACTTGATTTTCAAATCGTCAAGTTGCTTCCTAACCGTGGTCGCATAATCCGGCGTCCAGTCAAAGTAAGGCGCGTAGAACTCCACGCACTCGTAGCCCATCTTCGCGACTGCCTCAACGGTACCCGGCAGATCCTTTTTCAGCTCATCGCGAACCGAATACAGTTCCAAGCCGACCGGTACGTGCTTCTCCGAACCCGTCAATTTGAGCGCCGCCAAAGCAGGCAGAGCGGCTGCCATTAAAGATCTTCGCGTAATCTGGAAAACTGTTTCCGGCATGTCCCGAACGATATCACGTCACTGGTAGGCTCGAAAAAGTTCGCGCCTTTTCACTGAAAAGCCGTTATGACAGGATAGATGTGTCCTGACGCCCAGCACTATCAAGCATAAGCACGATGAGCGAAGTGAGTTTGCCAGAAGTTGATGAAGGAGCGCCCCCCTACTCAGCCGAGGTCGATCTCCGCCTGGTCGTCGACAGCGTTCCGGGCCTTGTCTCCTATGTGGACACGAACTACCGTTTCGTCTTTACGAACCGCCGTTATAGGGAGTGGTTTGGGTGCGGCCATAATGAGTTCGTTGGCATGTCAGTGTCCGAGGTGCTGGGTGCCGATATTTTCCTGCACGTGAAGCCGCACCTGGACCGCGCCTTCCGCGGCGAAACCACGAGTTTCGATCGTTTCCATCGCTACCACGGGATTCTGCGCTACGTGCGCACCACGATCGTGCCGGATATTGCGCCTCTGGGACATGTGCGAGGCGTGGTCATTCTCGTCGAAGACATCAGTAGCCGCAAGCGCGCCGAAGATGCCGAGCAGGAGCTCGAACGTCAGCTCACGCTGCTGATTGAAGCTTCCAGTTCCCTACTCGCTTCTCCTGAAACCCAGGATGTACTTCGAAACATCCTGGACGTAGCCCGCCGCTTTGTCGAAGCAGACGCTTATTCCGTCTGGCGTCGCGATGGCCAAATTTGGAAGATCGTCGTCAGCGAGGGCCTGTCGCCACAATATAGTTCGTCCGTTTCCGCTGTCGGCTACACCTTGGAGAGCGGCCGTCCGATTGTAGTCGAAGACGTCGAGAAACATGCTTTCGTCTCCCTCAGGCTCGAAGCCCATCGCGCCGAGGGTATCCGCTCGCTGATTACCGTTCCGCTTCAAATTCAGAATGCGATCTCGGGCGCGCTCGTCTTTTACTATCGCGAGCCGCACAACTTCACCGATCTCGAAGTTCTTGTGTCCAGTGCTATTGGCAATCTCGCCGGAGCGGCCATCGGCTCAGCCGACCTCTATCAACGGGAGAAGCAGCTTCGCGAACTGGCGCAGGCCAATGAGCAGCGGTCGGCATTTCTTGCCGAAGCCGGGCAGATACTTTCTTCTTCGCTCGAGTTCGATCAGACGCTTGCCTCTATCGTGGAGCTTTCCGTTCCGCGCTTTGCCGATCTCGCGGCTGTCGAATTGCTCGCGGCCGACAGCAAACTCCGCCGCGTTGCGCTGAAACACGTTAATCCCGACAAGCTGGAATTCGTGAACGAATTTCATCGCCGCTTCCCTCCTCTTGAGGACGACATCGCATCGACGGCTCTGCGGACAGGCAAGTCCGTCCTGATTGAGGACATTCCGGATTCGGTACTGGTCGAGCGTGCGCGCACCGCTGAACATCTCGCAGCTCTGCGGCAATTCGATATCAAATCACTGATACTCGCACCGCTGATTGTGAACAATCGCATTTTCGGATTGTTGAGTTTCGTCAGTGCCGAGTCGGGACGGCACTACAACCGCTTCGATCTGGCTTTCGCGGAAGAGCTGGCCCGTCGGGCCGCTACGGCTATGGACAATGCACGGCTCTTCACGGACTCCACCGAAGCGCAGGATGCATTACGGCAGGCAAATGCGGAACTCAGCCGCGCCAATGAAGATCTAAACCAGTTCGCTTACTCAGCCTCGCACGACCTACAGGAACCGTTGCGTATGCTTATGATCTACAGCCAACTGTTAGACCGCAAGTATCGCGGTGCGCTGGACGGTCAGGCGGGTGACTACCTCAGCTTTATAGTCGATGGAGCCAAGCGCATGGAGATGCTGATTTCAGACCTGCTCGCTTACATGCAGGTGGTTAATACAGCGCAGGTTCCTCAATCGCCCATCGACGCAAATCTAGCGCTCCAACGCGTGCTTGAGACGCTTTCGATTGCAATATCCGAGTCGCAGGCCAGCGTTGAATGCGACTGTCTTCCTCGGCTAGCCGTCCAGGACTTCCACCTGGTGCAGCTCTTTCAGAATCTTGTCAGCAACGCCATCAAATATCGCAGCGCCGCGCCGCCGAAGATCCGCGTCACCTGCAATCGCGAAGGCGGCTGTTGGAAAATCTGCGTGGAAGACAATGGTATCGGTATTCCCGAGCAATATCGTGACCAGGTGTTCAAACTCTTCAAGCGCCTTCACGATAAAGAAAAATATCCCGGTACTGGCATCGGCCTCGCCATTTGTCAGAAAATCGTTGAGCGGTACGGCGGCCGAATCTGGATCGAATCGAATCCCGCCGGGGGCTGCAGCATCTGCATCACACTGCCGGCAATCGACACCTGGCCTTAGTTGCACATCGTAGTTGCGTCGGTACGGCGCAGATGCATCACTGTGATGTCGTCGCGAATTGGACCCCATGCGGCAGCCTCATTCGCCAGCTTTCCGGCTGCTCCTTTTTGTCTCTTGCTGCCCACTTGCCGGATCGTCTGCAGAGGCCAATTCCCGTCTTCCTCCTCGGCATTTGCTTCGGAGAGATTCGCCTCCGAAAAGCCATCGGAAAAAACGAATAGCTGGTCATCTGTCGCCACTTCGACGGCCTCCGACTGAAAACCGCGCTCCTTGAAGGCGCCCAGCACCGTCGCAGTTGGCTGAAGCAGGTGCGTGCTATCGTCGCCGCGCAACAAAACTGGCGAAGGGTGCCCACAGTTCACATAATCAAGCCGGCGGCGGCGGGAATTGTACACGCCATAGAACAGCGTCGCGAAATGTTCCGGCCGCGTCGATTCAAAGAACAGTCGGTTCACCCGGTCCATCAATTTCGCAGGATCGCGGGCCATGTCCTGCAGACTGCGCAGGCACGCCTGCAGATTCGCCACCAGCAGCGCAGCGCCGATTCCCTTCCCGCAAACGTCTCCCAGCACAAAGGCCATACTGTCCGAATCCACCGCAATGAAGTCGTACAGATCCCCGCTGACTTCGCCCGCCGCCAGTGACGCACACTCGCACTCCAACCCGCACATGGAAAAAAATGGCGCCGGAAAAAGCGTCCTCTGCACTTTGCGCGCAATCGCCAGTTCCGCATCCATGGGCTGTCGGTCGGTCGGACGCGCATCGATATGTTTGCGTATGATTTCCAGCAGATGCCGGTTGTCCCATGGCTTTGGAACGAAATCGCGCGCGCCGTGGTGCATCGCCGCCACCGCTAGTTCAATCGTGCTCCAACCTGTCATCGCGATCACCGGTGTGTGGGGGCGCCGCGAATGCAGTTGGTCTAAAAGCCACAGGCCCTCGCTTCCTGATGTGGTGTCCCATGTGTAGTTCATGTCCGCTACTATCAGGTCGTGGTCGCCGTAAGCGCAACTCGCCAGCGCCGCGCTCGGCGTCCCGACCTCCTCTGACAAGTAGCCCGAGCTCTTCAACAAAAGACGTAGTGCCTGCCGCACGTCCTCCTGATCGTCCACCACGAGGATTTTTCGGGAGTCGCCATTTCGCTGCATGCACGTGTCAAAGTGCACTCGCCAGACCATATTGAGTAGCTCCGCAAAGACTAAGAATGAAGAACTTACAGCCGCTCGGCTCGTGCCTTGCTGTTCATATTCGAACACCCGAAATCCCATCTGTGTCTGTAGCCCACAAAAACACTACGTCACAACGTATATATAATTGGCGTCTAGAGAAACACGGACATGGCAACAACGGCACATCTGCAGCTTTTTCGGCGTCTCGCATCGATTGCCCTTCCGACAGAGACGCTCGGATGGCGCGATTCCGCCGTTCTCTTCGTGGCAGTCGCGATCTGCTGCGCCGCCTCTCTGTTCGCGCTCTTGTGCAAGTACCAGTCGAGTTATCCTGTCGCCCCCTTGCACGAGCAGGTCCTTGCGTTGCCTGTCCCCCCGACCGCGAGCCCGAATCAGGCTGCACAAATCATCGAGTCTCGGCCGACGTCTTCCATTGCGCACACCCATAACGAGCTGCTCGCATTGGAGCGTTTAGGCGAACGCAACTATATCGAGTTCAGCATTGCACGATCCGACGGCTTTCAGCCCGTTGGCCCCATCGAACTCGGGTTCTGGCGCGGCGATGCGCGGCATGGCGCCGCCCAGGCCAGTGTGCTGCTCGGGCAGCACCGGCTCGACCTCCGGCACCTGAAGGTGAACGAACGCGTTCTGATTCCGATTGGCCGCTCAGAGAACCTTGAACTCGTGATCAATCACGTAAGCAGGAACCAGATCAGAGGCTACCTCAGCGAGCCCAAAGACAATCGTTGGCAGTTCGTTCGTTTCATTGATTCAGTTGTTCCTTGATTTGCTTCTTCCGCCCCAGATCAAGCCCAATAGTCATGTGGTGATAATTGCCCGTTAGCTTGAACGGAACAATTCGTATGTCGTGCTTTTTCTTCAGAAACGGGGTGATGATCCGGACGAAGAATGATTTGAAGCCTGTCGTTGCAGTCCACGGATTACCATCGGTGTAAAGAGTGCCAACCAGGTTTACGTCGTAATTGGTCAGGCTGTATGTGCCTTCTACTTCTGCGGTCGCGCCAGGCACACTGAACTTGACGTGGGTAAGATGTGCAATCCCGTTCTGGATATCCCCGTGACCACGCAAGTCTGACAGTGCGATTGGATCTTGTCCCTCAGCCGGTTTCTTCCGGTCTGCGCTCGCGCTCAGGCGGTTCAAATCGGCTTGAGTTTCATTGTCCGTGAATTTCCCGTTGTCCACCCCGAAGTCGCCTGTCATGTGCATCCGCCTGATAAAGCCTTCCTTTCCGGGAGGAACTTCCAGGTGCGCCTTCATCGTTACCGGACCAATCATCGGCGCTTGTTGGGCCTGGATAAAGAGATCGAGCACGTCTTCAATGCGTCCGCGCGAACACAGCAAATCCAGGGAGACGGTCTTTCCCTTCTGCGCCGTCTCTCCCGCAATCCTCCCTTTCACCGTCAACGAAGAATCATTGAACTGGGCTTCCACGTCGTCCAGCATCGTGTCTCCGTGTGTGCCGTCTACACGGGCCTTGTAATTCGCCTTCAACTCCCGTGTATGGCTTGTCTCGCTGACGTGGAAATTCTTTACGTCGGCGGTGCCTTGGGTGAAAATCTCGCCCAGACGGCCCTTCATACGCCCCGTCGCGTTTAGCCTTCCGCTGAAGTCAGAAAACGCCGCCAGATTTGCATCGTTATAGGAGTAAGTGCCTTCAACAGGTGTCTGCCCAGGATCGTCCGGATGCCACGGGCCAAACACGCCTGTGGAGTGAATTTTCCCTGGCGGAACTGAGTTCGTGATGATCGTCTTGTAGTGGATCGCGGAGTTGTTGCTGACATCATAGACCACCAGTTTGTCCACTCCAATCCGGTAAGGCTTCGAGCCGTCCTCGTGCGCGAAATCGAGTATCGTGCCATCGGCGATAATCCTATCCACGTTCAGCGTTCTTATCCTACTCGGCGTTCGGTTCAGCGGCATCAGCGGGTCCGGCTTGCCATTTACCTTTGCTGGCGGTACTAGGACGTGCATGTTGACCGCTCTCACCAACGACAGATGATACTGTCCCGTAAGCACGCGCGCCCAACTGGCCTGCACTGTAAGTGCCTGAATATGTATGACCGGCGGTTGGTCCTTGCGTAGGTGCCGCTCAAAGCTAATGTCTTCGGCCACGCATCCCGGCGGGAAGAATGTCTTCTGGAATTTGCCGACAGTGACGGTCCGCAATGTTGCTTCCTGCAGAACATCGATCAAACGCTGTTTCCTGAACGGCCAATTCAGCGCCACGAATACGGCGTAGATCACACAACCTGTGATGAACAGAGCGACAACGGGTATCCGATATCGTTGCCACCAGCTACCGTGCGTTGTCCGCGGCGGCGAAGTCTCAAGTGGCGGAGCTACAGTACTGAGGGGCATGCCGAAGTCCTCCTCCCCGGCTTCTAATTGGAGGACTTGGCTGCGATTGAAAGGTTTCGAACGGGCTAAGGGCCAATTAAGGCCGCTTCATCCACTTCTCGAACTCGCGTGTGTGGCGTGATTCCAGCGGTACTTCCCGGCCCCCGATGAACATTTGCTTGATGTTCGTCTTCGCTTCCAGGGGGTCGCCATCGGTCAGAATGAAATCCCCCACTTTACCTTTTTCAATCGAGCCAATCTCGTTGTCTGCTCCCAGGATCTGCGCGCTGTTGATGGTCAGCCCGCGGAGGGCGGCTTCCTTCGGCAGTCCGAATGCCGCTGCCTGCGCCGCTTCAAACGGCACATTGCGCGCGAACTCGGTATCGAATGTTCCAAAGCAGAACTTCACGCCTGCTTTGTAGAAATCGTTCGGCAACGTATAGGGCGCATCGTACGGGTCATCGTCGCGCATCGGCAACTGGAATGTTTTTCCAAGCACGACAGGGATGTTGTGCTCCTTCAGCAAGGATCCAGTGCTTCCAAGCTCGCGCGGGTCCGCGATGATGATCTTCACCTTCTCTTTGTCTGCGAACTCGATGGCGTCTTTGATCATGCGCTCCCGCTCAGCGCGCACGAATAGCGACTGCTTGCCGTCAATCACCGGAATCATCGCTTCCAGCCGCACATCGCGCTTGAACTCAGGGGCGCCGGCAGCTTTGGCGATTTCGTATCGTCTTGCCTCGTCGAAAAACTGGCTGATCTGCGCAAGTTTCTGTTTGTACTGCCGCTCTTCCTCCGCGTAGCTGCGCGTCGCGCCTTGATTCAGAAAAGCTGCAAACCCGCCGCGACCGCCGCCACTCTGGATCTCTGGAAATAACATGTCCATGACGGCGCTCGGCTTAATTGCCATCTCTTCCCACGTCCAGCCCTCCAGGTGCATCAGCGCGCCTTGGCCGGTAATCACGCTTGCAGTCGCGCTACGACCGCGGCCGCCGCTTCCGGGCAAAGTAATCACGGTCGTAATGCCGGATGCACGCGTCACTTCCACGTGCTCACTCGAAGGATTGAACGCAACCTCGGCCCTCAGTTCAGGATTAAACGTGCCAATCTCGTCAAGGTCAATCGTGTCGCGCAGCGACTCAACCTCAGAGAGCCCGACGTTCGTAGCGGCGTTAATCAGGCCCGGATATAACTGCAGCCCATGACCGTCCACCACTTTCACGCCTCCATGCGGCGCGACATGGGCACCCACTTCGACAATCTTCCCGTCAATCACCAGTACCGCGCCGTTCCGGATATCCGCTCCAGTTACCGGATGCACATCCACATTCCGCACCAGCACTGAATTATCTCCGGCTGCCCACAGAGCGACAGGCATCAGAGCGAAACCTAAGAATCCCAAAATCGATCGCATTAGCGGTACGCCTCCTCGCTCGCGCCCGGCGCATTCGCAACCGGCCGTCCTGTTCTTTGCCCCGTGGCAGGAGCATTTTCTTTCTGAAGCAACTGTTTCTTCTCTTCGTTGAATTTCGGCCGCGTCTCCAGGTCTTTATCGCGATCAAAATATTGGTGCCCGTCAATCCACACGCGCAGGCACTTAGAATAATTCGAAAGCGGATCCTGATCGAACAGCGCCAGATCGGCCGACTTGCCGACTTCAATCGACCCAACCTTGTCGTCGATACCCAACTGCTTAGCCGGATTGATTGTCACCATCGCAAGCGCTTCCGTCGGCGTCATTCCTCCGTAGCGCATTGTCTTGGCGGCCTCCAGATTCAGGTGCCGCTGCAGTTCGTCCGAATCTGAGTTCAGGGATACAACTACGCCCTTTTTCGCCATAATCGCCGCGTTATACGGTGTCGCATCGAACGCTTCGATCTTGTAGGACCACCAGTCACTGAACGTCGACGCGCCCGCGCCGTGTTCCTTGATTTCGCGTGCCACCTTGTAGCCCTCCAAAACGTGCTGGAAGGTGCGGATCTTAAATCCCATCTCGTCGGCCACGCGAATCAGCATCAGAATTTCGTCAGATCGGTAGCAGTGCGCGTGCACGTAGCGCTGGCCTTCCATCACTTCCACTAACGGCTCCAGTCGCAGATCCTTGCGCGGGGGGATCGGATGCTCGCCCTTTGCCACGCGATCGTTGTAGTCTTTCCACTCGGCCTGATAATTCTTGGCTTCCGCGAAGCTCTCTCGAATCACTTCCTCCACACCCATGCGCGTTCCCGGGTACCGTCGCTCCGGCGCTGCTCCCTGCGAAAAGAAATTCTGCGACGGTTCGCCGGCGCGCTTCGGATTTTCGCCCAAAGCAAACTTGATGCCCGGCTTCGCACCTTCCATGATCATTTCCTGCGCTGATTTGCCCCAGCGCAGCTTCACCACGATGGTCTGTCCACCGATCGCATTCGCGCTGCCGTGCAGCACGTTCGAAATCGTCAAGCCGCCCGCCAATGACCGGTAAATGTTGATGTCGTTCGGATTAATGACGTCTTTGATATTCACCATCGACGAATCCGAAAGTGTTCCTTCATTCACACCGCCTTCAATCGCCGTGTGCGAGTGGCAATCTATAATGCCCGGCATCAGATATTTGCCCGACGCATCCACAATCGTTGCGTCGGCGGGCGCGCTGACCTTCTTACCGATTGCAGCAATCTTGCCGTTCTCGATCAGAACGCTGCCGTTCTCAATGGCTCCTTTCGTGATGGTGAGCACGGTGGCATTCCGGATGAGAATGGTCTCCGCACGGCTCACTGCCGCGGCGGCACACGCCGCAATCACAACCAACAAGACGCGCCGCATTACTTAATGTCCTCCGTCATTGTCATCATTCGTAGGCGTCGGAGCCCCGCGCCGTCCGCCCGGTCCACCATTCGCCGGCCCTTGCTGAAGTTCCTTCGAAGGCTTGTACATCGTGCCATCTACAAACACGTACTCGACAGTCGATTTGTCATCGAACGCCTCGCCCTTCATCACTACGACATTGGCGATCTTGCCTTTCTCGATACTGCCCATCCGATCCCCGATTCCGTAGATCTCAGCCGGTGTTAGCGTCAACGCCCGAATCGCATCCGCACGAGAAAGTCCCGCATCAATTGCCTTCTTAATGGCGCGCTTCAGGTCCGGCGCGCTGTCCACGCCGTCGGAATAGAAAGCGAACTTCACGCCCGCTTTCGCGAACATGCCGGCGACGGCCGGCGACTGCTCACGAATTACCAGGTCGCGATAATTAGGGATGTCCTCGGGGTTCGCATCGCGCTCCGCCACCGGCCACTTCAGGCTAATAAGCACAGGCACATTCGCCTGCTTAATCTCGTCGAGGCACTTAAACGCCTCGTGCGCGCCGTACAGAACGAACGGCGTTTTCAATTCCTGGCCGAAGCTGATCATCCGGTCGATCTGCTGCGCTTGATCCGCCGGCAAAAGGATGCGCGGCGCCTCTGCCAGGCCCTCCAGCGCGTGATCATATTCCGGGCGCTTGTTCCCGCTCGGATTCGCGGCATAGATCTGCTTCGCTTCCTTGTATTGGTTCAGATCGAGATAAAGCTGCCGGATATAGGCAATGTTGCCCATCAGCGAAGCCGGAAACGCGCGGCCCATGCCACCCCCGCCCACGCGAAAAAGAATCTGTTGCCCGACGGGTTGCGCTACCACCATCTCGCGTCCACGCTCACCAGACAAATCGATCACCGCGCCCAAACCCTCCACAATTCCGCGGTTCGGGAACGTAGCCGCCGACGTGAATCCTACTGCTCGAGCCGCTTCCAGCCGGCTATCGCCCGGCGTGATCAGGTCCGCAGCGCGCTCAAAGGAATAAGTCTGTGGCCGGTCTTCGGGACCGTGAATATTCGGACGGCCCGCATCTTCCGCCTCGGCTGGGCTCTGCGCATTCGATTGCGTCAGCGCTTGCGCCGGTGCCGGAGTCGTCTGTGCCGGTGTAGCGGCCGCACCCGTGGTGCGCCCTGCCGTCGGCGGAACCGCACCCGGTATGCCCCAGGTGCTCAAAGCATCGATAAAGCCGGGATAGACAGTCAGGCCGGACCCGTCAATGATCCAGGTGCCTGCCGGAACAGTGACATTCGGCCCAACATCTTCAATAAGCCCGTTCCGCAACAGAACGGTGGCTTTCGGCAGATCTGCCCCGCTGATCGTTACTACATGGGCATCTTTGATGGCAACCGCTGTCGGAACGGCCGCGTGCAGCAGCGGGACGGCAAGCAGCGCCAGAAGAGCAGGAACGTGTCGCGCAGGAACGGTTTTCATAGATGGAGATTTCCAATCACAATAACAGCCTGATTTTTTGCGGGCGAAAGAATGAGGCGTATCGGCTTACGATTCAGTTACTTGCCGCGCCGGCAAATTTATCATCAGTGCTGGATGGCAATCGCTAGCTCGCGCCCGCGTGCTACGTTCCGGGCATGAAGACAAAGAATTCGAAGCAGGATTCCATCACAGCGCCCTTGCTGAAGGACTTGGCGATTGCGGATCAGGCTAATCAAAAATCGAATTGCGACAACGTGTCGATCGGCCAGAAGCCTCTCGATCCGCCGGCTCTGTATGAGGATGCGGGCGAAGGCTACAACTCCGATTACATCTATCCGCAGCAGTAGTTGTTTTCAGCCGTCGCGGCACAAACCGCGGCGGCTCACTTACTCCGTCCATCGGCTACACTAAACCTTCGGAGCGCACAATGCGGGACGCTGGGTTGTGCGCGACTTGAGTAGAAAGTGCCGCGACAGACTACCTACCGCGATGCCGGTGTAAACATTGATGAAGCGGAGCGCGCTGTCGCTCAAATTAAACGCCTCGCTGCAAAAACCATCAGCGAAAACGTCGTCACGGGTATCGGCAGTTTCGGCGCGGGATTTTCCCTCAAAGGCTGGCGCCATCCTGTTCTTGTCAGCTCAGCCGATGGCGTAGGGACTAAGCTCAAAATCGCCTTTGCAACCGGCCGTCATGACACAGTCGGGGAAGATCTCGTTAATCACTGCGTCAATGACATCGCAGTGCAGGGCGCCACTCCGCTGTTCTTTCTCGATTACTTTGCTGTCGGCAAGCTCAATGCGCAGGTCTGCGCGAGTGTCGTTTCGGGCATTGCCCGGGGCTGCAAACGTAACGGCTGCGCTCTCATCGGCGGCGAAACCGCGGAAATGCCGGGCATGTATGCTGCCGGCGAATACGACCTGGCCGGCTTCATTGTCGGCTGTGTGGAACGTAATCGCATGCTGACCGGAGCGTCAATCGTCCCTGGCGACATCCTGCTCGGGCTGCCCTCCCAAGGCCTCCACACAAACGGTTATTCGCTTGTACGAAAACTGCTTCCTAACATCACGGAAGACCTCGCGGACGAACTGCTGAAGGTCCATCGCTCCTATCTCGCGCCGATTCGGGCTCTCCACGATGCCAAAGTCCTGAAGGGCGCGGCCCACATCACCGGGGGCGGCCTGACCGACAACATCCCGCGAATCCTTCCTGAAGGCTGCGGCGTGGAAATTGAGGCCAATTCCTGGCCGAAGCAACCGATTTTCGACCTTCTTCAGCATCTCGGTGACATTCCCGAAAACGATTTTCGCCGGACGTTTAACCTGGGCATCGGCATGGTGCTGGTCGTCTCGCCGAAGAAAATTGGCTTCGTTTCGCAAAAATTGAGGGATCTCCGCGAATCTTGTCACCAGATCGGCCGTGTTGTCGCGCTCGCATCCAAGCGTCAGCCGAAAGTCAGATATCTGTGAAGCGGCTGGGCATCCTGCTGTCCGGTCGTGGCTCCAATTTCGAGGCGATTGCTTCCAACGTTCTTAGCGGCAAACTCGAGTGCGAAATTGGGTTCGTTTTTTCAAATAAGCCCAATGCCCCTGGCCTGACTCGCGCCCGTGAGCTTGGCCTTCCCTGCGGGTCAATTGCGTCGGCCGGCGTCGACCGCGTCGCGTTTGATCTCCAGGTGATTGATCTGTTGAAGCAGCATCGGATCGATTGGGTTTGTTTGGCAGGCTACATGCGCTTCCTGAGCGGTGGCTTTGTTTCGCAGTTGGCCGGTCGTATCCTGAACATCCATCCGTCGCTGCTGCCCGCTTTCCCGGGCCTGGACGCGCAGCATCAGGCGCTCGCGCATGGCGTCAAGGTAACAGGTTGCACGGTCCATTTTGTAGATGAAAATCTGGACAGTGGCCCAATTCTCTTGCAATCAGCCGTCCCGGTGCTGGACGAAGACACAGTAGAAACCCTATCGGCGCGCATCCTCAGTGAGGAACATAAAATCTATTCTCAAGCGATAGCTTGGGTCCTCCGCGGCAACTACCGTATAGACGGTCGGCGCGTAATCAAAACATAGGGAGTAGGCATTCGATGTCAAAAATAGTTCTCGCAGTTGTTGTTGGAATCATTCTTGTCGTTTTTGGGTCGCTTTGGTTTTCGGGCAAGCACGTCGATGTGAAGCTCGCCCAACCCCTGTCTGCCATCGGAACCGAAACGCCGGTTCGCGTCCAGACGGACGACCCGCACGGAGTCAAGTCATTCTCCGCCTTTGTAGAACAGGACGGCCAGAGCGCTTCTGCCTACAAAGATGCGACCAGATCTCCCCAGAAAACCCGAATCTACAGCTTCACGGCCGGCAAAAAGCAGGCCGCATTCCTGAAGGAAGGACCCGCGAAGTTGATCGTCGAAGCCAAGTCGAACGATTTTCGCGCCGCAACGACGAAGTTTACGCGAGACATCCAGGTAGTTCTCAAACCGCCGACAATTGTCGCCGATGGCCGCCAGCATTACATCAACCAGGGCGGTTGTGAACTCGTGTTGCTCGATCTCGGCGGCAATTGGACCGATGCCGGCGTCAAAGTCGCGCAATACACTTCCGGCACGTTTGCCGTGCCCGGGCAGCCGGATAGCAGCGCCAGCCGCTTCGCTTTATTTGCCTACCCGTGGGACGTGACCCCCGATACAACGCCCGTTGCCTTCGCCAAGAACGGAGCCGGTACCGAAGTAACTACCACCTTCTGGACCAAAGTGTTCCCGAAGAGATTCCGCGAGAGCACGATTCAACTCACGGACAGAAACATGCAGAAAGTGGTGGGCGAACTCGATCCGGAAGGGACCGGCAGCTTGGTGGATCGTTTCGTCAAACTCAATCGTGAGATGCGCCGCGAGAACTCGCAAACCATTTACAATCTCCGCAGCAACACCGAGCACCGAATCCTGTGGAACGGGCCGTTCATTCCGGTAAAAGGTGCTCGCGAATCCTACTTCGCGGATAAGCGCAGCTATGTTTATAACGGTCGCAAGGTCGATGAGCAGGTGCATCTCGGCTACGATCTCGCCCAGACCACCAACATGCCGGTTAAAGCGGCCAACTCAGGCAAAGTCATCTACGCCGACCGCTTGGGTTTGTATGGAAATTGCGTGATCATCGACCACGGCTACTCATTGCAATCGCTTTACGGCCACATGAGCAAGCTTCTGGTGAAAGTCGGTGACATGGTGCAGAAGGAACAGCAGATCGGTGTCAGCGGTGCCACCGGCATGGCCTTCGGCGATCACGTCCACTTCAGCATGATGGTCGCGGGCTACCAGATCGACCCCAAGGAATGGTGGGACGAGCACTGGATCCACGACCGCATCCTCAGCAAGATCGGCCCTAACTCCCAGGCCGAAGCGACTTCGGCGTCCGCATCCTCGGCACCGACTCAGATGGCCACCGTCGCGCATCACAAGAAGCACCACCGATAGCGATAATTAGCACCGATGAAGCTGCTGACCTACGCAGTCCTCTCGATCGTACTTGCATCCCAGGCGTCGGGCGCCAACGATATCGGCATCGTGCTCGCGCCAGGCAGAAATATCCACGCATTCTGAAATAGGCGCAAACAAAAAGCCCGGAGCATCTCTGCCCCGGGCCTCTTACTCTCTCAATCAGCAGCTTATTTGCTGTTCTCGTCGCCTTCTTCGTGCTTGCCTTGCTGTATCTGCTTCATGCGCTCTTCGCGCCGGGCAGCACGTTCAGCCGCACGCTTGACGAGTTCCGAACCGACCAGTTCCAGCTTCGCCGTCTCGGCGCCGTCGCCTTTACGCCAGCCGAGCTTCACGATCCGTGTATACCCGCCAGGGCGTTGATTGAAACGTGGTCCCAGCTTTTCGAACAGCTTAGTCACCGCATCAGCCGTCATCAGGAACGCCGCCGCCTGCTTGCGCGTGTGGGGCGTATCTTCTTTGGCCAGCGTGATCATCTTCTCAACCAGCGGCTTCGCAGCCTTGGCCTTGGGAATAGTCGTCGTGATGCGCTCTTCTTCGATCACGTTCGTAACAAGACCGCGCAGCAACGCGCGCCGTGCGCTCACGTCACGCTTGAGTTTGAATCCAGCTTTGCGGTGTCGCATGGATTATTCTTCCGCTCCCGCATAGGCTTCGTAATCAGCCGCCGTTGCCGGCGCCGCTCCGCCGATCAGATGTCCTTGAGTGTCGAACTTCATACCGAACGAAAGTCCTAGGCCCGAGAGGATCTCCTTGATTTCGTTCAGGGACTTGCGCCCGAAGTTCTTCGTGCGCAGCATCTCGGACTCGCTCTTCTGAACCAGGTCGCCGATGGTCTGAATGTTCGCGTTCTTGAGGCAGTTGTACGAACGGACGCTGAGTTCCAGCTCTTCCACGGAGCGGTTCAGCACTTCGTTCATCTGGCTCGCAGCGCGCTCTGCCGGCTCTTCCGCCACTTCCGGAGTCTCTTCGAAGTTGATGAAGATCGTCATGTGATCCTTCAACAGCTTCGCAGCCTGGCCGATGGCATCCTGCGGCGAAATCGCCCCATTCGTCCACACTTCGATGGCCAGCTTGTCGTAGTCGGTGTTCTGGCCCAGACGAGCCGCTTCCACGGCGTAGTTGACCTTGCGAACGGGCGAGTGGACCGAGTCGATAGGAATGTAGCCGATCGGCAAGTCTTCATCGTAGTTGCGGTCAGCCGAGACATAGCCGCGGCCGCTCTTGATCCGCATCTCGATGTCCAGCTTGCCACCTTCGCCAACAGTTGCGATGTGCAGGTTGCGATCGAGGACTTCAACGTCGTTATCCGTCTCGATCTGACTGCTCATCACTTCGCCCGGTGTCTCCACCCGCAGGCGGGCAATGCGCATGCCCTCGCCGATCATCTTGAACGGCACCTGCTTCAGGTTGAGGATAATGTCGGTGGCATCTTCCACAACGCCCGGAATCGGACTGAACTCGTGTGACACGCCTTCGATGCGCACGCCCGTAATGGCCGCGCCTTCGATCGAGCTAAGCAGCACGCGGCGCAAACCAGTGCCAATGGTCGATCCAAATCCACGCTCGAACGGCTGAGCGGTGAATTGCCCGTAGCGTTCCGTCAGACTTTCCGTATTCGCGACTAAGCGCTTCGGCTTCTGAAATCCCTTGAACATACTTTCTTCTCTTAGGAACCCTTCTTCGTCGATTCTCGAAGCGCTTACTTCGAGTACAGCTCGACGATGAGCTGTTCGTTCAGTTGAATCTGCACCAACTCTTCACGCTTGGGTTGCTGCAAAACTCGCGCCCTTAACGCTTCACGATCCACCTCGAGCCACGAAGGGCTGGGAGTGTGCGCTGTGGCGTCACGCGCGGACAAAATTGAGCTATTGTTGCGGCTGCCTTCGCGAATTTCAATAGTGTCGCCCGGCTTGACCATAAAGGAAGGAATGTTGACCTTGCGGCCGTTCACGTTTAGATGCCCGTGACGCACCAACTGGCGGCCTTGTGCTCGGCTGGTAGCTAGCCCCATGCGGTACACAACGTTGTCAAGCCGCTTCTCAAGCATGGCCAGCATCGTCTCGCCGGTGATGCCTTTTAGATTCACGGCCTTCTCGTAAAGGTTCCGGAATTGGCCTTCCAGAATCCGATAGTAGCGTCTCGCCTTCTGCTTTTCGCGGAGCTGCAGGCCGTAGCCCACCACCTTCGCTTTCTTATCTTTTCCGTGCTGACCAGGAGCGAAGTTGCGCTTCTCGATCGCGCACTTTTCCGAGTGACAACGCTCGCCTTTCAGGAATAATTTCATGCCCTCGCGGCGGCAAAGCCGACACACCGGGCCACTATAACGTGCCAACTAACTGACCTCCAAAATACGCCCGCAGGCGCTTGCTAGGTGCGGTTTACGGCTTTACGGTTAAGCCTTCGTCCCGCTTAAATTACTAATCAAGGCCGGAGCGCGAAGCTCCGGCCAAAACTCTACACGTCGTTGCTTGCGCTCCGCTAGACGCGACGCTTCTTCGGCGGACGGCAGCCGTTGTGCGGAATCGGCGTCACGTCCTTGATACTGCGTACCTCGATGCCCGCGGTCGACAGTGCGCGAACGGCGGATTCGCGGCCGGAACCGGGACCGGCAACTCGCACTTCGACAGAGCGCAATCCGGATTCCTTCGCCTTATTCGCAGCGGTCAAAGAGGCTTGCTGCGCGGCGAACGGCGTGCCCTTGCGCGACCCACGGAACCCAAGCGAACCGGAGCTCGACCAAGCCAGCGTGTTGCCAAGGGGATCGGCGAACGTGACAATCGTGTTGTTGAACGATGCCTGAATGTGCACTATCCCGTAAGGAACGTTCTTCTTTTCCTTCTTCTTGAAGGACTTCTTCTTCGCAGTCTTTGCGGGTGCTTTTGCCATGTGGTTCTCTTACGTCCTAGGTCTTGCCCGTAGCCTTCTTCTTGTTCGCGACAGTGCCCTTGCGAGGACCCTTGCGCGTGCGCGCGTTTGTATGTGTGCGCTGACCGCGAGCAGGCAGGCCGCGGCGGTGACGCAGACCGCGGTACGAACCCATTTCCATCAGGCGCTTGATGTTCATGGAGACTTCCTTGCGGAGGTCGCCTTCAATCGCGCCTTCACCTTCAATCAGGTTGCGGAGATGGTTCACTTCCTCTTCCGAAAGATCGCCGACCTTCTTCTCCGGATCCACCTGCGCCCGGTGAAGTAGCGACAATGAGCGCGTCCGCCCGATGCCGTAAATGTAAGTCAGCCCGATAGCTGCTCTTTTTCTCGCTGGTAAGTCTACGCCTGCAATACGCGCCATATTTCGTTCCCCTAACCCTGCCGCTGCTTATGCTTCGGGTTTGTGCAAATAACCCGCACCACGCCGTGGCGATGGATCACCTTGCACTTGTCACACAATTTCTTAACTGATGCCCGCACTTTCATACTTACGTTCAACGCGCACTCGCCGGCGCGCCTTATCCTTTCACCAGTAACTCTAAAATTCGTCCTCGCGTCCGGTCCTGAACCGAAAGCGCCACCCGCACCCGGTCACCCACTCGCAAACGCACAAAATTCGCTTTTTGCGTGCTCGGCAGATGAGCCGTCAACTGATGCTCACCTTCCAACAAAACCCGCACCAACGCGCTCGGCAGCAGCTCAACTACGATCCCCTCGGCCGTTCTCTCGCCTGCTTCGGTTCTCGCTTCCGCCTCGCTCACAAACCCTAACCTACGGCCGCGTCAAAACCCACGGACCGTTATCCGTTATGGCGACCATGTGTTCGAAGTGGGCCGAATACGAGCCATCTTTCGCCACGGCCGTCCACTTGTCCGACAGAACCCTCGTGTCCGGCTTTCCCGCATTGACCATCGGCTCAATAGCGAACACCATCCCTGGTTTCAATCGCGGATTCTCACCGCGCCGGTCCACATAGTTCGGCACCTGCGGTTCTTCGTGCAACGAAGTCCCGATGCCGTGTCCCACGAACTCGCGAACCACCGAAAAGCCGTTAGAAGTGACGTGCTTCTCGACCGTCCCACAAATGTCAAATAGGCGATTCCCGGCTCTCGCCCGGTCAATCGCCAGTTCCAAACTTTCCTGAGTTACGTTCAACAACCGTTTGACCGAGTCGTTGATTTCACCCACCGGCACAGTCACTGCCGAATCGCCATAATAGCCATTCAGCAGAACGCCGGTATCAATCGAGACGATATCGCCCGAGTTTAGTTTTCGCTTCGATGACGGCATGCCATGAATGACTTCCTCATTCACCGAAGTGCAAAGCACATACGGGTATTTCGTACCCGCCGCCTGCGTGTAATAACCCTTAAATGCCGGCTTCGCGCCCGCATCCGAAATCATTTTCTCGGCCGCGGCTTCCAGATCCTGTGTCGTCACGCCCTCGGACACCATGCCTTTGAGATTCTGCAGAATCTCGTAGACAAGCATGCCGCTGCGGCGAAGCTTCTCCAGCTCAACCGAGCTCCTTCGAACAATCACTTCCCAACACCCGCATCAGAAGCCGCCACGTTCGCTTCCGCATGATCACGCGTCAAGCCCGCCGCGCGCAACTCATTGCAAACCTTCGTCGAGATCTGCTCCGGAGTGGCGCTGGCCCCGCCAATCTCAAATACCGGCACGCTTTCCTGCCGGAAATAATCCAGCAACGGACGCGTTTGCGTCTCGTATTCAGCCAGACGTTCGCGAATCACCGACTCTTGATCATCTGGACGAGTCACCAACTGAGCTCCGTCCAAATCACAGATTCCAAGGACTTTAGGCGGATTCGTCTTCAGGCTGTAGAGGGTACCACAAACGGGGCAGATACGGCGGCCACTCAACCGGCGAACAATTCGCTCGCGGTCAACCACCAAGTGTACCACAGCCGGGCGAAACGCGTAAGTTGCTAATAAACCAAGCAAAACCTTTGCCTGGTTCAGCGTCCGCGGATACCCGTCGAGGATCAATCCCTCGCAGCAGTCGGCATTCGCCAGCCGGCTTTCTACAATCCGGTTCACAATCTCGTCCGGAACCAGCCTCCCCTCTTTGATCAGCCGCTCGCTTTCTATTCCGATCGCGTCACCGACCTCGATGTGCTTGCGCAGCATGTCGCCGGTCGAGATATGCGGGCCGGGAATGCACGATTGCTGCAACAGCTTCGACTGCGTTCCTTTGCCCGAGCCGGGAGGACCAAACAGAATCAGTACCGGAGCGGACGAGGCTGAGTTTCCGGGATTCAAGTGACAGAGTTGCCGATCTTAGCTTCGCCGCCCGCGAATACGGCCCGCGCGAGGCGTAAAGCCTTCGTAGTGGCGCATAATCAACTGCGCTTCGATTTGATTGACGGTGTCCATCGCCACGCCCACCACAATAAGCAGCGAGGTTCCACCGAAAAAGAAGTTGACGCCCAAGCCGTCCAGCAAAAAGCGAGGGAAATGCGCATCGATGAAGTTCCCGACCAGCGGCAGATGCTGTAGTTTGATGCCTGAGATCATGACCATCGGAATCAGCGAGAGAATCGAGAGGTAAAGCCCGCCGACAACCGTGATCTTCGACAGAATCCTATCCATGTAATCGGCCGTGTTCTTGCCGGGGCGAATGCCCGGAATGAACCCGCCGTACTTGCGCATGTTGTCGGCCGCTTCATTCGGATTGAAGATGATCGACACGTAGAAGAAGCAGAAAAACACGATCAGGATTACGTAGACCAGGTAATACAGCGGCTCCGAGCCACTCAATGCGCTGAGCATTCCGCTCAGCCACGCATTGTTCTTCACCGTGTCCCACTGCATCAAAGTCTGCGGGAACGCGAGCAGTGAAGAAGCGAAGATGATCGGAATCACACCGCCGGCATTGACCTTCAGCGGCAAGTGCATGGATTGTCCACCCATCATGCGGCGACCCACGACGCGTTTCGCGTATTGAACGGGGATGCGGCGTTCTCCGCGTTCGACAAGAACAATGAACGCGACCACCGCGACCATGATCACAAGGATGAACATCATCTGGAGCACATGCCACTGGTGCGTGACGAACGTATTCGTGTAAATGCTGCCAATCGCGCGCGGCAATCCGACGACGATGCCGACGAAAATAATCAACGACATGCCGTTGCCGATACCGCGATCCGTAATCTGCTCGCCCAGCCACATGATGAACGCTGTGCCGGTAGTGAACGTCAGGGTCGTCATGAAGATGAATCCGAAGCCCGGATTCAGAACGAAATTTCCGCCCTGCGCGCTCTGCAGCGTGAACGCAATACCGATCGACTGCACAATCGCGAGCGCCACGGTCAGGTAGCGCGTCCATTGCGTGATCTTACGCCGCCCGAGTTCGCCCTCCTTCTGCAACTTGTCGAGCGTCGGAATCACCACGGTCAGGAGCTGCAGGATGATGGAGGCCGTAATATACGGCGTGATGCCCAGCGCAAAGATCGACATGCGCCGCAGCATGCCGCCGCTGAACAGGTCGAAGTAGCCCAGAAACCCACCGGCTGCACTGTGATTGAAAAAGTCCAAGAATCGAACGGTGTTGATTCCCGGCGTGGGAATAAACGCACCAATCCGATATACCGCCAACAGACCAAGCGTGAATAGAACGCGCTTCCGGAGATCCGGGATCCGGAAGACGTTAGCGAGAGCTTCGAAAAACTTTGTCATTCGTCCAATTCAGGCCGACTTAATCAGCAGGCCGGAGACTCGCGCAAAGGGCGTTTGGTGCCCGTTTTGCGCGTTCCTCAACATAAATCTACTTGCTTTCCGCTTCTGAACCCGCGGCTGCAGCCTTGGCGAGAACTTCGCCCGTGCCGCCCGCTTTTTGAATTTTGTCCAGCGCCGACTTTGAAAACACGTGTGCGTGCACACTGATCTTCTTTGTCAGTTCGCCGTTACCCAACACTTTAAGCCCGGAATGCAGCTTCTTGATGATGCCGCTCGCCATCAGGGACTCGGGCGTGAACGTATCGCCATCCAGCTTTTCGAGCGCCCCAACGTTGATGATGGCGTAATCCTTATGGAAGATGTTGGTGAACCCGCGCTTCGGCAAACGACGGTGCAGTGGCATCTGGCCGCCTTCGAAACCGCGCATCTTGCTATAGCCCGAGATCGACTTCGCACCCTTGGCGCCGCGTCCCGAATATTTGCCGCGCCCCGTGCCCATACCCTGGCCGATACGCCGCTTGTTTTTCTTCTGCCCCTTCGGAGGCCGCAAATTACTTAAGTTCATGAGTCCCCTCAAATATTCTGTCGCCAACTGACGCGGCGGGGCGACCAATTCCATTGCTGCTGTGTCGCACGCCGCATCATGGCAACAGTCCCTGTTCCCTGCAGCCCTATTCCTTGACGATTTCGAGCAGATGCGGAATCTTGGCCACCATACCGCGGAATCCGGGAGTGTCCGGACGTTCCACCGTGCGATTGATCTTGTGAAGCCCCAGTGACTTCACGATGTCCTTGTGCTTCTGAGGCGTGCAGATGGGACTCCGCACCAGCCTGATCTTGATTTTGCCTTCGGCCATATCGATACGCCTTTTCTCTCGTGTCCCGCTCGAGCTATAACTTCTCGATGGGCAGACCGCGCATATCCGCAATCGCCGCCTTGTCGCAAAGCTGCTCGAGCGCCGCAATGGTCGCCTTCACCACATTGTGCGCATTGTGCGAACCGATGGATTTCGTCAGCACGTTCGGAATTCCGACCGCCTGAATCACGGCACGCACGGGTCCGCCCGCGATCACTCCGGTTCCTTCCGGCGCCGGCTTCAGCAGAACAAGCCCGCTGCCAAACCGTCCCAGAACAGGGTGACGGATGGTCGTCTCGAGCACATGCACTTTGCGCAGATTCTTCTTCGCTGCTTCAATGCCCTTCTTGATAGCGGAGGGCACTTCTTTCGCTTTCCCGGTGCCGTAACCGACCACCTTCGCGTTCGGGTCGCCTACGACGACCAGCGCGGAAAAGCTCATATTCTTACCGCCCTTGACCACCTTCGTCACGCGATTGATACTGACAACCTGCTCTTTCAGATTCAGGTTCTGCGTATCAACGCGCTTGGCTCCGTTTAGTGCCATTCCTTAGAACTCCAATCCCGCTTCGCGGGCGGCATCGGCCAATGCCTTCACTCGGCCGTGATAGAGGTAACCACCGCGGTCGAAAACCACCCGCTTGATTCCTTTTTCCTGGGCGCGCTGCGCAACCGCTTTACCGATCGCCTTGGCGCCTTCGATATTTCCGCCTTTGCCCTTCAGATCTTTTTCGATAGATCCGGCGGCTACCAGGGTATGCCCCTGCTGGTCATCAATAACCTGCGCATAGATGTGATTCACGCTGCGGAAGACAGCAAGGCGTGGACGCTCGGGCGTACCTGCCATGCGGGCGCGAATCCGTTTATGAATGCGCTTGCGAATTTCAACTCTTGTATCGCGACCCATTACTTAGCTCCCGCTCCGGTCTTACCGGCCTTCTTACGCAGCGCTTCGCCGGTATAGCGCACGCCCTTGTTTTTGTACGGATCAGGCGGACGCAGCGCGCGAATCTGCGCAGCGACGTGTCCCACTTCCTCGCGGTTGTACCCGCTCAGAACCAGATGCGTCTGTTTGTCGATCTTCAGATCCACGCCTTCTGGCAGAATGAACTCGATCGTGTGCGAATACCCGAGCGTGAATGTTGCTACTTTACCCTTGACGTCAGCGCGATAACCCGTGCCCACGATATCCAACTCGCGCTTCCAGCCGGTAGACACACCGTAGACGGCGTTGAACGCGAGCGCGCGCGTCAGTCCGTGCAGCGCCGCATATTGATCGCTGTCGCGGACGACGTTCAGCGTTCCGTTGTTCTGCTCAAACCGTACGCCCGATGGAATCGGCACCCTGAGCTTACCCTTAGGGCCCTCCACTTCAAGCTGCTCGCCGATGTTGATCTTGACGCCGTTCGGCACCGGGATTGGCTTCTTACCTACTCGTGACATGGTCTTGAATCCTTACCAGATCTGGCAGAGCACTTCGCCGCCAACGCCTTCCTTGCGCGCCGTCAATCCCGTCATCACGCCTCTTGGCGTGGTCAGGATGTTGATTCCCAGGCCGCCCAAAATGCGCGGAATCTCCTTTGAGCCGACGTACACGCGGCAACCGGGACGCGATACGCGCTCAATGCGCGAGATCACCGGCAAATTCGATGGCGTGTACTTCAGGTACAAGCGGATGTAGCGCTTCGAGCCTTCCTCCGTCAATTTGTAATTGAGGATGTAGCCCTCTTCCCGCAGAATGCGGGCAATCTCATTCTTCAGCCGCGAAGCCGGGACGTCCACCTTGGCGTGTCGCGCAATCAATGCGTTGCGCACGCGCGTCAGCATGTCGGCAATGGGGTCTGCTGTCATTTACTTACCTTCAGCACCTTTCATTTCCTTACGCGCGCGCACAACGGCCCAAAAACGGGCCTGTGGGCTACGCGTTCTCATTCGGATCGGCCCGCTTACCAACTGGCCTTAGTCACGCCGGGGATCTCGCCCGCCAGCGCAAACTTGCGGAAGCAGATGCGGCACAAAGAAAACTTGCGCAGAAAGCCGCGCGGCCGTCCGCAGTTCTTACAGCGATGCCGCAGTCTCACCGCGAACTTGGCCTTGGTGTGAGCCGCGCGCGCGCGCAGAATTTCTTCCTGCTTCTTTACTTCTTTCGCGATCTTTGCAGTAGTAGCCACGAATTAAATCAATCCTTCTCTTACTGACGGAACGGCATGCCCATGTGCCGCAACAGCGACAACCCTTCGGCATCCGTCTTGGCGGTGGTCGTGATCGAAATGTTCATGCCCTTCGTCTTTTCCACCTTGTTGTAGTCGATCTCGGGGAAAATCAACTGATCTTTCAACCCGAGCGTATAGTTGCCGCGTCCGTCGAAGGATTTCGGCGATACGCCGCGGAAGTCGCGAACGCGCGGCAGAGCCACGTTCATCAGGCGATCCAGAAACTCGTACATGCGATCGCCGCGCAGCGTGACCATGCACCCGATCGACATGCCCTCGCGCAGCTTGAACGCGGCAATCGATTTCTTCGCCTTCGTCACCACCGGCTTCTGACCGGCGATTGCGCCGAGTTCGTTCACGGCGCCGTCCATCAACTTGCTGTTTCCCGTCGCTTCGCCGAGACCGATATTGATAGAGACCTTCTCGACCTTCGGAATTGCCATGGGGTTCTTGTAACCGAACTCCTGCTTCATGGCAGGAAGAACGGTCTTCGTGTAGTGCTCGTGAAGGCGTGCCTTGGAGTTGCCGCTGCGGGGACGTCCCTGCTGGATCTCAATCGCCGGAGCCGACTGTTTGCCGGCACGGTCTCCGCCCTTTGCCTTGCCGGGCTTGGCGTCACCAGTGGCGGCCGGCTTTGCCGCTTTCTGCTGTTTGTCTTGCTTTTCTGCCATGGTTTTCGTCAGTAGCGGATTCCAAACCGCATCAAAAATTCCTTACTTCTTCTCCAGCGCTTCGCCGTTCTTGCGGGCGATGCGCACCCGGCGCGTTGTCCCGCCAACGGTTTCCAGACGATATCCGATACGGGTCGGAACGCCCCCTGAAGTCAGAACCATCACATTCGAAGAGTCGATCGGCATCGGCTTTTCGGCGATGCCGCCTTTGATCTGCTTCGACGGATTCGGCTTGGTGTGGCGCTTGGCGATCATCACGCCATCCACCGTCACCTTGCGCGAAAAACGATCCACTTCGAGCACTTTGCCCGTCTTCCCCTTGTCCCGGCCGGCGATCACCTGGACCATGTCATCCTTTTTGATCTTCATCCGCTGCGGGGTGCGCTCTCCGCGCTCCTGCCGCCGTTTGTAAGCTACTTTCGGCATGGCTTAGATCACCTCCGGAGCAAGCGAGACAATCTTCATGAAGCGCTTGTCGCGCAACTCGCGCGCGACTGGCCCGAACACACGCGTTCCCACCGGCTCACCGACGTCATTGATCAGCACAGCCGCGTTCGAATCAAAGCGAATGTAAGTGCCGTCCTTGCGGCGCGTCTCCTTGCGCATGCGCACCACGACACAGCGGACCACTTTGCCCTTCTTGATACTCGAGTCTGGAGCGGCTTCCTTCACGCTGGCCGTGATCACATCGCCCAAACCCGCGCGAAGTCCCAGGTCGCCGCCGCGGGGCAAGATGCACTGCAGCTTGCGCGCGCCGCTGTTATCGGCCACCTCGAGGATTGTTCGCATTCCGATCATGACGTTTTCTCCCTAATCTTTCTCGACCACGCACAACGACCACCAAACGGCCTGCGCGCTCGCCCTCGTGCCCTCTCGCGGAACACTCAGACTCTTATTACTTCTTCTTGACCGTCTTCTTGATGCGGGTATCGGCGGCTTCGGTCAGCGCGGGATGATCCACGGCCACCTGCACTGCCTTGCGCACCACTGCGCCCAACTCCCAGCGCTTCAGCTTGCTCAAAGGACGGCACTCAATAATCCGCACCACATCACCCACCTGCGCCGACTGCTGCTCGTCATGCGCATAAAACTTCTTGCGCTTGCTGACGATTCGTTTGTAGACCGGGTGCGGCACGCGCCGCGTCACTTCCACTACGATGGTTTTCGCCATCTTGGTCGACACTACTTCGCCGACCTTCTCGTTCTTATTCGCACCGCTGCCATTAGCAGAACTCTGCCCGGCCGGATTCGTCTGCTTCGCGCTTGCCTTTGCCGGCGCGGCTTGTTTGGATGTCGTTCCCGCCATAGTGTCTTACTTACTCTTTTTCTTCTTGTCCGCGTTCTTCTTCTTTGGCGCTGCCAGGGGCACGGCCACGGGCACTGCGGCCACTTCGCCCTTCTCCTTAAGAACCGTCAGCATGCGTGCGCGGTCCTTACGCAGATTGCGATACTTTTTCAGGCCTTCGGTCTGGCCCATACCCATCTGAAAACGCAGCCGGAACAACTGTTCCTGTGCATCAAGCGATTGCCGCTGAATTTCGGCGGCATCCATGCCGCGAATCTTTTCCGCTTTCATCTTCCCTAGCTCGCCTTCGCTTCCGCCTGTTCGCGCATCACAAACTTTGTCGGCACCGATAGCTTCATAGCGGCCAGGCGCATGGCTTCGGCCGCCGTCTGCTGTGAGACGCCTTCCATTTCGAAGAGCATCTTACCCGGCTTGATCACGGCCACCCACGCTTCGGGTGCGCCTTTGCCTTTACCCATACGGGTCTCTGGCGGCTTCTTCGTGATCGGCTTATCCGGGAACACGCGAATCCACACCTTGCCGCCGCGCTTGATGAAACGTGTCATGGCGATACGGGCCGCTTCAATCTGGCGGTTGGTGACCCAGCCGCACTCCATGGCCTTCAATCCGAAATCGCCAAACGAGAGCGACGAGCCGCGCCAGGCTTTGCCCGTCATGCGGCCGCGCTGCTGCTTGCGAAACTTGACTTTCTTCGGCATCAACATAGCGGTTATCTCCTGTCAGCAAATTTGGTCTGCTGCGCTACTCCTTGCTCAATTCCTGATCAGCTTCGCCCGCCGGGGTGGAAGACTTCGTGGTCGCATCCGCAGCGTTACCCTGCTGCTCCTGCTTCCACGAGGGAGTCGTCGGGGCCGACAGCGGCGGAATAATGGGTGCCGTGGCCGGCCGTGCCATTTCACCCGGAGCCTGCTGGATGGCAGGACCGCTCTCAGCGGCAGGCTGTGCAGCCGGACGGCGCTCGCGATCTCCGCGATCGCGTCCGTCGCGATCGTCTCGGCGGCGACGGCGTGGTTCGCCTTCATTGCGCAACGTATTGCGCCGGCCCGAACCTTCGAGCACTTCGCCCTTATAAATCCAAACCTTTACGCCAATCACTCCATACGTGGTGTACGACTCACTGAAGCCGTAATCGATGTCGGCACGCAACGTATGCAGCGGAAGCTGTCCCTGCAGATACCACTCGCTCCGTGCGATTTCAGCGCCATTCAGACGGCCCGAAACTCGAACCTTAATTCCCTTGCAGCCGAAGCGCAATGCCGAATCGACCGCCTTACGCATCGCACGGCGGAACGCCACGCGCTTCTCAAGCTGCAGCGCAATCGATTCCGACACGAGCTGTGCATCGAGTTCGGGCCGGTGCACTTCCTGAATATCGATGAAGACTTCGCGCTTGGTCTTCTTGGCGAGATCGCCCTTGAGCTTCTCGATTTCCGCGCCCTTGCGGCCGATGACGATACCCGGACGCGAGGTGCGAATCGTGATGCGCAGCTTGTTGCCGGGCCGGTCCACTTCAATCGAGCTCACGCCCGCTGCCTTCAACCGGGTCTGCAGCGATTCCTTCAGCTCCAGATCTTCATGCAGCAGCTTCGAATAGTCCTGCTTGGCGAACCAACGCGAACGCCAGTTCTTTGTGACGCCCAGGCGAAACCCGTAGGGATGTACTTTCTGACCCATTGTCTATTCCTTCACCGCGCACAACGGACACCAAACGCCCTGTGTGCTCATTCTGCTTCCTCTTGCGCGGCACGTTCGCCGAGCTTCACCACGATGTGTGCCGTGCGCCGCTGATACCGATAAGCGCGGCCCATGGGAGCCGGCCGGATCCGCTTTTGACGCGGCCCTTCGTTCACGTACGCTTCCGCCACGTAGAGCTTGTCGACATCGACATCCTGCGACTTGTTTTCCGCATTAGCGATGGCCGAGCGCAGTACTTTTTCGACCGCTGGCGCGATGCGCTTATTGACGGCGCTCAAAATGACAATCGCGTCGCCCGCCTGACGGCCGCGGATCATGTCGACTACAAGCCGCGCCTTCTGCGCCGACACGTGCACGTAGCGCGCTTCCGCCGTCGACAAATAAGCTGCTTCCGGAGCCATGACTACTTCGCCGCCTTTTCCGTCGCCTTCGCCGCGTGACCCTTGAAGGTGCGCGTGGGCGAGAACTCACCGAGCTTGTGACCAACCATGTTCTCGGTCACATAGACCGGGATGAACTTCCTACCGTTGTGCACCGCCAGCGTGTGCCCGATGAACTCAGGCACAATGGTGGACCGGCGCGACCAGGTCTTTAGCACCTGTTTCTGATTGTTGGTCTTCAGCGTCTCCACCTTCTTGATGAGGTAGTCGTCCGTGAACGGTCCCTTTTTAAGCGATCGACTCATCTGCTTATCTCAATTCCTCTAACGCTTCTTCGATTTGCGAGTGACAATCCAGCGATCGGTCCGCTTATTGTTGCGCGTCTTGAAACCACGCGTCGGCTGCCCCCACGGTGTCACCGGATGACGGCCGCCCGAAGTTTTGCCTTCGCCGCCGCCGTGCGGGTGATCGACCGGGTTCATCGTAACGCCGCGATTGTGCGGGCGCTTGCCCAGCCAGCGCGTTCGTCCGGCCTTGCCGAGCGATACGTTCTCGTGTTCGACGTTACCTACCTGGCCGACGGTCGCCATGCAGTCAATCTGCACGCGGCGGGTTTCGCCCGAAGGCAGCTTGAGCAGCGCGATGTCGCCTTCTTTCGAAACCAACTGTGCCTGCGCACCGGCCGAGCGCGCCATCTGACCGCCTTTGCCCGGTTTCAGCTCAATGTTATGCACCACGGTACCGGCCGGAATGTTCTTTAGCGGCAACGCATTGCCCACCAGAATGTCGGCATCGGGGCCGGACGACACCGAGCGGCCTACTTCAAGGCCCACCGGACAAATGATGTAGCGCTTCTCGCCGTCGATGTAATGTAGCAGCGCAATGCGAGCCGAACGGTTCGGATCGTATTCGATCGCTGCAACCTTCGCCACAATACCCGCCTTGTCGCGCTTGAAATCGATGATGCGATAGGACTGCTTCGCGCCGCCGCCAATGAAGCGGCTCGAGATGCGCCCGCGGGAATCGCGTCCGCCGGTGCGCTTCTTGCCTTCGACAAGCGACTTTTCCGGCGTGTCCTTGGTGATGTCTTCGCGAGTGAGGTAAGTCTGGAAGCGCCGAGTCGGCGTTACCGGTCGAAAACTCTTAATCGGCATCTGTTATATCTCCGCGTACTCCGGCATTTTCGAGCCGGCTTCCAGGCGCACATACGCCTTTTTCCAATCGGACGCATAGCCGGTGAAGCGGCCGCGCCGCCGCAGCTTTCCCGAGTACATCGCTGTCCGCACCTCAGCCACCTTGACCTTGAACACGGTCTCGACAGCCTGCTTGATCTGAATCTTGTTTGCGTCCGGGTGCACTTCGAATGCGAGAGTGCGCTCGGCTTCGCGCTTGCTGTGGCCCTTCTCAGTGATGAGCGGCCGCTTTATGACTTCGTAGACGTTCATTACGCCAGCGCCTCCGACAATTTCTTCGCCGCCAGTTCGGTCAGCAGCACTTCCTGGTACTTCAGCAGGTCGTAGACGTTCACTTCCTTGGTCGCCACCAGCTTCACCGTTTTCAGGTTCCGCGAGGCGCGAGTCAGGTTGAGATTATCGGCCGCCTCCACCAGCAGAACGCTCTTCTTTGCGCTGAGCGCGCCGAAAAGGTGCGACAGGTTCTTCGTCTTGTGGTCCTCGAGATTGAACTCACGCACCACGCGCAGTTCGCCGTCACGCAGCTTGGCCGATAACGCCGAACGCAGCGCGCCCAGCAGCATCTTCCGCGGCAGCTTGTATTCGTAGCTGCGCGGTTGGGGTCCGTGCACCGTACCGCCATGGCGCCACAGAGGCGACCGGATAGAACCCATACGTGCGCGGCCCGTTCCCTTCTGCTTCCACAGCTTCTTGCCGGAACCGGAAACTTCGTGCCGCGTCTTGGTCGCCGCCGTTCCCGAACGCTGAGCCGCCATATACTGGCGCACCGCTTCGTATAGCAGCGCTTCGTTCACTTCGGCGCCAAACACCGCATCGGAGAGTTCAATCGAACCCACCTGCGCGTTGCTCAAATCCACTACATTCACACTCGGCATCGTTTTTTCCTTAACGCCCCATGATTAGCGCTTCGCGCGCCGAACCACGACGTAGCCGCCGTTTGGCCCGGGGACCGCGCCCTTCACCGCAATTACGTTATCTTCCGTGTCCACGCTGATGATCTCAAGGTTGCGCACCGTCACCTGCTGCGTGCCCATACGGCCAGCCATCTTCATGCCGGGGAAGACGCGCGAGGGGAAGCTCGAGGCACCAATCGACCCAGCCGCGCGATGGAACATCGAACCGTGCGTCGCCGGACCGCCGCGGAAATGATGCCGCTTCACAAGGCCCGCAAAACCACGACCTTTGCTGGTGCCGATCACGTCCACGATCTCGCTCGGCTTGAACTCTTCAGCCAGCACTCGATCGCCCGGCTTCATGTCGCCTGCGCCGTGGTCCAGGTGGAACTCGCGCATATAACGGACGCCCTCCGCACCCGACTTCGCCAGATGCGCCGCCGCCGGCTTGTTCTGCTTTTTCGCGTATTCAACCAGACCCAACTGCACCGCATCGTAGCCGTCCGTTGCCGGAGTTTTGCGCTGCGTGACCACACACGGGCCGGCTTTCACCAGCGTCACCGGCACTACCTGCCCGTCCGCGTTGAAAATCTGGGTCATCCCAATCTTTTTACCGAGAATTCCTGGACTCATTGCTTCGCTTCCTGTCTACTTAAACGCGCACAACGGTCACCAAACCACCCTGTGCGCTTACCCACGCCTACTTCTTCCCGAACGCCTTGATTTCGACGTCCACGCCCGCCGGCAAATCCAGCTTCATCAGCGCGTCCACCGTTTCCTGCGTGGGCTCCAAAATATCGAGCAAACGCTTATGCGTCCGAATTTCAAACTGCTCGCGCGATTTCTTGTCCACGTGCGGAGAGCGCAACACCGTGTAGCGGCTCTTGAGCGTAGGCAGTGGAATAGGTCCCGCAACGGTAGCCCCGGTACGCTTGGCCGTGTCGACGATATCGCCCGTCGATTGGTCCAAGATCCGGTGGTCGTAAGCCTTCAGTCGAATTCGGATCCGTTCTTTCATTTCTGTGCTTTTTCTCTTTCGCCTGACGGACGCCGCCGAAGCCGCGCCCGCTCAATCGACTCTGCTTATTCCAAAATCTCCGTAACGGTGCCGGCGCCGACGGTGCGTCCGCCTTCGCGAATGGCGAACCGCAGGCCCTTGTCCATGGCGATCGGCGTGATCAACTCGACTTCAATCGAAACGTTGTCGCCCGGCATCACCATCTCCATGCCTTCCGGCAGCTTGGCAACCCCGGTGACGTCGGTCGTACGGAAGTAAAACTGCGGCCGATAGCCATTGAAGAACGGCGTATGACGTCCGCCTTCTTCCTTCGACAGCACGTAGACTTCGCCCTTGAACTTCTTGAACGGCTTGATCGAACCCGGCTTCGCAATCACCTGCCCACGCTCGACATCGTTCTTTTCAATACCGCGCAGCAGCAACCCAACGTTGTCCCCCGCGCGGCCTTCATCCAGCAGCTTCTTGAACATCTCGACGCCCGTGATAACCGTCTTGCGGGTGTCCTGGAAACCAACGATCTCCATTTCCTCGCCCACCTTGCAGATGCCCCGCTCGATTCGCCCCGTCACCACAGTGCCCCGGCCCTGAATCGAGAAGATGTCTTCAATCGGCATGATGAACGGCTTGTCGATAGCACGCTCCGGCAGCGGAATGTAGGCATCCACCTTCGCCATCAGCTCATCGACAGTCGCTTCCCA